>DRGC01000066.1 GCA_011050235.1 Phycisphaerae bacterium | reverse complement strand
TTCCCCAGGGATTTACGCCCGCGTAAATGGCTCCGTTGTTGGCCGCCGCATACTCGCCCGCCCTGACTCGGAGCGCTGCGAGGGCCAGGTTTCCAGGCATGTTCTTTGCCTGGCCATCGACGTCGCGCAGCAGCACGTCGCCCTGATACGCCGTGCTCGTCTCTTCCTGTGCGAAAGCCTCGGCGCTTCCGACCTCTGGCAACGGCTCGTTGCTGGGTTGCCATCGGCCTCCGAACGGGTTCCAGACTTCGCCATAGACGCCGCCCGGCTCCGGCTTGACCAGGCTAATGGCGTCCCATGCTGAAGGTGGGAACAGCCATCCCGCGGCGACTAGATCCATGAAGTCTTGGACCGCCGCGACCTTCACGGTGCGGATGGTCCCGCCTGCGTTCCTGACCTCCGCGCTTTTCGCCTTTGAAATGTGGCCCCACATCGGGAGCCGTACACCCGCGGCGGCCGCTGGGCCGATAATCTTCGCGCCGAGGATCGGTGCGGTGACGGTGCCGCCAAACAGCATCATGAACTTGGCGGCATCGCTCCACGCGCTGGAGAGCTTTGCCGTGCCTGTCTCGATGGCCTCTAGCCCTTCTTCCATCCCCGCGGCCACGGCGTTTATGTCGCCCGCTTCCAGGGCTGCCACGATCTTCTCGCCTGCCTTTCCGGTGGCCTCGATGTCGCTGCCGATGATGGGCACGTCCTGTCCGAGGCCTCTGAGCGCGTAGCCGTGCATCTGCCACGAGTCGCTTCGGTCTCCGAGGCCAGGGCAGCCGCCCGTCTCCAGTCCCCAGGGATCGGCGGCCGCGAGTAGCGCGAGGTTCTTTCGGGTCATCATCTCAGCAGCCCCGCGACGTTGAAGTGACGAATGCTCGTGAAGCCGCCAACACGCGCTGGCGACTGTCCCGGCTCCAGTTTGAATGTCGCCGCATCCAGCGGGATCCAACGGTGGTTTTCGCCGAGGACTTCATTCCAGACGTGAACGGGGCTCCGGCCCTTGTACCCGATGCCGTAGCGCTGCTTGGGCCACGAGTAGCCGAGCCGGTAGAGCAGTGACGAGAGTGCGACCACCATGTCGTCGCAATCGCCCACGGGGACGCGTCGAAGTGCGCCAAGGTCGGCGATGGTCTCCGGCAGTTCGCGGGCGTACCGCAGCCAATCGCGCACGAACAGACAGCACGCCAACGCGTTGGCATCGAGCGGCGCGCGCCGTTCGACGTTGGCGACACTGTGACGCGCGATGATTCCGGCGCGCTTAGAGCGGCTGTCATGAAGCGCGAGCCTCGCCATTAGCTGGAGCTTGGCTTTCAGCGAAGGCAGCCAGAGTCGCTGGGTCGAGACTGTCAAGAGCCTGCTGGAGCTGGTCATGCATGTCCTTTGCCTTGGCCGCCTCGGCCGCGTCCGGCTCCCCCTTCTTGGTTGGCGCTGGCGCTGGCATGGCTCCCATTGCGCCGCCGGGGCCCCCTGCCATCTTCGCCATCATCAGCGGCGCCATCATGCCCATCAGCTGCTCGCCCATGCCGGGGTCTATCAGCTCTTTCATGGCGGCGATCTGCTCGATAGGGTCGGGCCGGTCAAAGAGTCGCTCGATGAGCGGGGGCAGTATGGCGATCATCACTGGGGCCCAATCGAAAGACCTGGGCTGTTGCTGGGCCTTTGCCACGAGCGGCAGGAGCAGTCGCAGGGTCTCGGCGTTGCCGTTCGCCGGGTTGTTGTGCGCCTGATTCAGCATGGCGACGACGGGGCGCCCGTACGCGTCGAACGTGCCCGGCACGATGCCACTACCGACCTCGGCGCCGCCACCCAGGGCGGCGACGATCTGGTCCATCTTGGCGTGCAGATCGCGGTGCGAGTTTTCGAGGGCTGCGATCCGCGTGGATCCCTTGCCTTCTGATTTCCCTGCCATTTTTGTCCGGGTGCGCGGTGTGGAGCTGGTCACCGATCACGAACGGACCCGGCGCGCGTGTCAAGTCCGCCGCGCCGGCGCCTGGGCGCGGCCGCGCGCGCGCTCGCATTTTGCGACCGCGCGTCGCGCGCGCGCGAGCAGGACGAAAAACGACACGGGGCTTGCCGTTTTTTATCGCGCTCTGTCAGATCGCGGTGTGGCGGACGGTAGAATGGTCTGGATGAAGTTTCACCAACTACGCCACGAGGGGAAAGGGTCGACATTTGTAGGAGAGACCCGATGAAAGCTAGTGATGAAGCAACCCCCGGCCTGGACGCAGCAACCGTGCTGCCCTGGGCGTTGGACATGTGTTCCCTGCTAGACGCCGTGAGCCTGGCTATCAGCAGGGAGGAGTACGCCCGAGCGAAGGTCCTGCTTTATGGACGCTTCGCTCTCGCGGAAAGCTACGGCATCGAGGTTTATCGCGGAGCACCAGCCTCCCAGGGGGACCACTGATGAGCGACGAACGCGGCGCGAAGCATCGGCGGTCGCAGTTCTAGCCGGCCAGCTCCCAGCCGATGACATTCGCGATCCCGTCGACGACGCGGTTTAGACCGCTCTCGGGCGGGTCGGAGCGTTCGAACAGCTCGTAGATGAATACGAGCGCGATCAGCTCGTTGCGGGTCAGGCCACCCTTGCGCGCAACGAAGCCCGCGACAAAGTGCGTCAAGGTCCACCAGTCGATCGGGTCTACGTTGCGCATGCGTTTTCCTTGGACTTAGAACGGGAGGTGCCCAAACTCGAAAGCGGCGGCGCTGTCGGGATGTTGAGCCAAGTAAAGTTCGGTCTTTCGTTCCAGTTGTTCGCTCTGCTCCTCCAGTCCTTCAACGGCTGCAACCGCGAAGGACTTGGGGAGCTTCCCCAGCGGGGGCGGGCGCGCCCGCCCCTTCTGCATCGGTCCGCTGAATGAGTGGACTTCCCAACCCGCGGCGCGAGCTATCGCGTCGGTCTGGGGATCGTCGACGGTGAGACGTGCGAACAGTTCGCCGATCGTGCCGGTGCTGAATCGCCAGAGGTCATCGGGGCAGACCATCACGCGCGGCTCGTGGACGGGGCACGTGTCGAGCCCTGACAACTCGCACAGGCACTCGGGCTCATCGTTCATCCGATACCAGAGCCCGCCCCAGCGCACGCGCTTGAAACCGCGCATCCCGATCTGAAAGTCGATGAGCGCGGCCGCGCTCAAGTCGACGGTCTTGACCACGTACTTAACGGCCTCATTGATGGCGTTCGCGGCGGCCGCCAGCTTGGCGTCCCGGTGGTCTTTGCCCGCTGCGCTGATGTGGACGATCCACGCTTCTCCGCGCGTCGTCTGGTACCACTCCTGCATCAAACAGCGTTCTAGCGGCGAGTTCTTCCGGCCGGTGTGCCCGACCCGCCGCACGCACTCGCACTCATCATGATGCGGGCGAGCTGGGCGCAAGCGGGCGCGACCGCCGGTCGCGTCGCTAACCTTGCATTGGTTCGTCCAGTACTTGCCGATGCTCAGCACGTGGACGTGCCAGCCCCAGCCATCGACGGCGTTCCCGGTGCATTCGAAGACCGCCATGTGCGCGAGCACCTTGTCTTTCCAGGCGGTGCGGCGCGTCATGTTGTCGAACCAGTTGGCGCACGTCTCGGCGGCCTCGCGCACGTCGCCCCTCCACCGGGGCGTTGTGTAGACCGAGTGCCGGATGATGTCCTGCGGCCCCACGGTGGTCTCGATGCAGTGCTTGATCTTCTTGAGCGTGGTGCGGTGCCGGTGGTTCAAGCACACGGCGCACAGCATCACATCGCAGTGCATCGGGCACATTTTGACCTTCGCGTCGCGCAGGTTCAGCGCGGCCCTGAAGGACTCGGCGCAACGCTGCATGCGCCGCCCTGGCTTGACGGCTCGCGTGTCCCAGTGCCCCGCCAGGATGTCGGCCACGCGCCTTTGTTCGGCGCGGTGCTTCTTCACGGCGTACCTCCAAGCGGTGTACTTCCAAGCGGAAGGCCGGTGGAGGATGTGCCGAGTCTGGGGGCCCTTGTTCAACTCAGTGCACCTTCCCGGAACCCGGTTCGCGCAGGACGACGGCAACCCCGTGCTTCTCCGCTATCTCGAAACGTCCCCTAACGAGCTTTCGCGCTCGATTCAGACTGTCGTCGTCGCTGCTCCATTGGATTTCCTGCTCTACTGCGTCGAGCAGTGTGCATAGCTCCAGGGCCCATGCCTGGTAGTCGATTTCGTCGCTCATTCGGACTCGCTCTCGGACTCGCTCTCGGACTCGCTCTCGGACTCGCTCAGCTCGTAGTCCATCGCGGGGATCGCCAGGTCTGCGAGACGCTGAATGAGCGGTTGGACCGCGTCTTTCACGTTGTCGGTCGCTACGTCGAGCGGGGTGCGCGCCATGTCTGACCAGTCCACGTAGAACCACAGATAAGGGACCTTGCCCGGATACTTGACTCGGACGAGCGACCCGATGGTCTCACCGCTCAGCTCCACGTCCCAGCTGTCTCCAACGAACTTTTTCAGCCTAATCACCGCACACCTCCTGGCTCTGAGACTCTTGGTCCACTATTTCCCGTTCCGAAAAAGCCTCACCAAGCGCGCCCTGCCGGGCGACTTGTCGACCTTTTCCCGGAGTATCAAGGCGAGTAGGGCGCGCGGCTGCGCCGCCACTGCGGCCTTCAGCCGCGAAGTCCAGGCGCCCGCTCAGCGACGCCGAGCAGATGCCGTCAGTGGGGCCCCCGCCATCCATCCGGGCGTGGCAGCGCTTACACGTCCAGTGCCCCGGTTGCCCGTGCCACTGGTGGAGCTCCTCCCTGGTGAGGCCCTTCACTGCAGCTCCCCCAACTCGGCAATCACGTTCGCGATGCGCACTGCTGCCTCAGATTGACCCTGTGTGCGGTGCCGTGGATACATCGGCATCGGCACACAGGCGTGCAGAAAGGCTATGTCGTTGAGGACCTGATCCACCTCGGACCATGTACATGTGCAGGCGGTCGGCCCTACATGAGTCCAGGGCTTTCCGAACTCAGCCTTCTCCGTGGCGTCAGCAAACCCACAGACACACCAGCTCTGCCGAGCCACATGGTCGACGAGCAAAACGATGGCTTCAAGCTGAGCAGATAGACGAATCCGACGATTCATTATTCCACCTCCATACAGGCCAAGCACATCGGCTTGCGCTCTTCACCGCTCAGCGCCTTACCGCGCATGATGGCGTCGCCAGTCACGCCGCAGTCGGGGCACTTGTACCTGACCACCAGGACACCGGGGCCGGACACGAGCACTCGCGGTCCGTCGCCCTCACCGCACAGCACCTCAACGGACAAGTCGTTGACCAGGCTCGCAAGGGACATGCAAGCATCCGAGACCTTGCCGCATGCGATCTGCACGCGGCGCCGCTCTTTCTCGTTGAGACCAGGGGACCCGGGCTCTACGGTCATGCTGATCAGCCGGTACTGGGTTTCCATCAGGTCGCGGGCGAACCGCTCCAACTCCAACACAGCGGTTGCTCGGTAGATGTTCTTCATCATGCCCGTACCCCCGCGACTTCATTGGCCTTCTTTTTTGACTGCGAAAAACCCCGTAAGGCGCCCGCAAGGGCAAGGGCCACATCCTTGGGTGGCTTGCGATGGCCAAGCTCGTAGTGGCTGATCTGACGGGGTTTCAGTCCGGCAGCCTCGGCCAGCTCGGCCGGGGTCAGCCCGAGCAGCTGACGCTTGGCGCGCAGTGTCCGGCCGTACTTCGTGCGGGCGTCGACGTCGACGAACGCGCGCACACTGTTGCGGACAAGCTGGACCTCGGCCGCGAGCGAGCGCGCAGCCTCCGGCGACAGGGCCGGAAGATTCTCGACGCCCCAGCGCAACAGCGCCAGCCCGTCTTTGAACGCCTTGCAGGGCTCGTGATACTGGCGGCGGCGGCCGCGACCGGTCTGCTCGGGCAGAGCTTGCAAGCATACTTCACAGTCCATCTACACATCTCCTTCAGCGCTAGGAGCGCCAGCAATACGGCTGATTAGGAGAGGTTCGGTGAGAAGCTCACCGCCCGGCAGATGTCCTCCCGGACTGGGCACCGGACTGCGTCCGTCTACCGACGCGGCAACGTGCCAACGTGACGACGAATGGATGCAGACGGGGCAATAGTCCGGCCAGACATTCAGAGGACTGTAGCGAAACGCTGCACAGCAGACCCGGCAAAGCTTGCGGGCGGCTGTGGGCGGGGCTAACGTAGCCTCTGCGGGTTGGGTTTTCGCTTCCATCGAATACCTTTCCTAGAAGGGCTCTCAGTTCATTGCTGAGGGCCCTTCGCTCATGAACCTACACGAAGTGCGGCCAGGGTCAAAGATTGGCGAGACGGGGTCATCCCTTGGCCTTCTCAGCGTCTTCTAGCAGCTCTGCGACTTCGTCCACTACTGGCCACGATTTGATGATGAACGCCAGGAGTGCGATTGCGGCCGCGATGACCAGGTAATCTCGGATCATCTGGGTCATGGATAGGGGCTGTCCCAGTCGGGGTCAGAGGTGTACTTGGCCCACATGCCTTCGCCGCCGGCGTCGTCATTCTCAGCGGCCTCTTTCACCGCCGCAGCTGCGGCCATCGGCGCGAAGAGTGTCGGGGTGCTCGTGCCTGGGTGCAGCCGCTTCATCTCCTCCATGAGATCCTTCAGCGACTTGTCCGACAGCCCCAGCCTCTTCTTCAGCAGCGCGATAGCGGCGACGAGCTTGGCCACCTGCTTGAGCAGTTCGGCGTTCTTCTCGCTTTGGGTGGGGCCCTTGAACATGACGAACGCCCCCACGCCCAGCACTGTCAGCAGCAGCAGCACCGTTGGAGTGTCCCACTTCATCGACGGTAGGCCCTCACGAGCGCCCAGCCGATGAACAACCCGACGCCTACGCCGACTGCCGTATTGGTCATGGTCCGCGTGTTCGCGCGCGCTATGAGTAGGTTGTAGTCATGCACCGAAATGTAGGTGCCGCCCGCGACCTGCTGCGTCGGCTCGGTGAGCTTGGGCACCCACGCGGGAAATTGCAGTGCCTGAACTGTGACATCCTCGTCGCCGTTGTCCTGGCCCAGGCCTGGGCCGACTCGTCGCATGTAACCGCTCATTAGACGTCTCCCTGTGTCTTGAACTCGAATTGCTTCATGAACTGCGCCGGTAGCGCCTTGTAGGTGGGCCAGAACATTTCGCGGACCGCGCCCGCGACCACGACGCCTCCAGCCATGGTGAATAGGTCCGGCATCAGGTTCGGACCGCTGAACATGGGCCCCCGCGAGCGCTGGCGACGCTTCCAGTAGTATCCAGATGCGATGAGAGCGCCCCCGATGATGAGTTTCCACTCGGTGGCCATCTCGTCGCCTCTGAGGACGAGCTTGCTCACGTCCACCTGCCACTGCTGGTCGTCGACTGCCATCAGAGGCCCCGCAGGTCTTGGATAGCTGGTAGGTCGGGATAAGCCGCCAGGCTGTTGACTGCCCATGCGACTGCGACGTCTACCGTTGCCCCGAATTGGTTAATGCCTTGGGCCCGCCGAAAGCTGATTCGGACCACCAGTCCTCCAGGCGGCCACGGCAGGAGCGTGTGCATCTGAAAGACGTTTATGAATGGCCCGACTGATGGGACGTTTCCGAAGGCCCCGAACATGGGGCGCAGCACCCGGTCGCGGGGGTTGCCTTCAACCTCGCTTGAATAGGGCTGGAGGCCCGTCTCGAAAAAGGTCTCGTAGGTCGTGCCGGTCCTGGCCGGAGAGAAGTCGACCGCCGGGATGACGCCCGCCCAAAGGGACATGAAGGGGCTCGGAGCGTTGCGCAACGTGCCGGTATGGTCGAGCGGCGCACTCAGCCCTGGCACTGGCAGCTGAACGATCGCTGAATCCATGATGCCCGGCGGGACGTCGATGGTCACCTTGTTGAATCCGCTGATCAGGGATTCGCGCTGGCGTGCGACAGTGCTCACTCTTCGTTGAGTGCCTGCGGCGGAATCATGCCGTACTGGGTGACCTGCAGGCCGATTTGAAAGGTGTCGGTCGTGGAGAAGTTTCGGATCTCCACCTCGATCACGTCGCCCTGGGCCACGGGAATGCGGCGCAGGTAGCCCTGCTCATCGGCGGGCGAGCCGAATCCACCGGCCACCGGTATGAACCCCGTGGCGAAGACTTCCGACGGGCGAAACAACGTCCCGTTTTGGGCCTCGTAGATGGTTTGGGCGCCGATCTGAATGCGGACGACGCCGGCGTTGAGGCGGACGTCTGAACCGCCCCCCCCTTCAATGTTGGTGACGAACGGGGTCATGTGGGAGATGACCCCGAATTTCTTGACGTTGAGCACGAGCGGCACGCTCGTCTCCGGTCCGACTTCGGCGGACTTCTGGTAGACGAACGGGATCCCGAGGTCGTACTGACCGACCCGGATGGCATCGCGCAGGGTGCCGACCAGCTTCCACGCCTCGTTGATGAACGCAGGCGCGACCTGTCGGCCCCACTGTTCGAGCTTGGCGGTGAGCAGATGCATCGGACGGCGCGCCGTCGCGACTCGCACCTTTTCGAACTGGGTTACTTCTCGCTCGCTCGCCATGGGATCACCTGCGCTGGTTTTCGATCGATTGGTTACTGATGGGAACTAATGGTTGCTCGCCGGCGAGCTCGAGCTCGGCCGAGTCGATTACCTGGTTTCGGTGACTTACAGTTTTATGCCACCTGGTTTAGTTCCTTCTGGTTAATAGTGAGAGCGTCTCAGAGCGGCTTGTGTGGGTCTGTACTTACAAACACCACACAAACTCGCTCTGAGAGCGCCGCACAACTGCTCAGCCGGGGATGCCGGTGTAAGACACGCCGTACATCACGCACGAGTACGCGAGGATGATGTCTTCGAACCCTGCCCCCTGCTGAATCAGGGGAATGTTTGCAGGCGTGAGGGACCGCTTGATCTTCAGCTCGACCGAATACGACTCACCCGCACCGAGGTAGATCGGGGGGTCGAATCGGATCAGGCTCTGCTTGCCTTGGGTAGCTGCTGTCACGACGGCCGTCGGTATCGCGCCGCCTCCGGTCTGGAAGCCGACCGCCAGGCCGGGCAGCGAGGACAGCACCGGGAACCGTTGCCGGTTCTGAGTGCCGAGCGTGAGTGTCGCGCTCGTGTTCTCCAGCAGCTGGCGCTGGACCCTGGCGAGCGCGTCGATGGTGGCGCTGCCGTCACTGATGAGTTGGATGACAAAGCCCATCGCGTAGGCCTTGTACATCTCGGCCGAGTCCTGCTTACCGGCTGTCACCACGTTGGTGTCCTGCTCGGTGAGCTGGCCAAGCACGGCGTCGGTGCCGCCGATCTGCCCGGTGAACAACGCCGTCGGGTCGTTGTTCTGCAAGAGGCCCGCGGCATCCCATGCCAGGCCCACGCGCGCGTACTTGAAGTCGAAGCGCTTTCGCACGGGCACGCCCGCGTTGACGCCCTGGGACTTCATCCAGCGCTTCAGCTGGCCTTTCAGATCCGGCCGGCTGTTGAGCAGCTGACCTATCCATGCCTTGCACGCATCCTCTGGGATGTGCGTGCCCATCGCGGCGTCCGTCTCGGCCGCCATTGCTCTCATGTGACTACTCACCGCTAAACCTCCAACAGGTATGGGGTGTGGGGTCCTACTCCTCGTCGACGTCGTCGACGTGGTTGGCCAGGATGGCCTCGACGAGATCAGCCTTGACCTCGTCACCGGTCAGCTCAACCCCAAGCTCGGTTGCCATGGCGATCAGATCGTCATTCTTGAGCTTGGATAGAACCGATTTGGTGGGTTTGCCGTCGTCCTGGTCGACGACGGCGGGCGGCACGTGATGATGCCAGCGAGCGAAACTCATACGGCTCCTCCTCCATTTGAATAGGTTGAACAGGGCCTACCAGCTGTCGCCGTAGTCCGGCTCGCGCCAGGCAAACTGGCCCTCAAGCCACTCGTCGGAGTGCGAGCTATCGGTCATCTCGCCCAGACCGGGCGCGAGCAACCGCGAGTCCATCGCCGGGTCCTGGATGCCACCGGGCACATCCACGAACTCGCCGAGCATGACCAGCTCGCCGACGCTACCGCCGCCGTACTCGCCGCCCATCCCGTGAGGATGGAAGGGCACGCGCGACTGCATCCCCAGCATGATGGCCGCCTGCCTGGCGCTGACCTTGCGGCCGTCCGGCAGTGTCAGAACCCCGAGGCCTTCGGTGCCGGTGTCCGCTTCGCCGTTCACCTCGGCTTTGGCCTCCGCGATGATCTTGTCCAGCTCGGAGATCACGTTGTCCTTGCGCATCTGCACCAGGACGTCGCTGAGCTGGAGGTAGACGCCGGCGGCCATCATGCCGTAGCCCGCGGGCGCTACCTGACGCATCATTCCCTTGTACGGGATCATGGTGAAGGCCCAGCCCGCGAGCGCGAAGATCAGGCCGCTGAATTTGCGCACCTGCGCGGGGATCTGCGTCCGCCACTGCGGATTTCGGAACACATAGATTTCTAGCGCCGCGGTGGCGGCCGCGCCGATGACCATCGGCACCAGGATGTTCTTGGGGTTGGCCTTGCGCCGGCGCTTGCCCTTCTTGCGCTTCTTGGCCGGGGCGGCCGCGACGGCCTTCGACTTCTTGCGCTTGGGGCGCGTCAGGGCTCGGCGGATCTCTGCCTTGGATAGATGCACGTCGACGATGTCATCGTGGCCGCGTCGCCGGTGGCTGGGGCGGGGGTTGGTCAGAACCTCAACTTGTTCGTACGGCATTCGTTCGCTCCCCCGCTTTGGGGCGTAGGTCTATGACCCCGCGGCGCGCGTCCACCGTGAACGCGCCGCCTCGGGTTCGGATCGATTTGCCATCCCAGTAGAACCGGGGACGGCCCCACACGTGCGGCCAGCGTCTGCCCTGGAACACGTGGTTGTAGAGTGTGAAGCCGTTCGGCCCCTGCGGATCTTCGCGGTAGTATGTGAGTCCGAAGCCCCAACCCAGATCGATGCCTGGGGACAGCTCGCGCTTTATGATGTCCTTGAGTACGCGTGTCATGTCGGGCGCGCTCATGAACGACGCGCCCGCCAGCTTGGCAAGGGCGGTCAACTCGACGTCGCTGAGTTCGACGTTCACGGCTAGCTTCATGCTCATCGCCGATACCACCAGTAGGCCAGGCCCACGCCGGCGGCCATGGCCATCGCGATGTAGAGCCACGGGATCGGCTCGCTCTTGATCTGGTAGATGTTCTTGCCGGCTAGCGCGTCGGTGACTTGCTGGGGGCTCCACTTGGCGGCCTTGGCAATCTTGTCCAGCTCGGACGCGGTCACCACCTGTTTGGCCATCGCGCGGAGCAGTTCGGCGCGCTTTCCCGCGTACATCAAAAGCTGCACGTCGTACCAGCGCGCGACGGTCGGCTTGTCCGCCTTGATGATCGCGTGCTCAGCCTTTCGCCGCGTCTCGTCGAGCGGATAGAAGCCGAACAGCGACCGGAACATGTTCAAGCCCTCGTGCTTGCCCAGTAGCAAGCGGATGGCTTCGTCGATGGTCTCTTGCGGCATCCCGAGCCGCTTGCCCTGGGACTCGGCCAGCAAGGCGACTCGATAGATGGGCTCGCCCTGTGCCTTGATCTGCGTCCAGTCGACGTCGAACAGTTCGAGCTGGTCACCGGCCCCGAGGTAGCCGAGTTGGGCGAGCGCGCGCAGCACAAAGTGTGGGTGTTGCATCGGCCGGTAGACGACCTGATGTGCTAGGGCGTTGGCTGTCACGCGAGCAGGAACCACAACAGGCCGGCCACGCCGGCGCCGACCAGTGCGGCCCCGGCTCCGAACCCTTGGGTCCTGCGTCCGCCCTCGGGTGTCGCCTCGCTTACGAGCGTGCTACCGGGCCAGCCGTCGACTGTGGCGGCCGTGAGAACGCCGGCGTTTGCCGGCCGGTCAGCCTGCGGCATCTCGGCGACGATCGTTTGCAGCCGCTGGATCCACTTGATGCGCATTCGCTTGTAGGACTTACCTTTGAGCGGGCCGAGACTGATCGTGTAGTTCGCGATCATGTCCTTCATCTGGGTTGAAACTGCGGCGTCGGGGTCGGCGTACTCGGCCCCTCCCCGTCCCGTGAGGACGATGATCATCACCATTATTCCCCAGGGATTTACGCCCGCGTAAATGGCTCCGTTGTTGGCCGCCGCATACTCGCCCGCCCTGACTCGGAGCGCTGCGAGGGCCAGGTTTCCAGGCATGTTCTTTGCCTGGCCATCGACGTCGCGCAGCAGCACGTCGCCCTG
>DRGC01000065.1 GCA_011050235.1 Phycisphaerae bacterium | reverse complement strand
ACTTCTACTATGACTCCAACGGCAGCGCAGAGGACGGCACGCCCCAGCCGCGCCTCAAGACGCGAAGCGACCTGGGCGCCGCCACCGACCTCACGACGTTCGTTGACACGGACTTCACGGAGAACGTCGAAGCCATGGGATCGGGCAACCGGCGCGTTCGTTATCTCTTGAGTTGGACTGAGCCCGCACTGGGCCCGTGGGTTGTCCGGATCAGCACCGGCATTACAGAGCTCGTAGTCGAGGAAAGGGCGCCCGGATCCCGCTTCGGGAGCCCGAAGTCGGGTACCTGGATCCGGCCCGAGCGCGGCGATCGGATCGTGGCTCGCGGGGTGCCTTACGGTAACGTCGGCCAGCAGTACATCGAGACGGCTCGGTACGAATACGACGGCGGCGGCCGCGTATCGAAGGTGACGCACGCCACCGGCAGTTTTACCCGGGTTGAATATGACGACGTCGGCCGCGTTCTGCGCACGACGCTTGCGACGGCCGAGACGGTCAGCGACGACGTCATCACGGCCATCAACTCCATCGCCGAGACCGTCAACATCTACGACGGTTACGGCAACATCATCAAACAGGCCGTCTATCGCCGTGATGATGACGTCGACTATCCGACGGACTATGATGACTTCCTGTGTACCAACATTACCACTATTCCTTCGCTCGACGCCCACGCCCAGGTATCCTATGTCTACACCTGGTACGACGAGGCCGGCCGCGTCACAGACGTGGTCAACTACGGCGTGACCACCGCCACGCCCACCGATGACCCGACCAGCACGACCGTGCCCGGCTACCACGTGAGCGACCGCATCATTACGTCCTATGCCTACTACCCCACCGGTCAGGTCGACGAAGTGCAGACACTCGTCGCTACGGACACCACCGTCGATACCAAGTACTACTACGATGACCTCGGCCGCACTGAGTACATCGTTGAAAACGAGGACGACTTCGTCGCCCCCACGACCGGCATCGGCGGCGATGACGGCGAGCCGCACGTCGACCGCGTTACGAAGTTCGAGTACAACGGCCATTCGCAGCTCACCAAGCAGACGGCGCTGCTGACGGCCAACAGCCAGACCACACGCTACGTCTACGCGCGCGAGCTGACCGACAAGGGCACGCCCAAGAGCGGCGGGACGAACATCATCTTCCGCAACGATCTGCTGCGGGCGATCTACTACCCCGATACGGACGACACGTTTGCCAACCCCATGACGGGGACCGACCACGTGGTCTTGACCTACTACGTCAACGGCGCCCTGCGGACGCGGACCAACCAGAACTTAACGGTCCACACATACGTTTACGACGACATCGTCCGGCTGACCGAAGATGATGTCACTACCCCCGGCACAGGCGTAGATGGCTTCGTGCGCTCGATCGGCTACACCTACAACACCAACAGCGGACGGCTGGAGAAGATAACCAGTTATGACCGGGTAGATCCCACAACCGACAGTCACGTCCGAAACGAGATCGAGCTGGCCTACGACCTCGTGGGTTCCGTTACCTCATCGGAGCAGTCCCACGCGGCGGCCACGTCTACCGGCACGTTCCCCACCGTCACCTACACTTATGATACCACAACGACCGGGTACAGACTCACCAACGGCGCGCGACTTACGCAGGTGACGTACCCCACCAACTCACGCGTGGTGGCCTTCGATTACGGCACTGCCGACGAGGACAACGACATGCTGTCCCGCGTCGAGGAAATCGAGAACTCCGCCGGCACGACCGTCCACGCCCAGTATGCCTACATGGGCTCAGGGACGATCGTGAAGGTTGCTCATCCGGCCATCACCAATGGCCTGGACCTGACCTACGGGACCGCAGCCGCCAACTACCCCGGCTTCGACCGCTTCGGCCGGGCGGTGGATCAGACCTGGCAGGACACCCAGGGCACGCCGGTGGTCAAGGACCGGTTCGAGTATACGTACGACGTTCGGTCGAACCGGCTGACGCGGGATGTGATGCCCATCGACGGGGCCGACGACACCCTCGACGGCCATGACAACCAGTACACGTATGACGATCTGGCCCGCCTGACGGCCGCCGACCGCGGCACGTTGGAAGCCAGCACGTTCAGCGGCCTCAACCGCGGCGAGGACTGGGGCCTGACCGAGCTTGGCAACTGGAAGGACTACGAGGTCGACGCCAACGGCAACGGGACCATCAACGAAGCCGGCGATCTCGACCAGGTCCGCAGCCACAATAAGGTCAACGAGATCGACAACGACGACAACGATGCTAACACGCCGTCGACGGGTACGATCACGGAGGTCGGTGGCCAGACGGCATGGGCGACGCCCGGCTACAACAAGGCCGGCAACATGGACGTTATGCCCATCCCGGCCGACGAGGCGAACACCTACGCCCTGACCTACGACGCGTGGAATCGGCTGGTGAAGGTCGTCGCCGGCGCCGCGACCGTGACTGAGTACCGCTACGACGGCCAGCATCGCCGCATCGCCACACTGGAGTTAATCGACGGCGAACCGGACACCTGGAATCGCTCGGACTTCTACTACGACACGGCCTGGCGCGTCGTCGAACAGCGCCGCCAGACGGGCGTCGCCATAGCCAATAAGGAAAACCCCGTAACCTACGTCTACGCCCAGTACGTCTGGGACCTCCGCTACATCGACGCCCTCATCCTCCGCGACCGCGACAGCGACAGCGACGAGCAGCATACGCTTGACGAAACGCTCTATTACTGCAACGATGCCAACATGAACGTCACAGCCCTGATCAACGCCTCAGGGACGGTAGTGGAGCGGTATGAATACACGCCCTATGGGCAAGTCTCATTCATGGATGGGAGCTTCGGCAGCCGCGCCAGCAGCAGCTATGACAACCGCATCCTCTACGCCGGCTACCGCTTCGACTCCGAAACCGGCCTCTACCACGTCCGCCACCGCTACCACCACCCCACGCTAGGCCGATGGATCACCCGCGACCCGATCGGCTACCCGGATGGGATGAATCTGTATGAGTATGTTTCCAGTGGGCCGGTAGACGGACTTGACCCGATGGGGTTATTTTGGAAACAGCTGAGGAAAGTGCTGAGGAAGTACCTGGGCCTTGACCGTCACCAATTGAGCGTTAAGCTTTATAAACGCGGCGAGGTGATCCCGAAGCTTCGTATTGGTAAGAGCATTCGCGAGCTAGGAAGATTGACACACCTGAATCTTTCCCGCCACCGCCATGTTGTGCTCTCCCCGGCATACTACTGGGCTGCCCTGAGGACCAGTCTCGTTGGCAAGGGCAAGGCAGCGGCGGGCGTTGGTGCGGCAGGTGCAGGTGCAGCTGCGATAACGTACTTGGCTTATAAGAACATCCAGATTCGACTTCAGAACAGGGCGACGGAAAACCTCCAGCAAGTTTACACGGACAGCGCTTACAGACTGGATAAGTACTGGCAGAAGAAGATGGATGCTTTCGCAGCGAAGTTCATTAAGGAACTCCAACTGCCCGATTGCTGTGACGACAAGAAGGTGGGTGCGTGTAACCGTCTCTTAAGGCTTAGCCTCCATCGAGCCGCAAACAGAGTGGCCCAAGATTTCCACGAAGCCGATGCGATGCAGATAGCACCAAGGAAGGCAGAGGGTATGGTGCAGTTCTTGATAAACTACAAGAGGTACAAGGGCTTTGAGTTGCACAAGAAGTGCCTGGCAGGGGCGTGCTCGAAGAAGAAGGCCGATGGCGGCGAAGGCAACCCGCAGCAGGAAGGAGTCCCTATTAATGAGAACACTACCTTGCGTTAGCGTCGAACCGATGGTCCAATCTGACCAGATAGGTGACTACGAGGCGATCCTTATCCAGGGGATAGCGGGCGAGGGGCCGATGGTTATTGCGGCTAGCGTGTCCCTTGCGCGCGGGGTCGTTGGCGTCGCTCCCCTGGCGCTGTTATGCACGGGCACCAAGAAGCTGGAGCAGCAGTTGTCGGCTTCGGTTCGTGAACGAGGAGTAAGCGAAGACGTGTCAGCGATGGCGCTGCGATATGGGCGCTGGCTTCCGAGGGAATGCCGCCTCCTGTGGTGGCCCTTTTGTCAAAGTGATGACGAACAGGCGGTGCTCGTAATCGATGATATCGTTCGGGGGTGGGAACTTCGCCAATGGGGGTTGGTGGATGCCTCTGTGGTGACGGGGCTGGCGGTCGCCGAAGGGCTTCCAGACCTGCGCAAGAAAGCCAAGCTGACTGACGCCCCTATCGGCGAGATGGAATTCTCGCTGGTATCCTATGGATCTGGATCTGATACGACAATGTTGTACTGGCGGTGTCCTCGGCCACGTTCAATAGAGACAGTGAATCGGGTGGTATCAGCGTTTCCCTCTGAGCTTGCTGAGCTTGACCTGGAGATTATCTAGCCCGGAGGGCGGGTCCGCCGCGGCGGACTGCCCCGCCAATTCCCTTCGGCAAACTCAGTCGAGGCGTGCCCACGCGCACCGGAGACCCCGTGATGGTTGACGAGCGAGGCTATATCACTCGTCCAGTTCGGCTAGCCGTTTCTCCGCCTTCTCGGCGGCGGGGGTGTCCGGGAAGTCCTGTATGACTGAACGCAACAGCTCGCGAGCCTTTTTCTTCTTCCCGCCGGCAGCATAGGCCTTGGCCATGCGAATCCTGTAAGCGGCCTCTTCAGCCGGGGTCTTGGTCGACTCGATTGTGGGCCGCGGAGACCCCGGCGCATTGCCACGGGTCTTTCGGATCTCCCCCTCGGCCTTGGTTGCTTGTTCTCTAACCTTCTTGTCCGGGTCCTGCGTTGCCAACAGTTTCAACGCCGGAAGGGCCCGCCAATGCCCTATCACACCCAGAGCTTTCGCAGCCCCTGCCCGAATAGAGGCATGCTGGTCGTTCAGGAGGTCCATCAGAGCGGGGGCCACCTGCTTGTCCCTGAGCTTCGTCAGGGCTTCGATGGCTTCATGTCGCACCAAGAGCGGATTCTTTCCCGACGCCTTGATCACGTCGATCAGTGGTCCAACAGCGGAGGGATGCCCGATTTGTCCCAGGGCGGATATCGCATCGCGTCTGAGGAGCCAAGACTCTTTCCGATTCGTTGTGATCTCGATCAAGGGCGGCACGGCCTGGGCATCTCCCAGCTTCCCCAGCGCCCGTGCTGCTTTAGACCTGAGGCCGACGTCCACGTCCGCATTTCCCAAGAGCGTCATGAGCGGATCGACCGCGCCCGCGCCGGCGCCGATCTGGCCGAGCGCGTCGGCGGCCTTGGCCTTCAGCCGTTTATCCGCATCGCTCGTCAAGATGGCCGTCAGGGGTCCAACGGCAGAGAGGTCATTCAGTTTGCCCAGGATCGTTATCGCCTCCAGCTTGACCGGCAGGCGCTCATCCCTCGCGAGCAATGCAACCAACGGCCCGCCCGCAGAGGATGGGTCCATTCGAAAAAGAGCCTTTACGAGGGTTTCCTTGTTCTCCTGTTTGGCGTCTTCCAAGGCCTTCTCGATCGGCTCGGATGCCGGGCGGCCCAGTTTCACAATCGCGTTTTCAATGGCCTTGAGTTCTGCGGTACTTGTTCTCTTGGAGGCGTTCAGCGCTTTGATCAGACAGTCAGGGCCATACACTTTCCCGATGAGTTCACACATTGCGGGCAAAAGCGATCCGGACGCCCAGTAAGCTTCGGAGAAAGGGGCCTGTTCGGGCGTGCCGTATGTCTTTGAGCTCTGACCAGGCTTTCCCTCCACGGTCACAACCAAGTCCGTCAGAACGACGTCGGGGTTCTTCCGTCCGGCGAAACGTTCGGCAAGGACAGGACGGTCGGCTATCATCACCACCAGTTGCCCGGAAACGGAAGCCCCCGAATACCGGATTCCCATTCGCCTACCATACTTGGTCCCCTTCGTGCGTCCCACGGCCGAGATCTCGATGACTGAATCGTATGTTTCGACCCCAGCACCTACAACTTTAACGCCGGCATGCCCGAGAATCTCTGAGATGGTCTTTTCGGACAGGACATTCTTGGCACTGGCCAGCTTTGTCTTCTCATTGAAGTACTCTTGTTTCACGATCAGCTTCACCGTCTTGATCTTACGCAGTGCGGCAATATCCCTCTGTCCCAGCTTCTCAATGGACGGCGCCCCGCTGGCATCTTCCCGCGCTGAACCGGCCTCGACTTCTTGGCCGAATGTTTTCCGGGGCAAGCCCCATGGCCAGATCGTCACGGCCAAGCAGAGGCCTATTACTAGAAATGCGGATGTCTTCTTCTGCATGGACATCTCCTCTTGCCCGCTTCCACCTGGAATACCATTCTACGTCGCAGAAATAGAAGGACGCCACCTCATTCTTGAGGGAAACCGTGAAGCGGGAAGCGAAGCCGCTGGCCGGCGCGAATCGCGTAGGGCTTTCGCAGGCCGTTAGCCTGGGCGATCTCACCCCATCGGTTCACATCACCCAACTGCGCAACTGCGATGCCCGTCAGCGTATCGCCGGGCTGCACGACATATTCCCCCGCCGTCGCCGCCCCGGCCTGAGCCGCACACCCAACCATGACCATCGCGATCAGCATTCTCTGAGCCATAGGTCGTCCCTGACCTTTCCGCGATCATCGGTTCCACCCCACCACACTCACCATTTCGGCAAGGCCACTGCATCCGCATGAACCCAATCGCCCCCGGCGGATCTACGACCTGTCCCGCCAGCTTTCGGGCAGCATATAGCCGCGGCGGGACAGGCCCCCGCCGCCCACTTCGACAGTTCAACCGCGAACCGCCCTACTACGCCACTAACCAATCATTCGCGTATTCCCTCGATAGCGTTACAGTCTACTCCGAGCGGGACCACATTCGACAGCCGAAATCCAGCAGATTGAAATAGCTCGGAGTATTCTTCCCTCGTACGCTCTTTTCCTCCAGTATGCACCATCATGAAAATGTCGAGTGCCTTTCCCTCATGCCTATTCACATCGTCTTGAATAATTCTTTCCAAGACCAGGAGTTTGCTTTTGCTTTCCATCGCCTTAAAGCAATTCTTCAATATCGCTATTGCCTTTTCATCAGACCAATCGTGAAGTATTGACTTCAACAGATACAAATCGCCGCCCTCGGGTACGCTATCAAAGAACTGCCCGCCAACTATTTCACAACGGTCTTCCACCTGATATTCCTTTCTTAGGGGATACGCGCCCTGTACCACATGCGGCAAATCATGGAGTATTCCCCGAATGTCTTTATACTTTGCCAGAATAGAAAACAGCAGGCTGCCAAATCCTCCACCCACATCAACAATAACCTTGTAAGGGGAAAAATCATACTTGGCCAGAATGATGCGGACGATATGTTTCGTTACAACATCCATGTAGTTGTCAAATATCTCGCTCGAATGGGGATGCGAGCCATAATAAGTAAATAAATCCATTCCAAATACTTTTTCGAATGGAGTCTCGCCTGTTTTCACTGCGTGCAATAACTCTCCCCATGGCCTCCAACTTGCTTCGTCACCAGCATAGAGAGCGGAGGGCAGTAAGGAATATGGAGAATCTGAAAGCAGACATTCCGAAAGACCCGTTAACTCAAATCCCCGTTTGCTTTCCCTGAATACCTGTATGCATGACAATGCGCGCAAGACCCGATACAGGCACTGTTCATGGGCGCCAGTCTTTTGTGCGAGATATGCAGTGTCTTTCGGACCATCTCGCAGCAAATCGGCGATTTTTAGTTCTGCCACAACGTAAATAAGTGAAGTAGACAAGTATCCATCGATAAGACTCAACATACGTGATATACTTGACCTTTGGCGATTGTCCATGACATGCTTTCCCTTAATATAAGGACCCTACGGGCTGACTCGATGAGCCATCCCCCGCCGGCGCCGCCATCGCAATGTACAGGCCCACGGCCGTCATCGGTGCAGTTGTTCTGGTCATTATTGCTCTCTTGGATTCGCAGATCCGTCAACTCGTTCAGCATGTCCCTGCCACGCGACGGGATCCGGCCTCCTTGCCAATAGGCCGATGAGATGCTTAACGCTCCCTTCTTCGGATTTGCCGAAGCTGCCTCCCGAAGAAACGAGTTACAAACATGCTATCAGACTCTCTGGGCAGATCAACCGAATTCCACCGGCCCGCAGCGGCTGTCCCGCCCCTTCCGCCATGCGGGGAAATAGAAGGAAGCAGAGAGGGATGCTAACTTCATTTTCGGGGAAACCGTGAAGCGGGCGGGAGAACAGTGGCGAGACTAGGGCGGCATCGCCTGCTACAATCCGGGCTTCGAAAGGTGGGCGATATGCCCAAGCGCGTCAAACCAAAGCAACGGCGTACTGTCTGGGTGATCTGTGGGCTGTTGGTTGCGCTGGCCGCGATTGCCCACTGGCCGGTCGTGTCTCCGCCGACCGTTTCGCCGCAGACGACGTATGTGACAGGTCCTCTGCGGTCTGACGGCACGGTGGACTACATCGCGGCGGTCAACCAGAGGCTCGAGGCCAGGGCCGCCGGAAAAGCCAATGCCGCTGCCTTGATCATCAAGGCGTTGGGCCCCGATGCCATATGGGAGATGGGGTCTGGGCGAGATCCACGCGCCTACGACGTCCTATCGGATCTCGGCGTAGCTGCATTGCCGGCCACGGGGGACTACCTTCTCACGCTCGACCGTTGGAGCGCGTCGCAACGGATCCTCTCACAACGGGAACGCGAACTTCTCGAGCAGGGAGAGGAGATTCAGGCCGCTCTGGCCGAACTGATCACGACGGGCGCGCCGCTGAGCCGATTCCCCCTTGTCTCTCAGTGGCTGGAGATCAATCGCCAGCCACTGTCGCTATTGAAGGAAGCCACCACTCGGCCGGTGTACTACGCTCCCATGTGGACCCCGAGCAATCGCCCGGACCATATGGTCTACGCGCATGGTGTGAAGTTGGGCCCGTGTGAGGTTGCCGCGCAGGCCTTCTGCGTCAGGGCGTTGACGCACTTGACCGGAGGCGATGCTGCCGCCGCCTGGTCGGAGTTGCTGGCCTGTCACCGCTTGGCGCGATTGGTGGATCAGAGTTTCGGCAGCTATGAGTACCGCCTCGCCCTGAGAATCGACGCCTGGGCCGTGCGGACCGAGCTGACCATCATCGCCAAAGGCTTGGCTGGAGAGGCGGAACTAGCATCCCTGCGCGAACAGGTCGGCGAACTCCGGGCATTGCGGTCCTTTGCACTGGTGACTGGCTCGGACGTTCGCCTGGAGCTCCTCGACGCGGTGATGGTGTTTCGGCGTTGGGGAGAACTCCGCGATCCGGCCATATTTCGGGAGGGACCTGTGGCGCGGGCGCCCCGTCAGTTGGACTGGGACTACCTGCTGGCTGCAATCAACGTGTGGTGGTCGAAGGTCGCGATGGCCGACGATGAAGCCACCTACGTCGAGTACCTGGAGGCCCGGCGCCATGTGGGGGTCGAGTTCAGGGCTGATCGCCCCGATGTGGACGAGACCAGTGACGGGGCGTTCTTCGAGCCGAGCTTGGCCGAACGGCTGTCCCGCCTGGGCGGTCGGCCGTTCAGGCGATACCCGTCCCGTTGTTGGGTCGTGCGCATGCTGGGACTCCCCTTTGGTGCGCAATATTCGCCACGTGTCAAGTACGACGCGCACCGGGCGTACGTGCGCCTGAGGAAACTTGCCTTCGAACTGGCCGAGCACAAGTCCGATCAAGGCGAGTTCCCAGCCACACTCGACGCCCTTGGCCTGGACGGCGCCTTCGACGTTCTGAGCGATCCCTTCACGGGGAATCCGTTCATCTATAAGCGCACACCGCAAGGCTACAAGCTCTACAGCATCGGCCAAAATCTAACCGACGACAACGGGCTGAACGAGAACGACCCCATGTCGGACAATGGCTATCCGAACGGCCCTGACGACATCGGCATCGTCGTCGAGTGATGATGACGCATGGCAGCCCGTAGGCGGGTCCTCTGACATCGGCGAGTTCAGCCGAGGCGTACCCACGCCCGCCGACAGCGAAAACAACGGCTGCGATCAATAGGGTTGCTCGCATTTTCGGCCTCCTCTTTGCCTTTGGCAGCGCGAAGCCCCGAGCCCTGGCCCACCGACTCGAACCAGCCTTATGACGCGCCCGCGCCATCTGTCAAGGTCACAGTTCCCCCCCGCCGGCCGGGCCGTTCGTGGTATAAGTGGCGGGTATGCGACTGTCCGAATCCTTCTCGATCGATCCGAACGCCGACTGGGTGCAAGAGCACAACGCCGAGGTCCGTGAAGTCCTGGCCGCCTACGACTCCGACAAGCCCATCCGCGTGCCGATGACCAGTTGGGACGGCGCGCACATGCACGGGTTCTACGCCGATGAGATCGGCCTCGATTATCGCGACTACTATTCCAACGTCGAACTCATGCTGCAGACCCAGCTCGAAGCCGCCCGGCGACGACGCGAGATTCCCGTCGCCGACTTGCCTCTCGGCCAGGCGCCCGACACTTGGTCGACCGCGCTGGACATGCACCCGGTCCCGGCCCCCGGCTGGCTGGGCTGTGAGGTGCTCTTCCGCGAGACCTCCGTGCCCGCCCATCGCTGTCAGCATCTATCCAAAGAAGCGTGCCGCAAGATGCAAATGCCCGATCCGCGCACGGGTAACT
Organism: Phycisphaerae bacterium; assembly: GCA_011050235.1. Classification (GTDB taxonomy): domain Bacteria; phylum Planctomycetota; class Phycisphaerae; order SM23-33; family SM23-33; genus HyVt-337. The sequence goes on along the minus strand of DRGC01000065.1, from coordinate 8,098 downwards.
TCCTGGGCAAGATCGTTCCCATGTGGGAGGAGATGAAGAAGCTCTGCGAGGGTCTGACCTACCTCGGCGCGCCGGTCGGTCAGCCGTGGTCGGGCGTCTGCCAGCACGGAGTGTTCGGCCTGTGCATCGATCTCCGCGGCGAGGACTTCATGGCCGACATGTACGAGGATCCCGAGTTCGCCCATGAATTTATCCTGAAAGTGGCTACCTGGTGCGACGCGCTGGAGGCCGCCTGGCGGCCGGAGGGGGACAAGCCCGGGGGGTATGGTTTCGGCGACCACGGCATCGAAATGCTGTCTCCCCACCTCTACGAAGACTTCGTCGTACCCGTCATCAAGGAGATCAACCGTCGTCGCGGTACGACGCCTCCGACCGGCCTGCACCACTGCGGCACGGGCACGCATCTTTTCCCGATCATGCAAAACCACTTCGGCCTGACGGCGATCGATTCGCTCACCTTCCCGCTGGTGGATATCGCCAAGGTCCGAGCCGACCTGGGCGAGGACATCACCATCACCGCCGGCATCGAATCGGAGATCATCAAGTCCGGGCCCCCCGAGCGAATCCGCCAGACCGTCAAGGAGCTGCTGACCGCCGCCAAGGGCAAGGGCCGCTTCACTATGCAGGTCGGCGACATGCTCCGCGGCGTCCCCATGGACCACCGCATCGCCTACTACGAAGCCGTCAAAGAGTTCGGAACGTACTGAGTTGGCCCTTGAGCCCCGTGGGGGGCGACTTCGTTACACGCGGGGGAAGGGCTGGGGTTGCGCGTGCCAGCAAGGTGCACGCCCTGCAGAACCGGCGCCGGCAGGAAGCCCTTTTCCGCGAGCCCGTGGCGGGAGCCGTCGCGGCCGCCCCAGCCTGCGCACACGGTCCCTGCCCCTCGCTTGTCGTCGGGCCTGGCGGGCGGGACGAAAAATCCCCTCGAGCCGCCGCGGCCGACGGCTGCGCGTCCGTCAGCGACAGTTGGTGGGCGGGACTAGGTCTGCGATGCGACGCGCTCGCCTTCGACGGGTAGGCCGGCGTCCAGCCAGTCGGTCATGCCCTCTGCATAGTCGAGGACATCCTCATAGCCCAGCTCATCCAGGCGTCGGGCGGCTTCTTCCGACAGGGTGCAGTCGAGCGTCTGGCAGACCACCACCAGTCGCCGCCGCATGTCGGATACCATCGCCCGAACGCGCTCGTCGAAGTGCTCATCGAACGGAACGTTCAACGCGCCCGGCAGATGCTGCTTGTGGAAGTTCTCCAGCGGCAAAACGTCGAGGATAAGGGGTGGAAGCTCCTCTCGCAGCAGCTCTTGAAGTTCGTCTCGTGTGATGGTTCGCATGGCTGGCACTCCTTCGCCAAACAGAAGTGATCGTTCGGCGCCGGCCCCGAGTGGCCGGCGTCCTACCGCATTCTAGGCGTCCGCTCTCGGGGAAAACCACACATGTTGTCTTGGGCCAGGCCAGGCCCGCCTGCCGGGGCTGCCGGATATCCAGCGGCGGGCCCGGCTGGGGGGCAAATTGCTTGTCGGCCGGGGAATGGACTGGTATTTTAGACCCTTTATCTAGCTCGCCGGAGGCCCAACCGCCCCGGCTGGAGGATGCTCCATGGCGCTGGTTCTGATGGCGGCAGTGACCTTGTCCCTGGCGGCGATGCTGCTGGCGGCTGAGTGGACCTCCGGCGGCTTCGTACACATCGACGTGCCCGAAAGCTTCCCCCCGCACCCGCGGCTGTTTCTGGACACCCAGGAGATCGCCGACCTCAAGACCGCTGTCGGCGAGGTCGACTGGCTGGGCGAATACGTCGCCGAGCTGACGGCCGACTGTGAAAAGCTTGTGGCCGAGCCGCCCAAGCTGCCCGGCGAGGGCGAGGATGGCAACAAGGAACTCGGCAAGCACTCGGTCAATCTGGCGATGGCCTACGTGCTGACCGATCGCCAGGAGTTCGCCAAGCTCTCGGGAGACATCCTGCGGTCCTACATCGACGTCTATCCCACCTACCCCATCACTCTCACCAAGGGCCGGGCGACCTCGGCCGCCCTCAGCGAAGCCGGTTGGGTCATCCACGTCGCCGCCGCCTATGACCTGATCTACAACTCCGGCGAGCTGTCGGGCGACGACAAGGCCGGCATCGAGGCCAATGTCCTGAAGCTGGGCGGTGAGGTGCTGCGGATCTGCAACCACCGGTATCGCAGCAATTGGCGCAATCGCGCCATGTCCGGGATGGCGGCGGCCGGCTTTGCGATCGGCGACCATGACCTGATCGACGAGGCCCTCAACGGCTTCGTCGATGACCAGGGACGCCTGGAGCGGGACGGGTTCGCCCAGCACGTGGCCTGCGCGGTGCTGGCCGACGGGACCTACTACGAACGGTCCAACGGCTACCACCGGTTCTCCGTGCTCAACTACACCTTCCTCATGGAGGCCGCCCGACACAGCGGGCTGGACCTGTACCATCTGGAAGTCCCCAGCCACGACCTTGACGCCGGGGCCGACGTGGAACGGGCCTTCGGGCCCCCGGGCGTCAAGACCATCCGCTGCCTCTACGAGATGCCCTTCTACAACGCCTTTAGTGACTTCTCCCTCGCCGCCGTCGCCAGCGCCGGGCATTACTCTCTCGGTGAAGGGGATCGCGCGATCGCATTCGAAGCCGCCTGGAAGATCTACCGCGACCCCAAGCTCGCCTGGATCGCCCAACGCAGCGACCGCAAGCCTACCTGCGGGCTCGACCTGGCCTGGATCGATCCCTACCTGCCGGCCGGCGAGTTCTCGTTCCAGCCGGACGCTGTCGTTGGCATCACCGGCCGCCACGAAAACACCTGCACGCTCTTGCCCTCCGGCGGGCTCACCATCCTCCGCCAAAGCGCCGACGAGAACGCCGCCTGCGTACTGATGACCTACGGCAAGTACGGCTCGGGCCATTCGCACCCGGATAAACTCAGCATCGTCTTCGACGCCGCGGGCAAGCAGATCATGCCCGAGGTCAAATACGGCGGCTACAGCGGCGACGGCTTTCTGGGTTGGACCAAACAGACCATCAGCCACAGCACGGTAACCGTCGACGAGGTCGCCCAGGCGCCGCAAGGACTCGAGGACTCGCCCTGGACCGCCGACACGCCCGACAAGCCCGTCCGCGGGCGGCCGGTCATGTTCCACGCGGGCGAGCGGCTGAAGACCTTCCGGGCCGACTGCACGGCCGCCTACGACGGCGTGCTGCTGGACCGCACCATCGCGCTGGTCGATTCGGTGGTGGTCGATTTCTTCCGTTGTCGTAGCGACTCTGACCACCAATACGACTACTCCCTGCAGATCGACGGTATGCTCTCCGACGCCGCACCCGCCCTGAGCGACGAAGAGCCCGGCCCGCTCTCGGACGCGCTCGGCTACTGCTACATCACGAATCTCCGCCGAGCCAAACTGGACGGCGCAGCGGGCGAGTTGACCTTTGACGTCAAGGATGCGCCCGACCTGAAGCTTTCGCTGCTGCCCGTCGGCGAGACCGAGTTGGTGTCCGGCCTGGCCATCGAAGGCCCCGAAGGCGAGCAGACCTCCACCATCGTCCTGCGAGCCAAAGGGCAATCCCATGAATACATGGCCGCCATCCGCACCGCCGACGCCGACTGCACCGGCTGCCGCCGCGTGGAAGGTCTGGCCGAGGGCCTGCTAGGCGTGGAGATCGTCCGGGCCGACGGATCGAAGGACGTCGTCATCAGCGCCGAGACGTCCGGCGACCACACCGCCTGCGGTGTCAGCTTCACCGGCCAGGTCGCCCTGCTTCGCGCCGGCGCGGACGGCCCGTTCGAGCTGATCGACGCGGCGGAGTAACGACAATGATCCATCGGACGCCTTGGACCATACTGCTATCGGTTGTCCTGCTGGCGGCCATCGGTTGTGGAGATTCACTCGTGCAAGACAAGCAGCAGTCCCAGCGCGGCGACGACGCCTACCTCTGGGCCTTCGACCGCATCGAGCCGCCCGAGACGTTCCCGCCGCATCCGCGGCTCTTCCTGAACCAGACGGAGATCGATGCGCTCAAGGCCGGCATCGCCGCTGACAGGGCCTTTCGCGAGCTCGTGGACGCCCATCTCGCCGAGTTGCGGCCGCTGGCCAAGTCGCCCGCCCTGCCGACCCGGGAAATCGGCGACAACCTCGATATCGCCAAACAGGCCGCCAGTTTCGCCGTCGCCTACGTGCTGACGGACGAGGCGATTTTCGCCGAGGCGGCCGCCGCGATTCTCAAGCGATACGTGGAGGTCTTCCCCAGTTACAAACCCACGCACATAAAGGGCCTGGCCACCAGCGCTGCGCTGGAGGAATGCGTCTGGGCCGTTGACGCTGCGGCCGCCTACGACCTGATCTACAACTCCGGATTCCTGACCGAGGCTGACAAGCAGGCGATCGAGCAGACCGTCTTCCGCGCCAGCGCCGAGGTGCTGCGTCGGTGCAACCACGCGGTCCGCAGCAACTGGCGGATTCGCGCGGTCGCCGGCGTGGCCGCGATGGGGTTCGCCATCGGCGACCGCGAACTGATCGACGAGGCGCTCAACGGCATCCGCGATGACGACGGGCGGCTGCTTCGCGACGGGTTCGTCCAGCACATGGCCTGGTCGCTGCTGGCCGACGGGATTTACTACGAACGCTCGCAGAGCTACAGCGAAGAATGCGGCGATGCCTTCGCCCACGTGCTGGAGGCGGCCCGACACAGCGGCATCGATCTGTGGAACCGCCCGTTCGAGGGCTCGCCCCACAACGCCGGCGCCGACCCGGGCCGCCACTTCGGGCCAAGCCGTCCCAAGACCGTCCGCCACGCCTACGACGCGGTGCTGTATCGAAGTTTCGGCAACGGCACGCTAGCCAAGATGGCCAACAGCTACTGGGACCATCTGAAGCGCCGCGACGGCTGGTCGGCCGCATGGCGGGCCTACGGCGACGACCGATACGCCTGGCCGCTGGTCTGCGACCCCGACGGCTGGCTGCACGATCTGCGCGACCTGCTGTTCATTCCGCCCAAGCTGCCGACCGGCTCGATCGACTTCGCCACCGACACCCAACTCGGCGTCACTGGCCGACACGAGAACGCCTGCACGCTGCTGCCCAACGGCGGGTATGCGATTCTGCGGCAGGACGCCAGCCGCGACGCCGTCAGCGCAGCGATCACGTTCGGCGATTTCCCTAACGGCCACAGTCAGGCCGACCAGCTCTCCATCGTGGTCTACGCCGGCGGCCGCCATGTCCTGCCGGACACCAAGTATTTTCGCTACATCGATCAGCACCTGACGTGGTCCAAGCAGACCATCACCCACAATACCGTCACCGTCGACGAGCTCTCGCAATACCCCCAGGGCGACAGCGACGACATGTGGATCAGCCCCACCAAGGAAAAGCCCCTCCGCGGCCGCGCGGTCTTCTTCCACGCCGGCGACGACCTCAAGGCCGTTCGCGCCGAGTGCAACGAGGCCTACGACGGCGTCGGCTACGACCGTACGATCGCGCTGGTCGATTCGGTCGTGGTGGACTTTTTCCGATGTCGCAGTGACGCCCAGCATCAGTACGACTACGCCCTGCACGTCGACGGCACACTCGCCGATTGCTCGGCCCCGCTGGGCGAACCCCAGCCCGGCCCGCTGGCCGAGAGCTACGGCTATCGCCACATCGTCGATCTCCGCCGGGCGGCCGTCGACGACCAACGGATCGACCTGACCCACAACACCGACGACGGCGCCGAGACGCTGCTGCACACCACGGTCCTGCCGGCCGGTAAGGTCGAGCTGATCACGGGCAACGGCATCGAAGGTCTGGAGAACGAGCGCGCCGAGGTCGTCATCATCCGCAAGAGGGCCCGCAACGCCGACTTCGTCAGCGTCATCGCCCCCGCCGCCGGGGCCGACGGCCCGCTCGCCGTTGGTCCAGTCGACAATCTGCCCGACGGCGTGCTGGGCGTCGAGATTACCAAGCCGGACGGATCGAAAACCATTATCCTCAGCGCCGAAACATCCCGCACCTTCAGCTACAAGGGCCGAAAGATCACGGGCCAGTTGGCCCTGCTGCGTATCGCCGCCGACGGGGCGGTCGAACTCATTGACGCCGTTCCCTAAATACAACGGAAGGCCTTCCATGCTTTTCAGACGTCTTGCGCTGATATCAATCCTGTTGCTGACGTGTCGCCCGGCGATGGCCGAGCGGCCGCCGCTGCCCGATCCGCCACGCATCGATGTGCCGGAGACCTTCCCGCCGCATCCAAGGCTGTTCATCAATCAGAAGGAAATCGACGCGCTGAAGGCGTGGGCCAAGCGCGACAAGGTCGTCGGCGAGTACGTCGACGCCTTCATCACCCGCAGTCTGGCCGAGATCGACACCATCACGCTGCCCGGGCCCAAGAGCGGCGATCATAACAGGGCCATCGCGGGCAACTCCCAGCGGCTGGCCGTGGCGTATGTGCTGTCCGACAAGATCGAACTCGCCGAGGCCGCCGGTCGGATCCTGACCGCCTACATCGAGCACGTGCCCAACTACCGCGTGAGCGGCCTGAAGGGAAGAGTCACCTCGTCGGCTTTGGGCGAAGCGGCCTGGGCCACCAGCGCCGCATGCGCGTACGATCTGATCTACAACTCCGGTGTGCTGACCGACGAGCAGAAACAGGGAATCGAACAGGACGTCCTCAAACTCAGCGCCGAAGCCCTGCGGACCTGCAACCACGCCGGGCGCAGCAACTGGCGGATGATCGCCGTGGCCGGGTTCGGGTCGATCGGCTTTTGCATCGGCGACCGCGACCTGATCGACGAGGCCCTCAACGGCGTTCGCGACGAGACCGGCAAGTTGAAGCGCGACGGGTTCGGCCATCACGTGGCCTGGTCGATGCTGGATGACGGCATGTATTACGAGCGGTCACTGGGTTACACGACCTACGTCTCGAGCAACTATCCGTACCTGCTGGAGGCCGCCCGCCATAGCGGCGTGGACTTGTGGAACATGAAGATGCCGGGCGACGAATGGGGCGCCGGCGCCGACCCGCTGCGACGGTTCGGCCCCACCGGCCCGCGAACGATCAAAGGCCTGTTCGACGCGCCGTTCTACCGGACGATGGGCGATTACTCGCAGGTTACCGTGGCCAACGTCGGCAGCCCCTCCCTGACGCCCAAGTGGTTCCATGAAGCCGCCTGGCGGGCCTACGGCGATCCGAAGTACGCTTGGCTCGTCCATCGCGGGCGCAAGGGTCGACTGCCCAACAACCCCGTGGACCTGATCTGGATGTCGCCGGAGATGACCGAGGGGCGTTTCGATCTCGGCAAGGACGCCACCATCGGCGTCACCGGGCGACACACCAACGCCTGCACGCTGCTGCCCAACGGCGGACTGACGATCCTGCGACAGAACGGTTCCAGCAACGCCGCTGCCGTGCTGATGACCTATGGCCTGTGGGGATCGAGCCACTGCCACGCGGATCAGCTTTCGATCACGCTGTATGCGGCCGAGTACCAGTTCATCCCCGAGCCGAAGTACTTCAAAGGCTATGGCCACAAGAAATTCCTCTCCTGGGACCGCCAGACCATCGCCCACAACACGGTCACGGTCGACGAGATCAGCCAGGACCCTCAAGGCGACAAGGACAGCCCTTGGGTCGCCCCCGCGCCCGGCCGCGCGCCCTACAGCCAGCCCACGCTCTTCCACGCCGGGGACAAGCTCAAAGCCTTCCGCGCCGTGTGCGCCCCCGGCCGCGCCTACGAAGGCGTGACGCTGGACAGGACGATCGCGATGGTGGGCTCGGTCGTCGTCGACTTCTACCGCTGCCGCAGCGACCGGGAGCATCAATACGACTTCTCGCTCCACGTGGACGGACAACTGGCCGGCAGCTCGGTCGAACTCGGCGACGCCCAGGCCGGGCCGCTCGCCGACAAGCTCGGCTATCGCCACATCGTCGACCTGCGGCGGGTGGCGCTGGACGAGGGCGTGGCCGAATTGACATACACCCGTGATAACGGCGTCGGGCCGCAACTGCATCTGAGCTTCCTGCCGACCGGCGAGGGGGAGTTGATCGTCGGCAAAGGCATCACCGGCGACCATGGCCGCCAGGCCGATGCTGTGATCGTCCGCAAGCGCGCCGCCAACGCCGACTT
>DRGC01000064.1 GCA_011050235.1 Phycisphaerae bacterium | reverse complement strand
GGTTCGGCTCGGCCGTGCTGGAACTGGCCGCCGCCGCCGGCCTGCCGGCAGCCAACGTCCGATTGATGGGCATCCCCGACCGCTTCATCCCCCACGCCGGCCGACTCGAACAACTCGTCGACGCCGGCCTCGACGCCACCCACATCGCCGTCGCCTTCAAAGAACTCTCCCACGTCGAGACGGAGTAGTCCTCATCCGTCACGGATTGCGTTGCCCCTCTTGACCACCCCCGTTGCAGCCTGCTAGGGTGCGGGTCTATCTCAACTAGGAGCGCATCATGCAACTGATCGACCTCGGCGGCCCCTGGACGGTCCGCCGCGCGGATAAGAAGAAGCGCATCGCAGCCACGGTGCCCGGCTGTGTGCATACGGACTTGCTGGCGGCGGGGAAGATTGATGACCCGTTCTGGCGCGACAACGAGACCGACCTGCAATGGATCGGCGAGGCTGACTGGGTTTATCGGCGCACGTTCGACGTGCCGCGAGGCGCGGTGGCGCGGGATCGCGTGCTGTTGGTCTGCGAGGGCCTCGACACGCTCGCGACCGTCACGCTCAACGGCAAGCGGGTCGCCAAGACCGACAACCAGCACCGCACCTATGAGTTCGACGTTAAGCGCCTGCTCAAGGCCGGGCGGAATACCATCGAGATCCGGTTTGATTCGGCCGTGTCCTACGTCCGCCGCGCCGACAAGAAGCGCCCCATGCCCAACTGGGGTGGCGGCGTGGTGACCACCGGCGCGTGGGCCCACCTCCGCAAGAGCGCGTGCAACTTCGGCTGGGACTGGGGGCCAATGCTCACCACCTGCGGCATCTGGCGCGACATCTACCTGGCCGCGTTCGACACCGCCCGCCTGGCTGACGTCCGCATCGAACAGACCCACGCCCGTGGGGGCGTGACGCTGGACGTCGCGGTTGCGTCTGAGACCGTCGCCAAGAAACGCGCCAAGCTCGCCGCCAACGTGGTGGTCACCTTCGGTGGGCGCGTGGTGGCCGAGGCGACGGCCCCGATCCGCAACGGCCGGGCGAAGCTGTCGCTGCCGATCGCCAAGCCCAAGCTCTGGTGGCCGGCGGGAATGGGCGAGCAACCCCTCTACGACGTGACGGTCGATCTGGTCGATGCCGACGGCGGCCTGGTCGATTCAGCCGACCGCCGCATTGGCCTGCGCGAACTGAAGCTGGTGCAGAAGACCGACCGCTGGGGCCGCAGCTTCCACTTCGAAGCCAACGGTCGGCCCTTCTTTGCCAAAGGCGCCAACTGGATCCCGGCCGATCCGTTCGTCACGCGCGTGACCGAGGCCGACTACCGCCGCCTGCTCGCCGACTCGGTCGCCGCCAACATGAACATGATCCGCATCTGGGGAGGCGGCATCTACGAATACGACGCCTTCTACGACCTCTGCGGCGAGATGGGGCTGGTGGTCTTTCAGGACTTCATGTTCGCCTGCTCGGCCTACCCGGGCTTTGACGAGGCGTTCCTGGATAACGTTCGCGCCGAGGTCGCCGACAACGTCCGCCGGCTGCGACACCACCCCTGCATCGGCCTGTGGTGCGGCAACAATGAGATCGAGGGCGGCCTGGTGGGCGATGACTGGTCCGAAGCCGGCATGGGCTGGGACGACTACAAGACGATCTTCGACGACGCGATCCCCAAGGTCGTCGGCAAGCTCGACAGCCGCGACTACATCCCCGGCAGCCCGCACACGCCCGGCCGTAACCGCAAGGAATACCACGACCCCACCACCGGCGACGCCCACCTGTGGATGGTCTGGCACGGCAACGAACCGTTCGAGTGGTACCACTCGTGCGTGCACCGCTTCGTCAGCGAGTTCGGTTTCCAGAGCTTCCCCGAGCCGCGAACCGTCCGCGCCTACACCGAAGCGGCCGATCGCAACGTCACCAGCCCCGTCATGGAGCACCACCAGCGAAGCGGCATCGGCAACAGCAAGATCATGACGACCATGCTCCAATGGTTCCGCCTTCCGAAGGACTTCGACGCGACGCTGCGGCTGAGCCAGATCCAGCAAGGCCTGGCCATCAAGACCGCCGTGGAGCACTGGCGGCGCCATGTGCCGCAAGCGATGGGCGCGCTGTACTGGCAACTCAACGACTGCTGGCCGGTGGCGAGCTGGGCCTCGCTCGATTATTTCGGCCGATGGAAGGCCCTGCACTACGCGGCCCGGCGCTTCTACGCCCCCGTCCTGGTCAGCGCTGTCGAGAAAGACGACACCGGCCTGGTCGAGGTCCACGTCACCAGCGAACTGCCCAAGGCCGCTTCGGCCAAGCTCGTTTGGCGGCTGACCACCGTCGACGGCCATGAACTGGCCCGCGACACGCGCCGCGTGAGTTGCCCCGCAGACGCCAGCGGTCGCGTCGAGCGCATCGACCTGTCCGACCCACTCGCCAAGCTCGGCCGAGAGAACCTGTTGCTGTGGTTGGAGCTTCACCTCCGCAGCGAGTGCGTCTCGGACAATCTCGTCATGTTCGCCAAACCCAAGCGCATGGACCTGCCCGACCCAGCCATCGCCACCACGGTCAAGTCGCTGAAAGGCGGGTGCTTCGAGATCACGCTCAAGGCCAAGCGCCCGGCCCTGTGGGCCCACCTGGATTCGACCGGGACGGAAGTGCTCTTTGGCGACAACTATTTTCACCTGTCGCCGGGCCGCCCGCGCACGGTGATCGCATCGCCGGTCAAACCAATGACCAAAGATCAACTCCGGCGCAAGTTGAAGGTCCGGAGTTTGGTCGATACGTTCTAGACGCATTGCGGATTGACCTGAGCCCAAGCGGAATCCGCAATCTGCAATCCTCAATCGACCAACATCGCGTCGCCGTAGGAGAAGAAGCGGTATCCCTGGCGGACGGCCTGGGCGTAGGCGTTGAGGATCATCTGCGTGCCGCCCGTCTCGCCCGGTGCGCAGAAGGCGGCCACCAGCATCACCAGCGTGCTGCGGGGTAGGTGGAAGTTGGTGATCAGCGCGTCGGTCGCGCGGAACTCGGCGGGCGGGTAAAGAAAGATGTCGGTCCAGCCGCTGGCGGGGCCGAACAGGTCCCCGCCGGCCGGCGCGTCGCGCGCAACGGTTTCCAGAACGCGGACGCTCGTCGTGCCGACGGCTACGATCCGCCGGCCCTGCCGACGGGCGGCGTTCAATCGCTCGGCGGCGGCGGCCGACAGCTCGTACCACTCGGCGTGCATCTGGTGGTCGGCCAGGCGACCGACCTTCACCGGCAGAAACGTCCCCAACCCCACGTGCAGCGTCAGTGTCAGCGTCTCCACGCCGCGGGCCGCCAGGGCATCGAAGACGGCCTGGGTGAAGTGCAGCCCGGCCGTCGGGGCGGCCACGGCTCCAGGCTGATCGGCATAGACGGTCTGGTAGCGCTGCCGGTCGTCGGTGTCGTTCGATGCGTCCGGGCGGCGGATGTAGGGAGGCAAAGGCGTGCGGCCCGCGCGGTCGAGCACATCCACCGCCGGGCAGGCCGGCTCGATCGTGATGCGCCAACAGCCCTCGCCGAGTTTCGCCGCAAGCGTCAATTCCACATCATCGCCGATCAGCTCCAGCCGTTCGCCCACGGTGCAGCGCCCGGCCCCCTTGAGCATGACGTCCCACTGCCCGGGGGCGGTCTCGCGCGTGAACAAGCCCTCGATCTTGCCGCCCGTCGCCCGCCTGCAGAAAAACCGCGCGGGGATGACGCGCGTGTCGTTGATCACCAGCAGGTCGTCCGGCCGGAGCAGGTGCGGCAGGTCGGAGAACGTCCGATGGGCCACCTCACCGGTCGCGCGGCGCAGCACCATCAGGCGCGAAGCGTCGCGGCTATCGAGCGGATGCTGGGCGATCAGCGACTGAGGCAGGTCGAAATCGAAATCGTCTGTCGCGGGGGGCATGGTCTGCTGGTCAGGGTCGTCGGGCCTATTTCGTCGAAGATCGTGCAAACACCCACAGGATTCCGACAATTATCTCGCAATTTCAACTCTAGTAACTATCTGCAGTTATCGTGATCTTCCACTGGTTATCCACATTTTTCCAACACATCGGCCCCCTTTTACGTCCGATAAGAAAAATGTCATGCAAGGCATCACTCAAAGCGACATTGTCGACAGGCTTTCTCGGATGCGTCGAGGCGACGTGATCGCCTACCTCGGTCGGTTGGAGTGCAAGTTCCCGCTGGACCTGACGCCGAAGTTTCTGGCGGCGATGAGCCTGGGGCGTCTTCGGCACGTCGCGTTCGCCGCCAGCCTGCACGCCCGCAACGGGGTCGAGGCCCTCGACCTATTCGTCCCGACCCACTGACGGGTCAGTCCGTCGGGCCCGGTGGCGCCTGGCCTGCGCTGGCCGCCACCGTATCCGCCCGCATGCCGATCACCGCAATGCCGAGTTCGTCGGCCAGGGCCAGCGCCTGCGGTTTGTCGATGATGAGCGTCTTGTCGGCCTCGAGGACCAGGCAGATGCTCTTGGCGTCTTTGAGTCGCCGCAGTGTCTCGACCCCGACGGTCGGCACGTCGAACCGCATGTCCTGATTCGGCCGGGCTACTTTGACCATCGTCCAGCCGCCCGTGCGGCATAGCCGGCCCGCGCGGCGGATCATCGCATCCGTGCCCTCTATCGCCTCGACGGCGATGATGTCGCATTCCTTGACGGCGAGGGATTGGCCGATGTCCAGGTCCGCGCTGGCCCGCGCAATATGCCACCCGAACGCCACGTCGCGCTCGGCGCGGGCGGGCACGGGTGTGCGGGTCATCAGTCCCTCATCGGCAAGATGTTCCTGACAGAATGTCACACTCGACACCAGTTCGATCCCTTCACTGGCCAATTCGTCGGCCACCGCCAGCAGCACGGCGTTGTCGCGCTTATCGTGGCGGACGGTCCCGTACCATACCCGAATCGCCCGCAGGTCGGGCACATTCCACAGCAGGCGAAACGGCAGGTACATTTTCCGCTTTTGCACGCCGCCCAGCATCATCACCTCGCGGACGCCGTGACGCTTGAACTTTCGAATCCATCTGTTCGGGCGAGCCACGCCCGCCCAGGCGAAGTCATCGGCGACCTCCTTGAGGGCCTTGTCCGCACTGCCCCGCAGCCCGACGACGACCATCGGCCTTCCGACCCGGTGGGCGCCCTCGATCGCCAGCATCGGCAGCCGCCCCCCCCCGGCGATCAGACCTATCGGTTCGCCGGTCACTTGTCGCCTCGGTCGCGGTCGCGGTGGAGCATGTTGTTGACCTGGCGCGTCAGCTTCTTGATGGCGGTGCGCATTTCCGGCAGCTTGCTGAACGTCGCATAGATGCGCCGCGCTCGGGCCACCGGGAAATGCGGGCTGCCCAGGACTTCCTCGCCGGGTTTCAGATCGCTGACCACCCCCGACTGGGCGCCGACCCGCGCGCCTTCGCCGATGGTGATATGCCCGACGGCCCCGCTCTGGGCGGCGAACACGGAATAGTCGCCCACCCTCGTCGACCCGGCGATGCCCGACTGGGCCACCAGCAGGCAGTGCTTGCCCACGTTGGCGCCGTGGCCGATCGTGATATTGTTGGAGAACTTCGTGCCCGCCCCGATCCGCGTCACGCCCATGGTGGCCCGGTCGATCGAGCAGCAGGCGCCGATCTCCACGTCGTCCTCGAGTTCGGCCCAGCCGGCGGCGGGGATTTTCTCGTGGCGCCCGTCATGGGTGGCGTAGCCGAACCCGTCCTGGCCGATCGAGCTGCCCGCGTGGACCGTGACGCGGTCGTGCAGGATGCTGTGGTCGTAGACGGCGACGTTGGCATGCAGGATGCAGTCGCGGCCGACCTTGGCTTTTTCGCCGATGTAGACGCCGGGGTAGAGTGTGGTGCCGTCACCGATTTCGGCGCCGCGCTCGATGGTCACGAACGGGCCGATGCGCACGTTGGCGGCCACCGACGCTTCCGGATGGATCGCCGCCCGCGCGTCGATGCCCTCGAACGCGGGCCGGCTGAAGCCGACCATTGTCACCATCGCCTCGCGGAAGGCGAAGTAGGGATCGTCGCAGCGGATGAGAGTCTCACCCGGCCCGTCGTAGTCGTCGGCCACGATCACGGCCGCCGCCTGGGTGTGCCCCATGAAGCGCCGATACTTGTCGTTGGCCAGGAAGGCGACCTCGTCAGCCCCGGCTGTCTCCAGCGGAGCGAGTCCGCGGATGACCACATCGCCGCCGCCGTCGACACGGCCGCCAATGCGTTCGGCAAGTTGTCCCAGCGTCATCTCGGCCATCGCAAGACCTTACGGAACATTCCACACACAAGCCTATGGGCGCGCCCGCAGCCCGTCAACGCCCTAGGCCGCCCAGCTTCATCATCGCGCCCCAGCCCCCCTTGGCGTAGAAACGGTGTCCACCGTTGCCGACCACCAGCTTGCAGGCGTTCGGCGCGCCGGCGGCGGCGTAAATTGTCTTCAGCCGGGCGAACTCGCGCCGCGTGGCGGCCAGGGGAAAGATCGGATCGGTCCTGCCGGCAACGATCACAACCGGCCTGGGGGCGAACAGCCCGAGCACCTCGGCCATCTCGGCGTGTTGCATCAGGCCGGGGATGAAATTGCACGGGCAATGCGGCATGGCCATGATCGAATCGGCGAACGTGCAGAAGTAGCACGATGGCATGGCCATCTTGAGTCGCCGCAAGATGGCGGCTGAAAACGTCGTGATCGTCCCGCCGCCGGAGTTGCCCATCACGCCGATTTTCCGCAGACGCACATCGTCGCGCGTGGCGAGGTAGTCGAGCCCGCGGTCCACGTCGAAGACCCGCTCGCCAATCAGCGTTCGGCCGAGCTGGAGGGCGTGGAAGGCGGCCTCCTTGTCGCCCCAGCTTTCGTGACCTTCGGGATAGACCAGCTTGCGCTCGCCGAAGCCTCGCTGCTCGATGCACAACGCCGCAATGCCGCGCTTGATGCACTGGATGCCAAAGTCGCGGTCGCCGGGCGGCCGAATGGGTTTGCGGTTGGTCTTGAAGTCCACTGCGATGGAGTTATGCATGCCGGTCGAGTGGCCCTGCACGCACACGAACCACTCGTAGGGCGGTTCGGCGCCGGCGGGCAGGCACACATAGGCCACCACGTCGGCTTTGGGCTCAGCCGTGAAGGCGATCTTCTCGATCGTGCCGAACTTGCCCTTGCGCTTCCACAGCGACCGGACGTTCAACCCGCAGCGATCGTCGCCGTGAGGAAGCTCGCCCCAGCCCATCAGCGTCTTGAGCTTGGCCCGCAGCCTCCGCTGCCAGGCGGACAGCGCGGCGCGGCTCTTGCCGTCGACGCTGGGACGAAAGCCCATCGCCCGCTTGCCCGTGACCATCATGTGGTCGTGCAATATCTGCGGCGTCAGATCGAACGGACTTGGTTTGTATGCCATCTCGTTACTCCCAAGCTTGGCCGCCTTAGAGGCCGCCCACCTTGAACATGGCCTTCCATCCCTGCTCGGCGAAGAACTGGTGCTCGCCGTCGCCGACGACCAGCTTGCAGTTGTCGGGGGCGCCGGCGGCCTTGTAGATTCCCTGCAAACGGCGGAACTCGCTTCGCACGCCGCGGATGGGGAAGATCGGATCGTCCTTTCCGGTGACGACCACGACCGGCTTGGGCGCGAACAGGCCCAGCACGTCGGCCATCTCCGCGACCGTCAGCAGGCCGGGCACGTAATTGCAGCCGCAATGCGGCATGGCCATGATCGAATCCTTGAACGTGCAGAAGTAGCCGGCGGGCATGGACATTTTCAGCCGCGACAGAAGAGCCGACGCAAAGGTCGTGATCGTCCCCCCGCCCGACAGGCCCATCAGCCCCAGTGTGTTCATGCGGACGTCTTTTCGCGTGGCGAGCAGGTCGATGCCGCGGTCGACGTCGAAAACGCGCTCGCCGATCAGCGTCCGCCCAAGCTGCAGCGCGTGTGTGGCGGCGCCCGAGCACGAGCCGGTGAGTTTCGGGTACTTCGGATAGTTCAGCCACCGCTCGCCGAACGCCCGCTGCTCGATGCACAGCGCCGCGATGCCGCGCTCCATGCAGCCGATGGCAAAGTCCTGCTCGCCCTCGACCTTGATCCGCCGCGTGTTGGTCTTGAAGTCCACGGCGATGGAGTTGTGCACGCCGGTGGAATGCCCCTGCACGCAGATGAACCAGTTGTAGGGGGGCTTGCCCTTGGCGGGCAGGCAGATGTAGCCCGGCACGTCGGACTTCGGCTCGGCGGTGAAGACGATCTTCTCGATCGTGCCGAGTTTCGTCTGGCGTTTCCACAGGGAGCGGACCTTAAGCGGGCAGCGGTCCTTGCCCCGAGGGAGATTGTCCCAACCCAGCATCATCTTGAGCTTGCCCCGCAGCTTCCGTTGCCAGGCGGCGACATGCTTCTTGGTCCGCCCGCGGAAGCTCATCGCCGGCGGCTTGGTCGCCATCAGGTGACGATGCAATTCGAGGGTCGACAGATGCAGCGTCGGTTTGGTCTTGGCCATCTCCGTTACTCCTTGCTGGTTGCGCGGAATCCTATGCGTCGGTCAGTTGCCCGTCTCGCAGGTGCAGAACGCGGTCGGCCGACTCGGCCAGCGCCACGTCGTGGGTCACCATCACAATTGTCTGCCCGGCGTCCGTGTGGAAACGTTTGAGCACGTCCATGATCTGGCTGCCGGTCTTGCTGTCGAGGTTGCCGGTCGGCTCGTCGGCCAGGAGGATCTTCGGTTGGTTCATCAGGGCGCGGGCGATGGCCACGCGCTGGCGTTCGCCACCGGACAGTTCGCTTGGCCGATGCCTCAGCCGCTCGCCCAGGCCCAGACCGTCGAGGATCTCGGCCGCCCGCGCGCGCCGCTCGGTGCGCCGCTTCGGCCAGGCGAGGATCGACGTATCGACCTGGGCGGGCAGGAGGACATTCTCCATCACCTTCAGTTCCCCCAGCAGGTGGTAGAACTGAAAAACAAACCCCACGTCCTCGCACCGCAACCGGTTGCGTCGCCCGGCCGACAGCTTGTCGGTCTTGACGCCGTCGAGGACGACGCGCCCCTTGTCCGGGCGGTCCAGCAGGCCCACCAGGTGAAGCAGCGTGCTCTTGCCGCTGCCGGAGGCCCCGACAATGGCGACGAACTCGCCGGCAGCCACCCGAAAACTGACGCCCCGAAGCACCTGCAGCGTCGTCTTGCCAAGCCGGTACGACTTGTGCAGCTCGTGGGTCTGGATGGCCGGTTTACTCATAGCGCAGGGCCTCCACCGGCTCCATGCGGGCGGCCCGAATCGCCGGCGCCAGCGCGCCCACCACGGCCGCGACAATCGCCCCGCCCACCACCAGCGACACCACCGACACGTCGATCTCGTTGGGGATGCGGTCGAAGAAGAAACTCTCGCGCGACCAGACGCGAAAGCCCAGCCAATTGTAAAGAGCATCGTGGACCGCATTGATATTGTGGATGAACAGGCAGCCGCCGATCGCGCCGACGATCGCGCCGACAAGCCCGATGACGGCCCCGAAGGCCAGAAAGATCGCCGCCACCCCGTTGCCGGATGCGCCCAGCGATTTGAGCACGCCGATGTCGCGGGTCTTTTGCGCCACGACCATGTAGAAGATCACGAACACCAGCAGCACCGACACCAGCGACAGGATGCCGAACATGATCATCACCAGCATCCGTTGCGATTCGATGGAGCTGACCAGCTTGTCCTGTTTCTCGCGCCACGTCAGCACGTTGATGTTCTTGGCTTGGGCGGGCTCGTAGAAATCGGCCACCACGCGGCGGACCTCGTCGCGAACGGCGCGGACGGCCCGCCAGTCGGCAAACGCCTCGTCGACCTTCACGTGGACCATGCTGCAGAGGGCCGGGGCGACCGTGCCGTCGGCCCGCGGGACGGGCCCCATGTTGTTGAGCCGCTGCAGCGCGTCGAACGGCACGTAGACCGTTTGCGAATCGAAGCTGTACACATCCGTCGAGCAGTCATCGACGATGGTGAACCGCTGAATGTTGGGCGACATATCCGTCAGCGTGTGCCGGCCCAGCGGAAAGACATAGAGCGTGACCTTGTTGCCCGGCCCGAGCACGCGAACGGTCTCGCCCTGGTCGGTCCGAAAGCCCATCCCCTCCATGCCCAGCCCGAGGATGACGTGGTTGGGCCACGGCTCGACGGTCCTCATCTCCAGTTCCTGGATGCGCGCTTCGAGATAGGGCGAATCACGCCCCTCAGCGTCGGCGGCGGCCAGTTGGGCCTCAAGCTCCGCCAGCAGCTTGGCGTTGGTGTCGGCGTTTTCGAGGTTGGCCCAGCCCTTGAGGAGAAAGCTCCTGGCCGTCTCCAGCCGATCCACGAGCGTCTGCTTGTCGGCCGGGAGGTCGGCGAAATTTCGGCCGGCCTTTTCGCGCTCGATGATGGCCGTGACCAACTCGCGATGCTCGGCCGCCCGCTTCTGCATGTCTTTATGTGGCGGGCTGAAGGTCGGCTCGGGCCAGTCTCTCTGGACGAACAGGCCCTGCTCGAAGTTGGAGACCTTCGCGCGGTCGGGCAGGCGGATGCCGGCGATCTGAACGGTCTGGCGATAGTGGTCCTGGCCCGGCACGCGCAGGATGCCGTAGCTGAGAATAAACGGCGACGCGTGTTGGACGGCGTCGACCTCGGCGACGACGCGCTCGGCGAGCTTGTCGTAGAACTTCAACCCCCGCAGGCCGTTGGGTTCGATGATGATATCGCCGTGGAGGCCCTTGGCGGCCTTTTCGACCTTGTGGAGAAAGCCGTTCATCACGCTGACGGCGACCAGCATCATGAACACGCACAGGGCCACCCCCGCCGCGGCCAGGTAGGCCAGCCGCTGGCGTCGCAAGTATCGAAGGCAGAGCAGCAGCTTGTACATCGCCGCGATTTATCCTTTCGCCCGCTCGGGCCGAAGCATCGGAAACAGAATGACGTCGCGGATGCTCGTGCGGTCGGTCAGCAGCATCACGACGCGGTCGATACCGATACCCAGCCCCCCCGCCGGCGGCATGCCGTGGCGGAGTGAGGCGATGAAATCCTCGTCCATCACCCGCATCGTTTCGTCGGCGTCCTCGCCGCGGAGTTGGCCGCCGAGATTGTCTTCCTGGACGGCGGGGTCGTTCAGCTCGGTGTAGGCGTTGGCGATCTCCATGCCCGCGATGTAAAGCTCGAACCGCAGGGCGATGCTCGGATCGTCCGCCTTGCGCCGCGTCAGCGGGCACAGGGCCGCGGGGTAATCGACCACAAACACCGGTGTATCCAGCGCAGCCAGCTTCGCCTCGACGACGGTCTCGAAGATCTCATGCACGACGACGGCGTCGTCCTTGCCGGCCTCCTCGACACCCACATCGCGCGCCTTGGCCCGCACGGCGTCGGCGTCGGCTATATCCACACCGGCGTGCTCGGCCATCAGATCGGCATAGGTCTTCCGCGGCCAGGGCCGTGTGTAATCGATCGTCCGATCTCCGAAGGGCAACTGCAGCGACCCGGCGACCTGCTCGCCCGCCGTGGCGATCAGCTCTTCGGTGATCTCCATCATCACGTTGTAGTCGGCGTAGGCCTGGTAAAGCTCCAGCATCGTGAACTCGGGGTTGTGGCGGGTGGACAGGCCTTCGTTGCGGAAGTTGCGGTTGATCTCGAAGACCTTCTCCATCCCGCCCACGAGCAGCCGCTTGAGGAACAGCTCGGGGCTGATCCGCAGGAACTGGTCGCAGTCCAGGGCGTTGTGATGGGTCACGAACGGCTTGGCCGCCGCCCCGCCGTAGATCGCCTGCAGCATGGGCGTTTCGACTTCGATAAAGCCGCGCCCCCTAAGCGCGCCACGGATGTGCTCGATGATGGCGATGCGCTTCTGGAAGACCTCCATCGACTCGGGGTTGGCCATCAGATCCAGGTAGCGCTGGCGGTAGCGGGTCTCGGTGTCGACCAGGCCGTGAAACTTCTCCGGCATGGGGTTGAGGCTCTTGCACAGCAGCGTCAGCTTGTCGGCCCAGACGGTGATCTCGCCGGTTTTGGTCCGCTCGAGCCGACCGGCCACGGCGATGATGTCGCCGAGGTCCAGCAGCGTAGCCAGCTGCCAGGTCGTCTCGTCCAGGTCGTTCTTTCGCATGGCGATCTGCATCTGCCCGGACTGATCGCGCAGATGGGCGAACATCATCTTGCCCATTTTTCGGCGCAGGATCAGCCGCCCGGCGATGTCGGCGGTCTGGCCTTCGGCGTCATCCCCAAAGCGGGCCAGCACGTCGGCGATCGGCTCGGCGGTGTCGTATCGCCCGCCATAGGGGTCGACGCCGAGCTGGCGGACCTGCTCGAGCTTCTTGAGTCTGTCTTCCTGGACCTTTTCCAGCATGCGATTCCTCGAAGCGCGGGCCGCTGGCCCCGGAGGCGGGGCGGGGGTCCGTGCTACACAAAAAGCGGCATTTCGCGCGGGTTCAAAAGGAGCATCATCGACGGCCGATGTGGGCAAGTCAAGGCCGGCCCCCAGCCCCTCAGGCGAGGGGGGCCTCGGCCTGAAGGATGTCCTGGGCGGCCGTGCCGATCAGGGGCAACCCGTCGTCGGAAGCCTTTTGCATGATGTGCCGCCACGCCTCGCCGATGAGCATGTTGGGCACCATGACTTCCAGCGACCATAGCCCCGTCGAGCCGGTTCGCATGGCGATGTAGCGGGCGATCATCATCATGCCCATGCGTGCAGCCCGACGCGGGAGGGCGGAGACCTTCTCGGGCAGGAAGGCGTCGAGAAGTTCCGGGGCCCCCGGGCCGGCCACCGTCAGCATAGACGTCTTGAACGTCTGGTCGTCGACCTTGGCGCCCAGCGAGTCGGCCGGCGAGCTGAACCGCACCACGACGGCCTCGCGCGCAGCGGCGTTGGATGTGAAAACCCAAAACGGCTCCAGCCGCAGGAGAAAGCCCGTGTCGATTACGCCGCCGGCCTCGTCGCGGATATCGGTCAGCAAGGCCGTGTCATCCTCCTGCCGCGCGACGTCGGCCGTGCAGACCTGCTCGAGCAGATCCAGCGCGCCGTCGCCCTGGATGCGAATCCGACCCAGGTGTGAGCGATCGAACACGCCCACCCGCGCGCGGACGGCGGCGACTTCGGCGTCGACATCGCCGTAGGTCTCCGGCAGCCACCAGCCGTCGCGGATGGCCATCGTCGCCCCAGCTTGCACATGCCCGTCATGCAACGCCAATTTGTGAGCGTCGTCCGACATGCCATCAGCCTAACCGCTAAGCGAGTGCATGTGCACGCGCAATTCGCGCCGCAAGACCCCATGGACAGATCGCCGCTCGGCATCGCCGCCAGCCGAGGGGGATGAAACCCCCGGGCCCACCCACTCAAACACTGATAGAGGCAGGATTTTGTGCGGTTTCCGGCTGAAATTCTGGCAAAGATAGTATAATGCCGATAGGTTGAATGCCTGATAATGCCTGATTGTAGTTAACACTGGCCGCGTTAGAGAACGATCCTGTAAAAGGAGAGCATAATGCCCGAGTTTCCGCGCACGATGGTCGAAGACCTGTCCCTGCCCCGCATGCTGATCGGGACGAACTGGTTCCTGGGCTTTTCGCATCAGAGCCCCTCGCGAGACAAGTTGATCAGCGACCGGTCGGTCTCCCAGATTGCCGACGTGTTGGCGGTCTTCCTCGAGCACGGCATCGATGCGATTGTGGGCTTCATCGCCAACGACCGGATGTACGAGGCCGTCCAGGATGCCCAGCAGCGCACGGGCAGGAAGATGATCATCATCTCCACGCCCGGCATCGACGTCAACGAAAGCCCCGAGGCCGACGCGAAGAACGCCGAGATCTTCGACCTGGAGGCCAAGCGCGGCTCGTCGCTGGTTATGCCCCACACCTCCAGCACCGACACGATGCTGGACAAGCGCGCCCGCGTGATCCGCGGCATGGACAAGATTTGCGCCATGATCCGCGAGCGCGACATGATCCCGGGCCTGTCGACCCACGAGCCGGAGAGCATTGTCTTCGCCGACGAAACCAAGCTCGATGTGGGCACGTATATCTCGATCTACAATGCGGCCGGGTTCATGATGCCGATCGAGATCGACTGGGTCAACCACATCATCCGCAACGCCAAGAATCCCGTGATCACGATCAAGCCCTTCGCAGCCGGCCGGCTGCATCCATTTGTTGGGTTGGCGTTCTCGTGGGCGACGCTGCGGCCGCAGGACATGATCACCGTCGGCACGATGACGCCCGACGAGGCTAAGGAACTCATCGAGATTTCCTATTCGCTGTTCGAGAACCGCCAGGCCAACGTCGAATTGCAGGTCACCCGCAGCAAGCAAACGCTCGTCAAGCAGGACTAGCGGCTAACGCCGAACGGCGAATGCTGAATGCTGAATGCTGAATCGGCTGCGCCTTGCCGGAAAACGGTCGGGCGCGGCCTTTCTTTTGCTGTCCTAATTCACCATTCAGCATTTATCATTCAGCATTCCCATGAAGACCCAAGCTCTCACAGACCGGCAGATCCATCGTATCGATGAGACCTCTCGCGAGATCCTCCAGCGCGTGGGCGTGCACGTGCCGCACGAGGAGATGTTGTCGCGTTTCGTCGAGGCCGGGGCGGCCGTCGATCGTGACACGCAGATTGTTCGCATTCCGCCGGAGTTGATCGACCGGTCGTTGGCGTCGGCCGGCAAGCGGTTCACGATCTATGGCCGCGACGTCGACAAGACCGCCGAGTTCGGCGCCGGCAAGCGCAACTACAACTCGATCGCCGGCGAGGCGATGTGGGTGGACACGCCCGGCGGCCAGCGGCGTTACGCCACGCTCGCCGACGTTATGACCGCCTGCCGGGTCGGCGAGGCGCTGGACCACATCAACATCGTCGGCGCGATGACCGATCCGCAGGAGTTGCCGCCGGCGTATCGCTGCGTGGCCGTCATGGCCGAAATGATCCGCCATACGACCAAGCCCATCCACTTCTGGCTGCACGACCGCGCATCCGCCCGCTACCTGGTCGAGATGACAATCGCGCTTCGCGGCGACGAGCGGGCGGCGGAGCAATATCCGATCTTCTATCCGTTCCTCGAGCCCATCAGCCCGCTGCGGTTCCCGCTGGACGGCATCGATCTGCTGTTCGAGACGGCGCGGCTGAACCTGCCCGTGCCCATCGGCCCGATGGCGCAGATGGGCCTCAGCGCCCCGGCCACGCTGGCCGGCACGATGGCGCTCGAGAACGCCGAGATCCTGGCCGGCGTCTGCATCACGCAACTGATCCGCGAGGGCATGGGCGTCTGCTACGGGGGCATCTGTCACGCGTTCGACATGCAGACGACGCAACTGATCTTCGCCGGGCCCGAGCAGGCGATCTTCGGCGTGGCCATGACGCAGATGGGCAAGCACTACGGCCTGCCCGTCTACGTCAACGTCGGCCTGACCGATTCCAAGCGACCCGACGGCCAGGCGGGCCTCGAGGCCGGCGCGACGCTGATGCTGGCCGCGGCGGCCGGGGCCGATGTCTTCGGGCACATGGGCATCTCCGGCGTCGACCAGGCCACCAGCCTGGAGATGCTGATCTTCCAGGACGAGGTGATCGCCTACGTCGAGTCGGCCTTGCGCGAGATCGATTTCTCCGACGAGGCATTCGGCCTCTCCGAGATCGTCGACGCGGGCCCGGGCGGGACGTTCATCGACCGCATGCACACGGCCGAGCACTTCCGCAAGGAGCTGTGGTTCCCCAAACTGCTCGACCGCCAGTTCTACCAGGTCTGGGCCGACGGCGGCGCAACCGACACCGAACATCGCTGCCGCCAACGCCGCGACGACCTCCTAGCCGCTCCCGAAGCCAACCCCATCCCCCCCGACCTCGACCGCGCCATCACCGAGATCGTGGCCGCCGCCGGTCGGGAGCTGGGGTAAGAGTCTGCGCCAAACACTCCGAAGGGCTCGGGAGATCCATGTGAAGTGAAGTTCACACGCGCCTTTGGGATGCGATGAAGGCGAAGAACGTTGTGGATCTCTTCACATTCGGGCCTGCCATTCCCCTTCTTCGTTGTAGCTGGTGCTGCCAGGTAGGCCACAGGCGTTGCAGACACCATCAAATAAGGGACGAAGAGTTCGAGGGACGTCACAAGAAAAATCTTCAACGATTACGTCGGGTAGCGTGACGATGTCGCGATCTATCGGATGATCATCCCTGTACCCTCCGGCGCGGCCCATTCCTTTTGCGCCCACGATGGCTCCCATGACGAAGGCTGGCAACTGGACCTCCAGGGCTTCAAGCGAAGCCAGATACTGTTTCACGGCTTCCACCGTGTACCGTTCGAAGAGAGGGATGGAAAGCATACGACCATGCTGTGTGTCTACAAATACGGCAGACGATGCGCTTTCGATCACCCCACTCCTATGTAACTGGCAATACCCTGAGCGCAACTGCTGGCCGCCCCTTCCCTGATAGTAGACCAGATACCCGTCGATGTTGTACCGACGATCCCCACCGTCGAATCCTAACGGTGGCAGACGCACGTCGCGTGGACTGAAGTTCTGCATGTTGATAAACGACGTTTCGGAGCAGGCGCTCAGCGGGTAGATGATCAACAGGGCCAACGGCTCAGAGGGAAGCGCAATGGGGGACTGGATGTTAGACCCCAAGAGACTTGCCGCGCGTTCGTCGCGAAACTGTCGAAGTCGCCTTGATGTTTCGCCCCGGACGAGAAAGGCATCATTGAGTTGTCGATAATCCATGGGGTCCTTTCCACTGCTCGTTCGAACGTAGAACGACAACTTCTTTCCGGTCACCATGTGCGGCGCACTCCAACTCCGCGGTATGTGTAGGACCAGTACTGGCCCGTTTTGAAGGTCCCAGATGACTTTCATCTCGGGGGAGGCCAATCGAGGGACGATACGGTCTCGAATCAGGTTCTTCAGGCGTTCCTTCTCTTGGTCAACATCAATACTACCAAGTCCGAGAGGCGGAATCGGAACCCCCTGATGTTCAGGTACTCCGAAGAGAATGTGCCCGCCATCAGTGTTGGCGAAAGCGCAGATTTCAGCCAGGCACTTGAAGTCACTGTCCCCCTTGCTCGTCGGCAAGTCTCGCTTGTACTCGATGTAGCGGCTTTCTATGACTTTGTTAGTCACCAAGCCTTCGATATCTTGTTTGGTTATGCTAGCAATCGGCGTCGTGATCATCTATAGCCCCTAAGTTTTTCATGTGCTCGCGCATTATAGTCGACTGGCCTGGACAGCACAGGGAGCAACCCCAAAGAAGCATCCCCTCATCCTGTCAATCCCACAATCCTGCTCCTGTTTCTTATGGGCCGAACGTTCCCTGGGGATAGCCTGCGCACTGCAGACTGGCCCCGTGCGTGGCAGAAGGGGTTGGGTTTTCTTGTGACTGGGGGTCAGAGTAACTAGAATTAAGTGGACCTATAGGCCGCCGGCTCCGATCGTCGGCGGATGGGGCTGCGCACAGGCGCGAGGCCCTGTCGGCTGCGACGGCGGGCGGTGTGATATGATGAAAGGGTGCGTCATGCGCAAACTTGGAATATTTGTCGCGATCTTGTTGCTGGCGGCGGTGGTGCTGACAGTGAACCGGCCGGCTTCGGCGGCGGCGGGGTGGTTGACGTCCTACGACGACGCTGTGGCCCAGGCCGAGGCGACCGGCAAGCCGATCCTGGCGGACTTCACCGGCAGCGACTGGTGCGGGTGGTGCAAAAAACTCGACAAGGAAGTCTTCTCCACCAGCGCGTTCAAGGAGTGGGCGGGCGAGAACGTCATCCTGCTGGTCCTGGACTTCCCCAGATCCAAAGTCCTGCCCGCCAAGCTCAAGAAGCAGAACCAGAAACTCCGGAAGAAGTACGGCGTCACGGGCTATCCGACGATTCTGTTCCTCGACGAAAAGGGCGGCGTGATCGGCAAGAGCGGCTACCGTCGCGGCGGCGCCGAGGCATGGATTGTCAATGCCCAGAACATCATCGACCAGCGCCCCGTCGATGAAACCAAGCCGCGCCTGATGAGCAGCTTGGATGCCGCCGGCAAGGCCGCCAAGGAGACCAAGCGCCCCGTGCTGATCGTGGCGACCGACTCGGCCGACAAAGCCAAGACCGTCAAGGAAGGCCTCTTCGCTGACGCCGATTTCATCAAGCTGACCCACACTCGCCTAGTCGCGGTGCATATGGATATCTCCGACACCGACGACGCCGAGGCCAAGAGGTTCGCCAAGGTCGTCAGCAAGCTCCACGTCGACAAGGAAAGTCGTGTCCTGCTGGTCAGCCGCAACGGCAAGAAGCTGCTGATGCAGGCCACCGGCGACGAGGAGACCGGCAAGCTGCTGGCCAGCCTGCAAGAGTCCCTGCCCGAGCTGACCTACGACGGCAAGTGGACCGAAGACTACGAGCAGGCCAAGGCCCTGGCGGCGGCGCTGGAGTTGCCGATGCTGCTGGACTTTTCCGGCAGCGACTGGTGCCCGCCCTGCATCAAGATGGAAAAGGACGTCTTCTCGAAGAAGGCGTTTCACAAATACGCAGCCAAGAATCTCGTGCTGGTGCTGGTCGACTTCCCCCGCCGCAAGCCCCAATCGGCCCAGCGGAAACAGCGGAACCAGGCCCTGGCCCAGAAGTACGGCGTGCGGGCGTATCCGACGATGATCGTCGTCGACGCCGAGGGCAAGGAGCTGGGGAAAATGATAGGCTACGTCGCCGGCGGGACGACGGGCTTCATCAGCAAGGTCAAGGGCTTCGTGGCGGCGGCGAAATAGACGGCGACATCCGGCCGGCGGCGGAAGGCACTGGGGCGGCGCGCCTGTAGGCGCGAAGGGGGGGCCGTGGAATGTCGCCCGAAAGTGCGGGCCGTCCGCAGGCCTGAGGATCCGAAGATGAAGACTTTCGCCGTAGTGGGAGTGATCGCAGTCGTGGCGGTTGCCCTGTTGGTGGGGGGGCAGTGGCTGTGGTCCACCAGCCGAGGCACCCAACCTCAGAGAGCGTTCTTCAAAGCTGTCGGATCGGGCGATCCGGACAAGGTGCTGGCCCTGCTGACCGCCGAAGCGCGGGACGACATCGACCGACCGGTCCTGGCCGCCTGGATGGCGGCAATCCAGACGCGCCTGGGGAAATTCATCGATGTCAGCGCGGACGGTCTTCTTGTCAAGCGCACCGATGTCAACGGTTCCCAGCGGATCGACACCCGGGCGAACGTGAACTTCGAGAAGGGCGCTGCCCGATCGCACGTGGTCTTTCGCGACGGCAAGATCGACAGCTTCGAGGTCACCAGCGAACGACTTGGCAACGATTGGTTCACCGGCTTGGCCGACACGCAGCTCTACCGTCAGCGGGGCCAGCAACTGCTGACGTATCTATTGAAGGATCGCCCCGGCGATGCCTATGTGATGATGCACCCGAACCTGCAGCGCAATTTGCCGATAGACCAACTTGGGCTGATGATCGCCGCAACCATCGGTCAAAGAGGACGGCTCAAATCGGTCAGCTATGCGAAAGAAATATTTTCAGCCGACAAAGATGGGCCGTCCCTAACGGTTTACTATTCAGTCGCTTGCGAGAATAACACGCGTCAGGGGTACGTGCAATTTCGTTTCGCCAATCTGAAGGGACACGTGGTCCGTTTTGACACCGGCTAGAATCGGGCCGCCTAACAGCCACCCCCCGGTGACTCAGGCCTCCGCCGAGCCCGTTGCGGGGTACGCGTCGACGGGGTAGCCCTGGGCGTCGGTCGGCTGATTCTCTGTCGCCCACGTCTGGCACGCCCGCGAGAACTTCCTCCGCCACGCGTCGAACTGCTCCCGCGTGATGCCCTCTCGCTGACAGATATCGGCCACCGACTCAAAGCCGCATACGCCACGAAGTACAATGCAGAGCACCTGATTGGGCGTCCACTTCTTCGTGCCGTCGGCCAGTGTCTGTCCCCCGGCAAGACCCGCCGGGCCGACAATGTCTGCTTCTAGATCGGATACATCGGGGTTGTTTGTGCTGATGTAGTCCATAGGCTCTCTCTCCGGTGCGCCTCCCTACGCGACGTGTTCCCGCGCTTCGACTTAGATATGCATTCTCAGCGGGATACCGGATTCCACAACTAGTAAGATGTGTTCTGTTGTCCTACCCTATTGTAAGTGCGAGCGCCAAGTAAGACAACCAGGAAGTCATCTTGAGAAGTAGGTTTTTTCGTAATTCTCTTACATTGTGGGGTCTTCGCGGCCAATTTCTGCAAGAAACTATTTAACAAAAACTAACATCGCAAAGGGGTAGCGGTCCACTCGGCCGCCATGCCGAAGCCAGCCGCTCGTTGGCCCATGCCCAGATGTCCCTGGGCGGCTCGGCCCGGATCAGGCCAAAGGCCTCCCGCAGACGGGGCGCCAGTTGGTCCCGAGCCCGGCGCAGTTTACCGGTCGCCACGGCCCCCCTCTGGCGGGCGCACCGCCAGCAGATCTCCACGAAGTTTCCATGCCACACGTCGTATTGCCCGCGCGTGATGCCGTGCGCCCGGCAGGCCGCGTCGGCCGACATGCGGCCGCACAGCACGCCCAGGACAATCTCCACAACCTGCTCGGCGCTGTGGCCGGCCAGGTCGATGGGCCCGGCCCCATAGTACGCCGGCTCGGGCGCCGGCGGAGGCGGACCGAGGGGGCCCATATGTCGGTGTGGCGTCTCGTGCATTGCCTCTCTCTGCGCACAAAGATGTGTGTGCGGGCAGCTAGGCTCTGATGCCGTGTATCGGCGAGCGGGCGGCGATTCCTTGAATCCGTTCGCCCGTTGCGGTCGCGGCTTGCGATGGGAGTTTGATTCGCGCCCGCCCGGCCGCTAAGGTGGTATGGACCGGGCCCAACATCGGCCGGCGGAAAGGGCCAGACCCATGTCACTAGCTGCAAGCGTCGAGGGCCGAATCAGTGAGTTCATCCGCAAGGACTTCACCCCGCACTTCGGCAAGCGCGGCGGGCAGTTCGGCACCAACGGGATGTGGCGGCGGGCGGGCGAGCTCGGCAGCGAACTGTGGCTGGATACCGGCAACATCACCGACATCCGCCACCTCTACACCGATGAGTTCACCGCCCTGACGACCAACAACACGCTGCTGAACAAGGAAATCCAGGCCGGCGCCTACGACGCGCTCGTACCCGAGGCTGCCGCGGCGCTCAAAGGCGCCAAGCTCACCGATCGCGAGCAATTGCTCGAGCTGGCCTTCATCCTCAATGCTTATCACGGCCTGCGGCTGGTGGAGCAGTTCGACGCGTTCGTCTCCGTCGAGGAGCACACCGACCTCGCCCACGACGTCGACGCCGCCGTCGCGACCGCCAAGCGATACCACGCGATCTGTCCCGAGCGGTTCATCGTCAAGATCCCCTTCACCCCGGCGGGCGTGCTGGCGACGCAGCGCCTCTCGGCCGAGGGGATTCCGGTCAACCACACGCTGGGCTTCTCGGCCAGGCAGAACTATGTGATCGCCCGAATCGCCAAGCCGCAGTTCGTCAACGTGTTCATGGGGCGGCTCGGCGCCTTCACCGCCGACAACGGCCTCGGCGACGGGGCGCTCGTGGGCGAGCGGGCGATGATGGCCTCGCAGCGCATCATCCGCGAGCTGCGCCAGGCCGGCCAAACCCCCGCCCGCCAGATCGCCGCCAGCATCCGCAGCGGCGGGCAGGTCCGCGACACCCTCGGCGTCGACGTGCTGACCATCCCGCCCAAGAGCGCCAAGGACTTCCTCTACCCCGGCTTCGAGGTCGATCAGCTCACCGACCGCACGGGCGTCGACTTTCAACCGACCTTCGCCGACGGCGTCGACCCGGCGGCCGTCCGTTTCGAAACGCTTTGGGATGTTGACGAGGCGCTCATCGCCTGCGTCGACGCGCTGGAGGCCGAGGACCTCGATTCGATGGGGCCGGACGATCTGGTCACGTTCTTGGCCGACCGCAACTGCGGCGATCTTCTCCCGCGATGGACGCCCGATCAGCTCGCCACCAGCGCCGCCGAGGGCAAGATCCCCAAGCTCGCCAACTGGGCCGACGCCCTGGCCTCCAAACAGATCGGCCTGGACTCCCTCCTAAACCTCGCCGGCCTGCTATCCTTCACCGCCGACCAACAAGCCATGGACAACCGCGTCGCGGGGCTGGTCTAGAAGCGAGACGAAATCAGGCGGGATCAAAATGGCGATCAAGGCGGAACTTGTTGCGTGTGATACGGCCGATGGGTTGGTGAATCATGGGCTGTGGTTCGCTGCGCCCGACGGCGGGTCGACGTGTGTGGTGCACGTGCATGGGGCGTGCAGCAATTTCTACCAGGAGCCGTTCATCAATCCACTGGCCGAGGCGCTGACGGCGGTGGGGGTGAGCTTTCTGACCGTCAACACGCGCGGCCACGACGCGGAGGCCTACGTCATCGGCCGAAGCGCGGGCCCGCAGCGCGAGAGCTGGCAGATCGGCACACGGCGGGACATCTTCAGCCAGTGTACGTGCGACCTGGACGCGTGGCTGGCCTTCGCCCGCGAGCGGGGCGCCAGGCGGATTGTTTTGAGCGGTCACAGCGCGGGGGCGGTCAAGGTCGCACACGTAGCCGCCCAGGCGACCGACGCCGATCTGGTCGGCCTGATCGTGCTCTCACCCGGCGACACGCTCTCTCACAATCTGCGCCAAGACGGCGACCCCCCGCTGGAGGAGCAATTGGCCGAAGCCCGCAAGCTCGTCGAAGCCGATCCCGCCGCAATGCGCCCAGAACGGTTCCTCAGTGCGGCTGCATTCCTGTCGATGTTTGACAATCCGACCATTGCGGGGGTCTTCGCCTTCAGCGACCCCGACGTGATGGCCGAATCGAGCTGGCCGAAGCTGACAACCCCAGCCCTGGCGATCTTCGGCTCCGACGACGCCGGCTACGCCACCGGCATCGAGCAAAACGTCGAACTGCTCGAAAAGCTCCGCCACCCAGGCGCGCCCCTGGCCGTCGAGATCATCAAGACCACCGACCACTACTTCGCCGGCAAAGAAGACCAACTGGCCTCCCTCGTTGCAGACTGGGTGGCCGGGCTTCGGTAGGAGCGAGTTCGATGATGACGAAATCACATGTTGTTCTGCTGGCGTTGCTGGCGTTGCTGATCATTGTCGGCAGCGTCGGCTACTGGGGGTATTGCGCCTACTGGAAGACCTACCACGGGTATGACCCCAAGCCCTTCTCACCGGCGGCGTGGGCTGCTGCCGATGCCGGGACCCGCGGCCACATGGTCGTTGACCTGTTAGCCCAGCATCCGTTGAAGGGCCTGACAACGCAGGAGGTGGTCGACCTGCTCGGCCCGCCCGACTGGCAAGACACCGACAAAGACACCGGCCGGACCAGTACCATTACTTACGAGGTCGGCTACATGGGCTACAACCCCAAGGCGCTAATGGTCTTTTCTTACCGCCTCACGCTCGAGTTCGGCGACGACGGAACGGTCCGAGAGGCAAACGTGCTGGACTAGACCTTGGGGCGCTGGCGCAGCCAAAGCCGTAGGTGGCCCATCGGGTTGTTCGTCATGAGGCGGCCGCTTTGGCGTATTCGTGGAACAAGCGGACGTAGAGTCGGAAGTCTTCCAGCGAGACGTCGGGTGGGGTTTGGTGGTCGCAGCTTATTATGAAGCCGCCCGTTCGGGCCGTCGGGAGCAGGCGTTCGAACTCGGCTCGGATGGCACGCTCGCCGCGCGACATGACGGTCTTGTCGTAGCCGCCGATCATCAGGAGTTTGGGGAACTGCTTGCGGACGGCCGCCACGTCGCAGCCGGCGCGGGCCTCCCAGGGGAGCAGCCCATCCACGCCGCAATCGACAAACCACGGGACCGCGATCGTCGGGTTGCCGTCGGTATCGACGATGCACGGAATGTCGTATTCGTGCAGCCGGTCGCTGACCGCCCGGTAGTAGGGGGCGCTGAACTCGTCGAACAGATCGCGGCCGATCAATGGCCCGTGCTTGTAGCTGAAATCCTCGGCCCAGGTCATGAAGTCCGGCTTGACGATCTTGACCGCCTCGTCGACCGTGCGGAGGTGGTAGGCCGTCATGTCGGCGATGATCCGGTGCATCAGTTCCGGATCGTCGTAATAGATCAGCAGCATCTCCTGATCGCCCAGCAGAATCCGCGGCCACCAGAAGGGCCCGTCCAGCGTCATCCACAGAACGATGTCGCCGGCGGCCTGGGGCCCGAGGTACGGCTGCCAATGCGCCGGGTCGACGGCCTGGTCGTTGGGCGGATAGAGCCCGCCGGCGACCAGGGCCACGTACTCGTCCATGGTGCGAATGACGGGCTCGATGATGGTAACGTTGGGCACCGGGCCCATGCCGATGCCGGTCTGCACCCAGATATCCAGCCCGAAGTGTCGCTGCAGGTCGCGCCCGCGGAGGTCGTCGGCCAGCCCATCGTGGCCCCAGCGGTCGGTCGTCTCGTCCCACCACATGCACCACTCCACCACCGGCAGCCGATCGAACGGCTGAAAGTTCATGATCGCCTTGAAACGTTCGCGTGGGGTCATCGCATTCATGGGCGATATGCCTACCATGTCCGCTGAGCTGTCGTCAAGAAGGCGATCATGGCGGATTGCCTTCGTCGTGAACGGTGCTATACTCGCCGATAACAAGGACGGCGTTGCGGATAGTTGGAGCATTGGACATGAGAAACGTGACGAAGCTTGTTGCGGTCGCGATGTGCATGTGGGCTATTGGGTGCGCTCCGGCGCACATGCCGAGCTTGTGGGATGTCCCGCCGGAGACGTCAGCCGATGCCAAAAAGTATATTTCGCACCTGGCAAGTTGGGATCCGCAGTCCCGGGCGCAGGCGTGCCTGGCTGTTCGCAGCCTGGAGGGCAAGGACGCCGAGGCGGCGGCGCCGTACGTCGTGGCGTTATTGACGGACGAGACGATGGCCTGGAGGCCATCGCGATGGGTGCGCTATTCGGGGAATGCTGTTAGTCTAGAGGCCTGGCGGACCGTGAAAGCCCTGCGGAAGCACATGATTCCAGCTCTGGTCGACGCGCTAACCAGTCGTAGCGTTGCCTTGCGACGTGAGGCAGCTTCGGCGCTGGGCGATATTGGCGGCTCGGCGGCGGAAGAGGCATTGCCGACTGTCTTGGACGATCCCGATGCTGAAGTCCGGCTCCGCGCTGCGGTGGCGCTGGGCCCGATTCCCGGCTCGGTGGCAGAAGAGGCCTTGCGGACGGTCTTGGACGATCGCGATGCTGAAATCCGAGCCCGCGCCGCCATCGCGTTGGCGCGCATGGGGGATTCGAGCATGTTCGATCGACTCCTGGCGTGCCTGGACTCGGACAATTGGCGATTACGCCGCGATGCCATCAAGGCGCTGGCCGCCATCGGTGACCCCCGGGCCATCGACGCAATCTCCCCGATCACCCAGGACGAGACTCCCGCGGTCAAGGAGGCCGCAGAAAAGGCCCTTGAATCCCTCCGCGCCGAGTAGCTATGTGGCAATGAACAGCGCAGGGCGGCTGAGGAGAGGGCCTCGCCAGGAAAAGGATCACGCAGATGTCAGAGACCGAAATCACAACCACCATCATCATCGTCATCGTTGTTGTCCTTGCCGGCGGCGCCGCTTTCTTCTGGGTTGCCGCGCCCGAGTCAGCTTCGATAGCTCCTGTGCCGGTTATGGTCTCATCGCCCCCAACCACCGGGCCGGCGCCCACGACCTCACCGGCAATACGCTCCGTAAGAACCGCCCGCCCGCCGGAGACGAAGGAACTCCCGGCCTCCCCGGCCCCGGCGCCCACGGAGGCCGGCGAGCGAGCGACGCCCTGAGCCGGCCGTCCCAAGGGCGACGCGCGCCCTTGCGCCCACGCGCATCGGCCGGGGCCGTTGGCGAGGAAACCAACTGATGCTGGCAGTCAGGACCGACTACCTATCCGACACCAACGACCCGCACCCGCACCTGCGGCGGATCGCCGAGGCGGGCTTTTCGCACGTTCACTGGGGCCATCAGAGCATGACGGACCTGGTCTACACCCCCGTCGACGTCGAGCGGATCAAGCGGCAGTTGGACGAGCTGGGCCTGAAGCTGCTGGACCTGCACGGGGCCGTCGGGCCGACGATGTGCTGGTGGTCGTCGGACGACGCCCAGCGGCAGGGAGGTGTTGACCTCGTGCGCAACCGTCTTCGGATGACGGCCGACCTCGGCGGCGGAGTTGTCATCATGCACGTGCCGGGGGGCAATGATCAATCCGGGTGGGATCATCTGCATCGCTCGCTGGACGAGCTACGCGCCGACGTTGGGGCCACCGGCGTCCGTATCGCCCTGGAAAACGGCCCGATGGACGCGATCGGCCGAATGCTCGATAGCTTCCCCGCCGACGCCGTCGGGATGTGCTACGACAGCGGCCACGGCAACTTGCCAAAAGCCGACGGCGCGGCCCACCTGGATCGCCTCAAGGATCGATTGATCGCCGTGCATCTGCATGACAACGACGGCAGCGGCGATCAGCACCGCACGCCGTTTCGCGGAAACATCGACTGGGCCCGCCTGACGGCCTTGATCGCGGCGTCATCCTACGACAAGCCGCTCAGCCTGGAACTCGCCCTCGGCGACGACGAAGACGAAGCCGCCTTCCTCCAGACCGCCTTTACCGTTGGCGCGGGTCTGACGGAGATGGTCGAGCGGAATCGGCCGTAGTGCGGAATGCGGGATGGTGTATCGCCACTCCGCATTCCGCACTACGCATTGCCCGCCCTTGCGGGTTACCCGTCGCTTACGAGCTTCCGCATGGCGAAGTAGGGTAGGCCGTCGTTTTCTTCGATGAACTCTTTGGTTTTCTCGAAGCCGAAGGACAGATAGAGGTCCACGGCGGCGGCGTTGTCCTGTACGCAGGTGAGGCGGATTTCCTTCAACTGCAATTCGCGGCCCGCCTGATCGAGCAGGGCGGCCATGAGCTTTCGGCCGAGGCCGCCGCCCAGCAGCGATTGATGAATGCCGATGCCGAAATGGGCGGCGCCGCTCTTGACGTCCGACAGAAACGCATGGCCCCAGATCGCGCGGGCGTCGTCTCGTAAGATCAGCGCCGCCTCGTCGCCGTCGGCCAGGCGCGCGAACGGACCATCGCGGAGGGACGGCTCGGTCACCTTCCATCCATAGGGGCGATAGGCGCGCACGACCACTGGCGAAAGATCACGATAGAACGCCGCCATGGCCGGCACATCGTCGGCCGACGGCGTATCGATCGACAACTCGCCGGTAGGACGGTCGGGTTGCTCAGCCATCGCACGCGCCCCCCCTGCTCGGGTGACGGTTAGCTCTTCTTCAGCGCGAACACGCCGCGGCGGACCTTGCGGAACCGCTTGTCGAGGCGGAGGCACTGGCTGACCTGCCCGCCGAAGTTGGCGGACTTGGTCTTGTACCCGGCGGCCAGCACCATCTTGACCACGGCGGCAACCTTCACGCCAGCTTTGCCGGCCAGCACCTTGGCCATGATATCGCCGAGGCTCGCGCCGCCCTTGCGGGGCCCGCGCTTGCCGGCCTTCTTGACGGCTTTCTTGGAAGCCTTCTTGCCGGGCTTTCTGCCAGCCTTCTTGCCAGGCTTTCTGCCGGGCTTCTTCTTCCGCCCGACCTTGCGGCCCGGACGTCCGGTGAGCCCGTTGATCTCGCTCAACAAACGCTCCAGTTCGTTGCGCTGCTTGATGAGTCGGTCGATCTCAACGATGCGCCGACTGATTTCGGCCTTGAGCTGGTCGAGGGAGAAACCGGATAGTTTTGACTTCGGCATTATTACATCCTTTCACAACACGCCATGAACTTGAACGGCCCGGCCTAGGCGAACTCGACCGGGCTGCATACGAGACACACTACTAACACAAACTATCTCACAAAGCAAATCGCTATTTGCCCACCCGTGTCTGCACCCGCCTGCTGCGGATGGGTGGGCGAGCTGCTCTTGGACACCCAGCCAAACACCCGCTGCCGCGTGAGAGGAACTCATAAGATCACGACGGGTCGATTTCCTTCGCTTTTGCCGGCGACATCCGTTGCCCATCGCCCGAGAGGGGGTTAGGATTCCCGTTTCCTACGGACGCTGAAGGAGCGAGGAATGATTGATGTAACCGTTGAATGCGTGGTCGACGAGATCGGCGCGACGACGTTACACGGCTGGAACTCAGCGCGGCTGTTCAAGTACGACAACGTTCTGTACTTCGCAGCCAACGAGATTCAGACGCCCGAAAACAGCGGCGACGTGTGGCGCGATCATGGGGTGATCTTCCGTCGCGATCTGTCCGCCGGCGGGTCGTGGGAGCAGATGGCTGTGATCGACCCGCGCGTCTATACCAGTTGCATCGATCATCTCGGTCGGTTCTGGACCGTTAGTCCGCGACACTTCAACTATGTCACGCTGTGGCGATCCGAGCCGGGCATGGACCTGGATACGTGGACCCGCTGCTACGACGGCACGTGCGCGTACCTGGGCACGGGCGTGGACGCAGCCGGCAACCACCTGCTGATCCACACCGAAGACTGCAACCACATGCCCCGCTTCCCCAACGCCATGATCTGCGTGTTCTACGATGCGGCCGCCGATTCGTGGCGGAAGAGCCGCTTCGAAATGCCCGAAGGCCGTTTCGGCTACGTGGGCATTATCGTCCGCGGGCGAAAGGCGCTGGTGGTGCTGCAATCGACCCAACTCGACCCGGCCGTCGAGCCCAACGAGCCGCACTACAACTGGCGGCTGGTGAAACTGGCGCGGTGCGACGACCTGATGGAAGGCCAGTGGACCGTCCAGCCGTGGCTGATGCGCACATTCGGCCAGACCAAGCTGTGGGACATGGTCGAAGCAGCCGACGGCAGCATCCTCGTCGCCTATAAGCACCGTGGCGGAGATGAGTCCTACGAGGCCACTCAAGAGACGCCCTTTGCGTTCTATATCTCGCGCATTTCGCCCGATTTGTCGGTCGAGACGTTCGAGCCCGGCATCGACGTCGAGTCGGCGCGGATGTTCCTCGGCAGCGACGGCCGGTGGTACCTGGCCGGACGGGCGACGGGCGCCGAGCGCCTGCATCTGTGGCGCCTGGACGAGGCGGACGGCTTCAAGGTGACGGCCAACTGGGACTTGCCCGGCACGGAGAGACTCAAGGGCGGCCTCCTTCACACGCTTCGGCCCGACCGGGTCGGCGGGGACGGCGACGGCGACACGATTCATCTGGTCACCAGCGATCGGACCCGGGTAGCGTTCGACGACACATGCGATCGATTCGCCATGGTCCACGCCCGCTTCGACCTGCCAACCAGTAGCTGACTTGACGCAGGGAAACGCTTTCGCCTAGGATCGGAGGCGATGAACGAC
This sequence comes from Phycisphaerae bacterium, assembly GCA_011050235.1. GTDB lineage: Bacteria > Planctomycetota > Phycisphaerae > SM23-33 > SM23-33 > HyVt-337. The sequence goes on along the minus strand of DRGC01000064.1, from coordinate 43,647 downwards.
ACCTCTTCCAGCCGACCGGTCGCTCGGCGCCGCTACAATCATCCGATGTGGCTGATGATCGGTCTGCTTGCTTTGCTGCTGATCCAACCGGCGATGGAGCGAATGGCCGTCGCGGGCCTGCTGGCAGGCGTGTTCTTGACGCTGGTGGGGATCGCATCCGTGATGTCGGTCTACCAGAACCGCCGGGCGTTGACTGTGGTGGCGGCGCTCGGCGTGCCGGTGATCGTGCTGAACTGGCTGACCCGTTTGTGGGACGTTGGCCTTGTGCTCGACGTTCTGGCCAGCGCATTGATAGCGGTGTTCCTGCTCTATCTGGCGGTGCTGATGCTGGCCAATATCTTCCAAACGTCGCGCGTAACGGGGAAAATGCTCTGTCAAGCCGTCAGCGCCTATCTGTTGCTGGGGTTCGTCTGGGCGTCCGCTTACGAGTGTGTCGTGTTGCTTGACCCGGACGCCATCACGGGGCTGACGCCGAACGCCGCCATGGGGGACTACACGTACTACAGTTTCATCACGATCACGGGGCTGGGGTACGGCGACTTCATCCCCGTGGCGCCGTGGGCGAAATCGCTGGCGGTCACCGAGGCCGTCGTCGGCCCGTTGTTTCTGGCGATCCTGGTCGCTCGGCTGGCGGCGATGTACCGCAGCGGCGAGCAGACCGATCCGCACTAGGGCGCGGGCTACTCCTCGTCTTGTTGGGGAAGCTTGACCAGCGTCAGCCCGACATACTCCACCAGGGATGCGTACAAAGCCGGCAGCACCAGCAGCGTCAGGGCCGTCGCGACGATCAGGCCGAAGATCAACATCCACGACATTCCTTCCCACAGCGGCCCGCCGAATAGCGCCAGCGGAATCAGCCCGCCCACCGTGGTGCTGACGGTCAGCAGAATCGGCATCAGCCGCAGCTTGCCGGCATCGACCAGGCACCCGCGGAACGCCGCGCGCGTCAGGCCGTTGCAGCTCTTCTGGCCTTGTTGGGCGAGGTCTTCGCCGGCGATGAGCTTGTTGCGGATCTTCTCCTCGGCGAACTCCATATAAAGGATGCCGGTGTTGACGACGATGCCGGCCAGGGACACCAATCCCAGCATCGGCATGAACCCCAACGCGTTGCCGGTGACGTACAGCCCCAGGAAGGCGCCGATGGCGCCCATGGGCACGGTGGCCAGGATGATGAACGGTTTGATGAAGCTGTTGTACTGGTAGATCAGCACCAGAATGATGAGCATCACGCCGACGCCGAAAGCGAAGACCAGTTCGCCCTGAGCTTCGACGGTGTCTTCCTGTTCACCGCCGATTTCAATGGAGTATCCCGGGGGGAAGGTCGCTTCGATCTCATTCAGCTTGGGCATCATCCCGGCGAGGACGGCGCTAGCCAGCAGCCCGTCATCGACTTCGGCGCGGGTCTCGATCATGCGGTTCTTTTGACGCCGCTCGATCTTCTGGATAGTACGTTTCGGCTGCATCTCGGCAACGCTATCCAGAGGCACCTTGCCCGCCGTCCCCTCGACGAACATCGTTCGTTCGTCGTGGATTTGTCCTCTGTCGGCCGGGGGCAGTCGGAAGAACACGGGTACCTTGTGGTCGCCTTCACGATAGACCGTCAGATGATGGCCGGAGTAATAGGCGTTGACGCTCTCGGCGATGCCGGCATTGCTGACCGCGGCGAGATTGGCCCTGTCCTGGTCGATCTTGACGTCCACCCGGTAGCCGGGATCGCCCCACACGTCGTGAACGTTCCAGGTCCCGGGCGTGTTGAGCACAAGGGCTTTGACCTTGTCAGCCTGCTGGCGGAGCTTGGCCATGTCGGCGAATCCCGGATCCGTCGCACTGGTGCCGTAGACGCGAATGCCGATCGGATCAGAGGAGGGCCCCAGGGCGAGTTTGCTCGGGACAACACGAGCGCCGGGGATCTTTCGGGCCGCCGCTCGCCGAATCTCCCGGACGTACCGGTCCGTCACGGTCGGGTCGGTGGTGCGGACGATGATCTGCGCGTAGTTCGACTGCGCCGGCTGCGGGTCCACACCGAGGGCGAACCGCGGCCCTGACCCGCCGACCGATGAGTAGTAGCTGGCCAGGCGTTCGCCGCTGAAAGACTCATCCTCGTAGGGCGACAGCTCCCGCATGATGTCCTCGACCTGGCCGGTCGCGCGGTTGGTCATCTCGAGCGACGACCCTTCCGGCAGCCAGACGTCGATGTAGAGGATGTCGCGCAGGTCATCGGGGAAGAACTGCGAGCCGATCGGCAGCATGCATGCCCCAACCAGCAGCACCGCCGTGATGCCCAACACCAGGGGTTTGGCGCCCAGGCAGACTCCGCTGATCTTGCCATAGGCGTGGATCAGGCCCGATTCGGCTTGGGGTGTGCCGGATTCGGTCTGGGGCTTGGCCGCTTCGGCCGGCGGCGCGCCCTTGCGACGCCGCAGCAGGCGTATCAACTTCCCGACCAGTGAGGGCTTCTTGGCCCCGGCGGGAGGATCGGGGCGGATCATCCAGTAGGCCATCAGGCTCGTGATCGTCAGAGCCAACACCCAACTGCTCAACAGCGTCACCGACACGACGGTCGGAATGGAGTAAACGTATTCGCCCTTTTCGCCCGAGATCAGAAACGCCATCGGCAGGAAGGCGAAGACGGTCGTCAACGTCCCCATCAGCGTAGGCATTTGAATCTGCCGGACGCCTTCGATGACGGCCTTCATACGGCTGTGGCCTTCGTTGAGGAAGCGGCGGACGTTGTCGCAAACGACGACCGCGTTATCGACCAACATGCCCAGGGCGATGATGAGGCTGGCGATGGACATTTGTTCCAGATCGACGCCCAGGAACGAGAAGATGCCGATCGACATAATCATCACGAACGGAATCGCCGCCGCCATGACGGCCGCCGAGCGAAAACCGGCCATCAGGATCGCCACGGCGACGACAATGGCGATCGCCTGGAGCACGTTGACCATGAAGTCGGATATCTTGTTCTCGACGAAGACCGATTCGTCGAAGACCGTGTCGATGGCGATGTCGGGCGGAATGGCTTTGTCGACATATTGCATTCTGTGCAGCAGTTGCCGGGCCTGCTCCGCCAGGTCGGTGACCTTTACGCCCGTCTTCTTCATGACGAACGACACGATCACACAGGGGATGTCTCCTTCGGTGTCACCGAAACGGGCCATGATCGTCGGCGGGTCCTGATAATCGCGCCGAACCGTGATGCCGAGGTCCTTGAGATAGATGGGCGCGCCGGAGGCATCGTAGCGCACGATGATGGATTCGATCTGGCTGACGGCATCGAACTCGCCGGTCGTCTCGACGGCGATACGAATACGATCGGTCTCAATACTGCCCCCGGAGGCGGTGATGTTGCGGGCGGTCAGGAGCTTGCCGAGCTCGTCGAGGGTCAACCCCACGCCGGCCCAGTTCTCCTGAGTCGTTTCGAGATAGATCGCCTCCTGCCGGACGCCACTGATCTCGGCGCGGAAGACCCCCGGCAGCAGGGAAATGGCATCGTAGATATAGTCGGCGTAGATTTCGATGTCGCGCATCGTGTACCGCTGCATTTTGCCGCGGCCTTTTTCGTGAATCGCCAGCAGCATCACCGACGGGTCGCCGAAATCATCGTTGACGATGGGGCCGACGATGTCTTTCGGCAGCTCCTGGCGGGCCTGCTCGACCTTGGCGCGGACCTTCTCCCAGGTCTCCGAGATCTTGTCGGCGGACATGGTGGCGCTCAGTTCGGCGTAGATGACGGACTGCCCGCGCGTGGTGGTGGAGCGGAACTTCTCGATCCGCAGGTCTTCGATGGTGCTGATGGCCTTCTCGAGCGGGGCGGTGACCAGCCGCTCCACGCGCTCGGCGTCTCTCCCGGGCCACTGCGTGATGACCTGGGCGGTGCGAATGGTGAACGATGGATCGGCGCGACGCGGCATGGTGACAAACCGAAAGACCCCCATGGCCACGGCGACGGCCAACATCGCCAGCACCACCGACCTGCGATGAAGCGTAAAGGACGTCAGGCTCATGGCGCCCTTGCCTCCCGCGAGACAATGCTGACACCCTCGCCGTCCTGCAGGTAATGGACGCCCTCCACCACGACCTTCACGCCGTCGGCCAGGTCGGCGCCTTCGATGCGCACCAGATCGCCGACCGTCTCACGCATCTTCACGGGGGTCTTGCGGGCGGCGTTGCTTTCGGGGTCGACGACCATGACATACCCGCCATCCTCGCCGGTCGGCATCACGGCCGAGAAAGGCACGTAGTACCCGGAGGCCACCTTATCTCGGCGGAACTGGACCTGGACCAACGCGCCTGGCCGCAGCGCCCAGTCCATGGGAAGGATCGCAATCCGATCGCCGTCGGCGAGCCCTTCCGGCGGGTCGCCGACCAGCAAACGGTCATCGGTCAGGTCGCCGGGATCGGCCAGGTCGCGCAGGATATAGAGGCCCTGAAGGTTGAAGCGGCCCTTGCCCGGCGTCACGCGCACTTTCCGAACGGTGTAGATCGGTCGGGCCGGGTCGATGGCCTGCATCTTGGAAATCCCTTCGATGACCCACACGAAGGACCCCTTGTCGTCTTTGCGCAAGCACCTCGGTTCATCGACCCACAGCGAGGCCTTGTTGTCGGGGTCGAGCCGGATAACGGGCAACGTCGATTCGATTCTCGCCAGGCCGTAAACGGCTGGGTCGTCCGGTTTGTTGACGGGGGCGCGGTGGTTCCTCGTGACCAGCGTAATCGTGAAGGTGCGGGTCGATGCGTCGGCGGTGGTGGATTTCAGATAGACCGACCCCGGCAAGGGCTCGGCGCGGCCGCGAATAAAGATATCCGCTGCATCCTCCGTGCTGATCGTGCGACTGGTCTCGCCCGAGACGGTCACGTTGATCTTGATGGGATCCATCGTCACCAGATGAGCGACCGGGTCGCCGGGCCTGACATAGCCGCCGACGCGAATATTTACCTTGGCGACCTCCGCGGTGAATGGCGCCAACAGCGTCGTGTAGGACAGGTCCAGCTTGGCCTGGGTCAGGCCCGCTTCGGCGCGTTCCACCCCGGCTCGGCCGGCCTCGATCTGGGCCTGGGCCCGGGCCACCCCGGCGCGGGCGACGTCGCGTTCGGCTTCGGTCTCATCCAACTCGGTAATCGTCGCCACGTTGCGATCGTAGGCCTCTTTCATGCGGGTGTAGGTGGCCTCGCCCAACTTCCTGCGGGCCTCCGCCTGTTCAAGCTCGGCGGGATAGATGTTCTTCAGGTTGACCTCGGCGTAGCTGACTTCCGCCTCGGACGTCTGCAAGGCGGCCTCGTAAGGGTCGCGGTCGAGGCGCGCCAGCACGTCGCCCTTTTCGATCACCTTGCCCTGTTCGACCCAGCGGCCCTGCAGGAGGGAGTTCTCCTCGACAACAAAGATCACGCGGCCGGGCACCTCAAAGCCGACGTCCTGCTCGGCCCAGGCCTCCGCCACGCCCATGATCCGGCTCGATCGCGACGGCTCGGACACGCGGAGTTCGATCACCGTGACCGGTCGCGGTTGCGGCGGCAGTACGACGTCGCGCTTACAGCCGACCGGAGCCGCCAGAGACATTCCCACAACACCCAGAACAACCCAAGACTTCATAGACATGATCGTGGCTCCCTATATCAAGGCCTCGACGTGCGTTGCATTATAGGTCGCGCCCATGGCAGCAACAAGCGCGTCCCTCCAGAGATGCTGGGAACTTGCCGAAGCTGGGGCGATCCATGTGTCTTCGCCGAGCGACGAGTGTAGCATTCCATTTGGCCGGTCAGTAGGATTTCGGCCATGAGTGACCGACCGAACATCCTGCTGATCTTGAATGACGACATGGGCTTTTCCGATCTGGGCTGTTACGGCGGGGAGGTCCAGACGCCCAACCTCGACCGCCTGGCCTATCACGGCCTGCGGTTCACGCAATTTTACAACACCGCACGGTGCTGTCCGTCGCGGGCATCGCTGCTGACGGGCCTGCATCCCCACCAGGCCGGCGTCGGCCACATGATGGACGACCTCGACATCGACGGCTACGTCGGCGACCTGTCCCCCAACACCGCCACCATCGCCGAAGCCCTCGGCGCCGCCGGCTACGCCACCTACATGTCCGGCAAGTGGCACGTCACGCTGCACCTGGACGAGAAGAAGCACAATTGGCCCCGCCAGCGCGGCTTCGACCGTTACTACGGCATCATCACCGGGGCCAGCAGCTATTACGATGCGGCCACGCTGACCGACGGCAACGACCGCATCGAATCGCCCCGCACGGGCGAGTACAACATCACCGACGATTTCTCCGACCGCATGGTGGGCTTCATCGAGGACCACGCGCGGGAGAATACCGATCAGCCGTTCTTCGGCTACCTCGCCTACACCGCCCCGCACTGGCCTCTGCATGCGCCGGATGAGGACATCGCCCGGTATCACGGGCGATTCGACGCCGGCTGGGATATGCTGCGGGCCCAGCGTCTGGAGCGGATGGTGCAGATGGGCATCATCGATCCGAGTTGGCGTCTGACGCCGCGCGACGCGTCCCAGCCGCCGTGGGCCGACGAGCCGCACAAGGCCTGGCAGGCCCGCCGCATGGAAGTCTACGCCGCGCAGATCGACCGGATGGACCAGGGCATCGGCCGCGTGATCGATGCGCTCCAGCGGACGGGCCAGCTCGACAACACGCTGATCGTCTTCCTGGCCGACAACGGCGGCTGCGCCGAGGAAATCGAAGTGCCCCGCCAGCAGTACGGCGGCGAGCATCCCTGGCAGCCGGCCCTGACCCGCGATGGGCGCCCGGTCAAGGGCGGCAACACGCCCATCATCTGGCCCGGCGGCGAGGACACCTACTGCAGCTACGGCGTGCCGTGGGCCAACCTGTCCAACACACCGTTCCGCGAGTACAAGCACTGGGTGCACGAGGGCGGCATCGGCACGCCGCTGATCGTCCATTGGTCGGCCGGCATCGACGCGGCCCACAGCGGCCGGCTTCGCCACCAGACCGGCCAGCTCCCCGACATCATGGCGACCTTCCTCGACGTCGCCGGGGCTGACTACCCGACCCAACGCGACGGGAACGCGGTTCAGCCGTGCGAGGGCTTTTCGATGCAGCCGACCTTTGACGGCGGCGAGCCCCTGCGCGATGTGCTGTACTTCGAGCACGAGGGCAACAAGTGCGTCCGCCGCGGCAAGTGGAAGCTCGAGACCAAGCACCCCGGCGACTGGGAGCTCTACGACATGGACGCCGACCGCACGGAACTCAACGACCTGTCGGCCGAGCACCCGGAGATCGTCGCCGAGCTATCCGCCCTCTACGACACCTGGGCCGCCCGATGCAACGTTCGGCCCTGGCTGGAAGTCTGGGACATTTACATCGGACGCTTCGAGCAAGGCGATTGACAGAACGACGCGTGAAGCGTACAAAGAAACTAACCGTGTAGCCGCAGAGGGGAGTTAAGCCGTGACGTACGCAAAGCGCTTACTTGCTGTTGGATTGGTCGCCTGCCTGGTGATGGGCTGCAGAGAGAAGTCCAACGCCCGGACGGAGAATCGCGGGGATGAGCAGGTCGTAATACCTGTAGCCTTCCTAATTACCTCGCCGGGGCGCTCGGACCACTACGAATACCCCTTCCAGGCTGGCCCAGGCCGGACAGGCACGGTCTTGATCGACCTTCAGGAGCGGGCGACGTATCGCATTCAGATTGAGTGGGATTCCGGTGAACGGGTCGACGTGCCGTGCGAGGACGTTCTTGACGTGACCCGACTGGGCTCCCTAGATCTCTACGGTCAGGATGATCAAGCCATTGTCCTGGTTGGGGCCGAAGGTGGGACCGGATTCTCTACAACGTACCTGGGAGTGATTAACCCCCGCGCCGCCGAGGTCGTCACGCTGGCCTTGATCCGGTCGCACGAAGCCACCAATCCGCTGACGGAGGTGCAGCCGTCGGCGAACTTCAACGACTCACGTTTCGCGGCTGAGCGGGCCTTTCTGGAATCCTTCAAGCATAAGTACGGCTACTTGGATGAAGAGGCCATACGCTGGGATGCGGGCAATGTGATGTATGCTCCCTACTTCTGGGCGCAGGCGAACGGGGACGTTACGGATGGCCCGATGACTATTCGGCGTCTCCCGGGCCGTCACCCAGAGCGGGCCTCAGTCAACGATCAACTCGCCGACGGTGACATTGTCTACACGGCCTTCTTCAAAGGGGCGGTCTGGGCGTATGACAAAGACGCGAATGAATGCTTCGTCGTCTTTCACCCGGACTACTACTACTGCTGGCCGACGGAGCTTCGCAAGGCCGGCAACTGGCTCCTGATCAATACGCGCGGGGAGGGATTGTTTCTGGTCGATACGACGACATGGTGGCTCAAGCGAACGGGCGTGCACGTGGATGAGGTTACGGCCTTCACCGTGTCCAACGGCATGGCGAGGGTGAACGACTCATTCGCTCTCAGCCTTCCGGCCCAGCCGGCAGAGGGCGGCGAGTAAGGCGGCTGCAGGGACGATAAAGAAGAGGGAGCGGGATTGTGTGGATTGGAAGGATTATGAGATTAGGTGCTGAGGTTGGATGATCGGCCGCCGACGCGTCCGCCCCATTCATTTCCGCAATCCCGGTGGTCCTGGGCTGTTGTTCTAATCCACTAGCTGGACGGGCCTGGTCAGCCGGCCGCGGAGGCCCAGATAGATTACCGCCAGGATCGCGCCGACGAAATTGGCGCACAAGTCCATGGCCGTGTTCGTGTAACTGCCTACACCGGTTTTGGGCAACGACAGCACGGCGATGAACTCCACGATTTCGTTGAAGGCGCCGACCCCGAGGCCCGCCATGAGCAACACAATCACCAGCCCCACCTTGCCCGCCGCGGGGAGGCGCAGGCTCTTGGCCAGTAAGCAATGCATCAATAGCGTCGCGGCGCCAAAGCCGAAGACATGCACGACCTGGTCGTAACGCAACATCTCCAAATGCTCCCAGAGCGGCCAGATCATCACGTCGTACAGCCGGCCCTCTGCGCCGATGGGGATCCCTCCGCCAGCCAGGTGAAGCCCCGCCCACAGCGTCAGGCCGATCAGACAGTCCAACGTATACGGCACGCGCGGCAGGCTCAGCCAGACAGCAGCAATGGCCCCGCCGACGACTACCACATAGGCCATGAACTCATAGTTCATCTTGGCCACGAAAACCCACCCAAAGCCAACCAGCATCGCCAGGTTGATAAAGAACAACACCCGATGGGCCTTCGTGACCTTCGTCATAGTGACTCCCGCTGTCTGGTCATTTCCGATGCGACAATCTTACCCGGACACCTGCGATGATCGCAATGTCAGCCATCTACTCGGCCGGCGGTTGGGGGTTGGGTGAAGGTTGGCGCTGCTGCAGCCATTGGCGGATCTGGTCCTGCAGCTCGCGCTGGGATACCTGGTTGATCACGCACGTCGCTCCCGCGCAGCCGGTGCAGAACTCGTTGGGGCACTCGGCCAGGCGGGAGATGTTGGCCCGGATCGTCTCGCGGATTGTGGCCTCCCTGACGTTGCCCAGGGGGGCGGGGCGAGTGATGGCGCGCCCGCCGCACCAATGCTGCGAGCCGTCGGGCAGGATGAAGGCCTGACAGCCCGCCACCAGACAGCGCTGCGACAGCGCCCCGCCCCAGTACTCTCCGCGGGCGGCATGGCGGCAGTATTCGTCCAGGTCCATCCGATGGTCGACGCGCAGGAATGGGCTGGCCGCCACGCCCAGGCTGCCGGTCAGGGGTCTTTGCTCGGCCGTCGGGACATCGGCGGCAAGCTGATACTCGTGCCAGATGTCCTCGGCCTGGGCCCATGTCTCGCTGTAGAAGCGCTTCCACTGCTCGGCCGTCGGGCGAAGGTCCGCGTTATCGGCCCCGCCGACGGGAATGAGATGAAAGGCGAACTCACCCATGAAAAACTCACCCGCCTCCGGCGACCCCTGCGATCCGAGCGGGCGGACCTGGCGAATCTCCAGCAGGAAACGGAGCAGATCCGGGAATTGAAGGATGTTCTCCGACGTGAGCACGCAGTTGACGTGAATCTGCGGATGGTTGACGCCCAGCAGCTCGCGAGCGATTTGCACGTTGTAGACCCCGGCCAGCACATCGTCCGTCCGGCCCGCGCCGCCCAATAGATGGTCCTGGAGCTGCGGATCGGGGGTATCGAGCGAAATGTGCAGCCGGGCCAGGCCGATCTTGGTCAGCTGCAGCGCGACCTCGGGCGTGATCAACTCGGCGTTGGTGTTGATGTTCACCGCGCAGCCGAGCTGCGTCGCGAAGGCCGCCAGGCCGTCATCGCCCCAGATGTCACTGCCGAGAATCAACGGCTCGCCGCCGGTGATGTAGACATAGGGCGGCGCCGGCTCGGCGGCCTCGGCGACGATGCGTTTCCAGTCGGCCAGGGCCAACTCGCCCGCCACCCAATGCTGGTTGCAGTAGACACATCGCGGCGAGAACGAGCAGTCCATCGTGACGGCCAGGCCCAGAAAGACGATCGGGAACCGTTCGCCGCCGGCCAGGGCGGCTGGCCAATCGCCCAGGGCTTCGGTGAGCTGGTCTTCGTCCGTGACGCCTTCATCGATCAGAGCCCGAACGGCCGGGCCGTTGACGTGGATCAGATACGCGCTGGCCGCCTTCTGCAGGTCGGGCTGGGCCGGCGGGGTCGTGACGTCCGCGGCCAATCGGTCAAGCGTCCCGCACTCGGCTAGCCGCCGCCACTGGGGCATCCCCAGCAGTTCTTGCAGCCGCTGCCTGTGGGCGGGTTGGTAATGGGCGAATGACGGCATGCGGTGTCACTCCGACGTATCGGCGCCTGGTTCAATCATAATGGAGTCGCTCGGGTTAACAAAGGCCTCGTCGGTCCTCTGCACGCATCGAAATCGCCCGAACTTTCTGCTTCCTGCGGGGGTCGAAACGGTTAGCATGAATGGACACTCCCGGGGTCCATTCGCCGCCGTCTGACAAAGAGACCGCCATGGCTGCGATAACAACGTTTCGAAGGTCCGCCCTGCTGCTGGCCACTGTCGTCTGTGTGACACTTCTGACGAGCGGCTGGGCTGAAGATTCCGAGCCGGTCCAGCCGCCGGACCAGGACGTCCAGCAGATCGCCCGAGCCAACAACACGTTCGCGTGGGCCCTGTATGCAAAGCTGGCCGAGGGCAACGATGAGAACATCTTCTTCTCGCCGTCCAGCATCCACACCGCGCTGACGATGACCTACGCAGGCGCGCAGGGCCAGACCGCTGAGCAGATGCAGACCGCCCTGTTTCTGCCGACCGACCAGCCCCTCCAGCACATAGAACAGGAACAGCCCAGGGCGCGGGGAACGAAGCTTGTCGACGTTCCCTGGTCGCAGGACCGCGTGCACCCGGCCTACAGAAAACTCCTGGCGGCGATGAGGCCCGATGACAAGGCCGGCTATGAGCTCCGCATAGCCAACGCCCTGTGGGGCCAGAAGGGCTATCCGTGGGGCACTGATTTCCTGACGACCACGCAGGACAACTATGGGGCCGGCCTGCGGCAGGTGGACTTCAAGGCCGACACCAAGGCCGCCCGCAAGATGATCAACGACTGGGTGGCCGATCAAACCAAGGATAAGATCAAGGACCTGCTCCCCCCCGGTGCGCTGGATCCGCTGACGCGGCTGGTGTTGACCAACGCCATCTACTTCAAGGGCTCCTGGGCCAAGCCGTTCAAGAAGGCCCGGACGCGAGATGAGCCGTTCAAGCTTTCCGCCGACAAGACGGTCACTGTTGCGATGATGCACCAGACGGACCATTTCCCGCAGGCCCAGACCGATTTCGCGCAGATCCTGTCACTGCCCTACGCCGGGGATGAGGTGTCGATGATCGTCTTCCTGCCCAAGGCCGTCGATGGCCTGGCCGACGTGGAGGCCTGGCTGGCCAAGACCGGACCCGATGAGGTGCTCGCCACGATGCGGAAGATGAAGCTGGATGTGGCGCTGCCGAAGTTCACGATGACGTGGATGGGCGAACTCAACAAGCCGCTGGTGACCATGGGCATGACGGACGCATTCAACAGCCGCGCCGATTTTTCCGGCATGAGCGAACGGGCCAAGGATGATGGGTTGCACATCACCGCCGCCGTTCACAAGGCCTTCGTCGAGGTCAACGAAGAAGGCACGGAAGCGGCCGCCGCCACGGGCATAGGCATGGGCGCCACGTCCATCCCCCCAAGCTTCCGCGCCGACCACCCGTTCGTCTTCATCATCCGTCACAACACAACCGGCGTCATCCTGTTCACCGGACGCGTGGTCAATCCACAGGCCGGAAGAGACGAACAACCGGCAAAGAGCAAGTAGCCTAGCGCATGTTGCGTTAGTCCATAGCGTCGGCAGGTGGGGCTACTCTGTCGATTGCCTGAGCTTGCGGAGCTTCTTGAGCGTCTTGATGACCTTGGCTCTGTCGACGATCTGCACGCCGATGTGGGTTCCGCGCGGCTCGAAGTCGCATGGCTCGACCGTTGCCAGCAAGCCGCGCAGTTGCGCGCCCTTGTCCAGGTGGGCGCGGAGCAGTGGCGATTGGTGGGCGTGGTCCAGATAGCGGCAGAGCTGGGCTTCGTGGGCCGGTTCCAGCCGGCCGCGTTTGAGTTCGACGATGATTAGCTCGTTGGCCTTGGGGTTAAAGAAGACCAGGTCGATGAAGTGTCGGTCCCTGCCCTCGGTGAAAAGGTAGTGCTGGCGGGCCAGCAGCTTGGTCGGCGGGCGGAAGAGGAGCTTCGGGTCGGCCTCGATGGCGTCCTCGAGGTTCTTCTCCGTATCGACCGACTCGTACTCAGCCGTCAGGACCTTGCAGATCTCCTTGGCTTTGCGGGCGCCGATGCCCCGCATGCTGCGGAACTCCTGGTCGCTGGCATTGGCGATCCGCTGCACGCTGCCGAAGTGCTGCAACAGGTCGCGGGCCAGCACCATCCCACAGCCCGGCAGCATCTCGATGACGCGGCGCTGCATGTCGTCCAGCGTGGCGGCCCTCCGCTTGGGGATCAGCGAGATGCCGGGGATGCCGATCTGCTCCTGGCGGGCCATCATGGCGATGATCTCGATCGTCTCGGCGGCGTCGGCGGTGGCCAGGACGCTCTGACCGTACAGGATCATCATCGACGACAGCGCTCCCCGCACCGCCGGCGGCGTCATCATGCTGAACTCGTAGTTGATCTTGCCCTCGACGATCAGCACGGGAATATGGAAATGCTCGCGCAGGTAGATGGCGCTGGTGAACAGCGTCTTTTCCATGATGCCCTTGAGAAAGCCGCCGCCCGTCCGCCGCTCAACGGCCAGGCGCTTGCTGAGCACGTAGCGGTCGACGTTGCCCTCATCCTCGACGATGGGCACGACGCGAATCCCCATCTCAGAGAGGCCCTGGGCGATCTTCCCCCGCGGCTTGGTGGCTGCGACGGTGACGGTTGACAGGTCGACGTCCACTTAGGCTATCTCCTCGCCTCACTCCGCCGCCGGGGCTGGGTCGATCATGCTGTCGATGACCACCTCCCCCGACTCAGGCTCGCAGCCGACACTCAGCGCCGCCATCAGCGCAAATAAGACCCAAAGACATGTCGCTTTCATCGCGATCTCCTTTCGCGCGGCCCCTTCCCAAGGAAGCGAAGCGTGCGCCGGTCGGACCCACTTGCCGGTCGGGCGGCATTGCGGCGATTATACACAACCAATTGGACCCGCCGATACAAGGAAGGGACAAACTGCAATAGATCGGGGCCGAACAGATTCGCCGGGCCCTACGTCACGCTCAGGGCTTTCGCAGCAGGATGCAGCTGGTGGAGCGGTGCTTGCCCAGCCATCGCCAATGGCCCAGCGCTGCGACCCAGCGGTCGTGCCGATAGAACGGCACGGCGCAACGCGCCAGCCAGAGCACCAGGTCGCGGGGCCGGCGAAGCAGCATCCGCCCGCAAGTCTCCGGCTCGGTGATCACGGCGGCGTCGACGACCTCCGTGTGGGGAAAGCACGCCGCCAGTTCTTCCGGGGTCGGCCGAAAGAGGTTGTCGATGGGATACAGATGGCGCGGATTGGCCAGCGGAACCGAAACGAACAGACGACCCCCGGAAGGTGTAACTCGCAGCAGCGCCCGACAGACGGCCGGGCGGTCGGTTACGTGTTCCAGCAGATTGCTGCAGATGACGGTCCGGAACCCCCGCGCCGACAGATCGGCCGCCACGGCCGGTCCGGTCATGTCGCCGACGACGTCGACGCCCTCGCCGGCCTGAAGGTCCAGGTGCGTCACGCTGCCCCCGCGAGCGCGAAGTGGGGCGAAGACGTGCTTGTCGATGTACGACTGCTCGTCCCGCCGGAACGCCAGCGAGCCGCTGCCGACGTTGAGCAGCGGAAACAGGTCGCCGTCCGGCAAAGCCGCCAGCCGCTCGGCCAACCACTTGGCTTCTTCGAGCATCATACGTCAACTCCAAACAGTCACTCCGACTTGATCGGCCGGAATCGCGTCGAGGGGCAATAGCCGAGCGAGGCAACCGTCTGTCCTGTAGGCGCTGGTCGCCCTTAGCCTTCAGCGCCGCGGCCGAGGCACGGACTATTGTAGCGTTCGCTTGACAGATTTGCTGCTCGGCTGTTTCTACCTGCGCAGTGGCAGCGTGCTGCTGCCGATCGGCGCTCACTGGCTGTTCAACCTCCTGCTGACGGGCTAGCCGTTGCGGGCGTCTCGTCCGCGGCCGAATTGCCCGGTGATCGATTCGGGCCCGGGAATCTTTCGGGTACACTTACGGACAGGATGACAGTCGACACAAACTCAACTGGCCTGCGGCCCAGGCGCCGTATCCGTTTGCGGCGATGGCGCGAGGGGCGGTGGCTTAGCCTGCTGGTGGGCATGGTCGAGTTCACCTTGTGCGCGCGGTGGCTGGGGCTGCGCCTGATGGGGGTCGCCGCCGACGCACTTGGGCTATCCGCGCGGGCGGGCGAGGCAACCCGCGCCTATCATCGCCTCAACTCCCTGATGCGCCGGCCGACCGAGGCCGCTGACGCGCGGATGGAAATCCGCGGACGGGCGCCCATCGTCCACCTGTACGGCTCGCCGGCGGACATGGGCGATCAGTACGGCCGGCTGTTGGCCGAGCCGTTGCGGGCGATGGAGCAATGTATCGTGGCCGCCATCCCTACCCGGATGGGCGAACACTTCGCCACGATGGCCAACAAGCTCGCGCGGCACGTGCCGGAGGCGACCCGCGCCGAGATCACGGCCGTCGCCGACGCGGCGGGCGTGTCGGTCGAGCTGCTGATGGCGCTGAACGTCGTGACGCGCCTGGCCTGCACGACGGTGGCCGCCCGCAATGACGCTGGGCGGATCGTCATGGGGCGAAACGGCGACTTCTTCTCGATGGGGTTCGCCGACCGCGGCATGGTGGTGGCCGTCCGTCATCCAGCCGACGGCCACGCGACCGCGGCGGTGGGGGTTTTGGGGGTGATCGGGGCCTACACCGGCGTCAGCGCCGCAGGCGTGGCGTTCGGCAACATGCTGGTGTTCAACGCGGCCGGCCCGCAACTGCACCCCAAGGGCCTGCCGATGCAAATCGCCCTCCGCCAGGCGGCCGAGCGTGCAGGATCGGCCGAGGAGATGTCAACGATCCTCCGCGGCCAGCGGCACGCAGCGCCGATGAACGTCATGATGGCCGACGCAGACGATGCGGTGGTGACCGAGCTTGGTCTGAAGGGCTCGGCCGTTCGGCGGGCGGGCGCCGACGGCCTGCTGGTGGCGACCAATCATTTCCGCACGCCCGAGTTGGCCGACCACCCCGAGCAATGCACGCGTTACCAGCGCCTCACCAGCGACAATGACGGCCGCCCGGTCGTCATGGATGTCACCGCCGTCAAGGCGGCCCTGCATCGGACCCGCATTCCGCTGATGAATCTCCAGGCCGTCGTCTTCGAGCCGGCCGCCATGCGAATGCACGTGTCCGTCAATCGCCTGCCGGCCTCGGCCGGGCCTTACTTAGTGATGGACCTGCGAGAGCTTTTTGCCCTCCCGCCGGCCGAGATGTTACAATAGCCCCCGCAGTGACAAGCCCTCTTCAATTTATTCTGTTCCCAAAAGGAGCCCATCATGGCCGCCCGCGACAAACTCCTGCCTGAGGTCGCCGAGTTCCTCAAACCCGATCCCGTCCAGATGTTCATCGACGGTCAATGGACACCCGCCGACGACGGCGGGACGTTCGAGACGCTCGATCCCGGCGACGGGGCGTTGCTGGCCCGCGTGGCCGAGGGCAAGGCCGCCGACATCGACCGCGCCGTGGCCGCCGCGCAGAAAGCGTTCGCTTCCGAGGCGTGGGGAGGCCTGGCGGTCAAGGACCGCGCGGTGCTTCTGCATCGCCTGGCCGACCTGGTCGAAGCTCACAGCGACGCGCTGATCCAGTTGGAATCGCTGGATGTCGGCAAGCCGATCCCCCAGGCCGATTTCGACGTCACCAACGTCGCCCTGATGCTGCGGTGGTATGCCGACCTGGCGGTGCATACGCGCTACTCCGAGCCGATCGCCACACCGAACTTCGAGGCCCGGCAGATTCGCGTGCCCTACGGCGTGGCCGCCTTTATCCTGCCGTGGAACTTCCCGATCCTGCTGGCGGGCTGGAACATCTCGCCCGCGCTGGCGGCCGGCAACACCGTCGTGATCAAGCCGGCCGAGAACACCCCGCTATCGGCGCTATTGCTGTGCGCGCTTGCCAAGGAGGCGGGCTTTCCGCCGGGCGTGATCAACGTCGTGCCCGGTTTCGGCGACACGGCCGGGGCTGCCCTGGCCGCCCATACCGGCATCAAGCGAATGGCGTTCACGGGCTCGCCGGCTGTGGGCAAGCTGATCGCCTCGTCCTGCGGGGCCAACCTCGTGCCCGTCAAGCTCGAGCTGGGCGGCAAGGGGGCGGCGGTGGTCTTCGACGACATGGACCCCAAGGTCGTCGCCCAGAAACTCACCGAGTCGGTCACGCTCAACACCGGGCAGGTCTGCTGCACGGCCACGCGATGGCTGGTGCAGAAAAAACTGTGGGACAAGTTCGTCCCCGCAGCCACCCAGGCGATGAAGAGCGTGAAGATCGGCCACGGCCTGGAGGCGACCACACAGATGGGCCCGATGGTCAGCCAGACCCAGCGGGAAAGGGTGCTCGATTATCTCGAGCGCGGCCGCAAGGATGGGGCCGAGGCCCTGCTGGAAGGCGGGCCGGTGACCGTCGCCGACCATCCCGACGGTTTCTACATCACCCCCGCGCTGCTGACGGGCGCGCCGGACAACGTTTGTGCGCAGGAGGAGATCTTCGGACCCGCAGCCTACGCCATACCGTTCGGCGACGAGGCCGAGGCCGTCGCACTGGTCAACGACTGTCCCTACGGCCTGGCCAACAGCGTCTGGACGGCCGATCTGGGCCGGGCCAACCGCGTGGCTGAGGCGATGGTGGCCGGCAGCAGTTGGATCAACGGCCACAATCTGTTCCCCCCGGGCGTGCCGTTCGGCGGATGCAATCTCTCCGGGCTGGGCGGCGGTGTGGGCAGCGCCGCGACGTTCTTCGATTACCTCCGCAACCAATCCATCGTCCGCCCGCTGGAATAGACAGGGCCGTCACGGGTCAACGGTGTCGCCGCCCATCATTCCGCCGCGGATGAGGGCGGCCGATCGGTTGGCTAGCTTCTTCTGCGGGTGGTCGTCGGAGAGTTTATCCAGATACGGCAGGCACGGCGGGCCGCACCTGGTGATGGCCGTGCCGATATTCGTCGCCGCTTCCCCTTCCCAGCGCAGGTCCCCATCGCTAAGCAGGCCGACGAGCACCTTGGCCGACGCATCGGTGCGCAGCTCGGCCAGGCGGAACAGGACGGCCATCTCGGCCTGCCAGTATGGATTGACGCCCGGGCGCGCCTGCCATTGGCGCGTGATCGGCACGCAGCGGTAGAACACCTCGCGCAGGACAGCGACATCGGTGATCCCGGCGAGAATCTTCGCCATCTGGAGATACCTGGTCCGCCCCTGGCCCTCGGGAGCGGCCTGTTTGGCGACCGCGCGAATCCTGCCCATCACGTCATCGGCCGGCGAGCGCCTTGGCTTCAGCCACGACCACCACTCCGGACTTTCTTCCCGCATGCTCAGCCACGCCCCGCCGGCGGCTATGATGCCCAGGATCACCAGCACCACACACCCACAGCCGGCCTTGCTGCTCTTCTGGGAATCCTTCTTCGCCTTGAGACGGAGTTGCTCGGTCTCGTAGATACGGCGCTTCTCGTCTTTGCTCAGCGCCATCGGCTGTCATCCTTTACATGCCGCAGGTGCCACAGGTGCCGCAGATCGCCGTCATCCTACCATATCGCCCCGCCCGTCACGAGCAATGGCGCCGTTTACGTCCCGACCGCGAACTTCTTGAGGCGGTCGGACAGCGCCTTGCCGGCGGCGCGGGCGGCGGCCAGCGACTCAGGCTGCTTGTCCAGCGACGGGATGATGTCATCGGTGATCTTGGTCCCCGGGCCGAAGAACATGTGGATCGCACCGACGGTGCACGTCTCGCCGTAGCCGCACACAAAGCAACTGGCGGCGCCCTGGGCGACGACGTCGGCGAGGCACTCGACCTGGTTGTACTGAAAGAACGTGCGGATGTCCTCGATCACGGGCTTGGGGTCGCCGCCGCCGACACCGACAGCCACGCCCACCTTGCCGGCGACCGACTTGCCCTCGCGATGGCGGAACTGATACCACCGCTCCAGGAAGCATCGCCCCAGCCCATTGAGGCCGCTAAAGTAGTTCGCCCCACCGATCACATACGCATCGGCGTTGACGATTTTACCCCGCAGATCAGCCAGGTCGTCCTTCAGCACGCAGACGTTATCCTTGACGCATCCCAGGCACGCGATGCAGGGCCCGATCTTCTTGCCGGCCAGTGAGACAAACTCGGTGTCGGCCCCATCGACGCCGGCCAGCACTTCCTTGACCAGCCGCTCGGTGGTGGCGTCTTTTCGCGGGCTGCATGAAACGCCCAATACGTTCATGGTGATCTCCTCGAGATGCGGTTCTCGTCGGCGACTATTCTAAGCCGTCCGCCCGGCGACGGCCCAATCTTTTCAGCCGGGGCCTCACAGGCGACCGGCGCCGGCTTGCCCTTTGGGCAACTGTGTGCAGGTCGCCTCCGCCCGGCCGTGATGGTGGGCATCCCCCGGCGGCCCTTTTCAGGCCGTTACCCCCCCCACAGGGGCCGCCGAAAGGGCCGGCATAGGCCCAATATTCGGCCAAAAAAAACTTGCCCTTTGCCTTGACGACCGGTACGGTACGGCATGTAGAAACCGTTCGCCCCGGAAGGGGTCGCGTCTATGTACCCCGGCTGCCCAGACAGACCGGGCGAAAGACACTCTCTGGCACGGAGGGCCAACCTTGAACAGACCATGGAGTCTGTGCGCTCATATCGCGATGTCTGTGGCCGAGAGGCCGGGGGATGGTCGCGGTATCCCTATCCCCTCTGGCCAGTGTCCCACCGAATTTCCCACCAAGTTCTTCACCGTGCTGCTGCCATTGGCAGGCACTGCAGCCGCCCCGAGGAATCACGCGAGGTCCGACAGGTAGAGGTATAGGTCTAGTAGGAGAAGGAGGAGGCGGATAGCTGAGGTTACACTCGGCTGTCCGCCTGGTTTTTTGCGCTGACCCAAGCCGCGCCCCTCAAGCCCCAGGCCCGCTCGCCTGCGGCGAGCGCCATCACGGCGCCGGCTCGAGCTCGCGGTCCCCGCGGGTCAGAAACATCACCAGCAGCATGAACAGGCAGACGTTGATGTTCATCACCGGAACCCGCAGCCCCGGCGGCAGCGAGTAGATCACCACGACCACCGGGATCCACACCACCCAGTTCACGAATAAGATCGGCACGCAGCGCGTGCGATACCAGTGATGCCCGAGCTCCCGCCGCGTGCGGCTGACCGAGCGGCCGCAATCCTTGAACAGCAGCACCAACACAATCGTCGGGATCGCCCACAGCAGCACGTACACGCCCTGATCGATCGCCACCTGCCCCGCCAGCGTCCAGAAGTCCTTCCCCTCGCCCCACGCCCACGTCTGCAGGCGATAGAGGCCGTCGATCTCGGCCCCGCGGTAGGCCCAGAACACAGCCATCAGCGGCACGTTGGACCACGGCTCGACGTGCATCCGCTTCGACCTCAGCGCGTTGATCAGCCGCTGGATCGCCAGCGGAAACAGCACCGCGAAGATCGGCGTCGAGATCGCCGAAAACGCATAGCCGTAGCTTTCCTTGACCTTCGCGATGCGGTCGAAGACCCCCTGCGTCGGCGCGTGGTTGTAGTAGGCGATAATAATCGCCGCCGCCACCGCCCACAGCCCCATCGCAGGCACAATATTAGCCTTCGCCGCCGCGACGGCCTGTTTGAACGGACTTTCCGTTTGGGTCTCTGCTCTCACGCCTCAAGCCTCAGTTCCGGGCTCTGGAATAAAGCGGGACAGACTACCATGCTAATGACAAATGACCAAGGCCCAATGACCAACTTGTCCTCCGAAGCCTTGGCGAAGGAGGATGCTGAATGCTGAATGTCAAAGGACAGAAGAGAATGGATCGCCACAGAGCGGGCGCCCCCAGACCTGCCTCGCCGCACTGCGGCGGGGCAAACATGGAAACATAAGACACAATTTGCCCCCAAGCAAATCGAGCTGAAAAGATTCTGCCGCTGCTATGGAATACCCCAGCCTCTGCATCTCACCGGCCTTGTTCTTCTCTTCGTGATCTTTGTGCTCCCCCCGTCGCCGGAGGCTATGGCGGGCAAGCTTTGTGGTGAGTCGTTTCTGCTGCCTTGTGCTGGCGCCCCAGTTCAGGGATAATCTCGCTAGAGTAAGGGTCTCCAAGGGCCTTGGCGCGGCAAGGGGACATCATGTTCGATCACGTGACGCATAATCGACGTCTGTGGGTCTTGACCATTGGGGCGACGGGCCTCTTGTTGCTCGCACTGGCCGCAGCGGCGACAGCCCAGGCCAGGAGGAAGCTCAAGACCTACAACACCAAGTACTACGTTCTCCACACCGATGCGGAGGTCGAGTTCGCTCGCGAAGCCGCCGCCCGGGCAACGTCCATGTACGAGACCTACAAGGCCCGGATGAAACGCGGCACCGGCGCCAAGCGGGCGCTGTATCTGTACACCGACCGCCAGGACTACATCAACGCGGACGGGACGGCCAACATGCAGGGATGCTTCAATTCGGACAAGGGGGTCCTGCTCCACGTCACGATGGATCACATCGAGGAGATGTGGCGCTTGCTGCAGCACGAATGCTGGCATCAGTTCTCCTACCACACCATCAGCCGGGATACGCCCAGGTGGTTCGACGAAGCCAACGGCGTCTACTTCCAGTTCGCCGAATGGACCGGCGACGGATACGTCTCCGGCCAATTGAAGGGGGGAATGAGTTGGCCCATCCAGCAATACATCGAAAAGAAGGAGCTGATCCCCTTCGATACCATTACCCGCCTGTCCCATGAAGAATGGGACGACATGATCAAGCAAGGCCACTACTACAAGCTCCAGATGCAGGCCTGGTCGATCGTCTACTTCATGACCCACGCAGAGGGCGGCAAGTACCTGCCCGAGCTGCAGCAGTACATCGTCGCCCTGCGCAGCGGCAAACGGATCCCCGTCAGAAAGTTCTACAAGCGCCTCAACGAGCTTCGGCCCCAGTATGAAAAGTGGTGGCTAGCCCGATCGCTCAACCCGACCATGGAGGGTCTGGAAGCCTATTACGAAACGGCGGTGGCCACCCTGACCAGTTTCCTGGCGCGAGCCCACGGCATGAAGCAGACGTTCGAAACGGCGGATGAGTTCATCGCCGCCGCGCGGGACGGGACGCTCAAGCTGCCGACGGTCAAGAGCAAGATGTGGCTGCCGGAGTCCTTGCTGAAGCAAAACCTCGCACGCATCGATTCCCTGACCTGGGACACCAGCTCCAGCCCGCCGACCTGGAAGCTGGACAAATCGGGCAAGTTCCCCAAGCTGGTCATGACCCGCGCCGACGGCGTGATCTTCACCGGCCAATTCCTCATCAAGAAAAACCGCGTCTCCAAAGTCACCGTAACCATCACCCGCCCCGACGCCGAGACAGACTAGCCGCAATCCGCAATCCACAATCTGCAATCACCTCCCCCAAACCTCAAGCCCCAGGCCCCAAGCCCCAAGCCTGATTCTATCTTCTATCCGCAAAATAGTGCAGCATCGCCTCGTCCGCGCGGTGGAGCCGCCGGCACGCTTCCCGGGCGATATTCAGCACCAGCATGCCGAACAGTTCCTTGTCCGTCTCCCACAGGCCGAAGAGTCCCTCCCGCGGCAGGACGATCAGCTTGGTATCCTCTTTCGCGACGGTGGCCGCCGTGTGTCGCTCGATGCCGATGACGGCCGTCTCGCCAAAGCACTGGCCGACCCCAAACACCGCCACCGCCAGCGGGCTGCCCTTAGCATCCAGCACCAACTCCACGCTGCCTTGCCAGACGATGTAGATCTCACTCGGCGCATCCCCAGCCTCGAAGATGAACTCGCCCCGATCGTAGTCGACCGTCTCCAACAGCCGCAACACGGTATAAAGCTGCTTCTCGCTCAGCCCGCCGAACAACGATATCTTGCTCACGATCGGCAGAACGTTCTCAACTTCCAACAACGGAATACTAGCTCGCGGCTTCGCCATGATCTGTCCTTCCCATACGCCTCAAGAAGAATACCAAAAAGACGGCCGCAGAGACACGGAGACGCAGAGAACAGATAGCTAGGTGCTCAACCCACCCCGGCCGGCCGCTGTTCAATGCCAAAGGAGAACCTCGGCGCGCCCGCGTTCTCCCGTAAGCGACGCCCAGCGTCGCGACCCACTCCCCCTACCTGAAATAGAAGGAACGGCTTGATCAGTCGCGAAGGCACATAGGGTCGGGGCCTCGCACTAGTTGCCCGTGCGAAAGATAGCGCTGTGCCGTGCAGCCGGAGAAGCATCGGGCAAAGGCCGAACATCCTTCGCACGGTGCGACATGCGGCTCCTCTAGGTGTTGGCGTATGGCCTGCAGATAAGGGGACCGCTCCCAACACTCACGCAGGGACCACTTGTCCAATCTGGAATAGGCATCGGTTCTCGCCACATCTTGTGGTTTGACCTGCTTGAAAGCATCGCATGGCGAAATCAAAAGGTCTGGAAGGACAATCAGCCGGTCCACTCCCGCACTACATTGCGGGGAGTCGCTGACGTGCAGGAACCCATATGGCGATCCGACGCGGGTAGTGATGATCGTTCTAGCAGTCTTCACAAGCTCCTGGAGTGCTAGATTGTCCTCACTGCCAAGGAAACGGGCATCGGTGGCATTACGGCTCCGGCCCTGCGGCACCAGCCGGAGGACACTGACCTTGCTTACCCCCAGGGCCTTAGCAAGTTCGCAGACTCCGAGCAGATCTCGGTAGTTGCACCGCATGATTGTGAAATGTAGCTCTGTTCGGACCCCCAACGCGACGGCCGACTCGATGGCGGCGACCGTCGTACTGTGGCTCCCTTCCCTTTGCGTAATACGGTCGTGTATCTCCGGTCGGTGGCTGTACAGGCTGAAGATCAATCGGGCGATGGGGATGCTCTCCATCCTCGTTATGACTGCTGGGATACTCGCACCAACTCCTGATGTGTACAGAGACACATTCATCTCCAACTGTGCAATGACGTCCAGCAATTCCGCGAAGCCACGCCAGATGACGGCCTCTCCGCCCGAGATCGCCAACTCCGCAACCTGCATGTCATTGGCTTCATGGACAATCCGTATTGCGTCGGCCAGCGACATCTCGCGGGATTCTCGTGGCCCACCTTCACTGGAGCAGTGGAAACATTGGAGGCAGCACCGATGAGTGACCTCCATTTTCAACTCACGCAGATGGTACGGGCCGCCAAGCATGTCTTCTTCCTTCATGCCTGACCCTCTTCTCCAGTGAGTTGCTGTTGGATCTTCTGATTGATGCCCCACTTGGGGGGATATGTGTAGTCGATCCGCCCTGGATTGGGCCGGAATTTCTGCTTGATACGAGTCCGATCACCTATGCCCTGAATGCCCGGATGCGCCAGTCGAGCATACTTGTCGGTCTCGCAGAATAGGTTCTGACAGTCAATCAACTGCAAGGGTCTCCCCCCGAGATCCTCAAATCGAAGCCCAAGACCTTCAAATTCCTCTGCCTGCCGTTGCGCCATAAGGTAGATGACTTCTTCCTCAGTCAGACCCCCCAGATCAGAGAAGCATTTTCGAATTCCGCTCTTGGCACCAGGGCCGGGAACAACGAAGTCCATCTCCGAAAAGTCGATCACCTCCGTGTAGTTGAGATCGGTGACAAACTGGTAGGCGAGGAAATCACCGATGGTGGGGAATGATTTCAGAAGGTCGAACGCATCGGCCATCCGCAAGCACCGCTGCAGCTTCCCCGGGACGTCGGCACCCATCATCATATCAAGTAACGCTAGGTGGTTGCGATGCTTTCGCCTATGCCCCAGCTGAGAGCCACCGGTCGGCATGATATATGCCGCCGAGTATATGCGGAGCCCACTCTCCATCGCGGTTGAAAGGACCTCACCATAGGCATCGACCGAAAAGGTACCAAGAGACACATCCCCGAACTCATTGCAGAGCAGTTCCCACGTCTCGATCTTGTTGAAGAGCTTAAACAGTAAGACTCTCAAGATGGTCTCATCCGCCGGGCGCTCACCGGCGTAAATCACGTTACGGATGAGGTACTGACTAACGCGATCAGATGCTCGATACGCGTTGGTGAACCGATATGTTTGGACTATGGGATCAGCCGTCCACGGTCCGCAGTCGCCTCTGGCTCGTTTCATGAAGACCATTTGACGTTGGGCAGCGAAGCGCCAATAGGTATCAAAGACGACCGTTGGCTCAACAGGCGCCCAACGCTTGCGGAGCTCGGATGGCCTGCAAGGCCGTTCTTCGGCCAATGTCCTCATGTTTGCCTCGCTTCATACGTGCTGATGAAGCCCTCAATGTGGTGTCCCAACGGCCGTAAAGCAGTCTTGCCAGCTGCGCCAACCTTGGGGTGACTTGCGAAGCATTGCATTCCAGCAAACGGTATCCCAATCTCATGTGCCATGAAGGTTCCGAGCTGACACAGCCCAAGGTAGTTGCCGTACGCCTTCTCGAAGATGTGCTGCGTTGGATAGAAGCCAATGACCGTCAGCTTGTCACCCTCGATACTGAAGGCCACCTGCTGAAGGCAGGGGAACCCTCTTTGTCTTTGGTTGGTGGCGTCTACGGCAGGTGCATAGATCGACGCCTGATGAGCGCTGTGCCGGTGATTGCCGCTAGCGTAGGTGTTGATGATATAGTCAAGTTGGTTCCTTTCATCGTCCCCAAACTTGGGGAAAGCGATCAGTCTCTGGAAATAGACCCCGTTGTGGTTGGCGCGGCATTTCTTGACACGAGGCCAGATAGCCCGGTATCGGTCAAACAGCTCTTGGCGAGGGCGGCCCGGGTTCCACAGCGAATTGGGGAAAATGGTATTTGCCACCGTCTCGATTGAAGAGAGGCCACGCTGCGAGAGAGCTTGCGCCAGGAGCGACCGAATATCGTCGTGCTCGTTGATATGGCCTTCCGGCGCTTCGATTTGGACGAGTATCGACGGAGTTACCCCGGGCCCCAAGACTCGAATGAGAGCCTTTGCCCAGGCTATTGTTGCGCAGTGTGACGTAATAACGACCGGATCAAGCATTGTCTTCCTCCGGAATGTGCCGGCATCTGGCGAGCCCCGTATACTCAGCAGGCATTACGCGAATACTTACCGCCCATTGGCCTAGTAGCGCTCGCCCAATTCCGCGTGACGTAGCGCGAACGTACGTTGCTGTTGACGTCTTGTTGATCGTCTCTGTGACGGCACCTTCAACGATCGTCCCTCCCGGAAGCATCGCAATGTCACCAACGACAAGGTCAAGGGCATTTGCCCAGTGCTCATCAACCACGATGAGTTCATCTCCTAAACACCCGGGGGCGAGTCCGGCCTTGACCTCTTTCGGCGAGACTCTTCTTAGGCCGTCGGCAACCCCCTTAGGCATGACCCCAACCGCAAGGCTTGCATGTGTTAAGAACGCGCCATAGCTGACCCCAAGCCAGCAGGCAATCATATACGCATCCGTGGGGCCACAACGTGATGGGTCTACTCCTCGTTTCCTAAAGCCATCCAGGACGGCTAGCCGAGGCATGAGAAGAAAGCCCGCAAACCGGTCGGCAAGTAGTTCCTCGGGAGCACGTGGTTCCTGTCGCTCCTCCGGAAGCTCATCAACGTGGGCACCATGGCCGAAGACGTGATGTCCGTACTCGTGTGCGCAAGTGAAGGCCCGACGACCCCACGGTCGTAACGACGAAATGACGATGGTCTTCGAATGGCGATCATAGATACCTTCCATGCTGGAAATGGGCATGAAACGGACGGCGACTCCCTGCTTGACGGCGAAGTCGTACGAACAGATCGGAACGTCGTCGGGCACCCCGGCGCCCTGCCTGACCTTCAGAGCCGCGATGATCGCCCTTCTTTCGAGAGGCCTTGGAGTCATTCTCTTGCCGCCCCCTTGCCGCGGCGCAGGGATTGAAGTAGTTGGAGGACCCGATCCAGATCGTCCTTCTTCAGCTTTGCAAGCTCGCGTGCGGCCAATTCGACACCTGGTTGGTTCTCTGTGCTCTGCGATCCAGCAAGCCATGCTATGTCTACCTCGTAAAGCTCAGCCAACTGACGTAATTCGTCCGCCGAGACCTTCCTTCTCCCGGCTTCCATCTCAGTGATCGTTGGACGGTGGACATGCAGAATCCGTGCAACCTGGGCCTGGGAGAGACCCGCCATCTCCCTGGCTGATCGGAGCCGATCTGCGATGCTATCGCGTGCTTTCTTCTTCGCCATTATCTATTCCTCCTGAGACTTCAGCTTCATCGTCATCAGCTTGTCGGTAATCTCCGCGACGGTCAGCGCGCGTTCGCCATCATCCGAAATACAGATATTCACATCATCCCCGATCTCGAATAAACGACCCATCGCAACCGAAAGCTCCAGGCCGCGCAAGCTGTCAAAGCCTGGGACCCCGTTGATGACGACCGTGCTTGAACGAAGACTCGGCGCTTCGTCCCCGGATTTCGTTTGTATGTCGGTAATGGCAGTAATGACGGCTTTTTTGGCTTCATTGTTGGTCATGGCCAAGCTCCTTACCACTGGTAAGAAAATCTTACCACACCCACAGCCTGGCTACAAGCAGTAATTCCAATTTTTTTTCTTGAAGAAGATGTCCGTTTCGGCGGCCAGGCGGGAATTCTTCCTTCAGGCAACATTTCCGTCCAGTGATGTAAGAGGACTTCGTCTTTGTCTGCGGAAGGACGGGGATCTTCCCTCCGGGAAGATTTGTCGTCACCGCGGCAACGGACACATGGGTTGGACAGTCTGGCCAGCGTATGATTTGGCGATGACTGACGGGGGGCGCATCCAAGCGGGTTGGCGCGCCGACCCCGCCGCCCCATTCTCCTCCACGAAGGCTTGCCCCATTCGACATTCAGCCCCCAGGCGACGTCGCTCTGCGCTGCATTCGGCCCCGAGGGGACGTCGCTCTGCTCCGCACCTGACTACCGGCAGGCAGGTTGGTCATTTGCCCTCCGGTCCTAACCTTGCCTGGGCCGACGCCCCGTGTTTCAATGGGGACCAATCAAGGAGACGAACGATGGCCAATTACCTCGGCATTGATGTTGGGACGTCTGGGACTAAGGCGTTGGTGATGACGGGTAGGGGGCGGGTGGTGGCGACGGCGACGGCGGAGCATCCTATTTTTGCGCCTCAGCCGGGGTGGTCCGAGCAGCGGCCGGAGGATTGGTGGACGTCGACGGTCGCCGCGACGCGGGCGGTGGTTCGCAAGGCCAAGGTCAAGCCGGCCAGCATCAAAGGGATCGGCTTTAGCGGGCAGATGCACGGGCTGGTGATTACCGATGCGGCCGGGCGGCCGCTGCGACCCAGCCTGATCTGGAACGATCAGCGGACGGGCCCCGAGGCCGCCCAGATCGAGAAGAAAGTCGGCGGCCGAAAAAACCTGATCAAGCTCGTCGGCAACGCGGCCCAGACGTCGTTCACGCTGACAAAGCTGATGTGGGTCCGCAACCACGAGCCGCGGACCTACGCCCGCATCAAGCACTTCCTGCTGCCGAAGGACTACGTGCGGCTGTGCATGACGGGCGACTATGTCGGGGACGTCTCGGACATGTCGGGCACGCTGATGCTCAACCAGCGAACGCGGAAATGGTCGAAGGAGATCATCAGTAAATTCGGCATCGATTCGGCCATCCTGCCGCCCGTGATCGAAAGTCACGAGATCGCCGGGGTGCTGACCAAATCGGCGGCCGCCAAGATGGGCCTGGCCGCCGGGACGCCGGTGGCCGCCGGCGGCGGCGACCAGCCGGTCGGCGCGGTCGGTAACGGCGTGGTCGCCGACGGCCTGACCAGCGCGACGATGGGCACCAGCGGCGTGGTCTTCACGCACTCCAAGACCTACACCACCGACCCCAAGAGCCGCGTCGGCACGTTCTGCGCAGCCGTCGACGGCGAGTATTGCCTGTTCGGCTGCGTGCTGGCGGCCGGCGGGAGCTTTCAGTGGTTCCGCAACACGCTCGGCGAGGCCGAGGTCGCGGCCGCCGGCAAGAAGAAGGTCGACCCCTACGAGCTGCTGACGGCCCAGGCCGCCAAGGCGCCGGCCGGCTGCGAGGGGCTGTTCTGGCTGCCCTACCTCACCGGCGAGCGGACGCCGCACGGCGACCCCAACGCCAAGGCCTGCTGGATCGGCCTCCACACCCGCACCACCCGCAACGAACTGGTCCGCGCCGTGCTGGAAGGCGCCACGTTCGGCATGAACGACGCGGTGCAGCTGCTCAAGGCGCGCGGGCTTTCGATCCGCCAGATCCGCCTCTCCGGCGGCGGGGCGCGGAGTGCGTTCTGGCGACAGCTGCAGGCCGACATCTACGGCACGACGTGCGTGACGATCAACGCCGAGGAAGGCCCGGCCTACGGCGCAGCCCTGCTGGCGGCGACAGGATGCGGCGAGTTCGCCAGCATCAAGCAGGCGTGCAAAGCGGCCATCAAGGTCAAGCGAACGATCAAGCCCGCCCCAGCCGCCAAGCGACACTACGCCAAGCTCTATCAGCAGTACGTCCGCCTCTACCCGGCCCTGGCCGACGAGTTCGCCCGCATCGCGGCACTATAGCCAGCAGCGCAAGCAATGAACGCCGAACGAAAACGTGTGGTGCTGTTTCTGTGTACGGGCAATTCGTGTCGCAGCCAGATGGCCGAGGCCCTGCTCCGCCGCCACGGCGGGGGCCGGTTCGAGGTCCACAGCGCGGGCACGGGCCCTCATCCCATCGCCGAGCGGACGAAACAGGTGATGGCTGAGGTCGACATCAGCCTCGACGGCCATCGGCCCAAGCACGTCGACGAACTGCTCGAAACCGTGACGGTGGATTATCTGATCACCGTCTGCGGCAACGCCGAGGAGACCTGCCCGGCCGTCTGGCCGCGCTCACCCGACCTGCAACGGCTGCACTGGCCGTTCGACGACCCCGCCGCCGCCACCGGCAGCGACGAGGATAAGCTCGCACTCTTTCGCCGCGTGCGCGATCAGATCGACGCGACGATCCGGTCCTGGCTGGCCGAGGCGGAAGACTAAGGCTGGTCAACCATCGCCCGGCGCCACGCGGCTGTATATGATAGCGTCCTGTCGGCCGCCGGGGCGTAGGAGCCCACGGCCGTTATCGAGGCCCGGCGACCCACACACAAGGACCGCTCCCCCGGGAGCTTCGGCTGCAGGGATATGCAAACGCTCAGAGAGCTTCGCGGCCTTTTCGAGGCCCAGGGAATCCACCCGCGCAAACGGTGGGGCCAGTCCTTCCTGATCGACCGCAACCTGATGATGCGGCTGGTCGAACTGGCCGACTGCGAGGGCGTGGGGACCGTTCTGGAAGTCGGCCCGGCGACCGGCTCACTGACCGAAGAACTCCTGGCCCGCGCCGGCCGGGTGGTCGCCTGCGAGATCGACCGCGGGCTGGCCGATATCCTCAGGCGCCGTCTGGGCGATCGGCCCAACCTGACGATCGTCGTCGGCGACATCCTGGCCGGCAAGCACGCGCTGGCGCCGGCGGCCATGCAGGCCGTCGGGCCGGACGCGCACCTGGTCGCCAACCTGCCGTACAGCATAGCCACGCCCCTGGTCGCGCTGTGCCTTCAGTCCGCGTGGCGGGCCCTGGCCGGGGGAGCCGAAGTGTGCCGGTTCGACCGCCTGACGTTCACCGTGCAGAAAGAGGTCGCCGACCGCCTGGCCGCCTCGCCCGGCGGCAGCGACTACGGCCCGATCAGCGTCCTGATCTCTCTGCTGGCTAAGCTGACGCCCGGGTCCGTCGTGCCGGCCAACGCGTTTTGGCCAGCGCCGAAGATCGCCAGCCGAATTGTGCGAATTGATTTCGACGCCGACGCCGCCGGGCGGATCGGCGATCTCGACGGCCTGATGGATGTGGTGCGGACGGCCTTTTCGCAGCGGCGCAAACAGGTGGGGACGATCTTTCGCCGCGATGAGGCCGTCTCGCAGGCCTTGAAGGTGGTGGGAATCGACCCGGTATCCCGAGCCCAGCGCATCGAGCCTGAGCAGTTCGCGGCCCTAGCCGCCGCTGCACACGCCGCGGGAGGCGGCGCCGGCGACAACTGATCTTGTCTGCCGCCCAGGTCTCCAGTAAAGTGGTGCCTGCCAAGTAGGGCTGTAAGGAACGATCATGAGTGAAACACCCGATACGCCGTCGTCCGGGCCCGCTGCCGGAGCTGGCGATGCATTCTTCGCCCGCGCCGAGGAGGTCGCCGAGACCGGCAACTGGAATTTCGCGATTCAGATGTACCTGGATGGGATCCGCCGCGACCCTGATAACGTCGAGCGCGGCCACGAGCCGCTGCGCAGGGTGGCGATGAACCGCAAGGCGATGGGCGGCAAGGGCGCCGGCATGGTCGACAAGCTCAAGGCCCGGCCGGGCAAGGACCAGCTTGAGAACCTTCTCAAGGCTGAAGGCGTGCTGGCCAAGGAGCCCGGCTCGGTGGAGATGATGCTGACGATTCTTCGGGCGACCCTGGCGCTGGAACTGCATCAGACGCTTCAGTGGATCGGTGTGGTCATCGTCGAAACGCAGAAGGTCGCGTCCAAGCCCAACAAGCGTGTCTGCGTCGAGGTCGCCCGGGCCTTCGCCTCGTTGGAGGTCTACCCCCGCGCGTTGGAGGCCGCCGACCTGGCCAAGAAGGCCGACCCCGATGATGCCGCCATCAGTCATCTCGTTGCCGAAATGTCCTCGCAGTTCACGATCCAGAAGGGCAAGTACGGCGAGGAGGGAGATTTCTCCAAGGGCGTCAAGGACATGGATCGGCAAAAGGAGTTGATCCAGCAAGACTCGATGATCAAGGACAAGGAGTACCTGGCCTCGCAGGTCGAAAAGATGCGGGCGGAGTACCTGGCCTCGCCGACCGTGCCGGGCAAGATCAACGCCTACGTGGAGGCGCTGCTGAAGTTCGAAGACGACACACACGAGAACCAGGCCATCGAGACGCTCACCCAGGCTACCGAGGCGACCGGGTCGTATCAGTTCAAGATGCGGATCGGCGACATCCGCATCCGCCAGATGACGCGGGCGAATCGCAAGCTCAAAGACGCCGGCAAGGACACCGAGGCCCGCGAGCAGAGGCGGCGGCAGTTGGCTTTCGAGCTGGAAGAATACGCCGAACGCGCCGTAAATTATCCGACCGACCTGTCGATCAAGTACGAGCTGGGCAAGCGCCAGTATATGGCCGGCCTCCACGACGAGGCGATCGCATCGCTGCAGCAGGCGAGCAACGATCCGCGGCGGCGGCTTCCGGCGATGACGTTCCTGGGGCTATCGTTCGGCAAGAAAGGATGGCTGCGAGAGGCGGCCGAAACGTTCGAACGGGCCCTGGAGGGCGACGCGCCGGAACAGCGGACAAAGGACCTGCTGTACAACCTCGGCGACGTGCTGGAGAAGATGGACGAGATGGAGCGGGCGCAGGATGCGTTCTCGCGTCTGGCCCAGATCGATTTTCAGTACAAGGACGTCCGCGAGCGGCTGGACCGCCTCCGCAAGGGCCCCGACAAGAGTTCGAAGACCTGACCGCCGGGGGGTCTTTCGGCTTGCCTCGGGTTGGGCGATCGCTATAATAGCCGGGCTGTTCGTGCCCAAGAATAACAAGATCGCAGAAACGAATCTGAGAGGATCGTCGTGCCGAACTTACCTTCAGCCAAGAAACGCATGCGTCAGAACGTCAAGCTTCGGGCCCGTAACCGCTGGCGCAAGGACCGCATCAAGCAGGCCGTGCGCGAATTTGACGAGGCGCTGCAATCGGGCGACAAGGCCAAGGCCGCCGAGCAACTGAAGCTCGTCTACAAGCAGATCGACCAGGTCGCCGCCAAGAAGACTATCCACAAGAACACCGCCGCCCGCAGAAAGGCCGGCCTGGCCAAGCGCCTGGCCACGGCCTAGGCCCGGATACCTTCAACCCTCACTCCAGCGCCCGCGGAGGGTATCAGCGGGCGTTGTCCTTTGCGCCGGTTTTCTCCCCCCCTGCGCCCCACCACCGCCGACTGCCCCGCCGAGAAGTTCTCCGCCCCCTCGCACAGGCGCAGTAAACTGGCCCGACAACACCATCAAAGGTAGCGCCGATGATGACACACAGCGATCCGTACGTCAGTCGGGGCGGCGACAAACTCGCCGCCGCCCTGGAAGCTTTCGGCATCGACCCGACCGGTTTGGTCTGTGCGGATTTCGGCGCCAATGTGGGCGGGTTCACCGATTGTCTGCTGCGGCGCGGGGCCGCGAAGGTCTACGCCATCGACACCGGCTATGGGGAGCTGGCCTGGACGCTCCGCAAACACCCGCGCGTGGTCGTGATGGAACGCACCAACGCCCTGCACTGCGAGATCCCCGAGCCGGTGGACCTGGTCGCCGCCGACATGGCCTGGACGCCGCAGGCCTACATCCTGCCGGCGGCAGTGCGATGGCTAAAGCCGGGCGGGCGCGTGCTGTCGCTGCTGAAGTGTTACTACGAACAGGCCAAGCGCGAGCGACCCGCACGAGGCCGCCGGCGAGCGCCGCTGACCGACCAGCAGGCCGCCGACGTCTGTCGCAACGTCTGCAAAGATCTCCACGCGGCTGGCTTCGATCTGCGGGCGCTGGCCCGGTCGCCGCTACGGGGAAAGGGCAACAACGTGGAATACTGGCTGTGGGCGAGCGGCGGGCCGGCGGGCGCCCGGCCGCGAGCCGGCGGGGACAAAAAGTGAGCAGGGACGACCCGGCGGGAGGATAGATCGCCCCTGCCCGTTACTCCCTAGCTTGCTCACTAGGCCAAGCCTGACGGCTTTGGCCGCCCTCAGCGAGCGGGCCTGGAAGCCGAGGGGCCTCACGGCTCCTCACTGAACTGTAGGGGGGCTGTTCACCTGATATCAAATTAAAGACGTAACAAATATGACGGTATTGCCCCAAGCGTGCGACAGCGCCACCAGGTACGCTTGCGTATCGCGCGGCGGGGCTCCTGTCCCGCCGCGTTGTGAAGCCAGGCAAGAGTTGGCGGGACAGTCCCGATCTACATCGGGACGCCAACCGACGCTGTACGAACGTGCCCGCAGCTCAGCGGGGCGGGGCCCAGTATGTTTCGTAGTTCGCCTGCGAGGCTTCCGGGTCGATGGCGTCGGGGGCGTAGCTGACAACGTCGCCGCCGGCGAACAGCACGTTGCACCGGCCCAGATGGCGGCCGTCGCGGAGCTTGGCCCAGCCTTCGTTGACGCCAACATCGTCGCCGGTGTAGCAGACCTCCGCATCGTAGTCCAGAACGAGGATTCGCCGCGCCGCCGGCGGCAGGTCGACCACCTGGGAGTTCATTCCGTAGCTAAGAACGACCCGGGCAAACCGGAACGGCCCGCGGGTGCTGTCCGTGCCGACCGACTGGTTGCTGTCGCCGTAGATCGTCCCATCGGGGCCAATGAGGTTGTAGGTCTGGCCGACCCAGAACTGGTACGCCTCCACCAGCACCTCGGTAGCGGTCTCGGTGATCTTGAAGACGATGTCGTTGTAGTCCAGGTCGCCGCCTGCGTGGTAGTCGCCCCCGTAGCGGGCGGTCTCGACCAGGTACCAATACTCGCTGCCGTCGCCGACGGGCTCGTACTTGGGGAGCCGATCGATGTTGTTGCGGTTCTCGGGGAACTCGAACGGGTTGTGGCCCGCCTGCACTTTCCAGATGCCCGGCTGGGGATCCATCTCGGCGGCCGATCCATATTCCCAGTGCGGATAGCCGCTGGTCAGGTTCAGGTCGTAGTCGGAGTGCTCGGCCCCGCCGCTGCCCCAGACGCGCAGGCGAATATCCGGGAAGGCGTCGGTAGGCTCGGCATCGGATGGGCACTGCATGACGGCATTGTTGTCGCCCATGTACTTCCGCAGCACGCCGCCCCACCCGTAGGCCTGCAGCACGCTGACGCTGTCGGACGAGCTGCGCGTGATCGGCCGGGCCACCACGCCCATTTCGAGCGGGCCCGTTTTGCGGCGAACGACGATGTTGTTGGCCAACTCGTCCGCCTTGCGCAGCGCGTAGGCCACGTGGATCTGGTGAAGGTTCGTCTGGCAGACGACCCGGCGCGACGACGCCACCATCCGGCGCGCCGCGACCACCACCACAGAGGTCAACACCCCCACGATCGCGATCACGATCAGCAGTTCCGTCAGCGTAAAGCCCGCGTCTCTGCGTTGCATACCTGCCGCCTGCCCTTTCATACAGCATCGGTTGGCGGGGCTCCTGTCCCGCCAACTCTTGCCTGGCTTCGCAACGCGGCGGGACGGGAGCCCCGCCGCGCGATACGCGATTGTGCCCATCGCTCTAGACGAACACCCCTTCCGGGGCCTCGGCCGCATCCCAGCCGGGCGGGACGGCCAGCCCAAGCGCGCGGGCGACGACCGGCGCGGTATCGGCGATATTGACCTGCCCGTCGAGGTGGACGCCC
The DNA here is from genome assembly GCA_011050235.1 of Phycisphaerae bacterium. GTDB lineage: Bacteria > Planctomycetota > Phycisphaerae > SM23-33 > SM23-33 > HyVt-337. The sequence goes on along the minus strand of DRGC01000064.1, from coordinate 8,613 downwards.
CTGGCCAGCCCGGGCCCGCGAGCGGCCCAGAAGATCTCCATGCAGTCGGGGTTGTCCTCGCCGTGGCTGTTGTAGATGGCGTTTTCGTGCTCGATCTTGCAGCCGCCGTGGTCGGAGACTATCACAATGAGGCTGGTGTCATACGCGTCGATGTCGCGAATGGCCTGGAGGACCTGCCCGATCCAGCCGTCGGTCCGCTCGATCTCGGCGACGTACTCCGGCGTGTGGTAGCCCTTGCTGTGGCCGGCGCCATCGATGTAGTCCAGGTGCAGGAAAAACAGGTCCGGCTTCTGATCGCGGATAAAGTCGGCCGCCGCCGGGACGAGGATCTCGTCGCCGCCGGTCCGCAGAACGCAGTTGCACGATTCCTCGATCAGGTCGCGGTTGATGGGACCCCAGCAGCTAAAGGCCCCGATGGTCCACTCCGGATGCGCCTGGCGGGCGACCTTCACGAACGACGGCCAGGCCGCATCCTCGGCGATCGGCGTCTCGCCCCCGAGCTGATGCTTATCCGGCCCGACGCCGTGGAGCATCGACCCCCACGCCGGATAGCTGGACGACGGCATCACCGACGACGCCCGGTCGGTCCACGCCGCCTCGGCGCAGAATGCATCGAGGACAGGCGTCTCAGCTTCACCGACAGCCGGGCCCCGAAGCCCGTCCAACCCGATCACAAAAGCACGCTCACACAGTGTCGCCATCAATGACCTCCTGGGCCGCCCGCCAAACCCCCAACGGACGCCGCTAAGCTAACGCCCATTGTACCAGCCGCCAGCCCCCGAACAAGCTCCCCACACGCGCTCACCAACCGCGAAATACGTGGCTGTTCCATTTCCCCCGGCCCCCCCCGATTAGTCCTTGCCCCCACAGGCCGAAGGCGATATCGTGTTCCTTCAGTACGGGGCCACTGGCTGCCCCTTTCGGAAAGCGCGAGCGATTCTGATTGGAAGAAGGTGGGTAGGATAGATGGTAACCGTTCCGACTAGACCCCGTGGACAACAAGTTACCCGCCCTGCGGGCTGTATACTTCTTGTCATTAGCTTGGCCATTGCGACAGGTTGCTCAAAGAGCAGCTCCAGGCAAGCTGCGTTTGAAGAAACCAAACAGCAAGGAAACTATCAACTCATTGCGTCTACGGCCATAGATGGGGACAGAGTTGAGGTCTGGGGGGAGGCCAGAGAACCTGGCAATCTTCGCTTCGGTCGATTTCTGATGGCAGCTGTGGCGCAGTCTGGTGATCTATTGGACTTCTGCGCGGGCGAGTTCGTGTCTTCCAGTATCCCCTTCTTTCAATCCCCACGGTATGTCGCCCTCGTAGCGAGTGTTGGTCTCGGCAAAGAGAGAGAGGTGTTCTTCGTCTATGATGCGCGATCGAAGAAGTTCCTCACGTGTTCTGTGGATGAGTTCGTTGATTGTGGTGTTCACAAGAACATCCTCATTGTGGGCGATATCGCCTTCTTCGCATCGTGCAAGACACCAACGCCCGTCGGACGACTAGTCCTGACGACGAAGGAAGTAACTATGTTCGGCACTCCTGCACCGCAGGGCGCATCGTTCTATCTTGTCGGTTCGGACGTGTTTGTCAAAGGCCACGACCAGAGAGTGCACCGAGTTGATGAAGAGGGTCTCATTGAGGTCGACACGCAGGTCCGTGAAGACCAGATCACCGAGATGGATTTTGACGCGATCATGATAAACAAGAAGGGAAGCGAACAGTCGATGCAGGCGACGCGCAGAAACAGGTGACTGTCCTCATTCTTCCTGATGGCAGACCCAATCATCAAAGCTGTCTGGGAGAGTAGCGGCGTTATTGACGTGCTTGGGTTCCTCACGGGCGCTGATGCGTCGATCTTGCAGGCACTTCAAGCGACGCTGGTTGAGGGAGGTCAGTGTGGCGAGGATGTCAGGAAGCTGGCCAGTCGGGTGCAGATAGTGATCGACATGGACCGCACCTCCGCCATGCTGATAACCAGGAGCGCTGTTGGATACGTTCTCTCACGGGCTCGGCATGAGAGCGCGATCAACGCAGGCATGACGCATAAGACATGGTTGCACGCGCCCGCCTGTCACTGCGAAGGACATGCCGAGGCAGATGCTGCTTACAAAGAAGACCCGATTCCAATTCGAGATCCGTTTCTTGTTAACGGGCAACTCCTTCAGTACCCGCGCGACTTCAATTGTGAGCGCCCGCAAGAATGTGTTGGATGTGCGTGTCTATTGCTGACAAAACGTCTTCGGCGGAACAACAAGAGACAGCCGCGAAATAGGTGACTGTGAGGTGGGCCTGCGCGCCGCGCGTGCCAAACGCGGGGAGGCAAGTGGGAGCCTGAAGGGCTCGAATTCATCAGCCCCGGGCAACGCCCGGGGTGACGGAGGCCGCCTATTGCGAAGCCCTGAAGGGGCGCAATGAGAACACCCACGGCATACGTTATTACGCCCCTTCAGGGCTTCGATCATATTGGGAACCGTCTACCCAGGGCTTGCCCCGGCTGCGCCGAGCCGGCGCCCTGGGCTGGCGCATTGCGCCCCTTTGGGGCTCGGCAGCTACGGACAGATCCGTAGGGTGACCGGCGCGCCCGACACGTGGGAAGTCCCGTAGGGACGACTGAAAGAAGACACGCACTTCAGTCGTCCCTACGGGACTTCTCTTTCCTTGCGCCGAACCGTTCCCAGGCTTGAAAGCCTGGGCTACAGTCATTCGTCCCTACGGGACTCTCCCGCCTTCGGCTGACCCACTGCGCAACAAGGTGGGACGGCTGCCATCTATCTCTGCGATTCCAGCCTTGACTTCAGATGACCAACCTGAGATAATCTAAATGTCGCCGCGTTGCGACGCGGATGCCATTTCTATCGTAGAGCTGGCCCGCTACAAATAAGTGGTCGTTGCACCAATTCCAAACGGTGCAACGGCAGCGTACAGGCCTGACAGGGCCGGGAGTTCGCACATGTCCAAGAAACCACATCGTCCAGCCTCCGAAGTCGTCAAATCGATCCGGAATCACGCAGTCGGCGTTCGCGAGGCAGCGGAGGGACTGACAGAGAGGATCGAGCAATTCGAGGTCTACCTAGGCACGCTAAAGGGCCGGGTGGACACGGTGCATTTCGGCGCCCACCCCAATGCCGACCCCGAAGAAAAGGACCAGTTGGAGCTGGCCATCCGATTGCACCGCCAGGACAAGCAATGGGTGCTGTCCTGGAGTAGCTACCATCCCGAGTACCCCGAGGAGTACGGGATGGAGTGGAAGCCGCTCAAGAAAGCCCCGCTGAAGATCAAGATCGCGGCGGTCAAGATGTTCCCCGATCTTATCGAGGCGATCGAGAAGTCGCAGATGCGGCTTGCGGAAGAGATCGAGGCGGCGACGGCGCAGTTTGACGCTTTCGCTGAGACGCTGGCGAAGAACGGAAAGGGAGGTGCCTAGATGTCACGCTCCCAACCTGAAAATCGTCTGAAGGTCCACTGGGACCTCAAAGGCAAGCGCCTTGAGCTGTCCGCCGATGGCACGCTAGGCGTAACTGCTGTCTGTCTGGCTATTGTTGTCATCGGGATCGCTCTGGCACGGTTGCTGTAGCGCCCTTCGCCGCTTGCGCCGAGGGCCGGGCTATCGAGCGACACTTACCAAGGGACACAAAACCGATTTCTTGACCTATACGCTACACCCGTATCTACTCGAAGCTTAGGCCGAGGCCTTTGCCTACGGAGACTATGTGCTGGCGGGCCTGGGTGTACTCTTCTTCGCTGGCTAGATGCTCCAGGAGCAGGGGCGCCGGCTCGTCCATCTTGGACAGGCCCGTGAGGAAGGCGGCGTAGTCGAGGTTGCCGAGGCCGGGGCGGATCTCATCGATGTGCAGTGCGAGATCGCCCCGCATGGTGAGGTCCTTGGCGTGGCAGGACACGATCTTGTCGCCCAGCCGCGCGAAGCAGTCGCGAATCATGTCGCCGGTGCTGTAGTACAGTCGCGGCGAGACGATCATGTTCACCGGGTCCATGTGAACGCCGAACTGCGGTCGATCGACCGCCTCGATAAGCTCAACATACGTGTCAACACTGTCGGGCAATACCAACTGCATCATTTCCAGGCTGAACTTTGCGCGCTTCGGGGCAGCATCGTCGATGACAGTGCGAACCGTTTCCACGGCCAGGTCGAATCCTTCGGGGGCCAGATTGGACGGGTGCGGGCCGAAGGCCGTGTCCGGGTCCCAACTGCCGATAAAGGTCACGCAGCATCCGGCGCCGATCTCGTCGGCGATGGTCAGCATCTTGACCGTATGTTCGATATTGGCCTTGCGATGCTCCTCGTTCGGCGTCACCAGGTTCACCCACGCGCCGGTCTCGGCGATCTTGACGTCCGCGGCTTCGAACGCCTTGCGGGCGTCGGCAATCTTGTCGCTGTCGAGTTCGTTGACCGGACAGTAGGCGGCGCGGTAGCCGAGAGTGCGATGCGCTTGGGCCATTTCCTCGTAGCTGCTGCAGTCTTCGAATATGGGGCCACCGAGTCTTAGCATGACGGATCCTCCGGTGTGAATGGTTCGGCCGGCAGTTCGTGTCTTAGCCTTTCGAGAACGGGCACGGACCTGTCGACCGGCGGCACGACCGTGCGATGGTCCAGGCTGCTGATCAGCATGCCCATGCAGATCTCATAGCCGTGCAGCGCGTTGGTCACGTTGCACGGATGGGGTTTCTTGTCGTCATCCAGCCAATCGGCCAGGGCTGTGATGTAATGGTCCGTCTCGTTGTGCTGCTCGAGGGAGAAGTTCGGGTCGGCGATGACCTTGCCGCCAGATTCTTTCGTCATGGCGCGCCAGCCCTTGCCCACGATCACCTCGGCGAATCCCTCCGTGCCGTGAACAATCGCCCCGGCGTCCACCCAGATGTTGTCAGGACACCCGAGACACGGCGCGAGCGGGCCGCATTCGAAGATCATCCGCACGCCGCTGTCAAAGCCGACCTGGCCCATCACGTAGTCCGGTGAGGGATGCGAGTCGAGCAGCAGATCGCGGCCGTGCGTGTGGCCGACAATCCATTTCGCCTTCGGGAAGTCGGCAAGCCACATGGCATAGTTCACGATATGCGTGATGTAGTACCAGTACCAGCCGCGCGCCGTTGCGTGGATGGTGCGGATCTGGCCGATCTGGCCGGAGTCGACGATCTCCTTGACCTTCTGCCAGTGACCGGCATACTTGTGCTGGTGACAGACGGTGGCCTTGATGTCAGCTTCGCGGCAGATGCTCTCGATCCGCGTTGCCTCGTCGAGAGTTATGGCCATCGGCTTCTCGAACGCAATCGCTTTGACGCCATGGGTCGCGCCGAGCCGGACCATCTCGATCCGCACGTCGGGCTGGGTGACGAAGCAGAACACATCGGGCTTGGTCTTCGCCAGCATCTCGTCGGCGTCGGTGTAGATGGGAAGAGAGAGATTCTCCTCCTTCAACGCATCTTCCATTCGCGGCTTGTCGCGGTCGCACGCAGCCACCAACTCGAACCGATCGGAATTGGCCAGGAACGCACGGATATGTGTCCGCCCCCTGCCGCCCGCACCAAGAATAACTGCACTGTATTTGGTCATGAACGTCCCTTCTCGTAAGAACCTCGAATCTGCACCTACGCATAGCACTACCACCCGCGGAGTGCAAGCGCAAGCGGCTGGCCAAGAAGGTGTTCCTGAGACAACTACGGACAGTCATCTATCTCTCTTCTCTTGCTTCTTCTTCGCCCGGCCGACGGGTCGTGGGCGCAGGCGGCGGCTTGACAGGGCGTTTGTAACTGGTTATATTCGCTGGAGCAAGCAACGATCCCGTTGCGTGAATGCGACCCCCGGGCCATCACTCAATCCGCTCGCCGGATGGGGTCCGATCAGGAGTGTGTTTGAGATGAAGTTGTTTGTGATTGTGGCTGCATGCGTTGGGCTTGCCGTTGTCGCCGGCTGTGGCGACCTGGCCGTCAATATGCCCATCGTCGAGCCCATCGTCGAGCCCTCGGCCGATGCGCTCCAACGCATCCTGGAAAAGAACGAATCGTTCGAGTTCAAGAAGTTCCCCGTGGGGTTCTGGAACTACCTCAAGCTTGGCAATCCCGAGCATGCCGCCCACGTCACCGAGCAGGAAGTGCAGGACTGGGCCGATGTCGGCGCGACGGTCATGCGGGGGCCGGGCTTCGACCCCGACGACCCCGCCCAGCACGCGCTGATGAGCAAGCTGATGGACTGGGCCGCCGAGCGGGACATCAAGATGATCATCGCCGACCGCCGATTCGGCAGCGATCGCCATCAGGAGGCCATCGACGATTTCGGCCGCCACCCGGCCTACTTCGGCTACCAAGCGGCCGACGAGCCCAACGGCGAATACGCCCGCAGGCTGTTCGAGGCCGTTGGCCGCCAGCAGGCCGCCGCCGACTTCCCGGCCAGGCCGTTCATTAACCTCGGGCCAAGCCAGCCGGGCAACGAGGAGTTCATCGGCGTCGAGAAATACTCCGACTACGTCGACGGCGCCGGCGGCGTGGCCAAGGTCGACCTGCTCAGCTTCGACTGCTACTACCAGATGCACCCCGGCACCAGCGGCTGGGACATCTACTACACCAACCTGCGCGAGATGCGCGAGGGCGGCCGGCGGCACGGCGTGCCGTTCTGGGCGACGCTGCTGTCGGTCGGGCACTTCAATTACCGCTGCCCCAGCTACGACGACCTGCGCTGGCAGTTCAACACCGCCGTCGCCTCGGGCGCTCAGGGCGTGCTGTACTTTTTCTACTACATGCGCGACCCGCACGGGAACTACCGCTTCCCGCCGGTGGACGCCTTCTGGGAGAAGACGCAGACCTACGACGACCTTCGCATCGTCCACCGCGCATTTCACCAGCGCTACGGCGACCTGTTCCTGCGGCTGGCGTCCACGCGGACGACGTTTTACCCGAAACCCTACGGCGGCGGGCAGGCGTTCACGCCCAACGAGGTGCTGAAGAATATCCGCCCCTTGGGTGATGGTGAGCTGGTCATCGGCGAGTTCGTCGACGCCGAAGGCAAGCGCTACGTGATGGTCGTCAACAACTCAACCACCGACAATGCCTACGTCGTGCTCACCTTCCAGGGCGCGAAGGTGAAGCTCTACACCCGCGACTGGAAGGGCAACGAGCGACGGGGCCTCGACCAGTCGGCGAGGAGCCACGGCGTGCGCGAGGGCGATTTCAGGGCCAGCTACTGGCTGGCCCCGGGTCAGGAACTGTTCCAACGCGTCGATTCGGAGATGATCCGCACCTCCGCCATCTCCACCGGCATCCGCGAGGCCTTCGCCCAAGGCAAGCCCGCCCAGTCAGCCGCACCGACCGAAGAAACACAATAGGCCCGCGAACAAGCTCCCTGCGAGCGATCGGCGAGCGGACAACTAGGGACACAACTAGGGACAGTCACCTATTTGTCTTCTCTTGCTTCTTCGCCCGGCCGGTGGGTCGTGGGCGTAGAAGGCGGCCCAGGCCGGCCCCGGCTTCAGGAATAGGTGACTGTCCCTATTTTTCGACCTCTTTGGCCATTCGAGAGGTGGACATGAACAGGTGGATCATGGGGATGAAGAACACCACGATCAACAGTGTCCACTCCGGCCCCAGGTTAATATTGAAGAACTTGCCGGTCAGGATGGCGCCCGCGGCGATCAGGTAGAACAGGCCCAAAGGAACAAGATAGATAACGATGAACAGAATCCGCGTAACCGCCCAACTTTGCCCAGACCGTTCCAGCCCGGCCCACGCGCAGAACCATCCCATGGCGGTGCAGAAGACCACGATGGCAATCAAGCTGGCTAGTTCCAGCACCAACTGCAGGAATGCGATTCCTTCGGGAACGTCGTAGATGAAATGGTCGTGGATGGTGTTCACGATGGCGATGACCGACACGACCCAAACCGCTTTCATCCACCACGTGTAACGGTCGCTAACGGAGAATCGAGCCAAAGATAGCACCCCCCACGCCACCAGCACCGCCGCGAGTGTGTCGTTGAGGATGTCGAACTGGAAGCCCGTCCCATTGACGGTCTGGCTGACCTTGAAATCCAGTATCCACAACAACCCACCCCAGAAGATGAGGCGCAGCGGCTTGATAACACTTCTGATGTTCTCCGGGCCAATGACCATCGCAAATCCCTTTACAACTAGGGACAGTCACCTATTTCTCTTCTCTTGCTTCTTCTTCGGGCGGCCGACGGGTAGTGGGCGCAGCCGGCGGCCCAGGTGCGCTTTCAGCTTCAGAAATAGGTTGGCTGTCCCTATGTTTCCTCTTGGCGTCGCCGGGAGCCGCGCCCCGAAGGGATCTACGATCCACCACGGCGGACCTGCGGGTGTCGTCTCAAGATCGCCAGGCCTGCGGCCGCCATGGGGAGAAGCGTGGCGGGCCTGGCCCGCCGTAGCCTGTGTGTTGGTCTCCTAGACACTTGACCGTCGCTTTCTCAGCAATGCGCCCGCACCCAGCAGAAGCATCGAGGCGAAGGCGGGTTCGGGGACAGCGCCGGTCGGGGCTTCGAAGCCGAAGCTGGCTTTCAGGATGGCCAGGTCCGTGGCGTCGACAAGGCCGTCGGCGTTGGCATCGCCGAGCTCGAAGCCGACCCCGGCGGCTCCGTAGCTGTGCTTCATGATGG
>DRGC01000063.1 GCA_011050235.1 Phycisphaerae bacterium | reverse complement strand
AGATGTGTATAAGAGACAGACCGCCGGCCGCTGAGGCGCTCCGGGTCGACGAGGGAAGCGGGGATGATTCCGCCTCTCACGGTCGCTGGTGGTGGATTGTGTTTCCAGCGGTGGGGTCGGTGCTGCTGTTGGGGACGACCAATCTGGTCTGCCAGGACCTGGCGCCCGTGCCGTTTCTGTGGATCGCGCCGCTGGCCCTGTACCTGTTGACGTTCGTTTTGTGCTTCCATCAGGAGAACTTTTACCAGCGGGGGCGGATGCTGATCGGGTTGGTGCTGGTGGGGGCGGGGGTGTTCTATGTTCGATACAGCATGAGGGATATTCCGATTTCGATTCCGATGCGGACGGGGCTGTACCTTCTGGCGATGTTCGTGGGGTGTATGATCTGCCACGGCGAGGTGTTTCGTCTGCGCCCGCCGGCCAAGAGGCTGACGGGCTACTACCTGTCGATCGCCCTGGGCGGGGCGCTGGGCGGAGTGGCGGTGGCGGTCGTGGCCCCGCTGGTGTTGTCGGATTACCTGGAGGTCTATCTGGCGCTGCCTGTGTGCCTGATGCTGGCGATGTGGGTCAGGCCCAAGGCCCTCCCGGCGGCTGTCCGCTATGGGTCGACGGTGGCGGCTGTGGGGGCGATGATCGTGGCGCTTGTGGCGCCGGCGTTCACGACATCGGGCTTTGACTCCATTTTCATGGGCCGAAACTTCTACGGCGTGTTAAGGGTGGCCCAGGAACCCGACAACCCGAAATCGACGCGTCGCGTGATGCGGCATGGCACGACGGTGCACGGGTTCCAGTTCGTTCAGCCCACCTTCCTTCGCTCCTTGCCGACCGGTTACTACGGCCCCAACAGCGGGATCGGCCTGGCGATGCGTCTGATGGAACACAGGTCCAACCGCACCATTGGCGTGATCGGCCTGGGGACGGGCACCATCGCCGCTTACGGCAGGCCCGGCGACGTGATGTACTTCTATGAGATCAATCCCCAGGTCGAGCGGCTGGCCAAGGAGCAGTTCTACTATCTTGCCGAAAGCGAGGCCGAGACGCCCGTTGTTCTGGGGGACGGCCGGCTGTCGGTGGAGAAGGTCCCGTCGGGAACGTTTGACGTGCTCGTTGTGGATGCCTTCAACAGCGATGCGATTCCGGTCCACCTTCTGACGAAGGAGGCCTTCGAGATCTACCTGGACCGGCTCAAGCCCGACGGCATCCTGGCCCTGCACCTGACCAATAACTTTCTGTCGCTCGGACCCATTGCTTTTCGGGTGGCTGACGAGCTGGCATGGCCCGCCTATCTCCTCAGCAGCTCTCGCCTGTCGGCGGAGGCCTTGAGAAAGAAAGGCGAATCTCCTTCGACATGGGTGGTGGTGACACGACGTCGGAACGTCAGGAGCGATGTCCTTATCACAACCAGCGACGACGTCAGAGAGAACACTCGGGCCAACATATCGCTCTGGACCGACGATTTTGTCAACATCCTGCAGGCCGTCGGGCGACGGTAGTGGGGTGGTGGTCCCGGCCACCGCAGTGGCCGGGCTTGGGGGGGGGCGGTTGGGTGGGGTGGGCGCGGTTTTGTATTCTGCGCGTTGTGTGCGTCCTTGCTTAGAACTGAATCGGTGTTTGTCCTGTCGCGGCGAGCTACCGCGCGTTGAGCCAGACGCGCATTTCGCCTGGTTTTCGGTTGGCCCAGAGGGCGTAGGGGATGGCCTTGATGGCGACCGTCTTGACCTTGGTGGCGTCGGCGGAGAACAGCTCGTCGCCCCACCCCTCGACCACGCGCATTTTGGCCTTGCCCGTAATCACGCACACGCCGCCCAGCAGTTTCGCGTCGAACGTCGTCTGCAGCTTGGCATCGGCGGGCAGGGCGATGTCGTGAAGGTTCTTGAAGTTATCAACCTGTTCGAAGCAGTAGACGATCGGCCCGCGTTTGAGGGCGACCTTGCCGGTGTCCTGGCGGACGTTGGGGTGGGCCTCGATGCGCTCGACGGGCATGGGCAGGTCCAACGCCACGCGGTCGCCTTTGGTCCACGTGCGCTTGATGTGGGCGTAGCCCTTCTTGGTGACGGCCTGGAGGCTGACCGTCTTGCCGTTGACCTTCAGCGCGGCCTTGCGGCACCAGCCTGGGATCCGCAGGGCGAGCGTAAACTCCGCGGCTGTCTCCGGGCGAAGGGTCATCGACACCTTGCCATCCCACGGATACCTGGTCCGCTGGGTGAGCTTGACGGTCTGCCCGCCGATCTGGGCCTCGGCCGAGCCGCCGGCGTAGAGGTGGACCCATAGGCTCTTGTCGTCCGACGAGCACACGTAGCCGGCGATCGATGCGATCAGCCGGGCGATGTTTGGCGGGCAGCACGAGCAGCCGAACCAGCCGACGCGACGATGGTGCGTGCCCGGCTCGCGGCGGCCCGAGGGGGCGCCGGGGTGGGCGGCCAGGGGGTTCTCGTAGAAGAACCGCTTGCCATCTGAACTGATGCCCGACAGCGCCCCGTTATAGAGCGCCAGCTCCATCACGTCGGCGTATTTGGCGTCCTTATCCAAATGCAGCATGCGATGGGCCCAGAACACCAGCGCCACCGCGGCGCAGGTCTCCAGATAGGCCGACTCGTTCGGCAGGTCGTAGTCGAAGGTGAAGCCTTCGTTCGCAGCCGTCGGCCCGATGCCGCCCGTGACGTGCATGCGGCGCTGCGTGGTGCTTTTCCACAGGCGACGCAGGGCGGGCAGCAGCGTTTTGTCGCCGGTGTGGGCGGCCACATCGGCCATGCCGGCGTAAAGGTACATCGCCCGGACGGCGTGACCGGTGACCTCGGCCAGTTCGCGGACGGGCTTGTCGGCCTGACAATAGGCGTAGGCGGCGCCGAAGTGCCATCTATGGGACTCTTCGCCGCGGGCCTTGGCCTCGGCGTCGTAGTAGTGCGGCTTGCGGCCGCGCTCGTCGACGAAGAACTTGGCGAGGTCCAGATAATCCTTCTTCCCGGTCGCGCGGAACAGCTTGACCAGCGCCAGCTCGATCTCCTGGTGGCCGGGGTAGCCGCGCTTCTGACCTTTACCGCGGCCGAACTCCTTGCGGATGGTGTCGGTGTAGCGGCACATCATGTCCAGGAACTTCGTCTTGCCGGTGGCCTCGGCGTAGGCGACGGCGGCCTCCATCAGGTGCCCGGCGCAGTACAGCTCGTGGCAGCCGCGGAGGTCGCTCCATCGCTTCTTGGGCTCGACGAGCAGGTAGTGGGTGTTGAGGTAGCCGTCCTTGCCCTGGATGGCGGCCATGTCGTCGACGACGGCGTCGACCTGCTTGGCCAGCTTCTTGTCCGGGTGGGTGGCCAACGAATACGCAGCCGCCTCCAGCCATTTGGCGACGTCGCTGTCCCAGAAGATATGCGGCATGCCCGGCATGCCCGGTTTCCAGCGATACTGGGCGAGCTGGCCGGACGCCTTGAGCTGCTGATGCTCGATAGGTAGCGTGTTGGTGCGGTTGATCTCGACGCGGGGTTTCCAGAACACGTCGTCGAATGTGACGTTGGTGAAGGAAACGGGGGTGAGTGGTTTGCGGGGCATCAGAGAGATTCCTCTTGTTGTCAATTCTTACGTATGTTGTCCCAGGCACGCAGTGCCTGGGCTTTGATACCTCTCTTCTTTCTCTGCGCCTCTGTGTCTCTGTGGCGCTATCATTCTTTCGCGTAGCATGCCCGTCCGTAGGTGGCGATCTCGTCGTCCATGGCGTTGATGAGATCTTCGTCGTAGGGCACACCGTGGCTGGGCCCGGCGATGTAGCCGCCGCCGTAGGCCAGTTCGTCGATGCGGCGGCGGACCTCGGCGCGGACGTCGTCGGTGGTCACGCCCGGTCGGTCCAGGACGAACTGGCTGTCGATCCCGCCGGAAAACGCGATCTTGCCGGCGTGGCGTCTCTTCATGCCGGCCAGATCGTTGCACGGCTGACAGGGATTCCACATGTCACAGCCCATCTTGACCATGTCGTCGAAGATCTCGTCAATCTTGCCGCAGGTGTGCTGGTCGATGATCATACCCAGCTCGTGGATGCAGTCGTAGATCCGCCCGGTGTGGGGCTTGATAATCCGCCGCCAGACCTCCGGCGGGAGGAAGAGCTGGCTCTGGGTGCCCCAATCGTCGCCGTACCAGAGAATGTCCAGCGCCCCGCCGGCGGCTTCATGGAATCGGCGGATGACCTCGATCTTGTAATCGGCCAGCGCCGAGATCATCTCCTCCATGAGTTCGGGCTGGGTCAAATAGCTGATGAAGGCCTCGTCCATGCCCAGCAGCAGCCAGGACCGCTCGAACAGGCCGAACTCCACCGAGCCCTGGATCAAGGTCGTCTCGCGATCGACCTCGGCGACGCGTTCGGCGACGCCGGGCCAGTCGGCGCCGTCGACATCGGGCCAGGTGATCTGCTCGCGCCACTTGGCCAGATCGGTGATCGTATGGCCGCCGTGGGCGGGGTAGGTGCCGCCCTGGGCGCCCTCTTGGAGATCCCACAGGACGCCGAAGTCGTCTCTGATCGGTTCGCCCGGGCGTTCGGTAATTGGCGGGCCGATCCAGACGATCACGCCCGCGTGGACGGGCACCCACTGGGGGTTGTCGTGCCGGATCGCTCGCAGGAAGTTTTCTTTTGGCGTCACGCTCTTTGCCTCCACCTCCGCAGACGATAGGATGCTGCGAATGGCGTAGAGTAGACGCGACGGCGACGCGGATCAAGCACAGGAAACCAGCAATGACGGATGCATTCGAAGTTCGTCCGATTACGGTCGACGAGCGGGAGCGAGCGATCGATGTGTGCAACGAGGCCTTTGGTTTCGGCATGGAGGCCAAGCTGAATTTCGGGCGCAATTTGCCCTACGTATGGAACGACGACCGCATTGGCGACACCTGGGCGTGCTTCGATGACGGCAGGATGGTGGGCGTGGTGGGGGCGTACCCGCTGGAGGTGAAACTGGGGGGCGTGAGTTTCCGCTCGTGCTGCGTGGGGCAGGTTGCGACGCTGCCGGACGATCGCGGGCGAGGCGTGATGTCGGCGATCCTGAGGCGTGTCACGGCGGTGATGGACACGGCCTACGACTTCACCTGGCTGGGCGGGGCCCGAAGGCGGTATGGCCGCTACGGCTGGGCGTTTGGTGGGGTGAAGCATTGCTTCAAGACCAATGTCGCCTACCTGCCCGACCCGCCCGATCCATCGACGGTCCGGCCGATGGCGCCCGATCGCGACGGCGAGATGATCTGGCGATATGCGCAGGCGATGCCCTATGGGATCGGCTTCGATCGTCGCCAGTTCGATCAGTTGCTGTCCATCGGCGACGTCGGCGGCGTGGTCGGCGACGACGCATGGGTGGTCTTTCGCGGCTCGCCGGAGCGGGCGTGGGTCCTGCTGGCCGACGGGCCGACCGAGAGCATCGCGCTGCTGCTGGCGCACCTGGGGCGGCAGGGGACCGACGAGCAGGACCCCGAAGGGACCGTCGGCTTCGAGGCAGGGCCGCACGAGAGTTCGCTATCGCGGGTGGCGATGACCTACTATTCGACGATGGAGATGCAGCAGGTGGGCGGTTTTCGGCTGTGTGACATGGCCGGCTACTTCCAGCGGGCCTGCCGCATCGTCGAGCCGACGCTGGCTGGCGGCAGCGATGAATTGTCGCTGCGAAATACCGACACCGGCCAGGCCGTCCGCATTGTGTGCAGCGACGGCAAGCTGTCGGTCGATAATCAGCCCGGCCGAGACGTGCGCGACCTGACGACCATCCAACTGTCCGAGGTGGTCTTCAGCCCGCTGTCGCTGGATGTGGCCTTGCCGGGTCTGGCGGCCGACTCGCCGCTTCGGCCGCTGCTGCGGATGCCCGTGTACCTGCCGTTTGGTCTCTACGCGATGTAGAAGGAGGTGACTATGTTCACCGTGAATCGTCGAACTCTGATGGGCCTGTGGTGTGCGGTTGCAGTGACAGTGTCGGCGACCATCCAGTTGCCGGCCGACGACGGCGCATTATCGTCGGCGCGCCGAACCGAACTGGTGAAGCTCATCGAGAGGTGCGCCCCGGCGGCGGTCAATCTCATCGGCTACGTGCCGATCCCTGACCATCCGGGCAGCCTTGCGCGGTCGTTGGGCAGCGGGTCGGTCCTGCACGAGACGGGCTTCATCCTGACCAACGATCACGTGGCCAACACCGAGGGCAAGCAGATCGTCGTGCTCCAGGACGGCCGCCAGTACCCCTACACGGTCGTGGCCGCCAGCGAGCAGGAGGACCTGGCCGTCATTCGCATCCACCCCGACCGGCCGCTGACGGCGATGGCGCTCGGCCGTAGTCACGATCTGATGCTGGGCGAGCCGGTGGTTGTTATCGGCAACCCCGGTGGGCTGATGCACACGGTGTCGATTGGCATCATCACGGGCACGGACCGCGTCGGCGGCAACGGCGCGCAGGCGCTGACGGGAATGATCCAGACCGATGCGAACATCAATGGCGGCAATTCCGGCGGGCCGCTGATCAACGCCCTGGGCCAGCAGATCGGCGTGGTCGAGTCCAAGAAAACGGGCGTCGAGGGGTTGGGCTTTGCCATTCAGATCGACCGTTTCCGCAAGGTCCTGCCGGCGATGCTGTCCGCCGAGCGGCGATATGGATTTCGGCTTGGGATGACGGTGGACACGTTGGGCGAGGCGAAGGTGACGGCCGTCGAGCCCGACTTGCCGGCCGAGGCCGCCGGCGTGCAGGTCGGCGACGTGGTGACCAAGGTCGCCGATATGGCGATTACCGACGGCGTGCACTTCTACCTGGCCCTGGTGGATCGCCAGGGGGGCCAGCCCCTGCCGATGGTCCTGCAGCGGGGATCGGAGACGGTCACAGTCGCCCCAGCCCTGCAGGCCGTCCCGCCGCGACCGGCGGTAAAGGCGAAGGGCCTGACCCAGGGCGTCATGTTGCAGGCGTATGTGGGCCAGTGGCGACTGCTGCCGGACTTCGATCAGCTTGAGCCGATCTCCTCGGGGGTTGTGCCGAGCTTCGGTCTATTCGTACAGGGCAAGGTGAGCGACTACTTCGGGCTCAAGTTCACGGGCTTCGTCGAGGTCCCCGCCGACGGGTTGTACACCTTCTCGACCCGCAGCGACGACGGGACGAAGCTCTACATCGGCGACGATCTGGTGGTTGACAACGACGGCCTGCACGGAGCCGTCGAAACCAAGGGGCTGATCCGCCTGGCCAAGGGCCTCCATCCGATCACGGTGACGTTCTTCGAGGATGCCGGCGGGCAATCGCTCGAGGTGTTCTACGAGGGGCCCGAGATCGCCAAACGCGCCATCCCGCCAGAGGCCCTGTTCTGCAAGCCGGGCAAGCCGTGACGAAAGGGCTGTCTGATCGCGGCCGCGGGGGGGGATCGACCTTGCTCCATGCCCATGGGGTGTGATGGGTGTTATCTGTCGGACGACTGCTCGGCGAGTTTGGACTCTTGCAGCATGGCCGTGAAGTAGTACCAGTAGTAGCTGCCCCGCAACTCGCGGGCCAGCGCCGCCTGCAGGGCCGGCAGGTCGGCCTTGTGCTGCTCGTAGAGGCGAACGAACATCGGCCCGGAGATCAGAATGCTCGGATCCTTCTCGGGCAGTCCGTCAAAGTTGGGCCGCTGATTGGTTCGGGCGGCGCGCAACAGAATCGCCTCGGCGTAATGGGGGGGGAGATACCTATAATCGAACCGCCCTATCTGTTTGACTCGTGCAACGAACGGTTCCAGTTGCCGGTTGAGCAGGTCGTAGGCCAGGAGGTACTCCAACGCCATCCGGTTATCCGGGTTCTTGTCCGCCAGTTTCTCCAGCATTCCCCGTAACGACATCGGGCCTGGGGGCCTCGCGGTGATCATGAACGAGCGAATGCGGGCGATCTGCTCATCTCGCGCGAAGTCGTAGCCGCCGTCGATCTTGGCCAGCAACTCTTTGGCGAACTGGCCGTGGATGATATCTTTGCTCAGCGTTTCCAAGTGACCTCTCGCCGCAGCCATGTCCCCTTTGACGAGGGCAATCTTTACCAGCAGCCGCAGCACGAACGGCCTGTCGGGCCAGCGGTCCTGGGATTCCCGCGCCAGGCTTTCGGCAAGATCGACGGCCCCCAATTGCAGCAGTGAATCGGACTTGTACGGCTCGTCCATTGCTCGACCGAGCAACAAACCGCCCAAGCGCGCCTGGGGGTATGCGAACATTCTCACGCCGAGGCGTCTCCTCTCGAACAACGCTCGATTGAGCATTCTGCATGTGCTGCCGGAGTACAACTCCCCAGGCGATTCCATGACAAGCTTGCGAGCCTGCAGGATGACCTCACGCCAGCGCTGCGCCTGGTTGAAGTAGCACAGTCTTCGGAACGTGCGGACATCTCGATCCAATGTCACCAGCGACAGAACAATCGCCGCCACCAACATCGCCACGAACCCGCCCGTAGCGCGCGCCTGCCCCGCTTTCTCCTCAGCCGACCCCAGCCGGCTGCCGATAGCAAGAGCCGCCATCAGGACGAGGAAGAACCCGTACAACCCCATCCACGCGGCCGTCGCCACCAGGCCGCCGGAGAGACCTGTCAGCCGCAGGTAAGGCTGTGCGAACGTGTCGCCCAGCAACGAGCCCACCACCAGAGGCGTTATCGCCCCAACCACAAGGTACGCCCATCCGACCTTCCGCCGCTTGGCGAGCAGTTCATATAGCCCGCACATCGCCGCCGCCAGCATGCACAGCCCACCGGCCAGGTAATAGAAGACCAGGATTGCCGGTAGGGCGACAGCCGCTCTGAGGCGAGCCCTGTTCGGCAAGCGGAAGTAGAGGCACACAACCAGCAGGGCCGCCAGCAACGCCAATTGGTCGGCCAGAACGAATGTGTAGCGGTTCCAGATGATCACGAGCAGGATCGGCGGGACAAACCGCAGCAGGCTCTCGGCCTTGTCGCCTGCCAGCGACATGATACTGCCCGTAGCCAGGAAGGCCACCAGCGCCACCGCCGCCAGAACGGCTGCGCCGCCATACGGGATGCTGAAGTACTGGCTGACGTTGGCGCCGACGTAGTCGGTCAGCCCGCCGGAGACAGCGAGGAAAGGCGCCAGAAAGTCCCTGCCCCGTAGATAGGCGGGAAAGACGGGGATCGTTTTGTCAGCGGTCAACACCTCATCTCCCTGGTAGAGCACTTGTGGGTCGATGTTGCCCGCCACGTGAGCCACCAGCAGCCCAAAGAACAGCACCGTCAGCGCTTTCCGGCGGCGGCCGGTCGCAACGGTCTGCTTGTCCGTTGAAGAATCCGTCTGCGGTGAAGGGGCGTCGGGGGATTGGTCGGTGTCTCTTGCTGGGGACATCTGTCGGTGTTCTCCTGATCGCATTGTCTGACGGCCCTTTGGGCGGCGGGGCCGTCACCTGTGGACCGGAGATGCGGTCCGCTAGCCGATGTGGACGTGAACTCCGTTCGTCCGACAACCGATTTATCGGCACGGGGCACATCCGCCCCTGAGCCAAAGGAGCCCCCCCGTGGGAACGTCCTCCCACGCCGCCGTGGGCGTCTACCTCACTTCGCCGCGCGCGTCGTCTTGCGATTCGAATCGGCGAACCATTTCCTTCAAGGCCCCGCGCCGCTGGGCGTGATCGAACTGCCCCGTGAACGGCGGGTGTTCGGTCATCTGGAGCATGTAGGAGAACATCTGCGCCTGCAGCCATGCGGTCAGCCCCATCACCTTGGCGGCTTGGGCCCTCGTCGGCGGGGTGGGTGACTCCGGGCCCTTGGCGCGAATCGCATCGGGAAGAAGCCCGACGACCACGGGGAACATAGCCCGAGCGACCTCGTAGTTGCCGTCGAAGGTCATGTGAACATGCTCGAAGAAGAACTCCTCGCCAGCAAGGCCCGCCACCGACTTGTCCGACTTGCTCATCGCCCGCTCAGCGTCGACGAGGTGCACGCCCGCGCCTTCTTCGTCGGCGACCTCGCGGATGATCCGGTTGATCCGGGAATCCGCCCGGAACCGCAGAGCATCCAGTTCACGAGCAGCGAAGAAGGCGTGGCGGGCCGGCTGCTCTTGCCCCTCGGCAAGGTAGCATTGGCCCAAACGGAACTGGAGCTCGGCATACCGGTCGTCAATGGCGGCCGCTGTGAGGAAGTGCCCGATGGCTTGTTCGCAGTCGCCTGCATCCGCCCGTTCGATCCCCGCCTCGAAGCCCTGCTCCCACTGCGCCAGCTCCGCCTCGCTCAGGCCCGCCTTGTGGGTCGAGGCGAACGGCGAGCAGTCTCGCAGATTGACCGCCACCGTACACAGAATCGTGTCGGCGCCCGCCTGGCGCCCGGCCCGGCAGATGTCCCGTAGGTTCTGCCGGAAATGGCTGTAGACGCCGTCGAGCCTTGGGTCGTCGGCCGACACGACGTTGCTCATGAACATCTCCATGCCGGCCCATTCCTTGGGGCTCTCCTTGCCGGGCGCCTTGCGGGCGAGGTCCTCGACCAACTGGCCCAGCTTGATCGTCCGGGCTGCAAGGCTGGCGCGGATCATCGACAAGCTCGGCGAGTAGCCGGCGAAAACCGTCCCGGCGCCGAACGGCCCGACGACTTCATTGTTGCCCAAGTAGATGATGAACAGGTCTGGCTCGCGCCGAGCACAATCACGCGCGATGGGAAGCACAACGTGAGAGTTAATGCCCGTCATCGCGGCGGTGACAACCTCGAAACTCGCGTCGGGATACGTCTCGGCGAGCATGGTCTCCAGGATGCTCCCGACACTGAAGCTCGGGTCCGGTATGCCCTGGGCCGCCGAGCCGCCCATGACGAAGATGCGGTAGGCGCCGTCGGGCTTCTCGCTGGCCACAGATACTGGGAAGGGCACCCGCACTAGCGATGGCGGGAAGAACCGCAGACCGAAGTCCTCGTTGACCACATGCCGCCCGGCGGCTTCGTCCTTCACCCAGAAACGCACGTCGTATCCGTAGCCCGCTATCCGCAGGCCCGCCTCCGCCAGGCCCAGCAGCAGCGCCGGCACGACCACCACGGTCATAAGGTAGAACCGCCAACGTCGCCGCCGCCGCGGCTTGGGGCGACGCGTGCCCTCGTGTGCGGGGCCCGCTGCGGGGTTGCAAGCGTTCGGGCTGTCGGAGTCCGAGTTCATTCAGCTCTCTCTGTTGCCTGCAGAACGGGCCGGCCTGCCTGGCGGATCCTACCAGCCTTCGAGGCGGTCGTAGCTGTCAAGACTGAGGGCCTGAGCCCTGCCGTAGCGGGCGAGATGATCCTCTAGGCGATTTGCCAGCGCTGCATTTCCAATGACATGCGCCCTATCAAGAGCCTGGTTCGCCATGGCGATGGCCTTGGGGAACTGCCCGTCGGCTGCGTATGCCGCCGCCAAGACCAGCATCGTTGAAGGGCGCCCCTCGCTCTTGGCCAAGGCGCTCTCAGCCAGGCGGACGGCCTCCGGGCCGTTGCGCAGTTGCGGATCGGCTGAGGTGGCCAACACCCACGCCAGCTTTCCCGTGATCGGCGGCAGGTCCGGGCTGATCCGCAGCGCCCGCCGCAACAACGCCGCCGCCTGGCGAATGCTGCCGTCCATGCACAACAGTTCGGCATACTTGGCCGTCGTCGACAGGTCGTCGGGAGACAGCTCGACAGCTCTTGCCAGCCAGGCCTTGGCCTGCTGCACGTGTCCCTGGCGGAAGAGCATCATGCCCATCCCCACGTAGGCCCCTGATAAGGATGGGTCCAGTTCAACGGCACGGCGGAAAGACGCCGACGCTTCTGACAGTCTGCCGGTGGCCCGCTGGGCCTCGCCCAACTGGAGCCACGCGTTGGGGTACTCCGGCTGGAGGCCAATAGCCTGGGTCAGCAGGTTCTCCGCTTCGGCCAGGCCCTGCCGGTACTCCGCTTGATCGACGCGAAGGCGGTACTTGATGATCTTCGCCAGCAGCGTCAATGCGGCCGCGTGCTCGGGCATGCGGCGGACGACCTGGCGGGCATACGCCTCCGCGTTGACGGGGTTGCCGAAGGCCCCGAACAGATTGACCGCCGCGATATAACTAGGCAGGGAGTGGTCCAGCAGGTCCAGATACGCGCCCACGGCTCGTTCAGCTTCAGGCAGGTCGCCCTGGTCCAGGTACATCGTTGCCTCGAGGAAGTAAATTTGCGCCTCGTTGGGCCGCAGGCGTTTGGCTTCGGCTAGGTGCTGGGCGACGACGGGGAAGTTCCGCCTCTTGCCATGGATGGTGGCGGCAAAGATGTGCAGCGTCGCGTCTTGGGGGGCGGCTGCGGATGCCGAATCGTAGGTGGCCAACATGTCGGCTTCTGGGACAGTTTTCGCCCACAGGGCCTCCCGGCGGGCCAGCATTCGCCCGCGCACGTCCTTGTAATTCAGTTGATTGGTGAATGGCGGCCCCCGTGTGAGTTGCCACAGGGAGGCGGCGTGTCGAAGGCGATCCGAGTGGGTCAGCGCCAGCAGGTCATTGCATCGCTCGAAGGTTGGCGCCTCGACGTTCCCGTCGCCTCCGGCCCCCGCGGGCAACTGCGTCATGACGGCTTGGAAGACACTGCGAGCCAGCTCATAGCTGCCGCGGTAGTTGGGGTGGACGTGGTCGAGAAAAAGCTCCTCGCCCGGGCTGCCCGCCACGTCGGCGAGTGTCCCGAACGCCCGCTCGGCGTCTACCAGCGTCACCTGCCCGTCGGAGTCCCGGGCTACCTGGCGAATCGTGTCGTTGATCGTCGCATCAGCCCGGAACCGAAGCGCGTCCAGCTCTCTGGCTTGCCTGAAGTGCTCGAATGCTTCACCAGGCTTGCCCAGTTCAACGTAACACCGCCCCAGACGGAAGTGCAGATCCGCGCTGCGGTCGTCCAGGGCCATGGCCTCTGCGAAGTGTTTGAGGGCCTGCTCGTACAAGCCGGCGCGCTCCTGGGTAACGCCTTGCTCGTAGGCGCCCTGCCATCGCATGAGGTCTTCGGCTCCTAGCCCGTCGCGGTGCGTCGAGGCGAATGGCGCACAGTGCCGCACGTCCACCGGCACGGTGCAGATAATCACGCCCGCTCCGACGTCGGCGCCCGCTCGGCAGATATCCTGCAGGTTGCGGCGGAAGTGGCGGTACGTATCGGCCAGACGGGCATCATCGGCCGGAACGAGGTTCTCCATGAACATCGTCATCCCGCGCCATTCCGCCGAGCCTTTGCCGCCGGACACCACGCCGACCGTGTTGCTCACCAGTTGTCCCACACGCGCGGCCTTGACCCACAGACCCATGCGGATTACCGGCAGGCTGGCCGACGGCCCGGCGAACACCGTGCCTGGTCCGTAGGGGCCCACAACTTCGTTATTGCCCATATAGATGATAAGCAGGTCCGGCTTGAGTTTGGCGCAGTCACGGGCTGCGGGCACCATCATGTGAGAATTGGCCGCGGTCATCGCCGCATTGGCCAGCTCGAAACGAATCGCCGGGTAGCTGTCCCGCAGCATCGCCTCCAGGTACCTGGAGAATGAAAAGGCCTCGTCTGGGTAGCCCATGGCGGCCGACCCGCCGACGACGACAATTCTGTAAGTCCCCGCCGGTTTGTCTATCGACAGGTGAATGGGCAACGGCGCTCGGCTGATGTCGCGCGGGAAGAACCGCCAGCCGAAGCGCGGATTGCTCTGGTAGAAATCGCCGGCCTTGATAAGGAAGCCCAGCCGATGCCCGTAGCCCGCTATCCGCAGCCCCCCCTCCAGCAGGCCCAGCAGCAGCGCCGGCACGACCACCACGGTCATAAGGTAGAACCGCCAACGTCGCCGCCGCCGTCGCGGCTTGGGGCGACGCGTGCCCTCGTGTGCGGGGCCCGCTGCGGGGTTGCAAGCGTCCGGGCTGTCAGAGTCCGAGTTCATTCAGCTCTCCCTGTTGCCTGCAGAACGGGCCGGCCTTCGTGGTGGCGGCCGCGCGTGCGGATCATAGAGGCCCGATCTACCCCATGCCAGTGTCAATCTCGTTAGTGCGGGCGTGTCCGCACCTGCGATTGCCAACCGAACGCCGCGGGCAGCCAGGCCGATCGCCGCGAGCGCTCTTGACGCGTGTAGGTCGGCAAGGGCCTCCGCCGACGACAGGCTATCCTCTCCAGACATAACCAAGCCCAACAGGGCCCACCGATCAGGTGAACGCCGTAATTTTACCCTCCGGGGTTCTCCCCCCTCCAGGAAGCAGAACCGGGCCCATCTCGCTCGCGCCTGCTTGATTGACATATCTCCTGTGTTGGTCAAATGTTTGCGGGGCGCGCCGATAACGACGCAAGACAAGGGCCTCTGCAGCGAGACGTGCAGTATCATAATATAAATATAATCGACTAATAATATAATCGACTAATTGATAAGGAGATGCGCATTATCGTTGTTGGCGTCGCTTTTTTTTCTGGAAAAGGCAATGATAGGGCGGTTTTCTGTTGACTAGATACGCCCACCTGGTTTATACTCACATGGTCATATCTTACTGAACTGAGGCTCTGGCCCAGTCGGGCCGCATCCACCGTTGGGCTTCGAAGTAGGAATGGAAGAGCGTAGTTGGAAGGTTGGTGAGGTATCGGAGTTGGAAACGGCGCGTGTCTGACCAACGCGATACTGACACTTTCTGGAGAGTGGAAGGAGCAGAATAATGAAGAAGATTTTGAAGAGGATTTTTGGGATAGTGGTGGTTCTTGCGCTGTGCGTATCGGCGAACGCCAATGTCCTCCCCGGCACCATGCGGTTGTATTGGCGTGACCTGTCTGGCGCCCCGAATGATTCGCGCGTCGATGCAGCTCCCGGCGAGACGGTGTTCATCCAGTTGATGGTGAACAGCACGTCGAACCAGGGCAACGGCGTGAATTACTTCCTGAATGCCGATTGGGACATCGCCGTCGTGGACACGACCATGGCGCCTGGCGGTTATGTGACCGTCGACGTGGCATCGTACATGATGCCGCGTGACTACCAGAGCACGTCCTACCAAGGCAACGAGATCGTCACCTATGGTGGCAGCTTCGACACCCTGAACATCGACTACAACGGGCCGTCGAACCTGTATATGTACCAGATTTTCAACGGCGGCGATCCCGGCGGTGTGCCGATCGAAGGCTACAGCGTTGCTGACTATCTGTCCGCGTTCGGTAGCGGCGGCATCGTCGCTGGTTTCTGGGTCCCGATTCGTTCTGACGCCGTAGTCGGTTCCACGACGCGTTTCGACGTCAACGTGACCAGCTCAGGTCCGTGGGGTGGCGGCGGCTGGAGTTCAGCCTTAACCGAGGCCGGCAATGAGCACGGCACTGACTGGCTTAGCGCTGGGCAAGCCGACTTCTCGATGATCATCACCGTCGTTCCCGAGCCCGCCACGATGGGCCTGCTGGCCCTTGGTGGCATCGCTGCTCTGATCCGTCGCAAGAGGAAGTAGAACCCCAGGCACGGAACGGAGTAGGGTGATGTGAAACCCCTGTGGGGGTGACTGAGGCCTGATGGTCCTCAGTCACCCGCACAGTTTTTCGTAGGTATTTTGCCTTATTTCGGTTGTTCCTCACGGCTACATTCTGGTACAATTGACATTGGAATGTGTTCGGACTTTCGGCCGGCTGTCTGCCTGTATTGGTTTTGCACTGGCAAGTGTGGGAGAGCTACGTGGCGGCTGATCGAACGTCCAAGCCCTGGGTTCAATCGTGGGTTCAATCGTGTGAGAGCGACATGGGCATTCAGAAAGGATTGGATATTATGAAACTAGGCAGAATCACAATCGCCGTCGCGGCGCTGGTGATGGTCACGGCCAATGTTGCTTCGGCGGACCGCCCATCGGTCCCCGGCGACACCGTCATGGTACTGGATGACTATCGCCTACTGGGCCCAGGTGACGACTTCCCCGGGATGTGGGAATACGCCTACTCCGCCGTCGGCACGACCGATGCCGGAGGCAGCAACTACACCCACTTTAGTGATGGCTACCTCAACGGCCTGAACGTGGACAACATCGTCAACCGCTGGAAATCACCCGGCTGGTACAATCCCGATGGCGTCGTGGATGACCTCGGTGACCCCTTTGGCAGCCGTGACGACTACTATGTCGCTGATCCCATCCTCTGGGACCCCGCCACCGCCACCGACTCCTGGAACTACAGGGTCCGGCAGATTTGGTGCGCCAACTCGGCTGGCATCCCCAGGCAGTGGGGCGGCGGGCTCTACCCCCAGCTATGGCCATCCACGTGGGGCCAGGAAGAGGCCTTCCCCGGCGGCCCGTTGATCGGCGCGTGGATCGAGCCCACCGATCCCAGTTGGGACAGCACCAGTTGGGCCTACGACAACGAGTGGCGCGCCGGCACCGCCTACGGGCAAGGCAACATCCTCTTCCCCAGGGGCGGCGTGTCCCACAGCACCCGAACGCAGGAGTGGGTCAATTCTGGCGCAGACGGCATTGTAGGTCCGGTATCGGTCGATCCCGGACCGGATGGCATCCCGGATAACGAAGATGACACCTACGTTGACGATGACTTCTACACCTACTACGTCAGCGACCACAACACCGATGAAGTGTGGTTCGAAAATACCTCCGGCATCCTGAATTACTTTGGCTCTACGGGCCTTTTCATGACCGTCCGAATCGTCTCCTCCGACTCCCCCGGCGAGATTACCGGCGGCACGTACCACACCGGCGGTCAAAGAGTCACGGACACGCTCCTTGGCCCGGAACCAAGTGTGGGCGTCCTCGGCGACTTCACCGGCGACGGCTTTGTCGATGCCGATGATATCACTGAGCTTTGCGCCAACCTGGGTGATGCGGCCTACGACCTGGATGGCGACGGCGACGCCGACGAGGCCGACATGATCTTTCTGATCGAGAACCTCGTCGGGCTGACCGATGGCGTTCGCGCGGGCACCAAGCGCGGCGACTTCAACCTCGACGGCCTGATCGATGGGACGGACCTGGCGCTGATGAAGACCGCCTTCGGCCTGCCGGACCAGAACTATGCCGACGGCAACGCCAACTGCGACGCCTTCGTCGACGGCACGGACCTGGCGATCCTGAAGACGAACTTCGGCTTCATCGCCGACCCCGCTGTACCAGAGCCTGTCACCATTGGTTTGCTGGCCCTGGGAGCAACAGGCCTGATGGCCAGACGGCGTCGCAAGAGCTAGCAGCAACCAAGCGCTTCAACGTAGACAAGCGGGTGACGGTCATCAGGCCGCCGCCCGCTTTCTTTGGTGAGTTCGCCGTGGGCAGGCGAGTGTAACGGATTGCGACTGACGTTCTCAAGGCTTGGACGCCGAGAGATTCACGGTGACATCAACGGCGGGGTCCTTGGTGGCTCAGAGGGTGAGTCACTCGACGCTTCTTGCGGTGATCGAGAAGGCCCCAAGGCCGTTGCCGTCGGTATGGTGGGGGGATAAGATGGAGGTTGACGTCGGCCCGTAACAGTTGTGGGCCGCAGGTCCATTGTCGCCGGCGCGACCCAGCGAGCGACGGGACAACGGATTAGGATGGCCTCACGCTCGAAAAAGCCGAAACCTGCCAATCCTTCGCCCAAGAACGCCGGGCCCTCGCAGAAAGACGCCAAGCCCTCGCCGAAGAATGGCATACCGTTGCCGAAGAAGAAGCGCAGTCGCCTGCGCAGGGCGATCGCCGCCTTGATCCTCGGGTTGGTCGTGCCTGGTGTGCTCTTGGGGCTTCTGGAGGGATCGCTGCGAGTGCTTGGATATGGGTACTCGACCAGCTTTTTTGTCAAGAACGGCGAATTCCTTGAGAGCAACGCGCAATTCGGGTGGCGGTTCTTTCCGCGAGAGTTGAGCCGCAGCATCGGGGCGATTTGGATGAGGCAGAAGAGGCCGCCGGCATCTCAAGCCAGTACCGACGTCACAAGCCGTTGGTCGGACTGGACGCCACTGAGTCGCCATAACGGCCGACGGCGCGTTCTTCCCCCATGGGTCCGGAGGGATCAGAGCTTCTTGGCGCCCGGGCAAGCGGTGACCTCGACCTCGAACAGCAGATCGTGGCGGCAGATGTCACAGACGGCGATGATCTGCGGCCAGCACAAATCGCCGAACTGCCTGTGGAACTCCTGTTCGACCTCGGGCGTCTTGCAGTAGATCATCGACTGGACCACGTCGTCGTCGCCGCAGTCGGCGTCGGCCAGGACCGCTCGGGCGTGGCCGATGGTATCGGCGATCTGGGCGGCAGCGTCGTCGATGTGTTCGGAGGCGCCTTCGGCGTTGATGGCGGCGGTTCCAGAAACGTACACGGTGCTGCCGGCGAGCGTCTCAGCCCGCACGGCTCGCGAGAATGCCGACCCGTAATCGAAGGCCGAGTTCTGATCGCCGCCGGCAAGATATCGCTCGACGATCTTGTTGTCACCGGCCACCGCAACCATGTCCATCGCGCAGTGTCCGCCGTCGGCCGGGCCGATGCTGATGCCGGTGCTGGCGGGCAGCTGGTGGCCCGCCGAATCGCTCAGCAGGCCGCGCTGGCGGAAGAAGTCGTTGCGAACGGCGTTAAAGTCGTCATACCACGCCAGCAGGTCGGCCAGCCAGATCCACGTTCGCGGGACGGCGAACATGTCGACACCGGCCTGGTGGGCGAAGTTTTCGGCCGCTGCCAGCATCGCGCGGGCCTGATCGACCGCCGAGCCCGCCTGCGGGGCGGTCAGGCCGGATACGGTCAACAGACCCCGGTCGCCGCAACGAACGAGCCGGCCACACCGGTTGCCGTCCACTTCAAGCCCATCGATGGATACATCACCGACAACGGCGTGTATCTGGACGCCACCCAACGGGCCGTTGGCATTGCCGGCGATGTGCAGCAGCGACGGGCGAACGCCGTCGTCGAGATCGCCATAGGCGTCGGCCCTGGCGGCGGCGACGACCTTGGCGCAGTTGGGGGCGAAGAAGACCCGCTCATTGATCATCGTCGCCCCGATGTCGCGCAGCGCCGAGGCTATGGCGCCAAAGACCTCTGGCGCTTGCTGGTCGGCGCCGCCGGGCGTGGGCGCGGCGGTGAGGTAGACCTCCGCGACGTCAGCGGAGTCGAGACTGCAAATATCGATGGGCATCAATGACACCTGGTTGAAGCGATCTGCGCCGACAACGGCCGGCTCGAGGACCGCCTCAAGAATATCCTATGTCTGGAAAGCCGCCCGGCCTGGGGGCCTCCGACAGCTGATTATCGGAGCAAGATACCCGTCGTAGCAACTTTATTTTGCACGATCGAATCGGCCCCTGGGGAGCGCAAAGGCTCTGATTGCAACGATTACGGCGGACTATGGACGGTCGCGACGCCCCCTTTCGGGCTCCTTGGCGCCGCTGTGTCACAGCAGATGGACCTCACCCCGCGGTTTGGCATGTGCTTCTTCCCAAGAGGGATCAGTCGGGCGCCTTTGGCGATTCGTTCGCCGGTCAACTTGACGGCATTGGCCACAGTATCTTCTTTTTGCCCATGGTTGACGGGACGGAAGTATCCTGATACACTGGCAGGTCATGGGGACTGACAGTCCCTGCTGCGCGCCTACCAGAAGATATGAGGAAGGTCATCGCACGCACGTCTATCCGAAATGGAGATGCTTACGGCAAAGGGACTATCATCATGAAACGACAACTTCTGACATTACTGGTACTGGCGACACTAGCCATCGCAGGTGGCGCCGCCTTGGGCGCTTCTCCTGGGACCATTGTGCTGGCCGAGGACCCAACGTTCTTGGGCGATGGCGCCGATTTTCCCGGCATGTGGGAGTACGTTTACGATGTCTACGGCGATGCTTCTCCGGTCGACAGAGTAACCCTGAGCGGCTTCGACGCCAGCGCGATCGAAAACCAATGGCCTTGGTCCGGGTGGGGCAGGACCGGATCGCTGCGCCAGAAGTGGGATTTCCACGTAGCGCATGAGCCCGTCTATTACGAGCGTTATGCTTACGGTTCCTACGCCGTCGGTGGCACGGGACCTTGGATATTGGAAGGCAATGACTGGTCCATGGACAACCCCTGGCATGCACCCAGCGAGTACGTTGCAGACGGCCCGTTCCCGGCGTTCATGTGGGCAGGAAAGGTCGCCGATGACGGTGAGAGCCTGGCCTTCATCTCCAACGCTCAGAACCGGGTCGTAGAGGGCCTGCTGCTCACCTTCCGTATCGTCCACCCATACGCGCCCGGCCCCATCAACTGGACGCTCCTCAGCCTCCGCCGCGTGGGGCAGTCCAACGGCACGGTCCTCGGCCCGGCAATTCTCGCCACGACCCCCGGCGACTACGATGACGATGGGGATGTTGACGCCGATGATGTCGACCTTCTCCGCGCCAACATGGGCGGCGACCCGGCCACCTACGATGCCGATGGCGATGGTGACGTCGATGAAGACGACATGATTTGGCACGTCGAGAACCTCGTCGAGTTGACCGATGGTTCGGGACGTCTCGGCACGAGGCGAGGCGACTTCAATCTGGACGGTTTCGTGGATGGCACGGACCTGGCGCTGATGAAGACCGCGTTCGGCCAGCCGGGCATGGGCTATGCGGACGGCAACGCCAACCCCGACCTTTTCGTCGACGGCACGGACCTGGCGATCTTGAAGACGAACTTCGGCTTCATCGCCGACCCCGCTGTACCAGAGCCTGTCACCATTGGTTTGCTGGCCCTGGGCGGTCTGGCGCTGTTGCGTCGACGGGCGTAGGTAGAGGGATGGAGAGTGCCGCTGGCTGAGTATTTTCAGCGGATGCATCCGACTGTAGAGAACCAGCGGGCGGTCTCGGAGAGAGACCGCCCGTTGTCTTTTTCGAACTCATCGAGCGGGTTGCCTCAGATGCCCCGCCGCGTATCCACCCCCGTCGGATTGCAGCCGCCGTGATCTGGTGTGGGCTGGGTCTTGGCGGGTGGTCAGGTCACCGGCGCCGGCCCCGGATTGGCCCTGTCTGGCCAGGGCGGTCCCCAGGCTGGTGTGCGTAGTGGCCTGGTCCGGATCGGCTTGAACGGCTCGTTGCCAGTGTGTGATGGCCTGGTCCAGTTGGCCTTGTCTTGCCAGGACAGGGCCTTGCGAAACTCGGCGGTCGCCTCTTCGTACCGCCCCTCCTGTCTGAGAACGTCACCTCGCCCGAAGTGCCGATAGCACTCCACCGCCGGCCAGACTGTATCGGCATCAACCACCGCGCCGCGTGAAAGGTGGTTGTTTTTCTAGCGTTGTGGCGTTATTGAACAGGGCCGAATGGCCGTTCGGACGGACAACTGCGCGCCAAGCGAACGGCCCGCGAGGACGCGTGATCCGATAACTTCCTGAGGCGGCGTGAATGAACTCCAGAGAACGCTATATCGAAGCCCTGACGTTCGGCAAGCCCGACAAGATCCCGTTTTTCCCAGGCGGCCCGCGGGAGTCCACCCTCAAACGTTGGCACAGCGAAGGCCTGCCCGAAGACCGCGCCTGGTTCGACGTCATGTGCGAGGAGATCGGCGTCGAGCAGGAGGCCCCAAGCGGCGTCCCTCACTCCGGGCCGGACCTGAACTTCCTGATGAACCCGATGTTCGAGGAGAAAGTCCTCGAGCATAAGAACGGACATTACATCTGCCAGGACTGGAAGGGCAACATCTGCGAAATTTCCGATGAGTTCGACGTGTCGTATCTGCGCTCGGCGAAGGATTTCGTCACGCGCCGGTGGATCAAGTGTCCCGTTGAAACACACGAGGACTGGGAGGACATGAAGACCCGATACCGTCTCGACGATCCGACGCGCTGCCCCGACGACTTCGACGATCGCGTCAAGATCATGAAACAGCGCGATTACGCCATCGCCCTGGCCGTCCACGGACCGTTCTGGCAGCTGCGGGAATGGTGCGGCTTTGAAGGCCTGTGCATGCTGACGATCGACGATCCCGAGTTCGTCGCCGAGATGGCGGCGTTCTGGACGGACTTTGTTTCCAAGGTCATGGCCCCCGCGCTGGACGCCGGGGTGGTCGACCACCTGTTCATCTGTGAAGACATGGCCTACAAGGAAAAGTGCATGATCTCGCCGGCCATGTGCCGGGAGCACCTCATGCCCGCATGGTCGCGCTGGGCCACAGAGTGCATCCAGGCCGGCGCCAAGATTATCGAAGTCGACAGCGACGGCAACGTCGCCGAGCTGCTGGCCCTGTGGGTCGAGGCCGGCGTGAATGTCAACTCGCCCATGGAAGTCGCCGCCGGAAATGACATCAACGAATACCGCAAGACATTCGGCCACGATATCGCCTTCAGCAACGGCGTGGACAAGCGCTGCATCGCCAAGGGCGGCAAGGTGATCGAGGACGAGCTGCGCCGCATCGAGCCGGTCGTCCGCGACGGCGGGTTCATCCCCGGCTGCGACCACGGCGTGCCGCACGATATCTCCTGGCCGAACTTTCTCCACTACAGCAAGCTGCTGGCTGAAATGACAGGCTGGCTGTAACAGGCGGCCGGCACCTGCACGAGGACGCGACCATGAAGCTCGGAATCTGCACCGCTGCCGATGCGCTGTCCGCGCTGCCGGAGGGGCTGGACTACATCGAGGAATCCGTCGGCGGGGCCCTGTGCCCGCGCCAGGACGAGGCGGCCTTCGAGGCGGCCCTGGCCAAGTGCGCCGCAGCCGTCGCGCCCGTGATCGCCGCCAACTGCTTTATCCCCGGCGATCTGAAATCCACCGGGCCTGACGTGGACGGGGCCGCTTTGGACGAGTACATCTGGACGGTCTTCTCCCGGGCCCAGCGCGTCGGCATCAAGATCATCGTGTTTGGCTCGGGCGGCTCGCGAGGCGTGCCGGACGGTTTCGACAAGGCCGCCGCCTTCGACCAGCTGACCGCGCACCTGAAGCGGTGGGGGCCCATCGCCGATGTCTGTGGCGTGACGATCGTCATCGAGCCGTTGCAGGTCGCCGAGTGCAACATCATCAACACCGTCACCGAAGGCGCCGATCTCGCCCGGGCGGTCAATCACCCCAACGTCCGCGTGCTGGCCGACTTTTACCACATGGCCTGCGACGGCGAGTCGCCCGACACCATCCGCCAGGCGGGCGATCTGCTGCAGCACTGCCACACCGCCGAGAAGCAAGAGCGCACAGCCCCCGGCGCCGCCGGCGATGACTTCCGCCCGGTCCTCAAGGCGCTCAAGGACATCGGCTACGACGGCGCGATCAGCCTCGAGTGCGGCTGGGGCGACATGCAGGCCGAGGCCCCCGCATCGCTGGCCGAGTTCCGCCGGCAGTGGGACGAGGCCTGACGCATCGCCCGCCGCAGCGGTCGAGCCTCGTTGATACAAGCCCTGTCGTCGGCGAACCGGCTCGCCTCGAAGGCGATAACCATTGACAAAAAGGGGGTAATAGCGGATAATACGAAGTACCCAAGTGGTTGCAGGCCAATGTGCTGTCGGCCAACGTGTGCGTTGGCAGGCGGCGGGATCCGGGAGGGCCTGCTCGATTGAGGAGTTGGGCTGGTGAAACAGTCGAACGTCGTTCGTTGCTGTTCTGCGCGTTTTGCTGGTGCGCTGGCGGTCTGCGCGGTTGTGCTGACTGTCGCGCTGCCGTGCCAGTTCGCCTTTGGCTGGATCCTTGATGGGACGTTCGACTGGCGCGACGTGGACGGTAAGGACTACACCACGCCGATCCGCAACCAGGGGCCGGCCGGGACGTGCTGGGCGTTCGCCGCCATCGGGGCGCTGGAGGCCAAACTCGAAATCTCCGCCGACAATCCCGACTGGAACCCTGACCTGTCCGAGCAGCACCTTGTCTCCGACCCCAACGGCGGGGGCGACATCACGGGTGGCTGGCCGGTGGACTCGTTTCAGTTCTTCCAGGACACCGGCGTGGTCACCGAGGCCGAGCTTCCCTACGCCGGTGAGGAAGCCCCTTCCGAAGGCTGGCCGTTGACGCCCGGCTGGGAGAACCGCACGTATGGGATCACCAGTTATGAAGGCAGCCCCAGCACGAGCACCCCCATGCTCAAGGTGATGCTGCAACTGTATGGGCCTTTAACGGCGGCCCTGACCATTGACGAGGATTTCTGGTTCCCCGGCGACGTCGAGCCCGAGTTGCCCGAGTGGAGTTGGGTGGACCATGCGGTCGCGGTCGTGGGCTTTGTCGACGACCCCTCCCTCAACGCCGGCGGCTACTGGATCGTCAAAAACAGTTGGGGCACCGACTGGGGCGACAGCGGCTACGGGTACTCGCTCTATGGCTTCATGGAGCGTCACGCCATGTTTCGCGCCATCGACGGCGATGCCTACCCCACCCCCGAGCCGGCGACGCTGGGCTTGCTGCTGATCGGCGGGGTGGCCGTGCTGCGACGACGTCGCGCCAGACGCCCGTAGGGCCAAACGCCCCCTGACGCTCTGCACTTCTTGGTCTACGCCTTCGTCTCAATGGCCTCGACGATCTTGTCCAGGTCGTTGGCGACCGGGATCGGCATGTTCGCGTAGAGGCGCTCGCCTTCGACTTGGTGGTCCGGATCGTACTGGCCTGTGTGGTAGCCGACCGAGGCGTTGGGGTCCTTCAGCGGATGGCCGGTCAGGATGCAGACCACGCGGGCATCGCGGTCGATGACACCTTGTTCGACCAGCAGCCGGGCGCCAGCTACCGAGGCCGCCGATGCCGGTTCGCAGCCCAGCCCATGCCGGCCGACCTGGGCCTTGGCGTCCATGATCTCGAAGTCCGGGACCTGACGCACCACGCCGTCGCAAATCTCCAGCGCCCGTAGGCACTTGGTGGTGTTGACGGGCTTGGAGATCTCGATCGCGCTGGCGATGGTGTGCGGCTTGGTGTTCGTGTCGTCCTGCCACTTGAAGTCGTCGACAATGACCTGCCGGTCGAACTCGCCGCCGTTGTAGGTCAGCTTCTTCTCGTTGACCAGTCGATCCAGCGTCGGCGCGCCGGACGAATTGATCACGGCCAGCCGCGGGATGCGGGGGATCAGGCCCAGTTCCTTCAGTTCGCCGAACATCTTGCCGAAGCTGGAGCTGTTGCCCAGGTTCCCCCCAGGCACGACGATCCAGTCGGGCACGTCCCAGCCCAGCCCCTCCAGCACGCGGAGCATGATGGCCTTTTGGCCTTCCAGGCGGAACGGGTTGACGCTGTTGACCAGGTAAAGGCCCAGCGCCGCGGTCGCCTCTTTGACCCGGGCCATGCAGTCGTCGAAATCGCCGGCGATCTGGAACGTCCGCGCCCCGTAATCCAGGGCCTGGGCCAGCTTGCCGAAGGCGATCCGCCCCGAGCCGACGAACACGATCGCCTCCATTCCCGCCGCCGACGCGTAGCGCGCCAGCGATGCCGACGTGTTGCCCGTCGATGCGCAGCAGACGCGTTTGGCCCCAATCATGGACGCGTGGCTGAAGGCAGCCGTCATGCCGTTGTCCTTGAACGACCCCGACGGGTTGAGCCCCTCGTATTGCAGGAACAGGCCGCCTTGTTTGAGGCCAACGTATTGGCCCACGCCGTCGCAGCGCTGCAGCAGCGTCTGGCCTTCGCCCTGGGAGACCTTGTAGCGGTCGTCGCAGAAATCCAGCAGTTCGCGGAACCGCCAGACGCCGGAAAAGTCCAGCATCCTGTCGCGCCTCGCCCATCGCTTGTTGAAGTCCGAAAGAGTCTTGGGCAGGTGCACCTTGTCCCAGTCGTACTTCACGTCCAGCAGGCTGTCGCACGTGGGACAGGCCACCAGCGCTTCGGCGATATCGAAGGTCGCTTGGCAGCGGACGTTGATGCACTGTTGGTGGGCGGGCTTGTCGGCCATGGTTACCATCTTAACGTGTCTTGAGCAGCATGCCCATCAGTTCACCCGGGCCGATGGCCAGGTCGCTCGCGGCCGCCGCGGCCTCGTCGAATGTCGTCAACGCGTCAGTCCCCACGTCGCTGCCGGCCAGCACAAGCGGCACGGGGTCGGCCGTGTGGGTCTTGATGCCGCACGGTGTCGGGTGGTCGGGCAGAATGGCCATCCGCCATCCGCCCGGCTCGCCTTGCAGTCGCTTCAGCAGCGGGGCGACCACGTGGCGGTCGATCTGGCCGATGGCGTCGGTCTTCTCGGCCGCCAGGCCGTTGTGGCCGCACTCGTCCGGCGCCTCGACGTGGACGATGATCAGGTCGTGGTCGTCCAGGGCGGCGACGGCGGCAGCCCCTTTGCCCGCGTAGTCGGTGTCGATGTAACCCGTCGCCCCGGCGACCTCGATACGGTCCATGCCCGTCAACGTCGCGATGCCGCGCACCAGGTCGACCGCCGTGATCACAGCCGCCGAAACGCCGAACCGCTCGGCGAACGGCTGGAGCGTGGGCATCTTGCCGTAACCCCACAGCCAGATGCTGGTGGCGGTGTGCTTGCCGGCGGCTTGCCGCGCGGCGGTGACGGGGTGGTCGGCCAGGACGGCCTGACTGGCTTGCATCAGTGTGACCAACTGCTCGCCGCCCAGGCCCTTTGGCAGATGCGGCGCGAAGGGCTTGCCCGTGATGTCGTGTGGCGGTGTCAGTTCGAGGTCGAACTGGCCGGTGCAGATCATCAGGTGGCGATAGCCGACGCCGACGTGAAACCGCACGCCATGGCCGGCGAGTTGGGCGCTGAGCGATTCGATGATGGGCCGGGCTTCGTCGGTGGAGATGTGGCCGCTGCAGTAGTCGACCATCGTGCCGCCGGCCAGCGTGACGAGGTTGCAGCGGAACACCCACTCGTCGTCGGCGACGGTCAGGCCCTGGGCGGCGGCTTCCAGCGGGGCCCGGCCGGTGTAGCACTCCGTCACGTCGTAGCCGAACAGCGAGAGGATGGCCACGTCGCTGCCGGGGGGGTAGCCTTGCGGCACGTTGCTCACGCGCCCCACGCGCCCCGTCGCCGCCAGTGAATCGATCGTGGGTTTGTCGGCCGCCTGCAGCGGCGTTCGCCCGTCCAGCTCAGCCAGCGGACGGTCGGCGGCGCCGTCGGGAATGACAATGGCGTACTTCATGGCTGGAATCTCACCGGCCCGGTCAGAATTGCGGCTCGGGGTGTTCGTCCACGATGCGAATAAAGAACGTTCGCCGCTTGGTGACCGGCAGGGCGTCGATTTCCTTCAGGGCCCCTGTGAGGTTGCCTTCGGCGGCTTCATAGGTCGTGATGACCAGCGGCACGGCCTGCGAGCCGGGCGTGAGCGGCTCGTGCTGCAGGACGCTGGCGATGCCGATGTCGTGCGCGCCCAGCACGTGGGCGATCTGCGCGAGCACGTCGGGCGAATCGGCGCAGGTCACGTGCAGGTAGTATCGGCTGCGGATGTCGTCGTTGGGGACGACCTTGGCCGGTTCGCACAGGTCGGGCCACACGCCCAGGTGTTCGAACCGCCGCTGGGCGTTGCCGAGGGCGACGTCGACGATATCGGCCACCACTGCCGAAGCCGTTGCCGGCCCGCCGGCGCCCCGGCCGTAGGTCATCGTATGCCCGACGACGTGGCCGTAAATGCACACGGCGTTGAACGGCCCGTCCACGCGGGCCAGCGGATGGTCCCGCCGAATAAAGGCCGGGTGCACGCGCAGGCTGATGGCCTCGCCCTGCCGTGAGGCGATCGCCAGCAGCTTGACCACGTAGCCCAGCTCGTCGCCGAAGCGGATGTCCTCGACCTGCAGCGACTCGATGCCCTCGACCGTGATCGTCTCCAGATCGACCCGCCGCCCGAACGCCAGCGCCGCCAGGATCGCCAGCTTGTGGGCGGAATCCCCGCCGCTGACGTCCAGTGTGGGGTCCATCTCCGCCAGGCCCGTCTGCTGGGCCTCCCGGAGCACCGCGCGGTAGTCGGCGCCGTGGCGCGACATATTCGTGAGAATGTAATTGCACGTCCCGTTGACGATGCCGACCAGCGCCTCGACGTTGTTGGCGATCAGGCCGTTCAGCAGCGAACCGATCACGGGCACGCCGCCGAGGCAACTGCCCTCGAAGGCGATGCAGACGCCGTTGGCGCGGGCCAGCGCAAACAGCTCGGCCCCGTGCTTGGCCAGCAGCGCCTTGTTGGCGGTGACCACGCTCTTGCCGGCGCGGAGGGAGTGCTCGACGCACTGCTTGGCGAAGGTGTCCCCGCCGACCAGCTCGACGACGATCTGCGTGTCGGCGTCGCCCAGCGCCTCGTCGAGCGTCTTGCGGCAGATGGCCTTGTCGACGCCGATCTGTCGAGCGCGCGAGAAGTCCTTATCGACCAGGTGTCGAAGCTCCAGGTCCAGCCCACTTCGGCCTCTCAGCAGGTCGCGGTCGCTGAGCAGGCCCCGGGCGACGGCGCTGCCGACCGTGCCGCAACCGACCAGGGCGACACCCACTGTCGGCGTTTCAGTCATGACATGCTCCTGTCTGTCCGGTGCTGTTTGGGCATTACGGAGGCGGATTATACGTGCAAACCCCGGCCAAGTCTTGGCTTTTCGCAGCCGTTACATAACGGACGAGTTGTCGTTGACGGCAGGGGGTATTTCAGCGTATAGTATAGGATGAGCGGGCGGGTGGGCGCTCTGCGGCCCACGTGTTGGCCGCAAGCGAGGAGACAGTCAGCTTTTGAGTTTGCGTCTCCAGGCCCGCGTGCCGATTGTTATCAAGGAAGATGCCATGATCACAAGACGCACAACGTTGCGGGGCTTTAGTCTAACTGAAGTCCTGATCGTCCTGGTGGTGATCAGCCTATTGAGCGCCATCGTCATCCCCTCCGGCATGCGTCTGGCGGCCGTCGCCCGCTCGGCCGAGTGCCAGAGCAATCTGCACGCCATCGCCCAGGGCTACACCGCTTACAGATCGGCCGAAGTCGCCGACCAGGTCGAGCGGCAGTTCAGCGCCCAAACGTGGCGCTCTGATCTGAGGGTGTTCCTGGCAAACCACACGGGAGTCTTCTTGTGTCCGGAAGATAGGTTCCCGTGGTCTTTGATGCCCGTCGCCAGCATCCGGGTCTACGACGGCGGCTCGCTCCTGTATGAAATTCAATTGTTCGACTCGGATCCCTACTGGTTAGAGGGCGCCCACAACGATTTTCTTCCGGATAAGCCCGGCATGTGGCGCGTGAATGACGATGTCTATAACGGCGGGAACTTCGACCGCTATAACATGCCCCAGTACACCCCCGGAAGCAACCCGAAGGTCTCGTGGTGGGCCATCGAGGACCAACGCTACGGCGACGAGCACCAATACGCCCAAGGCGACCAGGACTTCAACGACTTCGACGTCAAGCTGACGGATCTGGGTGGTGGTCTTTACGACGCGGAAGGTTTTCACGGAAATGCCGGCTACAACTTCGGCATCGTCGATTCGGATGGTGTGGAGACCCGCGAGGTGGGCGGAACGATCGGCCCGCTGAGGATGCACGCCGAAGGCGCCAGCTATGGCGTGAACTGGCAAGTGAGCAGGCTCGGGATAGGCATGCACAAGATCCTGGCGATGGATTACACCAATAGAGTCATCTACGCCGGCGGCAACATCCCGGAGGCCAGGTCCAACTGGGACGACGACGCCGTTGCTCGTCACCTGGGCAAGGCCAACATCGCCATGACCGACGGGGCCGTGTTCTCAGCCAAACTCGAGGACATTCGCCCGGAGACGGGCAATAACGACGCCGAATTGTGGACAGCCTGGTCGCAGCGGTAACCGCCGCGGGCTGTGGGGACGGGGGTTTCGGTTGCAATCTGGGGGCTGAATCGATATAAAGTCCCGCAAATCTTTGTGAACCGCCTGCCGGCCGCGTTCGTAGAAACTCAAGCGAGAACTTCTGTCCGTATGTGAAGTTATCTCCAGCGGCTGCACATGGCGGCCGTTGGTCCCTCGCCCGCTGCGCGCGACGGCGTCCAAGCCAACGGCCGCCGACGGAGCCATCCGATGGCGCATGACGTCCTGCATGACTCGATAGCCAAACAGACCGGCCGCGCCAGCATGCTGATCGTCGGCATCCTACTCGGCGGCGTGCTGGTGCTTTGTTCTTACGCCGCCAGCATACCGGCCGTCAGCCAAACACTGTTCGCCGGCAACCGTCTCTACAGCGACATGCTCGCGCTGGCCGGCGCTGTCCTGTTAGGGGCGCCCATCGTCATCCACGCCGCCCGCACTCTGACCCGCGGGCACATGCACATGGATGAGCTGGTCGCCCTGGCCGTCATCGCCGCCATCGCCGGCGGCAAGTACCAGGAGGCCGGCATCGTCGCGTTCTTCCTGCTGCTGGCCAACCTGATCGAAACCCGCACCGCCCTGGGCGCCCGCGCGAGCATCGAGGAACTCCTGAAGCTCTCCCCCCGCAAGGCCAATCGGCTGATACCCGACGGCGGCGAAGAGCCCGTCGACCCGCGCGACCTCCAGCCCGGCGACCTCGTCCGCGTCAGGCCCGGCGACGATATCCCCGCCGACGGCGAGGTCGTCTCCGGGACCTCCTCGGTCAACCAGGCCACCATCACCGGCGAGTCGCTGCCCGTGGACAAGACCGCCGGCGATGAGGTCTTCAGCGGCACGAGCAACCTCGCCGGCGCGATCGACATAAAGGTGACCCGCGCGGGCGAGGACACCACCCTCGGCCGGGTGCGCAAGCTCATCCTCCAGGCCGAGCAGACGCGGATCCCCATCATGCGGCTGATCGACCGCTACGCGGGCTGGTACACGCCCACGATCCTGATGCTGGCCGCCACGGTGCTGTTCTTCACTCGCGACATGAGTCGCGTTATCACCATTCTGGTCGTCGCTTGTCCGTGTGCGCTGGTGCTGGCCGTCCCGACGGCCATGGTCGCAGCCCTGTCGTGTGCGGCGAGGCTGGGCATTCTGATCAAGGACGTCTCCAACATCGAACAGGCGCGGTCGCTGACGGCGTTCGTGTTCGACAAGACCGGCACGTTGACCACCGGCGAACTGTCGGTCACCCAGATCAGGCCGGCCCCCGATGTCGATCCGGCCGACCTGCTGGCCGCGGCCGGCTCGGCCGAGCATCGGTCGCGCCACCCGGTCGCTCAGGCCGTTGTGGCCGTGGCCGAGAAGGCCCGGCTCACGCTGTCCGATCCGAGCGAGTTCGAGGAAATCTCCGGCCGGGGCGTGCGCAGCGAGGTCGATGGGACGCCCGTGCTGGTTGGGCGGCGGTCGTGGCTGGGCGAGCAGGGCGTGGACTTCTCGACCATGAGCGACCCGAAATACGACGAGCCGGAAGGCCTGAGCGTCCTGCACGTGGCCCGCGGGGGCCAGTTGCTGGGCTGGATCGGCTTGGAAGACCGCACGCGCCCTGAGGCCCGGGCGGCCATCGACGAGCTTCGCTCATCCGGCATCCGTGAACTCGTCATGGTCACCGGCGACCGGCGCAGCGTGGCCCACCGCGTCGCCCGCGAGATGGGCTGCACCGACGTGCAGGCCGAGGTCCTGCCCGAAGACAAGCTCGATCTGGTCGGCGCGCTGCGGCGGCAGGGCCATCAGGTCGCCGTCGTGGGCGACGGCGTCAACGACGCGCCGGCCCTGGCGGCGGGCGACCTGTCGATCGTGATGGGCGCCGCCGGCAGCGACGTGGCCATCAACGCGGCCACGATTGTGCTGATGAATAACGATCTGAGACGGCTGCCGTTCCTGATTCACCTAAGCCGCCGGGCCATCGGCGTGGTGCACCAGAATCTGCTGTTCGGCGTTAGTGTGATCGTGATGCTGTTGGTGCTGGCCAGCCTGGGCCTTGTGACCCCCGTCGTTGGGGCGATGCTGCACATGGTGGCGGCGGCGTTCGTGATTTTCAACAGCGCCCGACTCGTGCGGTTCGGCGAGCAGTTGCATGGTGACGAGACCGAAGAAGCGCCGCGCCTACCGGCCAACGTCGAGGCGGTGGCGGTGACGTAGTCATCGGCCGGCCGGCCCAGCTAGCCGCCGGCGATGACGGATGGATGAGTATGTTTGAAATGACGACGCGTTCTGGGCAATATGCAGATCAACACGACCGTCGCGCTGGCCAGGGCGCGGATGGACAGGCCCGTGTCGCTTGTCGACAGGCGCAGAAATGCCGCATGCTCGGGCAGCAGCAGGGCGGCCAGTGCGGCCAGCACGCTCACCGTCGCTGCGGCGGCGACCAGCCAATAGCTCCAGGCGGCCCCGCGAGCGAAAAAGCCCCACAGCAGCCAACCCAGCACGCCGCCGGCCAGCAGCGCCCCGGCCGTCAGCAACCCCGACCATTGCTGGAACTGCGGCCAGGCAGGCAGGATCAGCCCCGCCAGCAGGCACGCGACGGCCACGGCCCGGCCAACCCAGGCCAACGCGCCGATGGCGGTGGGAACGCTGCTGGTCGTGCCGCCTCCCTGAAGTTGACGCGTCTGGAACAGCGCGATTCCGATCGCCAGCGACGCGCCGATGAAGCACAGCCCGTAGGCGGTGCTGATGGCGACGAACTCCAACGGGACCCCATGGTCCTGGACCAGCGCATCCATCATCATGAAGTAGCGCGTGTCGGGCATAATCCACGCCAGCGCGTTGATCATCACGTTGTCGCGGGCGCTCTCGCTGAACAGCAGGGGATGGTACGCGCCCAAGGCCGCGACGGTGATGCAGACCAGAAGCGTGGGGATCTGCCCCAACCGCGTGCTGGCCGCCACGGCGACGGCGGCGAAGAACATCACCGCCACGAAGATCAGCCCCAGAGCGATCAGCAACTGCCCGCTGATGCCCTGGCCAAACGGCACGAACGTCCAGCCCTTGCCGACGGCCGCGATGGTCGCCATCGCCACCGTCATCAGCAATGTACACGCCCAGACCATCGTCGATGTGAACGGCCAGCCGAACGCGAAGTTGCCCCCCACCGAGATCACGAATGCCAATGCGAACATCGATCCGCCCAGCACGATCACGGGCCAATCGATCTGGTCGCTGGCGGTGGGCATCACCTCGTGGCGGACCGTCATCAGGAACACCAGCGAACACAGGTAAAAGGCCATCGCAACGGCGGCAGCGACGCCCAGATACTTGCCCAGCACGAACGTGGCCCGGCTGACGGGTTTGGCGATCACCGTCAGGGCCGTTCGGTCCTCGATCTCGCGCGACAGGACGCTGGACGCGATGAACGCCGCCACGAACACCCCCATCGCCAGGATCGTCGAGAGGCTGACGTTGTTCATCAGCCGCTGGTCGGATTCCTTGTGCTCGCCGGTGGGCGACATCGTCCACCCGCTCAGCGGGACGTTGAAAATCAGAAACACGAACGTCAGCAGGATCAGGATGCTGAAGATCGGCTGGCGGATGCTTTGAAGGAACGTGTTGCGGCAGATGGCGAGCAGTTGGATCATGAGGTTTATCCGTCGCGGCGTTGGGCCTGTAAAAATACTACGGCTCGACAGTCCATTCGGTTGAGTCTTTCGATGGCGAATTGTAGCGACGCGCGCTGGCCGCTGACAAGAGCGATGCCGAACGCGCCGACAAGGATGGCGCACCTGGGATGACCGAACAGAAACGTGGAAAGAACGTCGCCCTCCTGGGGGCGGGCCTGCAGACGGTGTTTGTGGTGGTGATGCTCATCATCGCATCATGGACCCGCTCGGCGGCCGCCCTGGCGTGCGTGTGGATCCTGGCCGCCGGGGTGCCGGTGTGGCTGATGACGGTGGTGGTGTTCTACTGCCAGCAGCTCCAGCGTCGCGAGGCGGCGGAACTGGACGACCTGGCGGGTGAGGGCGGGGCGGCCGGGACGATTTTCGAAGGCGAGCAGTTGGACGCCCACCGGGCGGCGGCCGCCCGCGTGCGGTTCGTGTATCGCTGGGTCGTGCCGATTTTCACGCTGCTGTGGGCGGCGGGCAACGCGGCGGCCGCCTACACGATGCTGCAGTGGACCCGTCGCGCTGGCGAGTTACTGGCGGCCAACGCGGCGCCCGCGTCGCTGTTTGCGGTGCTGGTGGGGTTCCTGGCGTTCCTGTTCAGCGCGTATGCGCTGGGCATGAGTCGCCAGGGCCCTTGGCGACTTCTGCGGGCGCCGGCGGGGTATCTGGCTGTGTGCGTCTGGGCCGTTGCGGGCGTGCTGGCGGCGCTAGTGGCGGCGTGGCAGGAATACCCCGCCGTCGACCGTGTCGTTGCCTATGCGATCCCGATCGGCATGGCGATCCTGGCGCTGGAGCTGGCCGTCAACTTCGTGCTGGACCTGTATCGCCCCCGCATGCCGGGGGCCGAAGATCGGCTGATGTATGACTCGCGCCTGTTCGGTCTGGTCGCCCAGCCGCAGCACATCGGCCGATCCATCGCCGAGACGCTCAATTACCAGTTTGGCTTCGAGGTCTCCAAGACGTGGTTCTTCCACCTGCTCTCACGGGCGGCCCTGCCGCTGCTGCTGACAGGCCTGGCCGTGATGCTCCTGATGAGTTCGGTCGTGGTCGTGGATGAAGGCGAGCTGTGCGTCGTGTCGCACTGGGGCAATACCGACTCGGCTTCGGGGCCCCTGGGCCCGGGGCTGCATCTGAAGTGGCCCTGGCCTATCGACACGGCCCGCCACTTCGATACGCGCATCCGCTCGATACAGATCGGCGCGGGCAAGGCCCGCGATGCGCACGGCGACACGGTCGAGGGCGGCACGTTCGAGGGGCGCGAGCTGGCGCTGTGGACGGACGAGCACGGCGAGTTCGAGGAAAAGGACTTTCTGGTCGCTGTTCCACCCCGTCATCGCAAATCGACCGAGGAGAGAGGCGGCAAAGTGCCTGCCGTCAACATCATTCGCCTGATCGGGTCGCTGCAGTACCGCATCGAGGACCCCTACAAGTTCGGCTACCAATACGTCGACGCCGAGGCCGTCCTGCAGGATATCGTCCACCGCGAGATGGTTCGTTACTGTTCCAGTGCGACGCTGTTTAAGCCGGCGGGCCAGGGGCAGGCGGATCGTCCCGAGGCGATCATGACCTACGGCCGCCAGGGGCTGGTGCGGGAGCTTCTGGATCGTGTGCGGACGGCTGTTTCCGGCGGGCAGGTGGACTTAGGGGTCGAGATCGTCTCCCTGAACTTCCGGGCGGTCCATCCGCCGGCCCAGGCTGCGGACGCCTATCAGCAGGTGCTCCAAGCGAGGCTGGGACGGGAGACCGCGCGGTTCGAGGCCCAGGCGTTCGCCAGCCGGCGATATTTCAGCCTGGCCAGCCAGCCGGGCGACGCGCAGCTTCTGGCGATTGCGCTTCGCCGGGCCAAAGGGCTGGCCCTGCTTTCGGCCATCCAGCGGCAGGGCGGCAAGCTCGCCCCGCACATTGACAGCATCCTTGGACGCGTGCAGAGAGATCTCAACGACCTGGACAAGAGCATCCTCCGTGAAGCCCTCCTTGGCAAGAGCCGCCCCGGCGAGCTAACGACGACAGCGACAGTTCGTCGCTCGCTCAACGCCTACGCCGAGCAGCTCGAGCAGATCCGCTCGGCCGAGCAGGCCCGCCAGTCCATCGATTTATCCGAGGCTGTTGCCGAGGCGGACAGAACGGTCAGTAAGCTTTTCGAACGGACCTCCGGTCAGCCGGCCCGGCTGGTAGCCGAGGCGCGGGCTCAGGGGTGGACGTTCCAGTTGGCCGAGCGCGGGCGTGCGGCCGCGTTCCCGGCGCAACTGGAGGCGTATCGGGCCTCGCCGGGCGTCTACATGCTGGACCGTTACCTGGATGTGTGGGACAAGGTCCTGCCCTCCCTACCGAAGTATGTCATCGGGATCGATCCCGATCGGGTCGAACCGTGGTTGAATCTGGAGCAGGGAAAGAGCTTTCAGCAGAAGATCGATTTCAGCGCCGCCGGCGGCGGCGACCAGCCGTAACGACGAGTCGGCAGAGAGTTGTGTTGTAGGAAGACGAATTATGAAAAAGCACATGGGATTGATCGTGTTGGCCGTGTTGGTTGTCCTGGGGCTGCTGACCTATATGGTGAGCTATCGCGTCGAGTCGACCGACCTGTCGCTGGTGCTGACGCTGGGCGGCAAGGTGGACCGCAGCGCCGTCTATGACGGCCGGTTGCCGGGCCAGGCCGGGCTGAAGTTCAAATGGCCGTGGATGAAGCACGTCCATTACGACGCGCGGGTGTTCCAGTTCGAGGATACGCTCAGCGAAATCCAGACACGAGACGAGCAGAACATCCTGATTACCGTGTTCTGCCAGTGGCAGGTGGCCGACGCCGTGCGTTTCTACGCCAAGACCAAGAGCATCGCCAGCGCCGAAGGCAACATCCGCCGGACGCTTCGGTCGATCAAGGGCGGCGTCATGGGGCGCTACGACATGGAGGACTTCATCAACACCGACCCGTCGCGCATGAAGATCACCCAGATCGAAGAGGAAATCGGCGACGGCCTGCGAGAGGTCATGGACGAAACCTACGGCGTCCGGATCGTCATGGTGGGCGTCAAGGCGTTGGGATTGCCGGAATCCGTCACCGAGACCGTCATCGAAGTGATGAAGGAAGACCGTCAGGAAGAGATCGAGATGTATGACGCCGACGGCAAGGCCATGGCCGAGGCCATCAAAAGCCGCGCCAAGTCGGACAGCGACACGATTCTCGCGTTCGCGCTTTTCACGGCTGAGAACATCAAGACGGAAGG
The DNA here is from genome assembly GCA_011050235.1 of Phycisphaerae bacterium. Classification (GTDB taxonomy): domain Bacteria; phylum Planctomycetota; class Phycisphaerae; order SM23-33; family SM23-33; genus HyVt-337. The sequence goes on along the minus strand of DRGC01000063.1, from coordinate 19,650 downwards.
CTACGGCCAGGCCGCCCGGCGCTACGAACAGTACGGCCAGGATCCTGAGTTCGCCATGTTCCTGCGGTCGCTGGAATCGTTGCGACGTGAGTTGGCCAGCCAGACGGTGATCCTGCTGGATGGATCGAAGATCGAGGCGGTGAAGTTCTTCCAGAAGGGCCCGGCCGTTCCCTCCAAGGGCCGGTAAACGTCCAGTCGACGGAGACCGCAGCATGGCTGACAAGACACACAACGATTCGGCGACGACGGCCCGCCAGGACAACCCGGCGGGGCCGGACCGCGCCCCGCGCGACCCGGCCGCCGAGAGCCTCGCCCACGCGCTGCACCTGAGCTTTCGCCTGTTGACGGTCATCATGATCGTGATCGTTGTGGCGTTCCTGCTGACAGGCATCCGCCAGATCAAGCCCGGGCAGGCCGGCATCATCTATCGCTTCGGGCGAATCGTGGACGTCGTCGGCAGAGGGCTGTGCTACGCCTGGCCGTTCCCGATCGGCGACATCGAGGTGGTCGATATCTCGCCGAAGGACTTGCGGGTCGATGACTTCTGGATGGCTGAAACCGCCGAGGACAAGACCGTCGAACGCCTGATCGACCGCCAGGTCCGCAACGATGGGCTTCAGCCCGGGTGGGACGGGGCGCTGGTGACGGGAGACGGCAATCTCATTCACGTCCGGTTCGAGTGCAATTACCAGATTGGGTCCGAAAACGGAATGGACCCCGATGAAAGCCTGCTGCTCGACCACAAATACAACGTCAACGATCTGGACCTGAAAGATCGCGCCCAGACGAAGGACCTCTTGCGGTCGGTCATCTGCCAGGCGGCCATTCGGACGGCCGCCGGCCAGACGGCTGAGAGCATCCGTCGGAACCAGGAGGTGTTCTGGGGGGTGGTCCACCAGGGCGCCCAGGACGTCCTCAGTGATCTGGATACGGGCATCAAAATCAACTTGCTGACGATGGAGTTCACCTGGCCGTTGCGGGTTCTGCCGGAGGTCGAGGCGGCCACCAAAGCCCGGCAAGAGGCCGAGAAGCAACTCAACGCCGCCATTGCCGAGGCCAAAAGCGTCCTGGTCCAGACCGCCGGCGACAAATACTGGCTGCTCGTAGGCAAAACCGGCGGGGACGGCCATCACGGCGACACATCCGATCAAGACGCCGGGCCGGGCCTGATCGCCCTGTATGCCGACGCCCTCGCCGCCGGCCAAACCGACCAAGCCGCCAAGCGCCTTGCGGAAATCCAGCGTGTGCTGGTCAGCGATCAGATCGCCGGGCAGGTCCGCCCCATCATCGATGACGCCAAGGCCAAGACCTACGCCATGCTCGATGCTCTCGACGGGCGGGTGACGCGCTTCAGGGAACTGCTGCCCGAATATCGCCGCAATCGGGAGTTCGTGATCCAGCGCCTCTGGGCCGACGCACGCGACGCCATCCTGAGTAGCGCCACCATCGAGAAGTACTATTTCTCGCCGGGTGACGGGAAGCTCGTCATCAAGCTCGACCGCCACCCGGACGTCGTGAAGCAAGTTCGTGAGGGATTGCTGAAAGAGGCGGCGGGCGGCTCGCCGCCGTAACCGCCGGATGTGATCCAGATGCACGCCACCCATGATCATGTCATTGTCACCGTCGGGCTGACCAAGGTCTTCCGTGACTTCTGGCTTCGCGAGAAAGTCTCAGCCGTCGCCGATCTGGACCTGCAGATCGAGCCGGGCGAAGTGTTCGGCCTGCTGGGTCCCAACGGCTCGGGCAAGACGACCACGCTGAACATGCTGCTGGGGCTGCTGTTCCCCACCCGAGGCCGCGTGGCGATTTTCGGCCGGCCGGCCACGGACGTGAGCATCAAGGCCCGTGTGGGCTTTTTGCCGGAAGAGACGTATCTCTACCCGTTCCTGGACGCCCGTGAGACGCTGGACTACTACGCCCGCCTGTTCCATCAGCCCCGCCACCAGCGCCGGCGCCGCATCGACATGTTGCTGGAGATGGTGGGCCTGTCTTCGGTGGCCTATCGCCGCATCAATGAGTACTCCAAGGGCATGCAGCGACGCATCGGCCTGGCCCAGGCGTTGATCAACGACCCGGACCTGCTGATCCTCGACGAGCCCACCAGCGGCATGGACCCCATCGGCACGCGCGAGGTGAAGGACCTGATCGGCATCCTGGCCGGACGAGGCAAGACCGTGCTGCTGTCCAGCCACCTGCTGGCCGACGTGGAAGATGTCTGCGACCGCGTGTGCGTGCTCTATGGCGGACGCCAGCGGGCGGTGGGGCGGATCGACGAGCTTCTGGCCCGCGAGGCCCACACTCAGATCACCACCGATCGCCTGGACGATGCGACGCTGGCCAAGATCCGCGATGTGCTGGCCGCCGGGTCGCACGAACTGCTGGACGTCTCCACGCCGCGCGACAAGCTGGAGAGCCTCTTCCTGCGGATCGTCGAGGAGGCCCAGGCCAAGCGCCTCGTCACCGGCGGGGCGATGGCGGGCGGCCCGGTGGCGGAGTTTCTCCGTACGGGTCAGGACGACGACCAGCAAGGCCGGCTCGTTATCGAGCAGCTCGTGGGGGCCGAGCCGCCCGTCGAGCCGGTCGCAGAACCGCCCCCGCCGATGCCCTCGCCGGCTGCCCAGGCCGACGAGGACGTGCTCGACGAATTGATCTCCGCAGACGAGCGGGCAGACAAGGACACCCCGCCGCCGCCGGCCGATCGACGACCCGCCCCGTCCGCCAAGAAGCAGGACCAGGCCGATCAGGGCGTGCTCGACGACCTTCTGGGCGGCGACCGCTCGGAGGAGTCCTCGTCATGATGGCCGGCCCGTCCGGTGTGTCGACCGCGCTGGGAGGGCTTACCTCGGTCGCTCGACACACGGTGGTGCAGTGTCTTCGGATGAAGGTCGTAGGGGCGACGATTGTGATCCTCGGCCTGCTGCTGGGAGCGATGCCGTTCGCCATCAGCGGCGACGGCACGCTGGCGGGTCGGTCGAAGACTTTCCTGTCGTATTCGATGGCGATGCTGTCGGTGGTGCTGAGCGTTCTGACGGTGTTCCTGTCGATCTGGGTGGTCAGCGAGGACATTCGCACACGGCAGATCTACGGCGTCATCGCCAAGCCGCTCGCGCGATGGCAGTACATCCTTGGCCGTTGGCTGGGCGTGTGCATTCTCAGCGCGGGCCTGCTGGCGGTCGCAGCGGCGGGGGTCTTTGCGCTGGCCCAATACCTTCGCTCGGGAGCGATCTCGCCGGAGGCCAACCCGCAGGACCGTGTCGCCGTCGAAACCCAGGTGTTCACCGCGCGGACGAGGGTCGGCCCGGCCTCGGAGAACGTCCAAGAGAAGATCGCCGACAGGATCGCGGAGATGCAGCGAACGGGCCAGTACGCCGATGCGTTGGAGGCCTTCAAGGCCCGCACGGGCGGCGACGAGGCCGAGGCTCAGGAATTGCTGATCGCCGAGGTCCGCGAAAACATCACCGGCAAGCTGTTCGCGATCAAGCCGCGCGAGTCCAAGACGTGGCGGTTCGAGGGTATTGACCATCGCGGCCGGTCGGTGACGGGCGCCGGGCGGGTCATTCGCGTGGACAACGAGTCCAGCCGTCTGTGGATCCAGGCCCCGCCGGCCGTGCAGGGACGCCTGGTCTATGGCGGGCCTGTTCGCCTCAACGACGTGGAAGGCACGGTCATCACCATCCGCGACGACGTCGTGGAAGTGTCCATGATGCTGGAGGACATGCTCAAGCCGGCGATCCAACGGCTCGCCGCTGACGGCAGTGTGTCGGTGACGGCCGAGCCGACGATCCAACTGACCTACAAGGCCGAGCTGTCGCAGCGGACCAGCGACCGGCAGATCACGAGCCTGTGGCGGTTCGAGGCCACCGGCACGGCCGCTCAGCTTCTGGTGCCGCGACACGACCTGAACCGAAGCCCGGCGACGATGACGATTCCCGCCTGGGTCGTCAGCGACGATGGGCGAACGACGGTGACGTTCCTCAGCCAGCCGCACCGGCGGACGGGCGAATGGTATACCGTGCGGATCCTGCCGGAGGACGTGGCGATCCTGTTTCGCGTGGGCAGCTTCGGGTGGAACTTCCTCCGCGGCGCCGTGCTGCTGATGGCGCAGTTGGCGTACCTGGCGGCGGTGGGTGTGCTGGCGGGAAGCTTTCTGGTTTTCCCGGTGGGGTGCATGCTGGTGTTTTCGCTCCTGCCGTTCAGCGTGGCGGGGACGTTTCTTCGCGACGCGGTCAATCCGGAATTCCTGCCCGGGCCGCTGATTGTCAGTTACTACATCGTCCACGTGATGGGCGCGCTGTTGCCGGACTTCGAGAGCACCGCCCCCGGCCCGTGGTTCGTGGACGGCATGGCCATTCCGTGGCGGTTCGTGGGCAAGACTGTCTTGTGGACTGTGCTGATCCGCACGAGTCTGGCGTTGGCGGTTGGGTGTATGATTTTCCGGCGGCGGGAGTTGGCCCGTGTGCAGACCTGAGGCCCCGCGGCATAGGATGACACGATGCAGTCGCTTCGAGTTCGACAGATCGTTTGGCTGATCGTTGCGGCCGGCCTGTTGGTTGGCGGCGGCATGCTCCAGCCTAGTCTCGACCGGCTGGGCGGCGAGCACGACTTGTACATCGCCTCGGCCGGACAGGTCGACATGGCGACGATCAGGCTCCTGCCCGGCGGGCTGCGGGCGCTGGCGTTCAACTACGTCTGGATGCGGTCACAGCAGCAGCACCAGGCGGGCCGACACTACGACGCGCGACAATTGGCGTCGTTGGCTTGTCAACTGATGCCCTCCTTCCCCGGGGTCTGGGCGTTCCATGCCTGGAACATGGCCTGGAACATCTCTGTGACGACCCACACGAACGAGGAGCGATGGCACTGGGTTCATCAGGGCCTGACGCTGCTGCGAGACGAGGCCATCCCGCACAACCGCAAGGCCCTGCTGTTGTACAAGGAGTTGGGGTGGATCTTCTTTTTCAAAATGGGCCAGTCGCTCGACGACATGCACGTCTATTACAAGCGGCGCTGGGCCTCCGAGATGCAGCACCTGCTGGGCGCGCCCGGGTTCGGAACAACCGCGGAGGTCATCGCCGCGTTTCGGCCTATCGCTGAGGCCCCGCTGGACAAGACAACCACCCGCCAGGGCGAGTGGGACATTCAGCCGGACCAGCACGACAAGCTGCGAGAAGACCCGGCCGTGATGGCCTACGCCGAGCTGCTGGCCGACCACGACGTCCATATCGATGCCTCGCTGCTGGCGGCCTACAACCGCTTGAGCCTCGACAGCAGCGTCGCCTCGGTCCGGACGGCGCCGCCGAAGCTGTCGCTTCGAGAGGATCGAGACCTGTCGGAGTTGATCAACGACCCCAAGCACGCCGTCGCCCGCGGCAAAATGCTGGCGTTCGTGCGGGCCCAGATTCTGTGGAACCACTACAAGATGGACCCGCAGTGGATGCTGGACCTGATGGAGCGATACAACGCTCCCTTCGACTGGCGCATCGTCTGGCCGCACGGACTGTACTGGATCACCTACGGCATCCACATCTCCGAGGCGAAAGGGCTCGACGACATCACGACCATCAATACCGAGCGGATCGCGATGTTCTGCCTGCGGATGTTGATCTGGGGAGGGCGGCTGGTCTATCTGGACAACCCCGACGACCCGGATGCCCCGTGGCTTCAGTATCTGTCCGACTTCCGCTACGTCATGGCGACACAGGATGAGTATGTCCGTTCGGTCGAGGATCTGATCGCCGTGGCGGGCCGGCAGAACGACCCGCGGGCGTTCCAGGACAATATCTTCCGGAACGGCCACATGAGCTTCCTCAAAGACGTCATTCCGATGCTGTACGTCGGCTATCGCCGTAGCGAGGCGCAGAAGTTGTACGATTGGATGAGAGACACCTACAAGCCGGCCGGTCCGGAGTGGGTCGTCGCGGATGTCGAGGAGTTCGTCATCTTCGAACTCAATCAGCCCGGCAAGCTCACCCCCGACGTCGCCCGAAGTCAGGTCAACGCAGCCGTGATGGCCGCCTTGACGCACCTGGCGACCGAGCGGCGGACGGCGTTCCGCGAGAGCTACGGTTACGCGTTGAACACGGTCTATCGGACATATCAACAGCGCGCACAGAAGAGGATCCAACTGGCGAGGTTCGAACTCATCGTGGCCGAGCGCGTCCGCGAGCTGTTGATCCGCCCGCAGATCGTGGGCGTGGATCTATCTCTGGCTGAGCGCTCGCGGCTGTACAACGAGATCGAAAACGTCCTGCCCGGCCTGCAGGCGGCGATCTACGATTCGATCGCCCGCAACCTTCGCGCTGAGTGCGAGCGCTACGGCTACGATTTTGACCGAGCGTTCCCGCGGCCGTCGAGCCTGAATCAGCCGGCGCAGAAAGGTCGATGACAATCGATCGACCGATGACGGGGGAGGGGGTCAGGGCTTTTTCGATCGGCGGCGCGGGGGCTTGGTCGGCTCGGTGTCCAGCGTAGCCCGGCGGCGCAGGATGTGATGGTAGTGCTGGGCGAACCGGTGGGCTTCGTCCCGGACCGATTGCAGCAGCCGAAGGGCTGCGTCGTGTCGTGACAGCCGGATCGCATTGGGTTGGCCATGAACGAACAATTCCTCGTTCTTCTTGGCCAGAGATACCAACATGGGCGGCGGGAACGCCATCTCGTCGAACGCGCTGTAGGCTGCGGACAGTTGGCCCTTGCCGCCGTCGATCAGGATCACGTCGGGGAACAATCCCTCGTTCATCCCCGCGTATTTGTACCGCCGCCAGACGACCTCGCGGATGCAGGCGAAGTCGTCGTTGCCTTCGACCGTCTTGATCTTGTATCGCCGGTAGCCGCTCTTGAACGGCTTGCCGTCAATGAACGTCACCAGCGCCCCGCACATTTCGCCGCCGTCGAGATGCGCGATGTCCACTCCCTCGACCGTTCGCACCGGCCCCGACAGCGACAGCACCGTCGCCAGGGCCGCCAGCCCTTCGGCGGGGTCCACGTAGAACACCTCCGGCTGGACGTGCTGGCTGGCCAGCCCGCGGCGCTGCAGCCCCTCCATCGCGTTGAGTTCGTCGCGCAGGGCCGCCGCCCGCTCGAACTCGAGCTTCTTGGCCGCCTCGTTCATCTCGGCTGTCAGGCGGCGTCGCACCTTCGACGCCTTGGAGTTGAGAAACGCCGTCAGGTCGGCGATCCGCTCGGCGTAGTCGTCCTTGCCGATCCTGGCCGCACACGGCGCGGTGCATTGTTTGATGCTGTAGAGAATGCACGGGCGGAAGTGGCGGCGGGCCTCATCGGCGGCGTCGATGTCCAGCTTGCACGTGCGAAACTTGAACACGCGCTGCATCAACGGCAGGGCCGCCCGCAACTCCATCGGCGAGACAAAGGGCCCGAACAGCCGAACGCCCTTGGTCTGCGGCTGGCGCGTGATCGTGACGCGGGGGAAATCCTCGCGGGTTGTTATCTGAAGGTAAGGGAAGGACTTGTCGTCCTTCTGCTTTTCGTTGAACCGCGGCTGAATGTCCTTGATCAGCCGGCTCTCGTGCAGCAGGGCGTCGACCTCGCTGTCACATTCGAGCGCGTCGACGTCGACGACCAGCCGTTCGATCATACGCTGAATCTCGGGCCCGCGGGTGGCGGCCAGATCGGCGCTGGGCTGAAAATAGCTGGCCACGCGCGAGCGAAGGGTCTTGGCCTTGCCGATGTAGAGCACGACGCCCTTGGCGTCCTTGAACAGGTACACCCCGGGCGTCGCCGGCAGATCGCCGATCTTCTCCCGAAGGTCAGCCAGGATGCCCGCACGCTTGGTCACGCCGCCATTATACCCATTGAGCCGTCATCTCGGACCTTGCCTGCTCGCATGAAGACAAGATATGCTGTTGCCGACGGAAGGAAGCCCACAACGTGGGCATCTGGTGGGCAATGAGCCGACAACGCAAACTCATCATATTGGCCGGTCTGGGGGTGTTGGTGTGTGGTGTTGTGCTCAGGAGCGGATGCATCCCACCCAGATCGTTTCGGGCTACCAAGCAGCCGCGAACCGGGCGAGCGCTTGGCGGCCGGGTCGCTTTGGTCTACTCGAAACACTACCAGATCAACATGGGCGGCGCGGAGCGGCTTCATCCGTTCGACATCCGCAAGTACGCGAAGATCTTCCTGGCGCTCAACACCGACGGATACATCCTGCCCGCAGACGTGTTCGTCCCCGAGGCCGTAACCGATGAGCAGGTCCTGCTCGTCCACACGGATGAGTTTCTCGCCAGCCTCGGCAACTCGGACACGGTCGCCCGCTATCTCGAGATGCCTTTGATCGGCAAGGCCCCGGCTTTCCTGATCGATGCAGGCATTCTGCACGCTTTTCGCTATGCCACCGGCGGCACGATCGAGGCCGGCCGATTGGCCCTGCGGTACGGGATCGCGGTGAATCTCGCCGGCGGCTACCACCACGCCATGCCCGATCACGGCGAGGGCTTCAACATCTACGCCGACTTGGCCATCGCCATTCGTGTCCTGCGACGAGAGGGCCTCATTCGCCGGGCGCTCGTTGTCGATCTGGACGTCCATCAAGGCAACGGCACGGCCGAGATCTTTGGGGGCGATGACGAGGTGTTCACGTTCTCGATGCATCAGGGGAACATCTACCCGGTCCCCAAGGCGACCAGCGATCTGGACGTCGAACTGGCCGGGGGGACGGACGACCGGACCTACCTGAGCCTGTTGGGCAAACACCTGCCCGCCGTCATCGACAGGGCTCGGCCGGACATCGTGTTCCTGCAGGCTGGCTGTGACGTGCTGGCCAGCGACCCGTTGGCGTCGGTGGCCATGACGGACGAGGGGCTCGTCGCACGTGATGCGATGGTCATCGACGAATGCGTTCGGCGCGGCCTGCCGGTTGTCATGGTGTTGGGCGGCGGCTACAGCAAGGGGGCTTGGCAGGCCCAATACGCCAGCATCCGCCGAACGCTCCGGACCTATGCATTCCCTTCGGGCCCGCCCCATCCCACCCGTCCGGCCACTGGCAAGGAGGCCGTCTACGTCAAGTAAGGCGGCTGAGGGGGATAGGCCTACGAGGACGCCGGGGCGGCGAACTGCACGCCCACGGCCAACTGGCCCGTCGATAGCAGCTCGTCGCGGTCGACGCGCGTGACCGTTGCCTGCAACCGGCGAGAGGCCAGGTCCGCCAGGTTCGGCTGGGGCAGGCTGTCGATGCAGACGTGGATGGTTTGGCCTTTGCGAACGGGGGTCAGCGCCGGCACGGCCAGCAGCATGCCGCCGCGCGAGATGTTGCGACAGCGCGCTGGGAACTGCCGATGCGACGGCGTGTGGTCCAGCTCGACGCTGGATGTAGCGACGTGTCGCTCGTGTGCGCGGCGTTCTGTCGGCGACGGAGAAACCATGCTCGCAGGTCCGCTATCCGGGGTATCGGAAAAACGGCTCGAATGGATTATAGTACCCGCCGACGCTGCGGTTTTGAACGAACGAATTGAAGGAGCTGCCCCATGGGCGCCGAAACGATCAAACGCATTGGAATCCTGACCGGCGGGGGCGATTGCCCCGGCCTCAACGCCGTGATCCGCGCGGTGGCCAAGTCGGCGATGAACGGCGGGCTGGAGGTGATCGGCATCGCCGACGGCTATCTGGGCCTGATCGAGAACCGCCTGCAGCCGCTGGGGTGGCGCGATGTCAGCAACATTCTCACACTGGGCGGAACGATCCTCGGCTCGTGCAACAAGGCCAATCCCTCTCGCTACGCCGTCCGCGAGGGCGACCGCTGGGTCTACCACGACGTGCGCGACCAGGTCGTCGAGCACTATCACCAGGCGAAACTCGACGCGCTGGTCGTCATCGGCGGCGACGGCACCATGAGCGGGGCCCACACGCTGACGGATCGCGGCGTGAAGATCATCGGCGTGCCCAAGACCATCGACAACGACCTGTGGGGCACGGACGTCACCTTCGGCCACGACACGGCCGTCGCGACCGCCACCGATGCGCTGGACAAGATCCATACGACCGCCGCCAGTCATCACCGTGTGATGGTCGTCGAGCTGATGGGCCGCTATGCGGGCTGGCTGGCGCTGCACGCCGGACTGGCCAGCGGCGCCGACGTGATCCTCATCCCCGAGATCCCCTTCGACCTGGAGAAGGTCGCCCGGCGATGCATTGAGCGTCGCGACGTCGGGAAAGGTTTCACCATCATTGCAGCCGGCGAAGGGGCCATGCCCGTCGGCGGCGAGGCGATCGTCGACCACGTCGTCGAGGATTCGCCCGATCCGATCCGCCTCGGCGGCGTCGCCAAGTATGTCGCCGACCGGATCGAGCAGATGACCGACCTGGACAGCCGGGCCATCGTTCTCGGCCACGTGCAGCGGGGCGGCACGCCGACGGCGTTTGACCGCATCCTGGCGACGATGTTCGGCCATCACGCCTTCGAGTTGCTCGAGGCCGGGCAGTTCGGCCGTCTCGTCGTTCAGCGGGAAGGACGGTTCGATTCGGTGGAACTGGCCGAGGTAGCCGACAAAGTCCGCACCGTTCCGCCGGATTGTCCGGCCCTTCAGGCGGCGCGGGCCGTCGGCACGAGCTTTGGTGACTGACGAGGGTCCGCGCATATGTCCGGTCGGCGATTCGTACCAAACAGTATTGGCATAGCAGTCGGGATGTGTGTGCTGCTGTGGGCGTCCATGGCGGCCGGGCAGACCCAGCCCGCCACCGCCCCCCGTCCGACGACGGGCCCGAGCACACTCCAGCAGAGAATCACCGATCTGGTCGGCACGTATGAGGGGAAGACATCCCCCAACGGTATCGTGGGCGTGTCGGTCCGGCGGTGCGACACCGGCCGGCAGATTGTGGGCCTGCGCAGCGGCCGGCTGTTCGTGCCCGCCAGCAACCAGAAGATCCTGACCAGCGCGTTTGTGTTGGCGGCCCTGGGAGGCGACTTCCGCTTCGACGTTCGCGTCTACGCCAAAGACAGCGACCTGGTCATCGTCGGCGATTTCGATCCGACGCTTGGCGATCCCGTTCTGGCCGCAGCGGCCGGCCGGAGCATCTACACCGATCTGGACAACTGGGCGGCGGCGGCCAAGGAGCATTTTCAGGACCGAACCATCGGGCGGATCCGCCTGCTTGTCGACGCTCAGACCAATGCGATGCGCCATCCCGACTGGCCCCAGCGCGAGCACCAGAGCCCCTTCGCGGCGCCGGCCTGTTCGCTGAACTTCGCGAACAACTGCATTGGGACCGTCTTCGATGTCCGCTCCGGCAAGGTCCGCCCCACGCTCACGCCGACCAGCCGCTACATCCGCATCGTCAACAGGCTCAACGTGGGCAGTCGGAACCGGTGGTCTCTCAGGGGGGCCAAGGACATGTCGGAGGTGACCCTGCGCGGCACGGTGGTGGCTTCGGCCGGCGAGCAGCTCCCCACGGCCATCGACAATCCGCCGATGCTGCTGGGACGTGTGCTGGCCGGCCGCCTGGCGCGGCATGGCGTGCCATTCGCCGGGTCATTCGCCCAAGAGGCCACCTCCGCGGTCGATCTGTCGACGGCCACGCTGCTGAGTCGGACCCGCCGGCCGCTACGGGCGGCCATGTGGCGGATGAACAAGTACAGCATGAACATGACGGCCGAGAGCGTCCTGCTCCGGGCAGGCGACGGGACCTGGGCCGGCAGCGCGAAGGCGATGACCGAATCGCTGATGGCCGACTATGGGCTGGAGGCCGAGAGCTTTCGCGTCAGTGACGGCAGCGGCTTGTCGGCGGGCAATCGCGCCGCACCGGAGGCCGTTACCGATCTGCTGACGCAGATGCTCGGTCGCGACGATTGGGCGGTGTTCGTCAACTCGCTGCCGCTGGCCGGCGTCGAAGGTCGCGTCAGGAATCGCCTGGCCCAGCCGCCGTATCGCGGGCGCGTGCTGGCCAAGACGGGCTACATCTACGGGGCCCAGTGCCTCAGCGGCTATGTGATGGATACCGACAACCGGCCGGTCCTGGCCTATTCGATTCTGGTCAACGGCGTTCCCGGCGGGCGCGGCCCAGTCGCCCATCGCCTCCATGATGCCATCTGCCGCATGCTGGTCGACTCGGTCGACGGGCGGTAGGTCATTCGTCCCGGTCGGCCAGGTCGCCGACGATCTGCTCGGCGATATCCTTGACCGTCACGATTCCAACGTGTTGTCCCGTCTCGGAGGCGACAACGGCCAGGACGGCCCGGGCCCGCTGAATGGCCAGTAGGGCCTGGGGCAGGCTGTGATGCTGGGGCAGCACCAGCGGCGGCGTCATCAGATCAGCGGGCCGGGCGTTGTCGTCGGCGATGAGCAGCTCGAAGACGTCCAGCACGCCGGCGACCTGACCGTCGGCGCCGAGCAGGGGCAGGCGCGAGTGGGGGTGACGCTGGATGAGGGACAGCAGACCGTCACGTGAGATGTTTCGTTGGGCGGCGACGGCCTGGGCGAGCGGGACCATGACATCCCGCAGGCGAACGTCGGCGAGGCGGACGGCCCGGTCGGCCATCGCCGACTGGTAGTCGGTCAACAGGCCGCTGGCCCGACCTTCGGCGACGATGCTCTCGATCCCGCGATGTCCCAGCGCGATCCCGCCGCGGGTATCGGCCCCGAGCAGCCGAAGCAGGCCCAGCGAGAACCCCTTGACCAGCGGGGCCAGCCCACACAGGCGGAGTACTGCGCTGGTAGCCCGCAGCATCCAGACCAGCCGATAGACCAGCGTTTCGGCCAGGCGCTGGAAGACACCCTTGGGCACGCTGTCACTGACGACGAACAGCGCAGGGGTGACAATCGCCAGTGTGAGCCACTCCGCCTTGTCGCCCAGGCCGGCCGTTACGAATAGTGCGCTGACGGCGAAGGTGATCGTGAACCGGGCGAGGTTCGTGCCGATCAGCAGCACCGCCAGGAGGTGATTGAAATCGCCCATGAGCTTCTGCAGCGCGACGGCGGCGGGCCGGCCGCGGTCGGCGTGCAGGTCCAGGCGAATCTTGTTGAGGCGATAGACGCCGCTCTCCAGCCCGCAGTAGACCGCATCGAGGGCCACACAGACCGCGATCACGATCGACCACGCGACATAGGTGGAGGTGAGTGACGCCGGCATCAGACCGTCTCCTCCAGCAGGTCCAGCCTGATCGTGCCCACGCGGCGGCCCCGCATCATGTGCACCGTGAACTGGAGATTGCGGTAGCGGGCCGTATCGCCGACGGTGGGAATGCGGCCCAGCAGCGACGTGACGAACCCGCCGATGGTGCTGATTCGCCCACCTTGCAGGTCCATATGAAACACGTCCGCCCATTCGTGCATGGCCAAGTCGGCATCGACCAGATATTCGCGCTCGCCGAGCCGCGTGACCGCCGGGCCGCGCCCGCGATCGTCGCCGCGCGGAATATCGCCCACGATCTCCTCGAGAATATCCTCCAACGTAATCAGCCCGGCCGTGCCGCCGTATTCGTCAACAGCTACGGCGACCTGTCGCTGCGCCGTGCGAAACTGCAGCAGCACGCGTTCGATGTTGGCCATCACCGGCACGAACGGTACGGGCGCCACGAGCTGCCGCAGTGGCGCGCGGGGCGACAGCAACAGCTGTTTGGAGTGGACGAGCCCCAGAACGTGGTCGATGTCGCCTTCGTAGACGACCACGCGTCGCAGTCGCTGGGCCTTGACCAGATCGACGAGATGCTGGCGGGGCTGGTCGATGTCGAAGGCGACCATGTCCACGCGCGGGGCCATCACATCGGCGACGCGCAGACGCGACAACTGCACGATCTCGTGCAGCAGGGCGTGGGCATCGTCCTCGAGAAGTCCGTGTTTGGTCGACAGGTCCAGCAGGGCGTCCAGTTCGTCGGCGGAGATGGCCGGATCGCGGGCGGGCCGGGGGGCCAGGATGGTTACCAGGGGCGTTACCAGAAGCGTTTCGAGCACCCACAGCAGCGGCCCGAGGACCGCGGCGATTAGGACCACCGGTCGTGCGGTCACCAGGGCCCATCGCTGCGAGACGGTGTAGGCCAGCATCTTGGGAGCTACTTCGCCCAGCAGGATCAGCGTCAACAGTGCGACAATCGGCACGGCCGCCACCAGCCAGGCGGCCCCGCCCGCAGCCCGCAGGTCCAGCGCCAGCACGGCGGCGATGGCGGCGAAGGCGACGTTGACGATCATGTTGCCCAGCAGCAACAGGTTGAGCGTCGACTGGGGGCGAGCGAGCAGGCGGGCGACGGTTCGCCCACCGCGGCCGCGCCGGCGAAGACGGTGCAACTGGCCGGCTGTTAGATTGAACAGGGCGGTTTCTGTGCCGCTGAAAAAGCCCGAGCCGACCAGCAGGCCTGCCATGACCAGGACCTGCCAGAGATGTCCGGCAAGAAGGCTATCGCCCATGGCGACCTCGCCAGGCTGGGGATGCCGGATCGTCCCGTCGTGGGCCGTCGGGATCGTCGGGATCGTCGGCTTGTGCGGCCGATTTGCTCATCGCCTCGGATTATATCGTCACCGGCGCTCTAGAGCCACTTGCGCCCCAGCATCATCAGGTTGTCGTGGCCGCACACGATCACGTCGGCGACCTCGAGCATGTCGGTGAAGGCTTCCATGGCGGCGGCCGTGTCGGCGCAGCCCTGCCAGATCTGTCCGGCCTGGACGTGCTCGCGCGTGAGGGCGGCGTCGCCGGCGATCAGGACGGTCTGTGTGGCGGGCGTCAGCAGCAGCCCGGCCGAGCCGGGCGAAGGCCCGGTCAGCGGGTAGAAGTGAATCTGCGGGGCGAATGTTTCCGGCGCGGGCCGAAAGCGCCGGACCAACGCCAACTCCGCCGCCACACTCTCGCTGTCGTCGCCCAGCCGGTCGGCGGTCTGGGCGATCTCCTCCAGGCGTCGGGTGTAGGCGTCCAGTTCCGCCTCGCTTGCCCACCAGGCCGCATGCGGAAGGGCGTCGATACTGCGGCGGTGCACGGGGCGAAGGGTCGTGCAGAAGACGTCGGTGACGTCGGCGAGCGTCTTGCCCGTTCGTTCGTTGAACCGCGCAGCCAGGGCGACTGCCGGCAGGGACGGATCGACCAGGATCCGGCGATCGCCGTCGCTGACCAGCGTGGTGGTGGCATGGGCGGTTCGCACCGAGCCGCCTTCGCCCCAGAGACGATGGTGCGAAAGGGCGCCGATGCTGATGATTCTGTATTCGACGGTCATGGGGCTCTCTTAGGCGGCGGGCTCAGGGCGTGTCAAAGGAAATCGTCGCCAGGAGTCTTTCGGTGACGGCTTCGGGGGGCTCGTCGTCGGCCAGATCGAACCAGTGCACGTCGGCGAAACGCCGCTGCCACGTGCGTTGTTTCTTGGCCAGGTGGCGGGTGTTGATCTTGATCCGTTCGACGGCCTGGTCTTCGGTCAACTCGCCGCGGAAATGCGAGATCAGTTCGGCGTACCCCACCGCCACCGATGCCTGAGGCGACAGGCCGTCCGGCTCGGCCAGCAGTGCGGCAACCTCGTCGGCCAGCCCGGCGGCCATCATTCGCCCGACGCGCTGGTTGATCCGCCGATGCTGATCGGCGCGGTCGCGCCGCAGGCCGATGAACACGCATTCATAGCGGCGCCGGCCGGCGTCCCACTGCTGCTGCAGTTGGCTGATGGGCGTGCCCGTGATCTGGAAGACCTCCAATGCCCGGACGATGCGTCGCTGGTCGTTGCGGTGGATGCGTGCGGCGGCCTGGCGGTCGACGTCGGCCAGTTCGCGGTGCAGCACGTCGAGGCCTTCGTTGGCGGCGCGCGCCTTGAGGGCGCCGCGGATGGCAGGATCGGCGGAGGGGCCTTCGAAAAGGCCTTCGGAAAGGGCCTTGATATACAAGCTCGTGCCGCCGACAGCCAGCGCGACCGCCCCGGTGGCGCCGATGATTTCGATGGCGGCGTCTGCGTGCTGGACGTATTGAGCGACCGAGAAGCTCTCGGACGGCTCGACCAGGTCGATGCCGTGGTGGGGGATCTTCGCCCTGATGTCGGGCGAGGGCTTGGCCGTTCCGATGTCCATGCGTCGATAGATTTTCATCGAATCGACGCTGAGAATCTGTCCGCCGAGTCGGCGCGCAAGGTGTTGGCCGACGGAACTCTTTCCGCAGGCGGTGCAGCCGACGATGAAGGTGACCTTGGCCATGCGGCGATTGTCGACCCAAGCCCGCGGGCATGCAAGCCGGCGCCGACGATGTGGGTTAGTAATCGGCCAGTTCCACGTGGCGACCGGCCGCCTCGCCGCGCTCCAGGCCGCCCAGGCCGAACCGGGCCGCCATGCGGTACAGGGATACATACAGTGTCGGCACGACCACCAGCGTCAGCAGCGTAGCGAACGCCAGGCCGAAGATCACGGCAATCGCCAGGGACGCCCACCATTGGCTGGATTCGCTGCGGGTGGTCCAGACCATGGTGTGGAAATCGAAACTCATGCCGGTGGCCATCGGGACCAGGCCCACGATGGTGGTGATGGCCGTCAGCAGCACCGGGCGGAGGCGCGTGGCGCCGGCTTCGAGGGCGGCGGCGATGACGTCTCGGCCGCGGCGCTGGAGCTTTCGCGTGTAGTCCAGCAGGACGATGGCGTTGTTGACGACCACGCCGGCCAGGGAGATGACCCCCAGGCCCGTCATGATGACGCTGAAGGGCAAGTTGCAGATCAGCAGCCCGCCCAGGACGCCCACCATCGACAGGACGACGGTGCTCATGATGATCAACGGGGCCGACAGTGTGTTGAACTGCATGACCAGGATCAGGCAGATCACCAGGCAGGCAAACGGCAGGGCCTGGCCGAACAGGAAGATCATGTTCGCTTGTTGCTCTTCGTCCTGGCCGGCGAACTCGATGTTGTAGCCGGGCGGCAGCGCGATCGCACCGCCGGCGATGGCATCCTTGATGACGGCCTTGACGTCGCGTACGACGTCGTTGGCCAGTCGTCCCTGTTCTCGTCCGGTCAGGGTGATCACGGGCTTGCGATTGATGCGGCTGATCGTGCCATACCCGCCGGTGTACTCGAACCGGCCTAGCGTGGATAGCGGCACGGCCCGGCCGGCGGTGTTCGGTATGTGCAGGCGGAAAAGGTCCTCGATCCGGCTTCGCTCGCTGGCGGGCAGGCGGATGGTGATATCGTACTCCTCGTTGAACTGGCGGAAGTTGCCGACCTTTCGCCCGTAGATGGCGGTCTTGAGGTAGCGGCCAATCAGCGCGGTGTTCACGCCGGCCATGCTCGCGCGGCGGCGGTCGACCCGAAAGGCCAGTTCGGGCAAGGCGGCCTCATAGTCGCTTCGCACGTTCACCAGGCCGGGCACAGGCTTGATCACCTGGACGAGCTGCTTGCTGAGTCGTTCGAGTTCGTTGAAATCCTTGCCGCTGATACGGATGGTGACCACCTCGCCGGTAGGGGGGCCGGCCTTTTCGCCTTCGAGCTTGATCTCCGCGCCGGGGATATCGGTGAGGACCTCGCGAATCTCGTCGAGGGCCTGCTGGGTCGGGCGCAGGCGATCATTGAACGCTTGGAACGTCAACGTGACATTGCCGACGTGCGGGCCGAAACTGGCGCCCTCGAAGGTCTGCTCGCCACCGGCCCCGACGGTGGCGACGACATACTTCAACTCGCCGCTGCGTCGCCAGGGCTCGAGGCGTTTCTCGATCAGTTGGATGATCCGGTCGGTGTGGTGGATGCTGGTTCCCTGCGGGCAGCGGACACTGATGATGGCGTGCTCGGGGTCCATAGCCGGGAACTCGACCAGCCCGCTTCCGAACCGGCCGTACAGAGCGACCATGCCGATCAGCAGCCCTGCGCCGGCGGTGAGCGTCATAAAGCGGTGCGCCAGCGCGCCGCGCAGCAGGACCTGGTAGCCGCGGATGAACCAGTGCTTGCCCTCGCGCTTGCGGGGGCCGTGGCCGCCGATGATCGAACAGGCGACCGGGCTGATAATCATGGCCACGAACAGGGAACTGGTCAGCGTGACGATGACGGTGACGGGCAGATACTTCATAAAATCGCCCATGATCCCGGGCCAGAACACCAGCGGGCCGAAGGCCGCGATGGTGGTGGCCGTCGAGGCGATCACAGGCCAGGCGACCTCGCTGGCGCCGCTCATGGCGGCCTCGATCCGGCCTCGGCCCATCTGCATGTGGCGATAGATGTTCTCCACGATGACGATCGCGTTGTCCACCAGCATCCCCAGCGCCAGGATCAGGCTGAACAGGACGATCATGTTGAGGGTGTAGCCCAGCAATTGAATGATCGTGAAGCTGATCAGCATGCTCAGCGGGATCGCCAGGGCGACGATCAGACTGGTCCGCAGCCCGGTGAATAGCACCATCACGAGCATCACCAGGATCAGTCCGGTGAGGATGTTGTTCTCCAGATCCTTGACCATCAGGCGGGTGATCTTGGAGATGTCCATGGTGATCTCGTACTGCAGGCCCTTGGGGAAGACCTGCTGGAGCTCGCTGAGGGCGGCCTTGACGGCGCGGCTGATGGGGATGATGTCGGCGCCGGCGCGTTTCTGGATGGTGACCGTGATGCTTCGCTGGCCGTTCAGCCGCGAAATGCTCTCGACGTCCTCGAAAGTGTCGCGAACCCTCCCGACGTCGGTCAGGTAGATGGGCTTGCCGTCGCGCATGGCCAGGACGATCGTGTCGATCTGCGCCGGGTCGTCGAACTCGGCGGGCACACGGATGTTGAACTTGGTCCGGCCGGTCTCCAGCCCGCCGACGGACGTGTTGACATGCTCGGCGGGGATCACCTGGATCAGTTCGCCGACCGTCAGGCCGTACGACGCGACGCGGTCGGGATCGATTTCGATCCGGATCTCCCGTTCGCGTCCGCCCAGCACGTCGCTGTTGAGCACGCCGGGGATGGCTTCGAAGGTGTCCTCCAACTCGTCGGCGATGTCCTTCAGCCGCGCCGGCTCGATCGTCCCGAAGAGGTTGATCATCAGGACCGGAAACTCGGAGAAGGACAGTTCGGTGAGGACGGGCTCGTCGGCATCGACGGGGAAGTCGTCCCCTTTGGCCAGTTCGACCTTGTCGCGGACGCGCTGCAGGGCGTTGTCGATATCGACGCTGGGCAAGAACTCGACCGTGATCTGCGAGACGCCCTCACGGCTGATGGAGTGGATTTTCTTCAGGCCTTTCAGGCCGCTGAGCTTGTTCTCGATCTTGATCGTGACGAGCTCTTCGATCTCCTCGGGCGAGGCGCCTTCGTAAGTCGTCGTGATTTGGGTAATGGGCTGCTCGATTTCGGGAAATGCTTCCCGCGGAAGCTGCACGTAACTCATCACGCCGGCAACGACGATCAGCATCACCAGCACGCCTACCGTGGTGCGGTTGTTGACGGCAAGGTCGGTGAGGATCACGGCAAGGCTCCCGGGGACATCTGGTCGCCAGCCGGTTTGGACGTGGGGGACTGCTCAGCCCGGAGCAACTGCTCCAACGATGGACCGACCTGGACGGTCTGGCCTTCGGCGACGTACTGGTGATTCTCGACGATCAGCTGATCGCCGGCCGACAGGCCCGAGACGATCTGCACGAGATTGCCCTGGAAGATACCGAGCGACACCGCTCGGCGCTTGGCCAGGCCGTCGATGACGACGTAGACGAGGTGGCCCGTCTCGTCGGGAAGAACGGCATCCAGGCGAATCATGACCGCATCGGCGATGATGCGGCGGGTGAGGCGCACATCGACGATC
>DRGC01000062.1 GCA_011050235.1 Phycisphaerae bacterium | reverse complement strand
CCCGCCAGTGCGGCGGGGCCGGCCGTTGAACCTTGGTCATTGGGTTTGGTCATGTCTTTCCCGTCGCCGAGGGCCTGCAGCAGAGATCAATTCTCTCGACCTGCTCCCCCTTGTCTCCGGCCGCAGATTCGCTACACTTCTGCCTATTCGCTTCCGCTGATCTCGCCCTGCTGTGCTTGCAGACAAGGAGACATGTCCGATGTCCGATGCCGCTCTGGCCGCATCCGCCCTGGACGATCGAGCCGGGGCCCACAACCGATTGCTCTTCTGGGCGTGCTTCGTCGCCCTGGTGGCCACGGCGTTCGCGTTTGTCATCCGCGGCTTCATCATCGGCGAGCTGCAGACGCAGTTTCTCCTGACCGAGACCCAAAAGGGCGAAATCATGGGGGCGGGGTTCTGGCCGTTCGGCATCAGCATCGTGCTGTTCAGCCTGATCGTCGACCGCATCGGGTACGGCAAGAGCATGATCTTCGCCTTTGCCTTCCACGTCGCCTCCGTGGTGATGTTCTTCCTGACAAAGGGGTATTGGAGCTTATGGGCTGGGTCCGTCCTGGCGGGCCTGGCGGCCGGGACGGTCGAAGCCATTGTCAATCCGATCGTCGCCACGATGTACCCCAAGAGCAAGACCAAGATGCTGACGATCCTCCACGGCGGCTGGGCCGGGGGCATGGTCCTCGGCGGCGCGCTGACGCTGTTGATGGGTGATGCGCCATGGCAGGCCAAGGCCGGGCTGTTGCTGCTGCCGACCGCCCTGTACGGGGCCATGATGCTGCGGTGCAAGTTCCCGATCAATGAGCGTGTGGCTGCGGGCGTGCCCTACAAGGACATGCTCAAGGAATGCGGCATCTTCGGGGCGCTGATCGTCTCCTTCATGATCGTCTGGCAGCTGGGCACGCTCTGCCAGCAGTGGTTTGGCTGGTCCGATGTCGCTCGCGGCGACGTGGTGGTCTTCTCCCTGCTGTTCGCGGTGCTGTGTATGGGCGTCTATACGCAATCGTTCGGGCGAGGGATGTACTCGTTCCTGCTGCTGATCATGATTCTGTTGGCGATCACCGAGCTGGGCACCGACGGGTGGATGAAGGAACTCCGCGACCCCGGCATGAAGGACCTCGGTATCGACGGGGGATGGATCCTGGTCTACACCGCCTCCATCATGCTGGTGATGCGGTTCTGTATCGGCCCGTTCGTCAAGGTGCTCAAGCCTCTGGGCGTGCTGCTCATGGGGTCGCTGTTCGCGGCGGTCGGCCTGTACACACTGGCCGCCGTCAGCGTGCCGATCTGGATCCTGATCACGGCGACGATCTATGGCATGGGCCAGGCGTTCTTCTGGCCGGTGACGATCGGGCTGGTCGCTGAGCGTTTCCCCCGCGGCGGCGCTTTGACACTAAACGCCATCGCCGGCGTCGGCATGCTGGGCGTGGGCATTATCGGCTTCCCGCTGATGGGCCAGTTGCAGGACAGCCGCGCCGTCGCCAAGCTCAATGAGACCCCGGCATTGGCGGTCAAGTATGTCGACCCAACACCCAAGGCCAGCGTGTTCGGTAGCTACACGGCACGGAACGAGACGGCCGTCAATCAACTCAACGGGGCCAAGGACCTGTACGACATCCGCCAGCAGACGCTGGCCGAGCTGGGCGATGAAGCGGCGCTAGCCGACGCCCTGGCCGTCAACAAGGACTACATCGCCAAGGCCCGTTGGACCTACGACATGGTCCTTCGCCCCGAAGGCGACAAGACGAAGCTCTCTGACCAAGAGGTGCTGACTGCTTTGACCGCTGCAGGCATCCTTGTCGACGAGGCCGGCTTTGAGGCATCGATCAAGGCTGAACACGCCGCTATCCACGAGGTGGAGATCGACTCCACCCGCTTCGCGATGCAGTGGATCGCCGTTTTGCCGCTGATTATGGCGGCGTGCTACATCGCCTTGATTGTCTACTTCCGGGCGAAGGGCGGCTATCGGGCGGTCGATTTGGCCGCCGATGGGCACGTGGTCGGTGAACACGCCGTCGGAGTCGAAGAGGCCCTTGCCGACGAGGCGCAGGGGCCTTCGGAATAGCCTTGGCTGGCGGCGCGGGTGTCGCCTCAGGGCCGGGAGGCGGTTGGCCAATATCCAAATTGGGCCACAAAGGTATTTTTGGCTTCACATTGACCGAAGAGGTCGCCAAAATGGGTGACTTTCTTTCCGGAGTAGAACTATGGTCGATACTATCGAATCGTTCGTTGCCAAGCTACAAGCCGATGGCGTGGACGCCGGCCGCCAGGAAGCTGAGAAGCTTCGGGCCGACGCCAGCGCCGAAGCCGACAAGATCCTTGCCGCCGCCAAGGCCGATGCGGACAAGATCTTGGCCCACGCGAAGACGCAAGCCGACGACCTCCTGGCCCGCGGCAAGACGGAACTATCGCTTGCCGCCCGCGATGCGGTCCTGAAGCTGCAGGACGCCCTCGCCCAGGGCCTGCAGGCCATCGTCGCCCAGGCCATCCGCGAGCCCATGAAGGACGCGCAGTTCGTGGGCAAGCTCCTGCACGAGATCATCATGCTCTACCTTCAGGACCTTCGCGACAACAAGGAGGTCATGAACATCAACGTGCCGGAATCGATGCGGACTGAGTTGACGGACTGGGCGATGCGAGAGATCGGGCAGGCGACGATCGACGGCATCCGCGGGTCGATCAACCTGCAGGGCGCACTGGCCGGGGCGGGCTTTGAGTTCACCGTCAGCGGAGCCACCGTCGAGGTGACCCCCGAATCGGTCACCAGCACACTCACCGACCTCGTCGGGCCCAAACTGCGAGAGCTCCTGACGGCAAAGCCGGATGAAGATTAGGCAGATCGCGATGACGTCGGATAATTTCTACCTTCTGACGGCCTTGCCCTCGCTGGGACGCCTGGGCGATCAGCCGCCCATCGACCTGCCCCAACTGCTGGCGCATGTGGCGGATTCCGCCACGCCGGCCGCGCTGGCCGAGGCGATCTTCCTCAGTGACGACCTGCTGCAGCGCGACGCCGTGGCCGCCGGCGAGCTGACCGAGCCGACCCCGACGGTGCTGACCGTCGAGCAGTTGCGTGATGAAGCGCCCCTGCCCGCCTGCCTGATCGTCGCCGACTCGGCCGCTCCTCCGCGACGCGTGGCCTGCGACGCCGTCTGGGAGGCCTATTATCGACACGTCGCCGATGTCGCCAGCCGTTGCGGCTGTCGGCTGCTGGCCCAATGGGTCGGGTGCGAGGTAGCGATGCGAAACGCGCTGGCCCGCGCACGGGCCCAGGCGCTGGGTCTGGACGGGGAAGACTACGTCGTCGCCGACGACCTGGCCGACGACGATGCCGACCTGACGTCGATCGTGAACGAATGGTCGACGGCCCGCACGCCCTTGGCGGGCCTGCGAGTGCTGGACGATGCACGTTGGCGATGGCTGGATGAGAACGACCGGTGGTTCACCTTCGCCGATGACGAGTTGGCGGCCTACGCCATCAGGATTATGCTCTTGAGCCGCTGGTATCGCCTGACTGAGACCGACGACGCCGACGCCCCCGCGCCCGCGGCGTCCCAATAAGTCGAGGAGTTGCACGTGAACGGACGAATCGTTGCCGTCTACGGAAACATGGTCATCGCCGAAACGCCCGGGCGGGTGGTCCAGAACTCGATCGCCTATTGCTGCCGTCGAGACGGCGCCCGACTGCTGAGCGAGACCATCCGCATTCGGGGTAGCCTGGCGGACCTACAGGTGTTCGAGGAAACGCGAGGCCTGCACGTCGGTGATGAGGTGGACTTCCAGGACGAGATGCTGTCGGTCGTTCTGGGCCCGGGCCTCCTGGGCCAGATCTACGACGGCCTGCAGAATCCGCTGCCCCAACTGGCCGAGGAGGTCGGTTACTTCCTCGAGCCCGGCCGCTACATCCACGGGCTGGACACCGAAAAGACCTGGGCCTTCACGCCCACCGCCGCCGTTGGCGACGCCGTCGGGGCCGCCAGCAAGCTGGGGACCGTGCCCGAAGGCATTTTCACGCACGAGATCATGGCCCCGTTCGACCTGGATGGCACGTGGACGGTCGCGGAGATCGCCGGGGCGGGTGACTACACCATCGAAAAGGAAATCGCCGCTGTGACCGGGCCCGACGGGCAGCGCCGCTCCGTCACGATGCAGCAGAAATGGCCCGTCAAACGCGCCCTGCGCATCTGCCGCCGCCGGCTCATGCCGACCGAGCCGCTCGTCACGGGCGTCCGTATCATCGACACGATGTTCCCGATCGTCCGCGGCGGGACCTACTGCATCCCGGGCCCCTTCGGTGCGGGCAAGACCGTGCTGCAGCAGATCACGTCGCGACACGCCGAGGTCGATATCGTCATCGTCGCCGCCTGCGGCGAGCGGGCGGGTGAGGTGGTCGAAACGCTGCGGGAGTTCCCCGAGCTGATCGACCCGCGAACGGGCAAGAGCCTCATGGAGCGGACGATCATCATCTGCAACACCTCCGCCATGCCCGTCGCCGCTCGCGAGGCGTCGGTCTACACCGCCGCCACGTTGGCTGAGTATTACCGCCAGATGGGCCTTAACGTGCTGCTGTTGGCCGATTCGACATCCCGCTGGGCCCAGGCGATGCGCGAGCTGTCGGGCCGCCTGGAAGAAATCCCCGGCGAAGAGGCGTTCCCCGCTTATCTCGAAAGCCGCATCGCCGGTTTCTACGAGCGGGCCGGCGCCGTCGAACTCAACGACGGGCGGATCGGCACGCTGACTATTGGCGGCACCGTCAGCCCGGCGGGCGGCAGTTTCGAAGAGCCCGTCACCCAGGGCACGCTCAAGGTCGTCGGCGCGTTCCACGGCCTCTCGCGGGTGCGATCCGACGCGCGGCGCTACCCCGCAATCGACCCGCTCGATTCCTGGAGCAAGTACACGGGGTTCATCGACGCCGACAAGGTCGCCGAAGTTCGGGCCCTGCTGACCCGCGGCCACGAGGTGCAGCAGATGATGACGGTCGTCGGTGAAGAAGGCACGAGCATCGAGGACATCACAATCTCGCTCAAGGCCAACTTCTTCGACGACTGCTACCTTCAGCAAAACGCCTTCGACGACGTCGACGCCGCCACGCCGGCCGACCGGCAGCGGTTCGTCTTCGACAAGATCATCGAGGTGCTTCGGATGGACTTTGCCTTCGCGGACAAGGAACAGGCCCGCCGGACGCTGGTGCATGCCAATGACCTGTTTTTCAACTGGAACTACGCCGCCACCGACAGCGACGACTACAAGAGGATCCTGGCGGACATTGACGCATTCATCGCCGACAAAGGCGAGAGCGTAGCCGCGGAAACAACCGCGGCTAAATGATGAATGCTGAATGTTGAATGTTGAATGCTGAATGACCAGTGACACGAAACAGACAGGATCGCAACGGCCTTATGACCTGGTGGAACGGACAGCGCAGTTCGGCGAAAGTGTTATTCGTTTTGCCAAGACGATACCGAGCAGCCCTGTGACGGCCTCGCTGATTCGCCAGATCGTCCGGGCGGGCACCAGTGTCGGGGCCAATATGTGCGAAGCGAACGATGCTGTTTCGAGAAAAGATTTCCGTAACAAGATGGGCATCTGTCGGAAGGAAGCTTCCGAGGTGAAGCACTGGCTGCGGATGATTTCCACAGCCGAGCCGACGATGGCTGACAAGGCCAGAGACATCTGGCAGGAAGCGAATGAACTGAATCTGATCTTCGCCAAGAGCTTCCACACCGCCGGGCGGGAATCGTCCGAGACGGACAGCCCGAAATAGACAGAGGAGGTCTTGGTTGGCCTCTCCGTTCAGCATTAAGCATTCAACATTCAGCATTTGAAATCGAGAGCGATAGCGAACGATGAGAAAGTATTACGACCAAATTACACGTATCGCCGGCAACGTCGTCACGGTTACCGCCACAGGCATCGGCTATGACGAGCTGGCGGTCATCACCACCGACCGGGGCACGTCGCTGGCCCAGGTGATTCACCTCGAGGGCGACCAGGTTAGCCTGCAGGTGTTCGCCGGGACGCAAGGTGTCTCCACTGAAGACCGGATCCACTTCCTGGGCCGCCCCATGCAGGTGCCCTTCAGCGACAAGCTCCTGGGCCGCATCTTTGACGGCTCGGGCCGGCCCCGCGACGATCGCCCCGCCATCGAAGAGAACTTCGTCGACATCGGCTCGCCGGCCGTCAACCCGGTGACACGCCGTATGCCGGACAAAATGGTCCACACCGGCATCCCGATGATCGACATCTTCAACTCGCTCGTCGAAAGCCAGAAGCTTCCGATCTTCTCGATCCCGGGCCAGCCCTACAACGAACTGCTCGCCCGCGTCGGTCTCCAGGCCGATGCCGATGTCATCATCCTCGGTGGGATGGGGCTCCGCTACGACGACTATCTGATATTCCGCCAGACCTTCGAAGACGGCGGCGTGCTCGGGCGGACCATCATGTTCATCCACACCGCAGCCGACCCCGTCGTCGAATGCCTCATGGTGCCCGACCTGTGCCTGGCCGTCGGGGAACAGTTCGCCCTGCAGAACAAACGCGTGCTGGTTTTGCTGACGGACATGACGGCCTTCGCCGACTCGCTGAAGGAAATCGCCATCATCATGGAGCAGATTCCCTCCAACCGCGGCTACCCAGGCGACCTGTACACCCAAATGGCCCGGCGCTACGAAAAGGCCGTCGACTTCGACGGCGCCGGCTCGATGACGATCCTGGCCTGCGTCACTATGCCCGGCGACGACGACACGCACCCCGTCCCCGACAACACCGGCTACATCACCGAAGGCCAGTTCTATCTGCGTGAGGGCCGAATCGACGCGTTCCGTTCGCTGTCGCGTCTCAAGCAGCAGGTTAACGACGACACGCGCGACGACCACCGAGCGGTGATGAACGCCTGCATTCAGTTGTACGCCCTCTGCCGCGAGGCCCGCGAGAAACGCGACATGGGCTTTGAGGTCTCGGCCTGGGACCAGCGCCTGCTGACCTACGGCGATCTGTTCGAGGATCGCATCATGGACCTCGGCGTGAACATCCCCCTGTTCGAGGCCCTGGACCGCTGCTGGCAGATCATGGCCGAATGCTTCGAGCCCGAAGAAGTAGGCATTCGCCGCAACATCCTCGACGCCCATTGGCCGACAGCGACGCCAGCAGCGACGCCTGCGGCGTCCTAGATTGCGGATTTCGGATTGCAGATTGTGGATTGTGAAACGCAACGACCATGACACCTGACGAGTTGAGGCGACGAACGAAGACGTTTGCACTGCGGACCATTCGTCTGACCGAGTCGCTGCCGAAACGACGGACAGCTGACGTAATCGGGCGTCAGCTTCTGCGATCAGGCACAAGCGTTGGTGCGAACTACCGATCCGCGTGCCGCGCGAAGTCCACGGCGGATTTCGTCGCCAAACTCGGAATAGTTGAAGAAGAACTCGACGAATGCGTTTACTGGATGGAGTTGATTGTAGAAGAAGGGCTTGTCCCCGATGGACAACTCAAACCGTTGGTGAAAGAGACCGACGAACTCCTTTCGATCGTTGTCTCATCCATCAATACGGCGCGGCGCAAGTCGCGCGCCAAGAGCCCGTCGAAGAACAATCCGCAATCCGAAATCTGCAATCCGAAATAGAACAATGAGTAAGATTCGCCTAACCCGACCGGAGCTTCGTCGTCAGCGCGATGCGCTGCAGCGATTCGAGCGATATCTGCCGATGCTCAAGCTCAAGCAGCAGCAGTTGCAGATGACGATTCGCCAGGTCCACAACGCCTGTCGGGCTGTCGAGCAGCACCTCAACGACGCCCGGGCCAAGTTCCATCCATACCGTAGCGTCCTGAACGACCTAGCCGGCGTGGATGTTCAGGAATTGGCCGAGCCCGACGACATCCAGACGTCGTCCAATAACATCGCCGGCGTGATGATCCCCGTCTTCGAAGGCGTCACGTTTCCCGAAGCCGTCTACAGCCTCTTCGCTACCCCCACGTGGGTGGATCGGGCCCTGATCGATCTGCGGTCGATCACGACCCTGCGCGTCGAAGTCGACGTCCTCCGCCGCCAGCAGGACCTCCTGCAGCGCGAGCTGACGAAGATCATTCAGCGCGTGAACCTGTTTGAAAAGATCAAGATCCCCGAAGCCACCGAAGCCATCCGTGTGATCCGCATCCACCTTGGCGACGCGATGACGGCCGCCGTCGGCCGCGCCAAGATCGCCAAGGGCAAGCTCACCGCCAAAACACACGAGAGCGAACAGCCGACACACGCCATGGCCGCAGCCGACGCCGACGACAAGGAGGCCGACGCGTGATCGTTCCGATGAAAAAGGTCTTTGTCGTCGGACGACAGGCCGATCATGACCGATTGCTCACGGCCCTGGGTGAATTGGGCGTGTTGCACCTTCTGCCCGCCGACCCCGACGGGGCTGTGGCCGACGAGCGGATGCTCAGCGCCCTCGACGAGACGGATCGGGCGATTCAGATCCTTTCGCAACACGAACCTGCCGGCGACGCACCGTCGCTGGAAGCGACCGATGCCGTCGCCGAAGTGCTGCACCTCCGCCACGCCGGCGCCGAAGCTCGCGCTCGGCTGAACATCTTGCACCGCCAGATCAATCAACTGGCCGTCTGGGGAGATATGCGTCTGGATCAATTCGACGCCCTCCAGGCCGCCGGCGTGTCGCTGACATTCGCCGCCGTGCGGACCAAGGAACTGGATGAGGTCTCCGCCGAATTGATCCATCGCATCGGCGCTCCTTCCGGGGGCAAGCAGCTTGTGGCCCTCGCCAGCCGTAGCGGCAATATCACGTTGCCCGAATCGGCGACGTTGCACGATCTGCCGCCGCGCGACCGCCCCACCGTTGTCGCCGAGGCCGCCGACATCGACGCATCCCTCAAGGCCGGCAACGACCGCCTGGCCGAACTGGCCCACCTCCTACCGGCCATTCAGACCCGTCGCAACGAGCTTCGGGCCGCCGCCGAGTTCTCCGTCGCCTCCAAAGGCGCCCTCGTCGGCGACGCCCTGACCGCCCTGCAAGGCTGGGCCCCCGCCGACCACGCCGACACCCTCGCCGTCGACCTGGCCGCCAAGGAACTCGACGCCGCTGTCGAAGCATTCGAGCCAACCGAAGACGACGCGCCGCCGACGCTCATCAAGTACCCGCGCTGGGCCATGCCTATCAAGGGCCTGTTCGACATCATGGGGACCTTTGCCGGCTACAAGGAATTTGACGTCGGCGTACCGTTCATGCTTGCCCTGCCGATCTTTGCGGCCATGCTCATTGGGGACGGCGGATATGGCGCGCTGATCCTGGTGACGCTTCTGCTGGGGTACAAGAAGATCGCTCCCAAGCTCGGGCGAGAGTTCGTGCAACTGCTAATCGTCGTCGGCGCAACGACGCTGATCTGGGGCATCCTGAGTGGCAGCTTCTTTGGCTTCCTATTGATCAAGTCGCCTCTCATACCGGTGAACTTGACCGACGAGTCTCGCGCGCTCGTCATGAAAATCAGCTTCGTCATGGGAGCGATTCATCTATCGTTAGCCCAGCTATGGCAAGCCGTCCGGTACTTTCCGAACATTCGCTTCCTCAGCAAGGTCGGCTGGGCCATCTTCATCTGGGGTATGTTCGGCGTCGTGCTCCAGCTTGTCGTCGGAATACCGTCACTACTGGGGTGGGACCAGCCCTTCAGGTACCTTCTGATCGCTGGAGCGGCGCTGGCCGTTTCCTTTGCCCACCCGAATCGAAATCTCCTGAAAGCATTGGGGCTCGGCCTCGCGGACTTCCCCTTGGCGGGAATCTCGGCGTTCTCCGACGTCACGAGCTATGTTCGTCTGATGGCGGTGGGATTGGCCAGCGGCGTATTGGCAAGCAGCTTCAACGACATGGCCATGGAGATAGGGTTCTGGCCCCTGACGATCGTGGTGATGATCCTCGGACACGGACTGAACCTCGCACTGTGCCTCATTGCATTGTTCGCGCACGGCGTGCGACTGAACATGCTGGAGTTCTCGAGCAATCTGGGCATGCAATGGACCGGATATGCCTACCAACCTTTTCAGCAGAGCAGGAGACTTGAGCAATGAACATAACGACGACACCGATGTACAGCATGCTGGGCACCTTGGGCTGGCCGTTCGTCAGCCAAATTGGCGTGGCGTTCGCTCTGGCCTTGGCCGCCTTCGGTAGCGCGGTGGGCATCGGCCTGGCCGGTCGCGCCGCTGCCGGCGCCTGGGCGAAAGAAGCCAAGGCCGGGCAGACCCTGCGCTTCACCTACATCATCCTTCTGGGCCTGCCCCTCAGCCAGACGCTCTACGCCATGATTGTGATGAACAAGCTTGGAGCCGTCTTGAAGGATCACGCTGACGTGGCCGTCGCCAATGTCGGCCTGATGCTCGGGATCGGTCTGGCCGTTGGCATGGCCGAAATGATGTCAGCCTGGATGCAGGGCCTCATCGGCGCCGCCGGCATCCGAGCGATCAGCGAAGGCGAAGGCAAGGGCTTTCCCTTCATCATCATCGCAATGGGCATTGTCGAAACCGTCGGTATCTTCGCGATGGTGTTCCTGATGGGCCTGGTCCCCAAGGCCGCCTAGGACGCAACGGGACCCGTCAGCGACGCCGTCCGACTGATCCATCAGCACGCGGCCGCTCTGCTGTGCTGAGCCGCTCTGCTGTGCTGATGCGATAGCTGTCTCAGAGTGAGTCATCGATGACTCGCTCTGCGTGGGACCATAACAAAGCCGCCCGCTGTCTCGTGACAGCGGGCGGCTTTATCTGTTTGGCCGCGCCAGGCGCCGGCGGCTACTGAACCGGCAGGGACGGTTCGGGGCGGTGCCAGTGGCTGCGGAAGAATCGCATCGCCACTTCGGGCCGGCGTTCGTGGCCGATGCCGGGGATGATGCGGCCCGTCACGCGGAACCCCCTCACGCGCAGGTAATCGATGGCGCGGCGCGACTGCATCTGGATGGCGGTCGCATCATTCGAGCCGTAGTAGACGAGCACGGCGGATCGGACCGCATCGGGCGAATACCAGCCGTCCAGGTTCGACTCGCTGAAGTTGCAGTTGCGGGCGGCGATCACGCTGAAAACGTCCGGGTGGCGCATGCCGACCCAATACGCCGGGAACCCCCCGCCGGAAAAGCCCGTGATCATAATGTTCGCCCGGTCGATGTTGTAGCGATACCCCAGCTGACACAGGATGCTCATGATGCGGCGCTCGTTGGCCTCCATCGCCACGATCGGGCCGTCGCCCAGGATGCCGTCCGTGCCCGTCATCTCCGGCGTGATGATAATGCACCCGAAGTTCTCGCCCAGCATCTTCCATTCGCGGATGTGATGCTCCGCGATGTCAAACGGCGGCGTCCCGTGGCAGCTCACGATGACCGGGGCCGGCTTGTCGTGGCTGTACGTGCTCGGCACGTAGATATAATAGCCCGCACCGGTCAACGGGTCGGTCTCATGCCACTGCCCGACCGGGGTGTTCTGCGCCTGCGGGACCGGACAGCCCGCGAGCAATCCCGTCGCCACCAGTAAGAGCACTGTTCTATGCATGGTCGTCATTGTCCAGGACCCTATAACAAGGTCTTCCCGTTTCGTCCGGAAAGACCGCCGTTACCCTATCGATTTGGGTCGGTCGTGCCAAGACTTTTTTTGTCTCCGCGTGCCCGCGTCGCGCCGCGCGAAGCAAACTCGGCGCATCGCGCATGCGCGCGCAAGCGAGGCGCGACATCAGCGCGCACAATTTAAAAAAAAGTGTGCAAAGAAATCTATTGATAATGCTTGCACGACATGCGCGGTGACGTGTAAAACTTAGGATGATGATGCTGCTATAGCTCCTAACCACGTATTTGTCTGACAACCGAAGAGGAGATCAAAGACATGGCGAAGAAGCGTAAAGCAGCCAAGAAGACGGCCAAGAAGAAGGCCAAGAAGAAAGTCGCGAAGAAGAAGGTAGTCAAGAAGAAGGCCAAGAAGAAAGTCGCGAAGAAAAAGGTAGCAAAGAAAAAGGCCAAGAAAAGAAGAAAAGCCAAGAAGAAGTAAACGGTCGCGACGTTGCGGACACGATTCCGCACCCGCCGCGACGCACTAGGCGGCGGACGCAACCAATCAATGGCGGACATCCCTGCCACGGCGATGCCCGCCATTGTTTTGCGCCGATCAAATCCTGTCCCCGCGCCAACCGGTGGCGTGCTTGCCCTGCCCGTCGCGCAATCTATAATGGCTGATGTGAAAACGATCGCCGTCATGAATCAGAAGGGCGGTGTGGGCAAGACGACCACGACCGCCAATCTCGGCGCCGGCATTGCGATGCTGGGACGCGCCGTATGTCTGTTGGACATCGACCCCCAGTGCCACCTCTCGCTGCATTTCAACGTCGAAACCGCCGACTCGCCCAGCACTTACGACGTCCTGGTCGAACCCATGCCCGTCGAGCGGGTGGTTCGGCCGCTGACGGACACGCTGTCGCTGGCCCCCGCATCGGTAGACCTCGCCGGCCTGGAAACGCAACTCGCCAGTGTCCCAGGCCGCGAGCAACGCCTTCGTCAGCAACTCGACGCCGCCCCCCTGCCCGCCGAGTTTATCTTGATCGATTGCCCACCGTCGCTGGGCCTGCTGACCCTCAACGCCCTCGCTGCCGCCGACGAGGTCATCATCCCCCTTCAGCCGCACTTCTTCGCCCTCCAGGGATTGGGCCAGTTGCTCCAAACCGTCTCACTCGTCCAGGAGCGCATCAATCCGCGCCTTCGCGTCGCCGGCGTCGTGCTCTGCATGTTCGAACGAATCACGCGGCTGGCGAACGAGGTCGTTCTCGATCTGCAGGCGTTCTTCGAGGACGCCCGCCTGCACGCAACGCCATGGTCGGGCGCGAAAGTTTTCGAATCGGTCGTCCGCCGCAACATCAAGCTGGCCGAATGTCCTTCGCACGGCCTGAGCATCTTCGACTACGACGCGACCTGCAACGGCGCCAAGGACTACGCCGACCTCGCCGAAGAATTTCTCGAAATGCAGGCGCCCGTCGTCGCCGCCCCGCCGGCCGAGCAGACCGAACGGGATGCACCCGATGAGCGAACCGACTCCCTCACCGAACCGCCGCGCGCCCAGCCGCCCGCAACGGCGCCGGGGCCGACTCCCGAGCCCCTGCCGCAACACGTGCAGCCGTCCCCGCCGGTCCACGGTCCCCCATCCGCCGACGAGCACACCTCATGATCCCGCCGGCTTCGTGGGTCCAGCCATTTCGCCGGCCTCTGACCGTCGTGTGTGCGGTCCTGTGGATCGCCGCTTTCGCCGCCACCCACGTCTCGGTCGCCACCATTCGAAAGGCGCCTCTGCCGTCGCTGGGCGATTCGGTGCTGCATTTGATCGGCTACCTGGGGTTGACCGGCGCGCTGCTGCTGACGTTGCTGGCGCACGGCCGCTGCTTCAGACGCCGAACAATCACAGCCGTCGCCGTCATGGCCGTCTACGCAACGGTCGACGAGTACACCCAGCCGCTGTTCGGCCGAGAGGCCGCCCTGGCGGAATGGTCGGCCAATCTCGTCGGCGCGGCGCTGGCCATCGTTATCTTCGAACTGGCCGTGTGGGCAATCGGCCGGCGACATGCCGCCAAAGAGAACCGGCCCGCCCCCTGTCAGGACGAGCCAGCCAATATCGATCGGGCCCCCTGACCTATTCGTTGAAACCGGCTTCGGCAACTTCGATCGCTCGCAGAAGGGCCTTGGCCTTGCTGATCGTCTCCTCGAACTCCGTCTCGGGGACCGAATCGGCCACAATGCCTGCCCCCGCTTGCAGATAGGCCTTGTTGCCGCAAATCACCATCGTTCGCAGCGCGATGCACGTATCCATGTTGCCTGAGAAATCAATGTACCCCACTGCCCCCCCGTACGGGCCGCGACGCGTGGGCTCGAACTCGTCGATGATTTCCATGGCGCGAATTTTCGGCGCGCCGGATACTGTGCCGACCGGCGACGTCGCGCGCAGCGCATCGAACGCCGTCATGCCCTCGGCCAGCTTGCCTTTGACATCCGAGACAATGTGCATCACGTGGCTGTACCGTTCGACGGCCATCAGGTCCGACAGTTCGATCGTATTGGGCTCGGCCACGCGCCCAACGTCGTTGCGGGCAAGGTCGACCAGCATGATGTGCTCGGCCCGTTCCTTCGGATCGGCCAGCAGTTCGGCCTCCAGGGCGTCATCTTCTTCGGGCGTGGCTCCGCGCCGGCGCGTGCCGGCCAGCGGACGATTCGTCACGATGCCGTCTTCCACGCGGCAGAGGATCTCCGGGCTCGACCCGACCAGCGTCGTCTCCGGCGTCGTCAGCAGGAACATGTACGGCGACGGGTTCACCACCCGCAGCGCGCGGTAGATGTCGAACGGCTTGGCCGACGTCTCCACGCACAGCCGCTGCGACTGGACGACCTGGAAAATATCGCCGGCGGCGATGTACTCCTTGCACCGCTCGACCGTCCGGACGTATTCGTCGCGCGACAGGTTGCTTTGGAATGGTTTCTGCGGGAGCCCCACCGTCACAATTTCGCGCACCGGCGTGCCGGGTCCCTCGCACAATCGCGCCACCAGCCGTTCGATCTCTTCGGTCGCCTGGTGATACGCCGCACCCGGGTCGTCGGTAACATGCGCGTTGGAGACGACCTTGATAGTCTTTCGAACGTGGTCGAACAGAACCATCGACCGGTACAACCCGAACGACATCTCCGGCAGGTTGCGGTCATCGGGCGGGGCGGCCGGCAGGTTCTCGTAGTAGCGAATCATGTCATAGCCGGCATAGCCGACCAGCCCGCCGGTGAAACGCGGCAGATCCGGATGGTGGACGTGCTTGTATTCGCTCAGCAGCTTGGCCAGCTCTTCCAGCGGGTCGTCGCTCTGGAGGACCTCTTCGACGCCGCCCGGGCGGCGGATCGTGATCTCGTTGCCGCGCACGGTAAAGGTCAGATGAGGATCGGCCCCGACGAACGAATAGCGGGCGATCTGCTCGCCGCCGACGACGCTCTCGAGCAGGAACGAGTTCCGCGCAGGCCCGTATCCCGGCGGCATGGCCAGTCGCTGATAGGCCGACACCGGCGTCAGGGCATCCGACAGCAACTCGCGATACACCGGCACGGTGTTTCCCCGCTCGGTCTGCTTGAGGAACTCGTCAAAGGTTGGCTGATAGTGCTTCATCGGTTCTCGCTCTTATTTGCATTGCCGCCTTCGGCGGCTGTATGCGGGCCCAGCATTCTATCGTCACAATCCGGCGATTGGGTCAGATTTGGTCCAGCGCGTCCGGCTCCAGGCTCTGCCACGCCACCCCGGCCGCGCCGACCACGCCGGCGTTATCGCCCAGGGCCGAAAAGACAATCGTCGTCATCGGGTCGGTCAGCGACCAGTGCAGCCGCCGAAAGTGCGCCTGGATCGGATCCATCAGGTCGTCGCCCGCGCGCGTCATGCCGCCGGCCAGGACAATCTCGTCCGGGTCAAAGATCCTGCAGACGTTCACACACGCCAGGGCCAGATAATACGCGCTGCGATCCCACACCGCCGCCGCCAACTCGTCGCCCGCTCGGCGGGCCTCGTTGATATCCTTGGCCGTAAACTCGCCCCCGGAGGCCAGGACGTCAGCCAGCGAGGATGCCTCGCCTCCTTCGATCCTCGTCGCGGCGTGGCGGGCGGCGTAGGTCGCCGAGCAATATCGCTCCAGACATCCACGCTGCCCGCACCCGCACAATTCGCCGCCAGGCTCGATGACCATGTGGCCAAGTTCCGCGCCGATACCGTGAGCCCCGTGCAACACCTGCCCGTCGAGAACGATCCCGCTGCCCACGCCCGTGCCCAGCGTGAGCATCACCATGTCTCTCGCCTCCCGGCCGGCCCCGCAGAGATACTCGCCATAGGCGGCGGCGTTGGCGTCGTTCTCCAGCACGCCCGGTCTGCCGATCGCCTCGGCCAGTTGATCGCGAATGCGCAGGTTCTCCATACCCGGAATATTGGGCATGGCGATCACGATGCCTTCGGCCAAATCCAACGGGCCCGGCGCGCCGATGCCGATGCCGACCACGTCGGTCAGATCGACCTGATGGGTTTCCATGAGTTGGCGCACGCCGGCGACCATCTGGCTGACGACACCGCTGCCGCCCTCGTTGACGGGCGTGGGAAGCTGGAGCGTCTCGCTCGCCTGCCGGTCAGCGCCAAGCAGGCCGAACTTGATGAACGTGCCGCCCAAATCCACACCGATGCACCATCGACTCATGTGGGTCACCTCATATCGGTCACAGCGGCGGCATTCTTGTGGCATGGGCGTCTCGCCCATGCGTCTCAGGGCCATCCCCGACAGGGGCCCGTTGGGCTTGGCCCTGACAATCGGTCATCTTGCACGGCCGGGACGGCCGTGTAAGACATGGGCGAGACGCCCATGCCACTTTTTCAACCGGCCCCTAGCGCCCCTGTCGCCACGAGTCGATCAGCTCGAGCTTCGCGGGCTTGTCCATGCCCGTGTCGTACCCGGTCAGATCGGGCGCAATCCGGCGAAGGACACCCAGGATCGCCTTTTCGGTATCGCTGCGGATCGGCGCGGTGGAGACGGCCTCGCGGAGTTCCGCCAGCAAGGGCTTGATCGCCCGGTCGCCCATCGACTGCAGCTCAGTCTGGGCGGCGCTGCGGGCGGATTCGTCGTCGGACATCATCTGCGTGACCAGGGTCGTCACGCGCCCGCGATCGGCGGCTTTTTGTTTCTGCCGAACGCGCGTGACGGTCCGCTCAAAATACTCTCGCTGCGAGACCGTGAGCCGATGCGGCAGATGCTCCAACGCCGCCGACGTCAGATTGGCCGCCACGCCGTGCTCGCCCGATGCCTCCAAGGTGGTCAGATGGTCGACCAGCACCTGCAATCCACGCGTGAAGGCGTCGTCGCTGTCGACCTCGGCCAGCCCCTTGATCCCGTCAGGATCGTTGGCCAGCAGCAGCGCCGCCACCCACGCATCCCAGGCCTCCGCCGCCTTGGGGGCATCCCGATCTTTCAAGGCCGCGTAGGCCTCGGCCAGATGACCCGCCGCCTCGGCCTCCCGCGACGCCGCCACCAACGCCAGGCCCAACTCCATCCGAACGTCGGCCTGGCGATCGCTGCCGGCCTCCTGCAGCTTGTCCACCAGCATCTGCAGAATGGTGATCCGCCGGTCAACGGCGTCGGGCCGATCGGCCAGCGCGTCGGCCACGCGCGTCAGCGACGCGGTGTCGGCCGTCGCCAAGAGCCCCAGCAAGGTCTCCCACGCCTGCCGACGCACGTCGGCGTCGGTCTCGACCTCAGGCCGCGTCCGCTTCAGGATCGTCGGCAGGTACGCCTGCCCGCCGATGGTCCCTATCGCCGCGATCGCCGCACGCCGCACGCCGCGGTCACCGTCCTCGACCAGCGGCGCCAACATCTTCGCCGAATCGGGCTGGCCCAGCTTCTGCAGAGCGGCCACCGCCGCCAGGCGAACGGTCGCCGCCGGTTCGGCCAGCGCCCGTTTTACACACGGCGCAAACGCCCGGTCACCCAGCACCCCCATCGCCGTCAGCAGCGCCTCGCGCAGCTCGGCCTGGTTGGACCCCTGTTCGCTCGTGCGGTACCGCTCCAGCAGCGCCGCGACGGCCTGCGATCGCTCATCCTCAGACAGCGCGTGCTTGTCCGCAATCCGCCCCAACGCCCTCGCCGAGGCCATCGCGATCTCGTCCGACTCGTCCCCAATATTAGGCAGCACCGCCTGCAGCGCCCGCGGGTCGCGCAACTGCCCCAGGGCCATCAACAGCCCCCGCCGAACGGCAGCGTCCTGTTCGCCCGTCAGACTTGCCAGCAGCATGTCCGTCATCTCCGCATCGCCCAACTGCGCCGCCAAATTCGCCGCCGCCGCGCGGACGCCCGCGGCCTCGTCGCCCAGCAGCGACGTCAACAGCTCGCGCACGTCCTCGGGCCCCATCGCCGTATCCGACCCGGCGGTATCGACGATCAGCCGGTCCAGAAGCCGAATCGCCGTCAGCCGAACCGCGACCAACGGGTCGGTCAGCAACCGCTCGACCAGGGCCCGCCGCCGGTCGGCGGGCGTGGCGAGGTAAAGGTCCATCAGCGCCTTGGCCAGGCGCGTGCGCAGATGGCCGTTCTCCTGCTGCAGCGCCGCCTTCGACCGGGCCTCGGCGGATGCGGTGAGTTGATCGACCGGAGGCCGGACTTTCGCCGGCGATTGGGGCTGCGTTTTCGCGTCCTCGGCCCACGCCGGCGCCCACGCGACCGCCAGGATCACGACGCCCATAGACCATGCCCACAGGCACGCGCCGCGTGCGAGCGATGGGGTCGGGTGGAACATCGTCGAGGCCATCTTGCACCTGTCTGCATGGTGTTAACGCGACAGAACGTCCAGAGGCCCCTGTTTACTTGCTCGGGCGGCCAAAGTCAAACGCCTGCCCAAAACGCCCTCATCTGCCCCGTTGCAATGTCTTGCCGCCGTGGTAGGATACCGCCATGCCGCCCAAGGCCAGGCCCTCGATTACCTACTCCGATGCCGGCGTCAGTCTCGATGCCGCCGACTCGATCGTTCAGCGGATTGGGCCTCTGGTCCGCCGGACGTTCTCCCCGCGCGTGCTGGACAACGTCGGCGGGTTCGCCGGCGCGTTCCGTCTGGATTTCGCCAACGGGCTGCTGAAACGCAATTATCGCGACCCGATCCTGACGGCCTGCACCGACGGGGTCGGCACGAAGCTCAAGGTCGCCATCGCCGCCAACCGCCTGGATACGGTCGGGATCGACCTGGTGGCAATGAACGTCAACGATCTCATCTGCTGCGGGGCCGAGCCGCTGTTCTTTCTGGACTACATCGCCGCGGGCAAGCTTGACCCCGATCG
This sequence comes from Phycisphaerae bacterium, assembly GCA_011050235.1. Taxonomy (GTDB): domain Bacteria; phylum Planctomycetota; class Phycisphaerae; order SM23-33; family SM23-33; genus HyVt-337. Next base: position 97,909 of record DRGC01000062.1, on the reverse strand, counting down.
CATGGCCGATGTGGTCAAGGGGATCAGCGACGGCTGCGTCCAGTCCGGGTGCGCTCTGCTGGGCGGCGAGACCGCCGAGATGCCCGACTTCTACAAACCCAAGGACTTTGACCTGGCGGGCTTTTCGGTGGGGGTGATCGAACGGCGGCGGATGATCGACGGCTCGCGCTGCCTTCCAGGCGACGTGGCGATCGCCTTGGCCAGCAGCGGGCTGCATTCCAACGGATACGCCCTGGCCCGCCGCGTGCTACTGGGGCCGGGGGGACTTCGCCTGACCGATACGCCCGCCGAACTCAACGGCGCGACGATCGCCGATGAGATGCTCCAGCCGACTCGGATTTACGTCCGGGCGGTGTTGAGCGTCCTGGGCGCCTATCGCGTGAAACGGCCGGTCAAGGCGATGGCCCACATCACCGGCGGCGGCCTGCCGGGCAACCTGCCCCGCGCGCTGCCGGAGGGGCTGACGGTTCGGATCAAGCGCAACAGTTGGCAGACGCCGGGCATCTTTCGGCTGATCGCCAAGACCGGCCCTGTTGACGAGCTTGAGATGATGCGGGTGTTCAACATGGGTGTCGGCTTTGTGATGATCGTGGCGCCGACGTTCATCGGATCCATCATGCAACGGCTCCACCGGGCCGGGCAGGCGAGCTGGGTGCTCGGCAAGGTCCGCAAAGGCGGGCCCGAACTGCAGTGGACCTGATGATGCACCGCTAGGGCGACCGGCGCCCGAGCGGCGGTTATCGGATCGTAAAGGGAGTTACCATGACGGTCGAACGGTTCACCCACCCGACATATCTGATCCGGAAGAAGATGTTCAAATTCCTGGGCGGCGCGTTCCACGTTTTCGACGGCGACGGCAACCTGGTCTTCTACAGCCGTCAAAAGGCCTTCAAGCTCAAGGAAGATATTCGCCTCTATACCAATGAAAGCATGAACACGGAGGTGTTGAGCATCCAGGCCCGGAAGGTCCTCGACTTCTCGTCGGCCTATGACGTCATCGACTCCGCCACCGGGCAGAAGCTCGGCGCGTTGCGGCGAAAGGGCTGGGCCTCCATGGCCCGAGACCACTGGCTGGTCCTGGACGCCGAGGACCGCGAGATCGCTCACATCCAGGAAGACAGCGCCCTTCTCGCCCTGGTGCGCCGGTTCGTGACCAACCTGATTCCGCAACGATTCGACTTCATCGCCGACGGCCGAAAAGTTGCCGAGGTGAAACAGAACTTCAACCCGTTCGTTCTCAAACTGACCGTCGACTTCACGCTCGATACCGAAGGTCTGATTGATCGCCGAGTCGGCCTGGCCGCGGCGATCCTTCTCTGCGCGATCGAAGGTCGACAGGGGTAGTTCCGCTCCATTATGCCCGACAAACCAAACATTCTCGTCGTCGGTTCGATCAACATGGACCTGGCCATCCACAGTCCGCGCCTGCCCGAACCGGGCGAGACGTTGCGGGGCAGCGGCTTTTTGAGCACGCCGGGCGGCAAAGGCGCCAATCAGGCGGTGGCCGTCGCCCGGATGGGCGGCGACTGTCACCTGATCGGATGCGTGGGCGATGATGACTTCGGCCACAACTTCATCAGCCATCTGAGCGACGAAGGCATCGACGTCCGCAGCGTCGATATCAGCGACCGCCGCCGGACGGGCGTGGCCATGATCGTTGTCGACTCGCTCGGCGAAAATACAATCGTCCTCGATAGCGGGGCAAACCTGCAGGTCAACGCCGACGATCATATCTTTCCGAACGTTGACTTGTTCGAGGCGGCCGACGTGGTGGTGCTCCAGCTGGAACTGCCCCTGCTCGTCGTTCGGGCCGCCATCGATTTCGCCCGCCGCCACGGCTGCAAGGTGATTCTCGACCCGGCCCCCGTGCCCCGCTTCCTGCCGTCGGAAATGTACCGCGTGGACGTGCTGTCGCCCAATATCGTCGAGGCCCGCCAACTGACCGATCAGACCACCGCCGAGGATCGTGTGGACAAGATCGTCGCGCTGGAACTCATCGCCCGGGGGGCCCGCGCCGTCGCCGTCAAGCTCGGCCATCGCGGCACGCTGGTGGTCTCGGACGAGGGCATCTTCGAGCGGATCGGGCCCTACCAGGTGGAGGTGGTGGACACCACAGCCGCCGGAGACGCCTATACGGGCGCGCTGGCGGTGGCGCTGGGGCAGGGCAAGGACATCGCCACGGCCGGCACGATCGCCTGCGCCGCCGGCGCCCTCGCCTGCCGACAGATCGGCGCCCAATCGGCTATCCCCGATGCCGACGACGTCCGCGCCCTCATGCGCGATCAGCCAAAATGATTGCGGATTGCGGATTTGGGATTGCGGATTGATTGGCGGCGGGGCCTCATTCCGCAATCTGCAATCCTCAATCCGCAATCACAGTGACCAGCACTTTCCGCGTTCGAGGGCCGTCGAACTCGCAGAGAAAGATCGATTGCCACGTGCCGAGGGTCATTCGGCCGTCGACAACGGGGACCATCAGCGAACAGCCCATCATCGAGCTCTTGACGTGGGCGGCTGAGTTGCCTTCGCTGTGGCGGTAGAAGCTCTGGCGCCACGGGACGGCCTTGTCCAGGGCGGCCAACACGTCGTGGATGACGTCGGGATCGGCGTTCTCGTTGATCGTCACGCCGGCGGTCGTGTGCGGCACGTAGACCGTCACCACACCGTCGGCCGCGCCCGAGTCGGCCAGGACCTCGGCGACCTCACGCGTGATGTCGATCATGGCGTCCCGGCTGGGGGTTGGGATTTGCAGTTGTCGGAGCATGATGGCCCTGCATATACTCCAGTCACTGGATTCGTGCAACCATCGCCTGGCCAGCGAGACTTCTTTTGGGAGGCCTTGTCATGAAACGCTTCTATCCACTCGCAGTAGTCCGCCTGATCGCAGTTCTCGCCGCCGCCGTCCCGATCGCACTGGCCGGCTGCGACAAGCGTGAGTACAAGCTGAATCTCAAGCCGCAAGGCAACAAGATCCGGCGGACACTCACGGTCCGTCGCATCGCCGCGGATAAGGACGAAAAGGAGAAGACCGAAGAGTTGCAGGCCGAAGAGATCGCCGCCATCGAGCGCGACTACGCCGACAAGAGCACCATCGGCGCCAATCACATCCTGCACATCGCGGGGACATTCGATGGCGACATGCCCGACGATATCGGCAACACGGGGCTGTACTACGTGCTGACGACCCCCATGGGAACAACCCGGGCCTATGTGGAGCGTTTCCGCGGCAACGACGACCCGGTTGGGCACATCGAGCGAATGTTCGCAGCCGCCGACCGCATGACGGAGTTGATGGTCATCTGGCTGAAGGCCGAGTTCGGCGATGAGAAGCAGTTCGCCCAGCTCGCCCGCTTCCTGTCGACGGAGTTTCGACATGACGTCAAGAACCTCGCGATGTACACTTGGCTGGCCAGCGTCCAAGGCGCCTCATCGGAGTCCGGTGAGGCCTTTCCTGCGGACATGGTCGCACTTGCACTTCGAATCGGGCTGTACCTGAAAGATCGCCAATACGCCACGCAGGACGACCTGCCGACGTTCGCTCACTTCATCTTCACCGACGAGGAATCTGACCGGGCACAAGTGCAGGCCGGGCAACTGATCGCTATCGCCAAAGGCAAGGCGGGCATTACGGATCCGAAGTTCCTCCAACGCCTCGAAACCTTCCTCAGCGACCGGGAGACCATGCGAAGGTCCGCGGAGAACGTTCTTCGCGCAACGCCCGAGTACGAGCAACTGATGGCGCAATGGGAGAATCGGCCAAATGACGAAAAAGACAATGACAAGCCGGATCCCTGGGAAATCGTGGAGGAGATGGGTCGACAATTGATCCATATCGAGTTTGACAATCCGCTTCTCGACGATCGACTTGAGTTGACGTTGCAGGACGTGGCCGAGCCGGCGCAGACAAACGGCGAGTGGGACCGGAAATCGAAGACGGTCTCCTGGTCGGCGACCCTGACGGACCGGCCGGACAAACCCAATGACGTGCGCGCGGCGATTGGCCAATTCAGCCCGGTGACCGGCTACGAAGCGAACACCGCCAAGCTGCCGGTGCTGTGCTACGCCATCTGGGAACAGCCTGACGTGCGTTTCCAGATCAAGCACTTCGGCGAGGTCGTCCTGCAAGACAACGACCTGTGGACCTACTGCTTGTGGTACAAGAGCCTCACCCCCGCGCGGGCCAAGGAGTGGGATGCGTTGATCGACGGCCTGAAACCGGGCGAGGAATCGCTGGCGAAGCTAGAGGCGTTTCGTTTCTCCGACGAGGCGTCGGGCGAAGACGCCCCGACGACCTACGCCGAGACAGCCATTTCCCTTATCACCTCCGCCTTCGCGGAAAAAGAAGCAGACGACTAAGCGGTCGTACGTAAATGAAACGCGGCGTCCCGATGTAGATCGGGACGCCGCGCTGGGATTAACGAATCAACCCGTTAACGAATTAACGAGTCAACCGGCTTAGTACATCTCGTCCATACCGGCGCCGCCGGCGGGGGCTTTCTTCTTCTCGGGGATCTCGCTGATGACAGCGTCGGTCGTCAGCAGCAGACCGGCCACGGAGGCCGCGTTCTGCAACGCCGTCCGCTCGACCTTGGTCGGGACGATCACGCCGGCCTTGACCAGGTCGCAATACTTGCCGGCCATGGCATCGTAGCCAAAGGCTGCGTCGTCGCTCTCGAGCACCTTGGCGGCGACGATGCTGCCTTCCAGGCCGCTGTTGAGGGCGATCTGCTTGATCGGAGACGACATTGCCCGGCGAACAATATCCACGCCGGTGGCCTCATCGCCGTTGGCCTTGACCTTGTCCAGCACCTTCAGCGCCCGCAGGATGGCCACGCCGCCGCCGGGGAGAATGCCTTCTTCGACGGCCGCCCGACAGGCGTGCAGGGCGTCCTCGACTCGGGCCTTCTTCTCTTTCATCTCCACCTCGGTCGCGGCGCCAACGTTGATCTGGGCGACGCCACCGGACAGCTTGGCCAGGCGCTCTTCCAGTTTCTCGCGGTCGTAGTCGCTGGTGGTGTTTTCGATCTCGCTTCTGATCTGCTGGATTCGGCCCTGAATGTCCTTGGTTGCGCCGCCGCCTTCGATAATGGTGGTGTTGTCCTTATCGATACGGACGCGCTTCGCCGAGCCCAGATCGGTCATCTCGATGTTTTCCAGCGAGATGCCCATATCTTCCATGACGGCCTTGCCGCCGGTCAGCACGGCGATGTCGCGGAGCATCTCTTTGCGACGATCGCCAAAGCCCGGCGCCTTGACCGCACAGCACTGCAGCGTGCCGCGCAGCTTGTTGACCACGAGCGTGGCCAGCGCTTCGCCCTCGATATCCTCGGAAATAATCAGCAACGGGCGGCCGGCCTGGGCGGTTTTCTCCAGCAGGCTCACGAGATCCTTGATCGCGGAGAGCTTCTTCTCGAGGATGAGGATCATGGGCTTTTCCAGATCCGCTTCCATCGTCTCGACCTTGGTCACGAAGTGCGGCGAGATATAGCCCTTGTCGAACTGCATGCCTTCGACCAGCTCGACTTCGGTGTCGAGGCTCTTGCCTTCTTCGACGGTAATCACGCCGTCCTTGCCGACCTTGTCCATCGCTTCGGAGATCATCTTGCCGATCTCGGCGTCCTGGTTGGCGGCACACGTGCCGACCTGGGCGATTTCTTGGCTGGTCTCGACGGGCTTGGAGTTCTTGTCGAGCTCGGCGACGATGGCCGTAACGGCCTTATCGATGCCGCGCTTCAGGTCCATCGCGTTGGCGCCGGCGGTGACATTCCGCAGGCCTTCTTCAAAGATCGCCTCGGCGTAGATGGTGGCCGTCGTCGTGCCGTCGCCGGCAACCGACGAGGTCTTCGACGCCACTTCCTTGACCATTTGGGCGCCCATGTTCTCGTTGGGGTCTTCCAGCTCGATCTCCTTGGCGACGGTGACGCCGTCCTTGGTGATCGTCGGAGCGCCGAAGGATTTTTCCAGGACGACGACACGACCGGTCGGCCCGAGGGTGATCTTCACCGCATCGGCGAGTTTCTTGACGCCGCGCCGAATGCCTTCGCGGGCCTCGACGTCGAATACAATTTTCTTCTTGGCCATCTGCGTGACTCCTTTTCATCGCGGATTAAGACAGGACCGCGAGAATGTCCGATTCGTCCATCAACATGTACTCGTTGCCGTCGACCTTGATCTCCGTGCCCGCGTAGCTGGCGAACAGGACCTGATCACCGACGGAGACCTGGAACTTGGCCCGGGTGCCGTCATCCAGCAACTTCCCGTCACCGAGAGCCAGGATCGTGCCCTTCTGGGGCTTTTCCTTGGCGGTATCCGGCAGCACGATGCCGCCCCGAGTTGTCTGTTCCGCTTCCAGGCGCTCGATGAGAACTTTCTCGCCGAGCGGCCGAATCGCAGGTTTCGCAGGCTTCGCTGCCTTGGCAGGCTTTGCTGCCTTTGCTGGCTTGGCTGACTTGGCTTTGGCCATGTGTCATGCTCCTTTGCTCGTGCTTGGTCTGGCTTGCCAGACTCGGTTTCGTTTGGCCGCACCGCCTGCCACATGCAGCCGGCGCGTCGTATGTTCATGGCGAGGCCTCAGCCGACGCCGGGATCGCCTTCACGCAACATCCGATTCATCTGCAACATCATGCCGTGAATCTGCCGCAACAGTTGTTCCAATTCGAGCGGGTGGCCGACGACACTATAGGCCCGCAACTCCAACATCGCCTGAAGGCGACGGCGGTCCTGATGGTGCGTGACGACCACCACAGGCAAGGTCGTGTCCAACCGGCGAATCAGCCGAAGGATCCGCAGAATGTCCAGGGCCCAGTCCACCTGGTCGTCCAGCACGGCCGCGTCCGCTTGGCGGGCCTCGACGACGTCCAGCAACTCCCGGTCGTTGTTGACCCGGTGCGGGGCGATCCACCGCGGGCCGACAATAGTCTCCAGCGCCGGCAGCCAGGCGTTGGCCTCCCCGCTGACAATAAGCCTAAAAGGTTTTTTCTGCTGGCGTTGTGTCTCAACCATCATTCTGCCCACCTCTGGCCAGCGGCCATAAACCGCCGCCGTCGCTGCGCCCACAAAACGAACGCGCACTGCCACCAGGGCACCAAACAGATATGCAACGCCAGTGCCACGCATCGTAACAAGTGTCTATTACAACACTTCTCCACAAGTCGGCTCCAGAAAACACGGCCATTTTCCTGCCGACATGCCCGATGAACGCCCCCCCGATGCAGTAATTGGCAGACCGCCGCTGGCGGAACAACGAGAGCGGGATTTATGGATGGGGGGGATTAGGGGGATTGTCTTTTGCTGTCGTGTTCTGAGCGGCCTTATGTGAGTTCGTAAGGATCGAGCCGTCATAAGGCCCGAGGGGCCGTCTTGCATAGCCCAGGGCGAAGTCGAAGGCGAGCCCTGGGGAATGGACCAGCCAATAAAAAGAGCCCCAACGGGGTGTCTTGACGATGGTCTCAATCGCATGGTCGACAAAGCCAAGACGCCCCTGCGGGGCTTGCCGTAATGCCGACGATAACCCAGGGCTTGGCCTGACGGCCTGCGCCCTGGGCTAGGCAAGGGACCCCGTTGGGGCCCAACGAATCAACAAGGCCGCGCAAGAGAAGTCGGACAGGTCGCAGATCCGCCGGGGCGGGTCGCCCGCCCGCCGGGCTGAGGGCCCGCCACCCAAGCCCTGCAAACTTAACCCGCCCCGCCTGTCAGAACGTTCATCCGTCCGCGATCGTGCGCCAGGGCAAAGGCGTTGCAATCGCTCCGTCGGCGAGGACAATGCACAGACCATGAGCGACAACACCAACGCGGGGCCTCCCCAGCCGACCGAACAGCCCCGCCGCTGGCTGACGGGCAAGCGGTTGTTGTGGGTGGGGCTGTTGATCGTGCTCGTCTTGCTGGCCGCGGCCGCCTATTGGCCGGTGGATTACAGCCTGAAAGTCTCCCCGGAGACCACCTACCTCACCGGCCCGCTGCGAGAGGATGGGACGGTCGATTACGTCGAAGCGCTTCGCCGGCTAGGGGCCGACCACATCGCCACCGACCAAAACTCCGTCCGGCTATTCGCTCAGGCCTTTGGGCCTGACTGGTGGGTGCCTCACGTCCTGCACGACGCGCTGACGGAGTTGGGCCTGTCGCCTCTGCCGGCTGGCGGCGATTACTTTGTCAGTTTCCGGAAGTTCGTGGAGACCTTGCCGGCCGATCAGCAGGAGTTCGTCGATGCCGACGGCAATGAGTTGGATACCTATGAGTTTCTGGCCATGGCGAGGAAAACGCCCTGGTCAGCCGACCAGTATCCGCGCATTACCCAATGGCTGGCGGACATCGATGGGCCATTGGCTCTGATTGTTCAGGGCGCCGAGGAACCGCACTTTTGCCTCCCAATTGTTCCCCGCGACGCTGAAGGCCTGTATACGGTATTGCTTCCCGTCGTGGGCCGCCTTCGCGACGCCGCCAAGGCGCTTGGAGCCCGCGCGATGCTGCGGGCGGCCCGGGGCGACATCGACGGCGCCCGGGCCGACCTGCTGGCCTGCCATCGCATGGGGCGGCTTGTCGAGCGTGACTGGATCCTCATCAGCTACCTCGTCGGCATCAGCATCGACACGATGGCCCATGACGGCGATTTAGCTTTGCTAAGAACCGGCCGTCTCTCGCGCGAACAGACAGCCGCGATCCTGGCCGACCTGCGGGCCTTGCCGCCCGTGAGGCCCGTCGCAGACAACCTCCAGCAGGGCGAGCGTCTTTTTATCTTGGATGCCATTCAACAACTGGCCGGAAGCGCAGCCTCGAGGTCTACGGGGTTTATGGAACTGGACACCATCGGTCGCAGGAACGTCAACTGGAACATCCCCCTCCGCATGGCCAACAAGTCCTGGGGTGACATGATCGCGGCGATGGGCAAGGCCGACTACGGCGAGCGCCGTCTGGCCTCTCAGCAGTGGGAGCGCGACAACGAGGAGTGGCTCTACCCGAAAGGTCTGGCGGCTTCGAACAAGCCGATCGATCGCCTGCTATACGTGGCCAAATTGGCCGCATTGCGACTCAGTGGAAACTTCGGCCGCCCGCGACTGTCGCGAATGACCGGAGTCGCGGTGATGCGGATCCTCTTCCCGTCGCTGAATCGTTCTCGCGACTTCGAAGAGCGCTTGCGCACCTGGGATGAACTGACGAAGCTCGCCCTGGCGTTGTCGTTGTACAAGCACGACCACGGCCAGTATCCCGACGATCTGGCCGCGCTGGCGGGCGAGTACCTGCCGGCCGTATTCAAGGACCGTTTCACGGGGGACCCGCTGCACTACCAGCGGCTGGGGCAGGGGTTCCTGCTCTACAGCGTCGGGCGAAACCAAACCGACGACGGCGGCCTCAACGCCGACGGGGAACCGGCAGACGATGACCTTGTCGTCCACATCAAGTAAGCGGTCTGACGTAAGTCTGTAAGGATCGCGTGAAAAAGTGTGGCAATCGCTCTTGACCGTTTCGGGTCCAGGCGTTATCTTACGCCGCTTGCCCTTGTTGGCCGAAGGGATGGTCCCTTTGTATCTGCCGGACAAGGGCGAACCTTGAAAATGACAGCCCCGGGCCGGATGCCTGAATCCGGATGCCCCCGGCGGCGGAGGCATTACGTTGTCTGAACAACTCGTTCGAGATCTAATTGAAGCCGGTATTCATTTCGGCCACCGCGTGAGTCGGTGGAACCCGAAGATGAAGCCCTACATCTTCGGCAAGCGGAACCTGATTCACATCGTCGACATCCGCCAAACGGTCCGCGGCCTGCTGTTGGCCAAGAAGTTCATCGAGCAGACCGTCACCAACGGCAAGGATGTTCTGTTTGTGGGCACGAAGCGCCAGGCCCGCCAGGCGATTGAAGACCATGCCCGCGAGGTCAAGATGCACTGGGTCACCGAGCGATGGCTGGGCGGCACACTGACCAACTTCCGCGAGATTCGCAAGCGCCTCACGCGCCTGGAAGAGTTGGAGGCGCTTGAAGCCGACGGCCAGATGGACACCTACTCCAAGAAGCAAGGCGCCACGCTTCGCCGCCAGATGCGCAAGATTCAGCGCAACCTCGACGGCCTGCGAAACATGACACAACTACCCGGCGTGATGGTCGCCATCGACCAGCGGCGCGAGATCATCGCCGTCCGCGAGGCCAACAAGCTCGGCATTCCCGTCATCTGCCTGCTCGACACGGACAGCGATCCCGATCTGATCGACATTCCCATCCCCGGCAACGACGACGCCATGCGGGCGATCGAACTGGTCGTCGCCACGTTGGCCGAGGCGGTCACCGTCGGCCTCGGAACGCGCGCTAAACACGCCGACGAGATGGAGCAGGAAGCGCCGCGCCGCCGCAGTCGCCGCGCAGCCATGGGCCGAGCCGATAGCTCTGGCGCTATCGAGGCCGCACCCGCACCGCAAGCCGCTCCGGCCGAACCAACGACACCACCGGCTGAAGCCGCACCACAGCCGGCCCCCGCCCCGGCGGCGCCCAGCGAACCGGCCGACAGCGCCGCTGGCGACGGCGCAACCGCGTAACACCCCCAGGCCGCCGCGGGGTGTAACCGAACCGTTCAGCCGGCCGATTGGGTCGGCTGATATTGGGACTGACGTAAGGATCAGGAAGTCATGGCTACAATCACCGCCGCAATGGTCAAGGCGCTTCGAGAGGAAACCGGCCAAGGCATGATGGCGTGCAAGAAGGCCCTGCAGGAAACCGACGGCGACATCGAGGCCGCCAAGGACGTCCTTCGCAAGACGGGGGCGATCAAGGCCGAGAAGAAATCCCAGCGCAGCACGTCCGAAGGGCTCGTCCGCATTCGCCTCGCCGGCGACGCAACGTCGGCGACGATGGTTGAGCTGCGCTGTGAGACCGATTTCTGCGCCCGCAACTCCGAGTTCCAGACGATGGCCGATGCGGTCGCCGAACTGGCCGAAACGGCCGACGACGGCGAGATCGCCGCGACCGACACGATCGAAAAAGTCGTCCAGGCGTGTTTTGCCAAGATCGGCGAGAACATGAGCTTCGCCCGCGGTATCAAGGTCAGCGGTCAAAAGGTCGGCTCGTATCTGCACCACAACGAGAAAGTCGGCGTGGTGGTGGCCCTCGACGGCGACTGCGACGATGAGTTGGTGACCAAGATCTGCCAGCACATCGCCTTCGCCGACCCGATGGGCCTGACGGCCGACGACGTGCCGGCCGAGCTGGTCGAGAAGGAACGCCAGTTCGCCACCGAAGAGGCCGCCGAATCCGGCAAGCCCGCCGAGATCGTCGAGAAGATGGTCGAGGGCAAGATCCGCAAATTCCTCGCCGGCCATGCCCTGCTGGAACAGGCTTTCATCCACGACGAGAAGAAGAAGGTCAAGGACATCCTCGGGGGCGCAACCGTTAAAGCATTTGCACGTTATGCCGTTGGCGCCTAGTATCGTCTCTGCCTATGCCTAGCGAGCCACGCTACAAGCGCGTTGTGGTCAAACTATCCGGCGAAGCGCTCGCCGCGCCGGACCGGGGCGGTGTTGATGCCGACGCCGTCGAAGCGATCGTCGACCAGTTCGCCCAGGCCGCCACCCTCGGCGTCCAGATCGCCATCGTGATCGGCGGCGGCAATTTTATCCGCGGCCGCCAACTCGCTGACAACCCCCACATCGGCCGCGTCACGGCCGATTACATGGGCATGCTGGCGACGACGATAAACGCCCTGGCCCTTCGCGATGCGTTGGAATCGCGCGGCCTGCCCGCGACGGTGTTGGGAGGGCTGGCGATCGAGACCGTCGTCGACCCGGTCGACATCCGCCGGGCGGATGAGCACCTGCAAGCCGGGCGAATCCTTGTCCTGGCCGGCGGCACGGGCCGGCCGTTCTTCACCACCGATACCTGCGCCGCCCTGCGAGCGTGCGAGCTGGGGGCCGACGTCGTCCTCAAGGCCACCAAGGTCGACGGCGTCTTCGACAGCGACCCCAACACCAACCCCAACGCCAAGCGTTTCGACCGCCTGACGTACGAGAAGGTCATCGCCGACAAGTTGGGGGTGATGGACCTGACGGCCGTCTCGCTGTGCATGGATAACAATGTGCCCATCATCGTCTTCGACCTGTTCGCCCCCGGCGCTTTGGCAGCGGCCGTTGGCGGCAAGGATATCGGCACGGTGATCGGCGCCTAGCTTTTCGGAGCGACCAACCATGGCCATGGACGACATCCTTCTGGACGCCGAAGAGAAGATGGAGCACGCCGTCGACTACCTCCACAAGGAGCTTCGCGGCATCCGCACGGGACGGGCGTCGGCAGGCCTGGTCGACCATATCAAGGTCGATTACTTCGGCTCGCCGACCGACCTTCGCCAATTGGCCACCATCGCCACGCCGGAGGCCACACTGATCGTGATCAAGCCCTTCGACCCGGGCAGCATCAAGGACATCGAAAAGGCCATCTTCGCCAGCGACCTGGGCATCACGCCCAGCATCGACGGCAAGATCATCCGCCTGTCCGTCCCGCCGCTATCGGGCGACCGCCGCACGCAGATCGCCGCGCAGATCAAGAAGATGGCCGAGCAGACGCGTGTCGCCATCCGCAACGCGCGCCGCGAGGCCAACAAGGAAGTCGACAAGGAGCAGAAGGACAGCGAGCTGACCGAGGATGACGCCAAGCACGGCAAGAGCGAGGTCCAGGATCTGACCGACAAGTACGAGAAGTCCGTCACTGAGATGATCGACACCAAGACGACGGAAATCGAAGAGATGTAACGCCCGCGGTCGTGGACGCTCGTCGCCGCAAGCGGTTTTTCGATCTCCGCAGCCCTAATGCTTGTTCCCTCTCCCGCCCGATCAGATAGAATGGACTAGGTCCCCCCTACCGGGGGAGTAGCTCAATTGGCAGAGCAACGCCCTTTTAAGGCGTAGGTTCTGGGTTCGAGTCCCAGCTCCCTCATTCGCCCCGCCGGCCGGGGGCACCCGCGGCGCCGCCGACGGTTCGCGTCCGGCCGCCGCTTGCGTTGGCCGATATAGTCCGTATTATGTGCGACTCCCGCCGGCTGGCGTTTCTCGCTCGGCGGGCACAAAGACGGCCCCATCGTCTAGTGGCCTAGGACACCGGGTTTTCATCCCGGCAACCGGAGTTCGAGTCTCCGTGGGGTCAGTACACAAGGCCAATCCGCCTAAGGCGGGTCGGCCTTGTGTCTATTGGCGATCGCCCATTGCCGATTGTCAACTACAGCTTGCCTTTCGGGCGGCCGTGGCGGGCGGAGGCGGAATCGGCCGCTGGTGGACGTAAGCGGCCGGCGGTGATAGACTCGTCGCGCGCCGGGACGTATGGGCCCGGCAAGGAAGGTTGACGATGACGCGCGACAGCTATGGCGATCTGGTCAGTTCGCTGGCCATCGAGAATGATAAGCGAATCTGCCTGCTGGTGATGGACGGCGTGGGAGGGGGCTACGCGTTCCGGAGGGGCGCCAGTTGCCCCACTTCATCGGCCACGGTAGAATCGACCGCGCCATTTGGGAGATGCACGTCATGGAAGAACACTTCGGGTTGACCCGTGGGTCCTGGCCGAGGCTGGCTGTTTGGGGTCGCTGTCTTGCTGCGCTGTGCCTCTGCAACGCTTCGTGCATCATGGTCTTTCCTGTCGGAGGCACGGCGACCGTCGAGGCTTACCAATGGACGGGACATGGCGCTCTGTTTCCGGGGGCCTCTGACGCTTTGCCTGGTCAGGCTGAGAAACTGAGTACCCAGCCGTCCCGCGCAGGCGTCCTCACCGAGTTGAGCAGAGCCATTGTCATCCCCTTCTTTGTCCAGGACAAGGTGCCGGTTTTCTTTCTCCAGAACCCGGATAGGGAAGGTCTGCCGTCCAAACGGGTGTATGAGTTGTTTGATCCGGTGGTGTTGACAGGAAGCGAGAAGCGGTTCGACTACCCGAAACGGTCGTTCGTGCGCATTATGATCAGCCCGTTTCTTGGCTTTCCGATGGGTACGCCGCCAGACCCGGGAGCCCTGGTCTTTGCGGAGGGGTGCTGGCCGGTAAAGGTGTCGCGTTGGCGTAGCAGTGCCAGCGGCAAGATTGTAGATACGCGGGCAACCAAGCCGGTGAAGGCCACACTTGTGTTCAACGTCCTCTTCTATGACTACGTCGATGATGATCCGCCCCAACCGACATTCGTCCTTCGTACAGTCCATCATCCGCGGACACGTCCTTTCGATCTTGCCGTCGGCGCCACGGCGGGATGCGGCGGCTACAACATGGAGTTAGTAGCTATCCTTGACAAGTACTCCGACCGGCTCTTTGACCTGATCGACAAGAGCCCTGCACTTACTCCGCACGACCGTCTCATGATCTACCGGCAACTCACCCAGCTTGCGGAAGGTGCAGTGGAACTGGATCATCCTCCGGGCGCCGACCCCGACCCGGCCGACCTCAACGTGCTCAAGAGCGCTTTGCCGATATTGCGGGCGAAAAGCCGATGACCGGCTCATGCTATACTTGTCCCCGTTGAAACCTCCATCCAGGACCAAAATGAGCGCTCATTTTGATGTCAGATGGCGGGGAATGACTCTCGATTAAGCCACAATAGGGTCTTGTTTTCGAGCGGGACCTACGGAGGCGGAATCGGCCGCTGGTGGACGTAAGCGGCGGGCGGTGATAGACTCGTCGCGCGCTGGGACGTATGGGCCCGGCAAGGAAGGTTGACGATGACGCATGACAGTTATGGCGATCTGGTCAGTTCGCTGGCCATCGAGAATGATAAGCGAATCTGCCTGCTGGTGATGGACGGTGTGGGCGATTGCGATAACGACGGCAAGGGCACGGCCCTGCAGCAGGCCCGCACGCCCAACCTCGACACCCTGGCCGCCACCAGCGCGCTGGGGCTGTCGATTCCCGTGGATGTGGGCGTCACGCCCGGCTCGGGGCCGGGGCATCTGGGGCTGTTCGGCTATGAACCGACCGTCTACAACGTCGGCCGCGGCGTCTTGAGCGCGCTGGGGATCGAGTTCGATCTGACGCCGCGCGACGTGGCGGCGAGGCTGAACTTCTGCACGATCGACGCCGACGGCCATGTCACCGACCGCCGGGCGGGCCGGATCAGCGACGCCGAGAACAAGCGCATCCTGGCCATTATCCGCCAGAAGCTCAGCCCGCCGGCTGGCGTGGAGGTGTTTCTGGAGACCGTCGCCGAGTACCGGGCGTTGCTGGTCCTGCGCGGGGACGGGCTGGACGACAACATTGGCGAGACCGACCCGCAGGCCGTCGGCCGCCCGCCCTTATCGCCCACGCGCGATGCGCACGCCGACTCGCCAACGGCCAAGATCGTCGAGGATCTGATCGCCCAGGTGCGGGCGATCCTGGCCGATGAGCCGCAGGCCAACATGATCCTCGCCCGCGGGTTCGCCAAGTTCCCCAACTGGCCCACATTCGCCGAGCGGTGGAAGCTCAACCCAGCCGCCGTGGCGGGCTATCCGATGTATCGGGGCGTGGCGAGACTGGTCGGCATGGAGATCGTCGCCCAGCCGACCACCGCCGCCGATATCTGCGCAGAAGCGGCCAAGGCGCTGGCCCACCACACGTTCGTCTTTGCGCACTTCAAGTACACCGACAAGACCGGGGAAGACGGCGACCTGCCCGCCAAGATCACGCGGATCGAAGAGATGGACGCGGCCCTGCCCTCCCTGCTGGCCGCTGACCCCGACGTGTTGCTCATCA
This sequence comes from Phycisphaerae bacterium, assembly GCA_011050235.1. GTDB lineage: Bacteria > Planctomycetota > Phycisphaerae > SM23-33 > SM23-33 > HyVt-337. The sequence goes on along the minus strand of DRGC01000062.1, from coordinate 82,242 downwards.
CGGCCGACCACTGCACGCCGCCTTCACTGAAGGCCCATAGCTGGCACACCGTGCCGGTGTTGATGAAGGCCCCCCACCTTCGCGGCGGCGACGGGGCCCCCTTCGACGAGGTCCACTGCCGCAGCGGCCAAATCGGCACGATCTACGCCAAGCAACTCATCCCCCTGGCGATGGCCCACGCGGGCAAGCTGGAGAAGTTTGGGGCGTAGGCGATTGCGGATTTCGGATTGCGGATTGGGGGCGCGGCTCTGGGCCAGATTCAACGTTCGTGCAGCGTTGGTGCGCGAGCGCCGCGCCTTTTTTCATTCCGCAATCCGAAATCCGAAATCCGCAATCAGAGGTCCGCAATCAGAAGAGCTTCGCGCTTACCGGCAGATCGCCCACGAGGGGCATGGCGTAGTTGATGAAGCTGGCCGTGACGCCGTTGCCGGCCTTATTGATGAAGGTGCGCGGCATGTTTTTGATCACGCGGGCCACGTCCTTCAGCTCGGCCCGGACGTAGTCGACTTTGTAGCCGGGGCCCTTGAGGCGTTTGATCGCCACTGACCCGTCGATGTTGCCGGCGGTGGCGAACTCGACGGCCTTGCGGCCGACCATGCGGGCTTCCTTCGCGTCCACCGGTGAGACGCAGCCGGCGAAACTCCGCTGCAGATAGCCGAACGTATCGGCGCGGACGCGGACGTTCTTGTACTTGCTGCTCAGTTCACCTTTAAGGAAATCGCTGAGGAAATCGCCCAATGTCCCCGAGCCGGACAGTTGCACGTTACCGTGGCTGTCCCGTTCGACGCGATGGCCAAGTTTCAGCGCCAGAGCGACCACAATAGGCTGGCCGGTCTCATCGGTGATGCCCTCGGAGACGGCGATCTGACATCGGCCGAGCTTGCTGTAGATTCGCTTGACGTCCTTGAGGAACGTCGGCAGACGGAACGCCACTTCCGGCACGTAGACCAGATGCGGGCCGTCCTTGCTGTCGCCGCGTCCCAGCGCCGACGCCGCCGTCAGCCAGCCGGCCTTTCGACCCATCACGACATTGATCTTGATCCCCGGCAGGGACGCCACGTCGCGGTCATCGCCGATGAACGCCGAGGCCACAAAGCGAGCGGCGCTGCCGTAGCCCGGGCAGTGGTCGGTGACGCGCAGGTCGTTATCGATGGTCTTGGGGATATGGAATACCCGCAGCTCGTAGTTACTTTCGGCCGCCATCTCGTTGACGATGCGGGCGGTGTCGGCCGAGTCGTTGCCGCCGATGTAGAAGAAATACCGAACGTTGTGCTTGGCGAAGATACGAAAGATATTCTCGCAGTAGGCCACGTCGGGCTTGTCGCGGCTGGAGCCCAGCGCGGCCGCCGGGGTTTGGGCGATCGCATCGAGCCTTGCCTTGCTCAGGCCGTTGAGGGAGATGAACTTCTCCTCGATGATGCCGCGCACGCCGTGACGGGCGCCCAGCAACTGGCCCACCGCACGAGACGAGGCGATCGTCTCGATCACGCCCACCAGGGACTGATTGATCACGGCCGTCGGGCCGCCGGACTGACCGATGACGGCAGTGCCTTTGACGGTGCTGGTTTTGCTCATGATGTCCTTCTCTGCCGCCCCCTGCCTGCCGCGTCTCAGCGGTCGCCCAATAGCTCGCGCTCGATATACGTCGTATCCCACTCGCCGCGAAGGAACCGCTCGTGCGAGAGGATCTGCCTGCACAGCGGAATCGTGGTCTTGATGGGATAGATGATAAACTCCTCCAGCGCCCGCCGCGCCGTCGCGATGGCCTCCTCACGCGTGGGCCGATGGACGATCAACTTGCCGATCAGACTGTCGTAGGTCGGGGGGATCTCGTAGCCCTGGTAGACGTGCGAATCCCACCGCACGCCGGCCCCGCCCGGCGCGACGAACGCCACCACCCGCCCGGGAGACGGACGAAAGCCCCGCTCGGGGTCTTCGGCATTGATCCGGCATTCGATGCTGCTGCCGCGATGGGTCAGATCGTCCTGCGAGAACGCCAGCTTCTCGCCGGCGGCGATGCGGATCTGCCATTTGACCAGGTCCACGCCCGTGACCATCTCCGTGACGGGGTGCTCGACCTGGATGCGGGTGTTGACTTCCAGGAAGTGGAATGTGTTGTCCTGATCGAGCATGAACTCGACCGTACCGGCCCCGTGATAGTCGGCCAGCTTCGCCAACCGGACCGCCGATTGGCATATCTCCTGCCGCAGTTTCTCGCTGAGGCCCGGGGCGGGCGATTCCTCGATCATCTTCTGCCGGCGACGCTGCACCGAGCATTCGCGCTCGAACAGGTGCACCACGTTGCCGTGCATATCGCCCAGGAACTGCACCTCGATGTGGCGGAAGTTCTCGATGCACTTCTCGACGTACAGTCGCCCGTCGCCGAAGGCGACCTCGGCCTCGGCCCGCGCCTGCTTGAACATGCTCCGCAGCGTCGCCTCGTTGTGGGCGAAACGGATGCCTCGCCCGCCGCCGCCGGCGACCGCCTTGATCGCCACCGGATAGCCGATCGTCGCGGCGACCGTCGCGGCCTCGGCGACATCCTCGACGGTCCCCTCACTGCAGGGGTTCATGGGCACGTTGGCTTTCTTGGCCAGCCTCTTGGCTTCGATCTTGTCGCCCAGCATCCGCATGCTCTCGACGCTGGGGCCGATGAACTCGATCTTGCAGTCGCGGCAGACTTCCGCGAAGTGGGCGTTCTCGGCCAGGAACCCGTACCCCGGATGAATCGCCTCCACGTCGGCGATTTCCGCGGCGGCGATGATGCGGGGGATGTTGAGGTAACTTTCCGACGATGGGCCCGGCCCGATGCAGATCCGCTCGTCGGCGAGGTGAAGGTAACTGGCGTTGCGGTCGACCTCGCTGTAGACGGCGACGGTCTCGATGCCGAGTTCCTTGCACGCCCGAATGACGCGCAGAGCGACCTCACCGCGATTGGCGACTAGAATGCGAGAAAACATGCCCGAAAGCCCTCTGCCCCGCTAGGCGGGCATCACACGGAACAAGACTTGTCCGTACTCGACCGGTTGAGTGTTCTTGACGCAGATTTCGGCGATGGTGCCCGAGCATTCCGCCCTGATCTCGTTCATCACTTTCATCGCCTCGACAATGCAGACGACTGTGTCCTCGGTAATCCGGGCGCCGTGGGCGGCGTAGGGCTCGCCGTCGGGGCTTGCCGAGGCGTAGAACGTGCCCACCATCGGCGAGAGTATCTCGAACAGCTCGTCGGCGGGCTTGGAGTCCGCATCGGCAGGGGCGGGCTCGGCCTGGCGCGATGGCGCCGGCTCCGAGTTGGCTGCACTCATGGCGGATTCGGCGGGCGCCTCGGCCGGCGCGCCGGCGGGCGGCCCGCGCCGAAGCACGATTCGCTTGTCGCCGTCCTCGAAGTTCACTTCCGTGATATCGTGGGCCGTCATCAGGTCCACAAGCTCACGGACGTCCTCGATCATTTCCTTGGCGGATCGGCGTTTCTTGGCTTTGGCAGCCTTGGCCGCAGGGGATTTTCGCTTCGTCTTCTTTGGCGCTTTCTTGGGCATGATGCTCTCTCTCGCTAAAGCGTCATTTGCTTAATGTCCGTGGGCAGCGAACTCAGTTTCCGGCGGCCTCGGCTGGTGACCACCACGTCGTCTTCCAGCCGGACCCCGCCGACGCCCGGCAGGTAGATGCCCGGCTCGACGGTGACGACCATCCCCGCCCGAAGCCGGGCGATATTGCCGGCGGCCATCGGCGGGGCTTCGTGCACCTCGCGTCCCAACCCGTGGCCAAAACTGTGAATGAACTTATCCTTGTAGCCGGCCTGCTCGATCACTTTTCTCGCGGCTGCGTCGGCCGACTTCGCCGTAACGCCCGGGCGAATCGCTCGGGCTCCAGCCGCCTGGGCCTGTCGCACAACTTCATAGATCTCTGCCAGTTGGGGCGGAATTCTACCCGTGAAGATCACCCGGGTCAAGTCGCTGCAATAGCCCGCCACATTCGCGCCCCAGTCGATCAGGACCGCCTCGCCCCGGCGAATCCGGCGGCCCGACGGGCGATGGTGCGGCTGCGACGCCGCGGCCCCGGTCGCGACGACCGTATCGAACGCAGGCCGATCGGCCCCCGCCAGAGACATGCGGTAGTCCAGTTCAGCCGCCACCTCCCGCTCGCTCCTCCCGACGAATGCCCGGCGGCCGCGACTCAGCAGCGCCCGCAGCGCCGCCTCGGCCGCCTTGACCGCCCGGACCATGGTTCGGATCTCACCGGCATCCTTGATCAGCCGAAGTTCCCCCACAAGATCGGCCACGGCCACCACGCGCCGCGGGCCGAGGTCATCCTGCAGCCGCAGCCACGCCGACAACGTCACGTGGTCACTGTGGACGCCCACGCGGCGGATGCCGCGCCCCTTCAGCAGGCCTGCCAGAAACTTGCTCCCGCCGCCGACGTGCACGTTGAGGCCCGGACACTCCCGCTGGGCTTGTTCGGCGTGGATGCTGTCAGTGATCAGCACGTCCCATTTCGCGGAGATCAGCAGGGCGCCGGCCCCGGTGAACGGGCAGAGATAGCCCACCTCCTGCGGGCGGGTCAGCAGCATCGCTTGGACGTTCTCACGGGCCAGCCGGCGCGCCAGGGATCGGCGACGCGGAGCGTGGGTATCTTTGGACCGCGCTGCGGCAAGTCGTGCCATGGAACTCCCTTCCGGCGTCTATTCTGGGTGCAGCCTGTCAAGAAGGCAAGGCCGGCGCGATTCCGCGGCCGGCCCGCCCGGGCGCTTCGTCATTGGGTCCCCGTGGCGTAGACGTCGTCGAGCAGGCGGACCTGTTTGACCCGCATGCCATCGAGTGTGAAGATCATCGCCGGGTTGGAGAACGTCGAGTGCTTGCCCTGGGATTCATAGACCAGCATCGCATCGGCGATGGGGCTGGTCTCCTTGAAGCCCCACACCACCACCGTGCCGTCGAGGCGATTGTATCGCAGCCGCTGGCCCAGCACCTGCATCGTGCCGCCTTCCAGGCGGTCCGAAAGGTTCACGTCGCCGGTAGCGATAAAGATCTCCAGCGGGCCCAGCCGCGGGCCCACATCGTACTTGTCGGCCCGTCTTGTGGTGGCGGCCTCGGCGGCGTCGTCCTCGTCCGGCGGGCCGAACGCCGCATCCAGCCGCTGACAGTGCAGCAACGTCCGCCGGCCCTCGATCAGGCGATCCCACTCGGGCGCATCGATCCCCGCCAGGCGGAGCACTTCCTTGCCGCTGCGGTGGACCATCCGGACGTCGCCCTGCAGCTCGACGCTGCGCGATTCCTGATCGAGGACCATGATCCGGGTCCAGCGGAACCCCGTCTGGTTCGGGCGCTGCGTGGGCGTCTCGCTGTCGGAGGCCGCGACCTGATCGGCGGGGCGGTAGTCTTCGACGATCATCGAGCCTGCTCGGACCATGGTGAGCTTGTTGACGCGGACGTCGTAGAAAAGCTGTTCGCCCGTCAGCCGAAGCCGCCGCATCAGCTTCCCGTCGTCGTCTTCTTCGCGGCTTCGCAGCACGACATCCCCATGGGCCGTAATCGTCGCCAGTTTCCGGCGGCTGTAATGCTCCAGATTCAGCCCCATCTCCCGGCCGCTTTCGACGTCCTCCTCCGGGCCGCTGGCGACCTCGGCAGGCTGACTGGTGGCCTCGGCGTCAGGGGCGGCGGATTCGTCCTTCTCGAACAGAAGCCGCATCTGCTGGCAGTCCATCGATTCGAATTGACTGATGAGGTGGACATTGCCCGTGAACACAGCGGCGTTGGTCTTGCCGTAGTATTCCATCCCCTCGTCCCAGGTGATGTCCACAGGCCTGGGGTCGGCCAGTTCGTTGCCGTCCATGTCCGATTCGATCTCGAACTGCATCCGGCCGGGGCCTTCGACGACCGCGGACTGACGATTCTGGTCGAGCCGAATCAGGTCACCGGCCAACGTGTTCTGGTCCTGGCGAATCACCGCGTGCTTCTTACGGCCATACAGCACCGCCGTCTTGTCCCTCAGGTCGCTCTCGACCAGGTCGGCGGTCGCCTCGATGGTCTGATCGTTGCGGTGGTCGATAATGCGCACATCATGCTCGGCCTGTACGATGGATGGCTTGAGATGCTTCTCGACCAGACCCTCAGCCGTGAGCGTCTCCACATAGTCAAAGAAGACCCTCACCTCTCCCGCCTCAATATCGCTGCCGGCCTGGCGACCCGAAACGTTTCCCTTAGCCACGGCGACTTCTGGAATGATCTTGCCGTCCGGCTGGGCCTTCATCCACACCTTCAGCACGTCACATTGGACGAAGTCACCCCCCGGCTGGTCGGCCGAAGCGTCGGACGCTCGGCCGCTTGCCTCGCCGGCATCCGAGGGCCCCTGCGACAGGACCACGTCGCCGAAGAACACCGCATCCTCAATGTATTGCTGTTTCGTCTTCTTTCCATCGGCGTCAATTCTTTCCTGCTCACCGATATTCGCTTCCATCCGGCCGCCCCAGATGATACTGCCGGCCTCGTCCAGTTGGGCGGTGGGGTCGGCCTCATCCTCTGCCGGTCGGGTGGTGGTGGTCAGGTCCGGGGCCTGGCTGATTCGGCCGGGGCCGGTCAGGAACACCTTGCCCGCCGGGACGTCGAACCTGATTTTCGCGCAGACAATCTCCTGCTCGCTGCCCATCAGCATTCGCGTGGGGTCGCCCGGCGCGCCGGTCAACTCGCCTTGCTGCTGGGGAAGATGAAAGACCAGTTCGCGACACGTCACCTCGGCCTCGCCGTCAATCAGATGAATCTTGTTGCCGGTCGCCTTGACGATGTACTTGCGATCCGAGGGCGTCGGCGTGTAGCCGATCGGGCGAAAGATCAGGGGGCCCCGCCAAGTGACCACAACCGGATCGATCGGATCCTTGGGTGAGTCGGACGGGGGCGGCTCGTCGCCGGACGAGGGTTGGGCGGCGTCTTCGGGGGGCGCTTCGTCGCCGGATGGGGGTTGGGCGGCGTCTTCGGGGGGCGTCTCGTCGCCGGACGGGGGTTCGGCGGCATCTTCGGGGGGCGCCTCGTCGCCGGACGGGGGTTGGCCGGCATCTTTGCGCGCCGCAGTCGGGGGGCGCCGATCTCGCAGGCCCTTGCGGGCCTTTTTCCCCCATTCGAACTGCAGGCTCAGCATGTCGGCGCCCCGCATTTGCCGCCCGCCGCTGTCAACGTGGACCTGATCGTGAAATTCAGCGAGATAGATATTCTTTACTGGCGTCATCTCGGCTGTTGCCATCGCCGGTGCCGTCGTCGCGACCGGCTCGGGTGTCACGGCACCCGTCGGAGCGGCGGCCACGGTGGCGTCGAGGTCGACAGGTTGTGGGGTCGGTTGTGTCGCCGAGGCGATCTCGGTTTCGTCGGTCGGCGCCTCGGCCGGAGGGGGGGGGGGCTCAGCCGGGGCGGCGTCGGCGGCCTCAGCCGGGGCTGAGGCGGCCTCTTCGCTGCCCGGCATGCCCAGCAGGTTGACATCTTCGGGAACGCTGTAGATGGCGATCATCTGCCCGCGCTCGATCCGCAGTGTTCGCAGTTCGCGAGGTTCCTCGTCCCACCGAAGCGACAGTCCCTCGCCGACCAGGTCAGCCTCAGCGGACCAGACCGTCACCCGCCCGGGTGTGTAAATCTCCGGCGGGTCCATGCTGAAGGTCAACTCGTCAGCCCAGATGCGAATCATGTCCTCGCGGCGCTCGTCCAGTTTCTCGAAAACCTCGGCGGGGTTGTCCTCGGGTGTCATGTCGGCGAAGGTTGGCCGATCGCCCTTGGTGGCGCGGTCCAGATAGATGCGCACGCCGCCGATCATTTGGCCGCCGCGGATGTTCTGCCCGCCGCCGGTGATCGCCTCCACCTTGGCGATGCCGCGGTCGGCGTGGATGTAGACTCGCTGGCCATTGGGCTGGCGCATCTCGACGCACGGTTGGATCGCCTCGTACGTGCCGTCGTCAAGCTTGTTCCAGCTTCGGGCGAAGTAGATTTCCTTCAACTGGCCGCTCTGTTCGTCACGGATCACAACGTCCAGTCGCTCGCCGTAGGACGCCTGGGCCAACCCTTGAGGTTCCCGACGCGCCCCTTCCCGGAGCGCGTGGACGCGTTCGTCGATCTCCTTGGTCTCGTATGTCACCGGAGTGGACAGCTTGGAGATGCCGTAAAGCACCGCGAATATCGTCACGAAGCCAACAATCAGGATTAGAAATTGCCGTCTCATAGCGTTTCGTCGTCGTAGCGGGCCGTCACGGCGGGCCAGTCTCCGACGGCCTTTAAGATCAATTCGATCAGTTCACGAACACATCCCGCCCCGCCGCCGCGCTCGGTGACGACGTCGGCGGCCTGGCGGACCTCGTCGACCGCGTCGGCCGGCGCGATGGCCAGGCCGCTCGCCCGCATCAGCGGCAGGTCGGTCAGGTCGTCGCCCATCACGGCCGTCCGCTCGGCGGGGACGCCCAACTCCGCCAGCACCTGGCGGTAAACGGGCAGCTTCCGCTTGGCGCCCTGGCGGACAATCTCGACGCCCAGCTCGTCCCCGCGCTGGGCCACCGCCGGCGACGATCGGCCCGTAATAATCGCTAACGTCCGCCCGGACCGCCGCCACGCCCGCATGCCCCAGCCATCGCGGACGTTGAACACCTTCGTCTCCTCCCCGTCGGGGCCGAGAATAATGCGCCCGTCGGTCAGCACGCCGTCGACGTCGAGCACGAGCAGGTCGATGGTCTTGTAATCAGCCGCCGCCATTACTTACCGTCTTGATCCCCAGCAGGTCCTGAACGTCGATGATGCCGACGGGCCGACCCGTGTCGTCGACCACGGGCAACTCGTCGATGCGGTTGGCGTTGAGAATCGCCAGCGCCTCGGCCGCCAGGGCGTCGCGGTGAATGCACTTCGGACCGCGAGTCATCACGTCGGCGACCGGGCTGGCCGAGTCCAGCCTTCCCCCGGCGACCAGCCGGCGGACATCGGCATCGGTCAGGATCCCGCTGAGGCGGCCTTCGCCGTCGATCAGCAGTATCGCACCGGAGCGGCGGCCCGCCTTTTCGCCTTCGGCGAGGGCCTCGCCCAGGGCCAGGCCGTCGCTGATGAGGCTCAAATGCTCGCCCGGGCGGAACGTCATGACCTCGTGCACTTTCAGGATCCGCCGCCCCAACGCCCCGGCGGGGTGAAAGGCGGCGAAATCTTCCGGGTTGAACCGGCGCATTTCCATAACGGTCAGGGCCAGCGCATCGCCCAACGCCAGCATGCACGACGTGCTGACCGTCGGGGCCAACCCGTGCGGGCAGGCCTCCTCCACCTGCCCGTAGGAGATGGCGATGTCGGCGTGACGGCCCAGTGGCGAGTCGATCTCCCCCGTCAAAGCCACCAGCGACGCCCCACGGGCCCGCAGGTGGTCGAGCAGGCGGACCAGTTCATCCGTCGCGCCGCTGTGGGACAGGGCCACCACCACGTCCCCCCGGCTGAGGCGGCCCAGGTCGCCATGGAGGGCCTCGACCGGATGCAGAAAAATGCTGGGCGTTCCCGTGGAGGCGAAGGTGGCCGATATCTTCCCGGCGATCAGGCCCGCCTTGCCGATGCCCGTGAGCACCACATTGCCCGGGCAACGGAAGATCATCTCCGCCGCCTCGGCGAACGAGGCGTCCACGCGATCGGCCAGGCCCGATATCGCCTCTCCCTCGGCCTGCAGAACACGGCGGGCCAATTCAAGTTTTGCTGCCGGCTTGGTCATCTCCTGCGGTCCACAACCTTTTATGTGATGCAATGAGGTCGATTCGCCCATGGGCTCGCCGTCCCCCCCGCCGCTGCGAACATTGGTTTACTGCGACCGGGCATTATGCTTGCCCGGGCTGGGGGGGTCAAGTAAAAGGGACGCCCCATGCTGGCGATGCTACTAGCCGACCCCGAGCTCATGCTCCTGCTGGCGCCGGGGCTGCTGTTCAGCCTGACGATCCACGAATACGGCCACGCGCGAATGGCGCTGGCCTTTGGCGATCCGACGGCCCGAGATATGGGCCGCCTGAGCCTTAACCCTCTTCGTCACCTGGACTTCATGGGGACAGTGATGATCTTGCTGGTCGGGTTTGGCTGGGCCAAGCCCGTCCCGGTCAACCGGGCCAACCTGCACCCGCCGCGATGGGGCGAAATAGCCGTCTCCCTGGCCGGGGTGCTGAACAATGTTGGTTTTGCAGTCCTGCTGGGCCTTGTGCTGCGTGTGTTGATCGTAAGGGGGGCGATGGACCGCCTGCCCCACGGTGATACCGTAGCCGTGATGATGCTGCTGACGCTGCGAATCAACCTCGTGCTGGTTGTGTTCAACCTGCTGCCGCTGTTCCCACTGGACGGCCACCACATCGTTCGCGAACTGCTGCCGCGGCGGCATCAGCAGGATTTCATGCACTGGCAGGTCCACTTCGGCCGGTACATCTTGCTGGGCCTGCTGATCGCGCCGATGCTGTCGCCCAAGATTCCCAGCCCGCTGAGGATGCTGTTCTCTCGGGTGATCGACCCGGTCACGTACTGGCTGATCGTCGGCTGACGTCGCCGGCAGCGCGCGGCGGGAACCTTCGCAGCCTTGGCACGTCTAATCCATTATGATGGGACCCCACTGGCGATTGACCGTGGGTTTTGACAGGCTCGATAGATGAGGATTAGAATGGCCCACATGATGCCGCGTTTCCTTTCCAAGGTTGTGTGGGGCTCGGTGGCCGTTGGGGCCCTGATGGCGATATTGCTGATCGCGCCGCCTGCCCCGGCTGCAGCCGAAGATCCGACCACTGCCCCGGCCGGACCCGCCCTCGATCAGGTCGAGCGCATCTTGACGCTGACCAAGGCCGAGCGCAGTTCGCTGATCGTCGCGCAGAGCCGGACCACGCAGCTCAGCGACAGTGCGCTAACCATGATGCTTGCCAAGGTGGCCGCCCTGCCGGCCCTGTCCAATGACGAGTTCATGTCGCTGGACCGGCCGTCCTTTCGCAATCTGGTCAAGTCCGCCGATCGTTGGTCGGCCCAGCCGGTCCGGCTGACCGTGTACGTCTGGTATGTTCAGGAACTGACGGCCGGGGTGCCCGGGGAGATCGGAGCAACGCGCGACTGGCCGCAGGGCAAGAAAGTCTGGCGCATGGATGTCACCGACGCGGACGGCTCGGACCCTCGCAGCCAGGTGCTGCGGATATTCTCGGTCGTCGATCCATTCGCCGCCGGCGCGCTGCCCAAGCCCAGCCACAATGTCGACGGCGAGCTCCAGTACCACCGCAAGGTGCCCAAGGTCGACCTGGCGGGCGTTTTCTACAAGGTCTGGCAGGCCGAGGACCGCGACACCGAGGAACGCACCCGGCGAGACGCCGGCAAAGGGACGATCACACTCAACCCCACGATGCGCTCCTATCCGGTCGTGCTGGCGTGGCAGTTTGGCCGCAAGGCTGGGTGGACCATCAATCCCGGCCGTTACAGCTCCGGAGCGTGGGGCATGCTGATCGGCGGGCTGGCGCTGCTGGGACTGGTCTTCTACATGATGCGCCGCGTGAGCCGAGTGCGCCGTAGGATGGGCCAACCGTTCCGGCGCCTGCCAAGCCAGTACCGCCCGCTTCGGGATCAGGATACCGATAGCGACTCCGACGATCAGATGGACGACGCGTCGGACGCCATCGACCCGGCCGTGACGGCCGCCGCCGAGGCGTACCGACGTCAGCGAGCCCAGGAACAGGCCAATGGATAAGACGATCACCGTCGCGCTCGGCCAGCGCAGCTACGACGTCCGCGTGGGGGCGGGGGTGCTGAGCGAACTGGGCCGGACCATCACCGAGTTGGGCGAGGTCAGCTCAGTCGTCGTCATCAGCGACACAACCGTGGGACAATTGCACGGCCCCCGCGTGATGCAGTTGCTGGGTTCGGCGGGGCTGACGGTGGGGTCTCTGAGTTTTCCCGCCGGCGAGGCCAGCAAGACGCTGGCGACCTACGGCGAGCTGATGGATGACCTGTTCTCCCTCAGCCCGGCCATCGACCGCCAGAGCGTGATCGTCGCTCTCGGCGGCGGCGTGACGGGCGATCTGGCCGGCTTCGTGGCGGCGACGGCCCTGCGGGGGATGCGGTGGGTCCAGTGCCCCACCACGCTGCTGGCCGACGTCGATGCCTCCGTGGGCGGCAAGACGGCGGTCGATCATCCGACGGGCAAGAATCTGATCGGGGCCTTCTACCAGCCCAAGGCGGTGCTGATCGACGTGGAAACGCTTACCTCGCTGCCGCGCGAGCAACTCAGCAGCGGCCTGGCCGAGTGCGTCAAACACGGCGTGATCCGCGATGCGGGCCTGCTGGCGTTTATCAGCGAGAACGCTGACGATATTCTTGCCTGCGGTAGCGACACGATGATCGAACTGATCGCCCGCAACGTGGCGATCAAGGCGGCCGTGGTCTCGGCCGACGAGCGAGAGTCCGACCAGCGGGCGCACCTGAACTTCGGCCACACTATCGGCCATGCGATCGAGGTGCTGGTCGGCTACGACGCGATCCCCCACGGCCGCGCCGTCTCGCTGGGCATGGTCGCCGCCTGCCGCATGGCCGTCGAGCGAAAGCTGCTCCCGGCCGCCGACGCCGACCCGATCACGGCCGTGCTCGAGCGGCTGGGCCTGCCCGTGACCTGCGACGCCCTCGGCCCCGACGACATCTGGCGGATCATGCAGCACGACAAGAAAACCCGCGCCGGGAAGGTCCGCATGGTCCTGCCCAGCAAGGTCGGCCACGTCGAGATCTACGACGACATCACAGCCCGCGACGTCCGCAGCAGCCTGCGGGCCCTGCTGCCATGAGCCAAGGAGCACGCCCTGGAATCCAACGCGACCCAGCCCGCTGACCTGAGCGTCGAGATCGCCGGCGTGACGCTGGCCAATCCGCTGATGACGGCCAGCGGCACGTGCGGGTACGCCGACGAATACGCCGACTTCGTGGACCTCACGCAGTTGGGGGCGTTTGTCACCAAGTCGATCACGGCCAAGCCGCGAGCGGGCAACAACTATCAGCGGGTGATCGAGACGCGGGCCGGCATGCTCAACGCCATCGGCCTGGCCAACGTCGGGCTGGATGTCTTTCTCGCCGAGAAAGTCCCCCTGCTGGCCGCACTCGCCCTGCCGGTGTTCGTCAACGTCGCCGGCACGACGGTCGACGACTACCTCGCCGTCGCCGACGCGTTGGAATCCGTCGACATCGTCCGCGGCGTCGAGCTGAACATCTCCTGCCCCAACGTTAAGGCCGGCGGAATCCAGTTCGGTACGGACCCCGAGCAGGTCCGCCTGATCACGGGCGAGCTTCGCAAGGTCTGCCGCACGAACATCCTGATCGTTAAGCTCTCGCCGAACGTCACCGACATCGCCGCCATAGCCGCCGCGGCCGTCGACGCCGGGGCTGACGCGCTGAGCATGATCAACACCTTCACCGCGATGGCCGTCGATATCGACACGCGCCGCCCCGTGCTGGCCAATGGGACCGGCGGGCTGTCGGGCCCGGCGATTCGGCCCATCGCCGTCTACATGGTCCACAAGGTCTACACCCAGGTCGCCCAGGCCGCCGGCGTGCCCATCATCGGCATGGGGGGCATTCAACACGCCCACGACGCCGTCGAGTTCCTGCTGGCCGGGGCGACGGGGTTGGCGGTCGGGACGGCGCTGTTCGTCGAGCCCGGGTGCCTGATGGACATCCGCGACGGCATCGGCGACTACCTCGACAGCCACGGCTTCGCCTCCGTCACCGATATCATCGGCACGCTTGAGGTCTGAGCGAGCAGCCGGGGCTTTTCGCCGGGGCCTGGGCGGTCTATAATGCGGCCCCCGTTGGCTGGGGTATCAACAATTGCAGGACGCAAGGCAGACACGATGAGAGTCTTCATGCTAGGTTGGGAGTTTCCCCCGCATATCAGCGGCGGACTTGGGACGGCCTGTTACGGCATGACGAAGGGGCTGAACGAACTCGGCGTGGAGGTGTGCTTCGTCCTGCCGACGCCGGTTCCCCTCGACTCGGCCGCGCACGTCAGCTTCCGCACACCGGCCGACCTGAAGCCTTCCCCCGCATCCCCACCAGGCGCCTCAACCGCTCGCGGCCAGGACGACAGCAGCGAGGAGGTGGTGAAGCTTTTCGAGCACGTCGAACTCCACCGCCTCGAAGCGTATCTGCAGGCCTACGGAACGGTGGCGACGCGTCAGAGCATCGTCGACGAAATCCGCCGCCTGCAGGCCTGCGGCGAACTGTCCGCCGAGCAGGTCACCGAGGCGTTGAGCACTCTCGGGGGCCAGCCCGCACTGGCCGACGACGATGACAACTTTTTCGATTCGCAGGCCCAGGCGCTGTACGGCCGCGATCTGATGTTCCAGGTCCGCCGATACGAACGGCTGGCGGCCCAGCTGGCGATCCACGAAGAGTTCGACATCGTCCACGCCCACGATTGGATGACGTTCCCGGCCGGTCTTGCGGTGGCCAAGGCGACCGGCAAGCCGCTGGTCGTTCACGTCCACAGCACTGAGTTCGACCGCGCCGGCGCCAACGTCAATCAGGACGTCTACGACATCGAGCGGGCCGGCATGCAGGGGGCCGATCGGATCGTCTGCGTCAGCCATCTGACCGGGACGATCTGCAAGCGCCGCTACGGCGTGCGGCCGGAGAAGATCTCCGTCGTCTACAACGCCGTCGAGGGCCCCAATGACGACAAACTCCAGATGAGGCCGATCACAACCAAGGAGAAGATCGTCCTGTTCCTTGGCCGGGTCACCATGCAGAAGGGCCCGGAGTATTTCCTGCGGGCGGCCAAGAAGGTCGTCGGCAAGTTCAAGAACGTTCGCTTCGTGATCGCCGGCAGCGGCGACATGATCACCCAGTGCGTCAAGGAGGTCGCCGACCTTCGCCTGGGGCGGTACGTCACGTTCACGGGTTTTCTCCGCAGCAGCGACGTCAGCCGCGTCTTCGGAATGGCCGACCTGTATGTCATGCCCAGCGTCTCCGAGCCGTTCGGCATCGCCCCACTGGAGGCCCTCAGCCACAACGTGCCCGTGATCATCTCCAAGCAGTCGGGCGTCTCGGAGATCCTCCAGCACGTGTTGAAGGTGGACTTCTGGGACGTCGACGAGATGGCGAACAAGATCCTGGCGGTGCTGCGCCATCCGCCGCTGCAGCGAACGCTCCGCCAGCACGGGCAGATCGAAGTCAGCAAGCTCTCCTGGCGCGACAGCGCCGCCGAACTGCGCGATATCTACACCGCCCTGACCGCCGATGCCTGAGCCCGGCCCCTCGGGCCCGCCCCATTTAAAATAGGGACAGACCCTATTTTAAAGGTGATCTGCATGAAGATCCGTGTCGATGCCAATCGTGTCGTCACCCCGCTTAAGCCAGTCTAGCCCTCGCCGAAAAATAGGGTCTGTCCCTATTTTAGAATGAGTGATATGAGAATTAGCGTTGATGCAGGCAAGGTCGTTGGTCCGCTCGAACCGTTTTGGGCTGGGCAGTGCAATCCGATGATCGAGACGAGCGCCGATGGCGACCGTCCGCTGGTTACGTACATGGCTGATGTTGGCATTCGTTACTGGCGGGCCGACATCTGGGGCGGCCGGCCGGAGAGCTGGCCGGAGCAGGATCGCACGGCCGAGGCGATCTTGGCCGCCGGGGACAAGCCGATTGTGATCGTCAGCGTGCCGGGCGAGCTGCTGCCCGTCCGCAAACGCGACCACCTGCCCCGCGACCGCAACCCCGGCCCGGTGGACATGGTCAAGTGGCAGGACCACGTCTGCGAAATGGTCACCTATGCCGTCGAGCGGTTCGGCCCCGATGAGATCGCCACGTGGTACTGGGAGTGCATCAACGAGCCCGCCGGGCCCAAGGCGATCGACCTGGATATCTATTGCCGCATCTATGACCACTTCGCCGCCGGCGCCCGGCGCGCGCTGCCGATGGTCAAGGTCGGTGGGCCGAACATTTCCACGCGGGCGTGGCTGCCGTTTCTGCACAGCTTCCTGACGCACTGTCAGGAGGAGGTCAACTACGCCACCGGCGAGGTCGGCACGCCGCTGGACTTCGTGGCATTGCACAGCTACGCCGGCCACCCGGGGCGCGAATGGCCCTGGCCCCAGCCGGAAGTGATCGTCGGCCACATCCAGGAAACGTCGAAGTACATCAGCCTCCAGCCGGGGCTGAAGGATTGTCCGCTGCTGGTCGACGAATGGGGCATCAGTTGGGGCGGGTGGCTGAATGTCGATGGCGGGGTGGCGGGCTACGAGGGCGGCAAGCTCGGCTATGAAGGAGGCATGGGCCCGCTGCCGTGGCTGGTCCATCGCGACAACGAGTACTCGGCCGCGTTCCTGTGCAAGCTGGTCAGCGAGATTTGCTTCCTCAAGGACCACTACGGCTACATCAAGGCCGACGTGCTGGCGTGGTGCCCCGCAGGCGGGCGCGACACCGTCAACGGCCGAGACTTCGACGGCGGGCGATGTCTGGTCAGTAGCTACTCCGGCTTCCGCCAGCCGTTGGTCAATGGCTATGAGTTGCTGAACATGCTGGGCGACCAACGCGTCTCGCTCACGAGCAGTGAAACCGAGCGCACGATCAGCGGCATCGCCACCCGCAGCCAAGACGGCTCGGTGCAGGTCATGCTCGTGCGCTTCAGCGGCGATCCGTACGAGGAGCGAAACGAGATGACTGTGGAGTTGACCGTCGAGAATCTGTCGCTTGACGGCGACGTGACGGTCGAGCATTATCGCATCGACCACGCCCACAGTAACGCCCACGCCGCATGGGTCGCCCAGGGCTCACCGTATCAACCCACCCCCGACCAGGCGGCCGCCATCCGCGCGAAAGAATCCCTCGAACTGCTCGAACCGGCCGCCACCGAGCGCATCGACGACAAAACCTTCACCCGGCAAATCCCCCTGCCGCCATGCAGCGTCTCACTGATCGTGCTGAAAAGAAGGGCATCCTAGCTCTGTAGGGTGGTTTGTACGCCCAGACCTCGACCTCCGCGCAAAGATTGTCCTCTTCCACTTGATCTTCACAATCGGCCTCTCTCTTAACTACTAGATAAAACAGAAGACACCAGCCGCGAACGGCTAGAGCGATTCTGAATGAAACGGGCGGCGGTCGCTTTGAGAAGGATGGCCGCCTGTTGTGTGGGCCGCGTCAGGTCAGGCCCGGGTTGTGTGTGTGGGCCTCCATATGACCGTCAGCAGGCCAATCATATTCAGCACGGCCACACCATCTGCTCAGAATTTCCCTTGCAGTGGGGAGTTGTTCCGCGATAATGCGGCTTCGTTGCGAGGCCGGATCCTGACTCCCGCTTAGGGAGATTGGCCCGCAGCAAATACCCCGCTGGCTTCCCCGGGATCGGGCTCCAGTCAATGCGTTGGCACTTGTGATGTGCCGCCGGCTGAACGAGCCTGAACATCTTCCGTTTTGGTCTCCATTCACCGATTCGCTTAGCGCCACCCTTTTACAGGTGGCTAACACTGTTGTTGTAAGGAAATGATGTCTATGTCTGAACTTCAGAAGTTTAGTGAACTTGATCTGATCGCACCCCTTGCCCGCGCCGTAGCTGAAGAGGGCTATGAAATCCCGACGCCCATTCAGGTGCGCTGCATTCCGCACCTTCTCAAAGGCCGCGACCTGCTCGGCAGCGCGCAGACCGGCACGGGCAAGACCGCAGCCTTTGCCCTGCCCATCCTGCAAGGGCTGCACAAGTCCGGCCGCCGCGAGCGCCGCATCCGTACGCTAATTATGACCCCGACCCGCGAGCTGGCGGCGCAGATTGGCGCCAGCTTTCAGACGTACGGCCGCCATCTGCGGTTGACGAGCACGGTCATCTTCGGCGGCGTCAGCCAGCATGGCCAGGAAAAGGCCCTCAAACGCGGGCCGGATATCCTCGTGGCCACCCCGGGTCGGCTGCTCGATCTGATGGGCCAGAAGCTCATCAGCCTCAAACACCTGGAATACTTTGTCCTCGATGAAGCCGACCGCATGCTCGACATGGGCTTTATCCACGATGTGCGCCGGGTCATCGACGCCCTGCCGGCCAAGCGCCAGTCCCTGTTCTTCTCCGCCACCATGCCCTCGGCTGTGGCGGAACTGGCCGACCGTCTGCTTACCGATCCGGTGCGGGTCGAGGTCGCGCCGCAGTCGGCGACGGCCGAACGCGTCGATCAGACGCTCATGTTCGTGGATAAGGATGACAAGCGCAAGCTCCTCGAAACGATCCTGCGAGATACAACGGTCTGCCGCGTCCTGGTCTTCTCGCGGACCAAGCATGGGGCCGACCGTATCTGCAAGCAGTTGGTGAGCAGGGATATCGCCGCCGAGGCGATCCATGGTAATCGGAGCCAGAACGCCCGCACCCGCGCGTTGGACGGATTCCGAAACGGCAGGCTCCGCGTGCTGGTGGCGACGGACATCGCCGCTCGCGGGATCGACGTGGACGACGTAAGCCACGTGATCAATTTCGATCTGCCCAACGAACCTGAGAGTTACATCCACCGGATCGGGCGGACGGCCCGCGCCGGGCGGGACGGCAAGGCGATCTCCTTCTGCTCCGGTGACGAAATGGAATATCTCAGCGACATCGAGCGGCTCATCGAGAAACGGGTCCCGGTAGATCTCGATCACGCTTTCCATTCCGACGATGCCGCCAACGGCCTGGTGGACGGGCTGCCCGCCGAGAGCCCGGACAAGCAGGCCCAACTGCGGCGGATGGAACGGGCCCGCCAGCGCCGAGCGGCAGGCCCCCGCCCCGCCCGTCGCACTCCGAAACGACAGAGCGCTAAGGGACAGAGCGCCAGTGCGGGCCGATCGAAGAAGCGCCCAAAGGCCTTCGCACCGGCAACCAATCGGCGACGACGACGCCCCCGCTGATGAAGCCCAAGACGCTCAGCCTGATCCACGTCAACTCCGCCGTCTTTCTCTGGGGGCTGACCTTGATGTTCCCCAAGGGCATCGCGATGAGCCCCGAAGGCATCGTGTGCTTTCGCGCGCTGATCGCGGCGGCGGTGCTGACGATCTTCCTCAAGGCCACCGGCGGCCCCCTCGGCGTCAAGCGCCCCAAAGACTATTGGGTAATGGGCGTGCTGGGCGTGCTGATGTGTGTCCACTGGGTAACGCTCTTCACTGCCTTGCAACTGGCGGATGCCGCCGTCGTCATCGTTGCCCTCAACACCTACCCCGCGCTGACCGCAATCGCCGAGCCTCTGGCGTTCGGCAAGCGCCCCCGGCTGATGGATGTCGTGCTGGCTGTCGTCGTGCTGGTCGGTGTGCTCATCATGCTGCCCGTGTCAAGCTCCGAGGGCCCGGCCGCATTTGCGATCGTGCTGGGCGGCGTGCGTATCGCGCTGCCTAGGATAAGCTTCGACAGTCCGGCCACGATTGCCGTCGTGCTGGCGGTGGTGTCGGGGGCGCTGTTCGCCTCCCGAAACATCGTCATCCGCAAGTACGCCAAGGGCTACAGCGGCTCGACGCTGATGTTCTGGCAGACGTTGATCACGTGTTTGTGCCTACTGCCTTTTATCCCCACCACGGCCGAGCCCTACTCCGTCCGCGCCATCGGATTGCTGGTAGCGCTGGGTGTCGTCTTCACCGCCCTGCCCCAATCGCTCTATGCCGCCGGGCTGCGACACCTCAGCGCCAAGACGGTTGGCATCCTCTCGTTGATGCAGGTGGTCTACGGCGCCTTCTGGGGGTACCTGCTGTTCACCGAGACCATCAGTCTCCGCACCACCATCGGCGGGTGCATCATCCTCGCCTGCATCCTCCTCGAAACCATCCGCCTCGCAGAGCGGAAGCCGTCCTGACCAACCGGCGCGGGCCGCAACGACAGAGCGTTAGAGGGCAGAGCGCCAGTGCGAGCCGATCAAAGAAACGCCCAAAGACCTCCGCACCAGCGACAAATCGCCGCCGGCCCCCCCGCCGCTCTGCTGGAAACTGAAGAGACCCATTGCAGGCACCGAGAGCTAAATCCGCCGCGGCGGGATCCCCGCCGCGCCAACACCCCAGCGAAACGTCAACCGGGCCCTCATCGAGGCCATCGCCAAAGCCCACCACTGGCAGGACCAACTCGAGTCAGGCGAACATCCCAGCATCGAAGACCTCGCCCAGGCTGTGGGCGTCGACCGCACCTACGTCGGCCGGACGCTACGCCCGGACCAGCCTCGCGCCGGACATCGTCGAGGCCGTCCTGCGCGGCAAGGAGCCGGGGGGGGGAGCCTGCGAAGACTGCAGAAAGACCTACCAGCGGATTGGCGGCAGCAGAGGAAGAGGTGGTGGCGAAGAGGCTGACGTCACGGGTGAGGCGCGCGGTCCTCCGCGTCGCCTCCACCCGGTTGTCGGCACTGATTTCTGGCTCGCGCTTGCTCCGCCATCCGCGTCAAGGTTTCCACCACAATGTCCCCCAGTTCCTCGACGAATGGTAGTGCCGCTTGATTGTAGTAGGACAGTGCGTCAGACGCACACCGTGCTTCGAGGTCTTTTCTAGCCACAATGGCTCGATCGCGCGCTGGCGGATGGGAACGAGAGACCGCGCAGTCTGGGATAATAGCAGGAAGCACGGCCTCCTCTGCGATGGCAAGAAGATCGAAAAAGAGAAGCGGCGCGCACTGGGTGGCAGCGTGTGGCAGTGCGAGCCCCTTCTGGCATCGAATCAGCGGAGCATCGCCCTGCATGTATCCCAAGAAGGTCCGAAGACCGCAGGAGTCAGCCGCAAACTCCTCCTGCTGAGAACGGCTATAGACATAGAGCGGCTCGGCCCCTTTCTTCCGGAAGAGCTTTCTTGGCTGTAGTTGGTTAAGATGCCCAAGGGAATGGTGTGCCAATTCATGCGCCAGGACAAAGATCAGCATCGCTTCCGACATACACCCAGCAAACCAGACGCGGTCGGGATCGACTGAGAAGGGCCTCTTTCTCTCAGAGCGCAAATAGCGGACACACTCCGGATCATCCATTCCGCAGAACCAAAAGGTAGCGAACATCCCGTACAACAGGGCCTCCTTCTGGTCCGTCGGTGGCGGACCGTCTTCACCCCGTATCGTGCACTCCGATAGTGCAATGGAAGTGTAGTGAAAGTAGTTGAAGAGGAAATTGTCCAAAACACAAACTGCTTCACCATTTGGAGCTCGGGTTGCGAAGGCATTGAATTCCAGCAGGGGAATGAAACCGAACACTGGAGAGGAGAAAGCCAGCATGGCATAATACTTCATCACAGACATGAGGTCATCCCTGTACTCGGCAGCAGCCTTGCGCGTTCCCTCAACGAAGGAATAGCCTGCTGCGCTGGGACCGGGGCCATCTGGGTGTTGGGATCTGTCAACACCGAAAAGCCTGTCGGTTTCCAAGGAGGCCCCCACGAACTCCTCAGACCGCCCGACCACATCAAGCAAGTCCATGTCGTGCTCGGCCTCAAGTTGTCTTACATACTCTTCAGCAGTCATCATGGCCGAGTGATCCCATCCTCTCTGGATGCCAACGTTGCCTTCACTTGCGGGGATGGAGCGCAGCGGAATCCCCGTCAAGTGGAAGGCTTGATTACACACTTCCATTGCGTCTGCGGTTCACGTACTCAGCCAGCGTCAACGACTCTCGCGGCCGATAGTGAGCGCTAATCGGGACGGTTACCATTTATGTCCCGATCAATCCCCGTCGACCTCAAGCAGACGGTGGATGGCCTTGTATCGTCAGACGACGTTGAACTCGGAGCGGGCGATGACCTCGTTCTGGATGTTCTCTGCCAGGTTGACGAAGTAGTCGGAATAGCCGGCAACGCGGACCACCAGGTCGCGGTACTGGTCGGGATGTTCCTGTGCGTCGCGGAGGTCGGCGTTGTCGACGGCGTTGACCTGTTCATCTCATACACCGCCGGCAGCGGCAACGACGTAAGCCTATCCACCGTCCCCGAACCGGCGACGATGAGCCTGCTGGCCCTGGGCGGCCTGGCCGTCCTGAGACGGCGTCGCCGTTAGGCGAAGACGTTCGCGTTGAAGACTACTGCTTTACGGCGTCTCGGGGGCCGGATCCGTCGTCGGCTGGCGGACCACTTGCAACAACTCGGGGACCGTCACCGTCGGGAACTCGCCCGCCTTGAGCAGTTCGTTGACTTCCTCGAACACTGCGACGGTAATGTCGATCGCGCTGTCATGGGCCAGCACTGACGATTTATCTATGACTATATCCAACCCCCTCTCTCTGGCGATTCGCTGGGCCAGAGGGCTGATCCTGTCGCGCATCTCTGTGATCTCGGCGCGAATAACCTGCTGATTGGCCTGACGCTGCTGGTTGAAGGCCTGGCGAATCTTGTTGCCCGCATCCAGGCGCGCTCGTTCGAGATTCTGCATCTTGGCAACCCACTCATCGATGCGCTTCTTCTCGGCATCTGTGGGCTCGTAGCCCGCCATTTTCGGCCTCTCGCCGACTTCCTCGACCAGCGATATCAGTTTGGCCTGCGCGTTCTGCTCCAGAACACGCACGGACAACTCCAGATTCCGCTGGCGGACCTGCGAGGCCTCTTCGATCCTGGCCCTCTGGCCGATATCTTCGAGGATCTTGTTCAGGTCGACGACGGCCACTCGCCCAGACGACGATGCGCCGCCATCGCTCTTGTCGCCGCATCCGGCGAATACCATTGCTCCGGCTACTAGGGCCGATACCAACACTCGTTTAAGCATCACCCACCAAACCTTTCTGCAAGAACCTCGAACAAGTTAACCGTTGGCAACCCATACGTCGGGGCCGGACATGCTGTCAGAATTATACTCAGGATAATAGAGGGACGCTAACCGGATTAAGGTAGATCGCAACGGTAGCCGTAGTGGGCCACCTCACCAGACGTGGCGGTTGGCCCTGCTTTGCTCGCTCTTCCGCCGAGCTACGCAGGGCTGGGCCGGGGATCACGTTACCAGAAGTGGCGGTTGGCGAAGGCGTGGCCGGACTGGGTCTTGAGGTCGGTCTCGAAGGCAACGGCGTACCGGTTGGCGACGTGCCATTCCCGACGGGCTGCGGCGCCGGCTCAGTTCGTGGAGCCGCTCTCTGTCCCCGGCGATCAGGGCTTCCTTCTTGGCCCGCGACCACTTCTTGAGCTGGGCTTCCCGATGGCGGGCCGACTCCATGGTTTCAAACGGCTCGGAGTGAACAAGCTCGACCGGCCGCCGACAGGCTGTGTACCGCGGGCCTCGGCCGGCATTGTGTGCCTCAAGGCGGGCAACCGGGTCGGACGTCGAGCCGACATAGTAGGAGCCGTCTGCACAACGGAGGATGTAGAGGAAGAATGTGTCCAAGACGGTTCCGTCCCCGGGGCAAAATGCCCTTCGACTGGGCGACCTTCGGCCGCTGCGCTCAGGACACTCGATGCGGTTACTCCTGTCAAGCCAGATGGCTTGCCACGAGTAAGTCCAAACGGCTCCGGAGGAGCCGCTTGGACGCATCGAGTGGAGGCGGCGGGAATCGAACCCGCGTCCCGTGACGTTTCAGCGCCGGCCTCTACGTGCATAGTCGCTGGTTTAATCTCGCCGAGCAAGGCCCGCAGCGACACGGTCCAGGCTCAGCCAGTGCGACCAAAGTCCCGGCCGGGTAACCGCACCACTCCCGACCAGCAAGCCCGCTTTTCGTCGCCTTGCGGCCCCTCACGGGCAAGAAGCCGCAGGCGGGCTACTTAAGATTAAGCAGCCAGTGCCAAATCAGTGTTGGCAAGTAAAAAGTTACCCAAGGTGTTTTACCAGGCCTCCTTGGAACCTGGGCACGCCACCGACGCCTCAACTCGCCCGGTCGAATCCAGTTCGCCCCCGGCAAAGTCAAAGCATCTTGCTCACCCTTATTATAACATCGGCCGGGCCGGGGTGCGAACTGAAACGCCGCCTCCGGGAACGGTATTCGCATCCCTTCGTCAACCCATGGACCAAGAAATAGTTGTCTCGCCGGCCGGTCTTAGCCAATATACCCACTCGCTTAAGTAGCCTTATCGCAGCCAAAGGAATCCCGTCATGTCAGAGAGCCCGCTTCTGGACTCGCAGCGAGAGAACTGGGGGTCGCGGACCGGCTTTGTCCTGGCCGCCGTCGGGTCGGCCGTGGGGCTGGGCAACCTGTGGGGGTTCACCTACAAGGTCTACGCCCACGGGGGCGGTGCATTCCTAATCCCTTACATCTTTGCCATGGTCGCCATCGGCATACCGCTGCTGATCCTGGAACTGTCCCTGGGCCACATGACGCAAAGGGCCGCCCCCAACGCCTTCCGCGCCATCAATCGCAAGACCGAGCCGATCGGCTGGTGGGGCATTCTGCTGGGGTTCGTCATCATCACCTACTATCCGGTGATCTTGGCCTATTGCGGAAACTTCCTGGTGTTCTGCGTGCAAGGTATCTTCGACGGCGGCAAGCTTCCGTGGGCGGCTGAAGGCGCTGCGGGGGTCGGCAAGGCCGCCGATTTCTTTAAGTACACCTTCCTGAACAGGTGGACCCCGGCAGAACTTGCTGCGGGAACAAAGCCCCACGCTCTGGGAGGGTTCGTTACGCCGATTGTGATCGCCTTGGCCGTGACGTGGGTAGCCATGTACCTGTGCATTTTCAAGGGGGTCCGGTTGGTGTCCAAAGTCGTCCTCTGGACCGTCCCCCTGCCGTGGATCATGCTGCTGATCCTGATGGTCCGCGGGCTGACCCTTCCCGGTGCGACCCAAGGACTGAACTTCTTCCTGCATCCAACATGGGAGAAGCTAGCCAGCCCCGACACGTGGCGATGGGCGTTCGGGCAAATGTTCTTCTCGATGAGTCTGGCCTTCGGCGTGATGATCACCTACGCCAGCTTCCTTCACCGCAAGAGCGACATCAACAATAACGCGACCATCATCGGCCTGGCCGATGTCGCCACGAGCTTCATGGCCGGAATCGCCGTCTTCGCAACGCTCGGCGCGATGGCGTTCGCGACACAGCAGGCCGGCAATCCCGTGCCCGTAGAGGATGTTGCCATAAAGGATGCGGGGTTGGCGTTTGTTGCATTCCCTTATGCGTTGGCCCAACTGCCATATGCCGCGTGGTTCGGGGCAGTTTTCTTCATCGCGCTGCTGACGTTGGGGATCGACTCGGCCTTCAGCATCACCGAGAGCGTGCTGGCGTCCATTGTGGACAAGACCGGCTGGCGTCGCGGCAGGACGCTGATTGGGATGACGGTGGTGGGCTTTGCCGTGGGCCTGGTCTACTGCACGCGCGGCGGACTGGCATGGCTGGGGCAGATCGATGAGTTCATCAACAACCCGTGGGGCGGCATCGTCCTGCTTGGCCTGCTCGAAGCCGTCGTCGTCGGCTGGGCCTATCGCATCGGCCGCCTGCGAGAACACGCCAACGAGCGCAGCGACTGGAAGCTCGGCGTCTGGTGGGATTGGATCATCCGGTATTTCGCTCCGATCATACTCTCCGCGCTGTTCGCATGGTCCATCATGGAGGAACTTACCAAGGCAGGCGGCCTGATCCATAATCCCGAGACCGGCGAACTCGATCCAACGAAATTCGTCGCCCTGTTAATCGCCGGCGCGATTCCGGTCTTAGCCGTGATCCTGAGCGTCATTCGATCGGCCGGCGCGAACGCCCACGCCGAGCATATTGGGCAACAAAGCGTGGGCCGGCGGCGGGGCATGGTCGCTACAGGGCTGCTTGTCGTCGCTATCGGCGGGGTCGCGTGTACGGTCGCACGCATGCTGTCGGCCGGGGGGATCCCGACGGAGTCAGGATCCCACACGTTCCTGGGCCTTAACGTCGCCACGATATCCCTGACTCCGGCCATCGTCGCAGTCCTGACCGTGGTCGTCATCTTGCTTGGCGGGCGAACCGTAAGCCGCGCCGAAAAGGCCGATCGCCGTCCGAGCAGCCTGGCCCGCCTGTCGGCCGGCGTAGGCGTGCTGACGCTTGGCTCAGCTTTCGGGCTCATCCTTTATTGCCTGGTTGCTCTCAACCCCATCGCAGCCGCCACAAAGACATCCGAAACAGCGCCCGCCGCGCCCCAGGAGCTATCGGCGCCTGGCCACGTTGTCCTGGCCTTGATGATCGCCATGCTGGTCATCGGGCTGATATGGTGCTTCTACCGGGCGATCAAAGCTGGCAAGAATGGCGGCAGGCAGGTTTCGGAAATCTAGCGCCGGCGGGAGGGCCTATCGGCGTGAGCGGCGCATGTGGCGCGACATTTCGCGCTCCTGCTCGCGCTTCTTGAGGTCTGCGCGTTTGTCGAATTGTCGTTTGCCGACGGCCAGTCCCAAGACGCACTTGGCCCACCCCCGCTTGAAATACACCTCCAGCGGCACGACGGTTCGGCCCTTCTGCCGCACGTGGGCCTCGATCTCGTTGATCTGGCGGCGGTGCAGCAGCAGCTTGCGCTCACGCGTGGGGACGTGCTGCATCCCCGGGGCCGCCTGCGGATAAAGGGCAAAGTTCGCCCCGATCAGAAACAACTCGCCCCGTTTCACGCGGGCGTGGGCCTCGTCGATCTTGACCTGTCCGGCGCGAAGGCTTTTGACCTCCGTCCCCAGCAGTTCGATGCCGCACTCGACCTTGGCCTCGATATGAAAATCGCGCCAGGCCCGGCGGTTCTTGATGCGAACGCCATGGGGGCGCTTGGGTTGCTTGTCTTTCTTGGCCATGGGGTAGACCGCGCGGAGATGGGCTTTCGTCATCCGTTACGGCCGACGAAATATAGCATAGTACCCGCCGTCATGCCATCGGGTCGGATCGTCGGCGCCGCCGGGCCGTGTGAGCTTCTCAGCCGCCAGCGACAGGCCCAGACGATTTTGCGCGAAGCCAACCATCCCATGATCCTCTTCCCGCTCGATGCTGCAGGTGCTGTAGACCAACTGCCCGCCCGGGCGAACGAAATGCGACGCCGCCGACAGGAGCGATTTCTGGTCGTCGACCAGCTTGCTCATCGCCCGCCCCGAGAACCGCCACCGCGCCTCGGGCCGTCGCGCCAACACGCCCGTGTTGCTGCACGGGGCGTCCACCAGCACCAGATCGAAATCCATCGCCGACAGGCCGCCGAGTTGCTTGGCCTCCGCGGTCGTGACGATGTCGACCCCCATGCGCCGGCAGTTGTCGAGAATCGGCTGAAGCTTCTCCTGCGAAACGTCCAGCGCCACGATCTCGCCCGCATTGTCCATGCGCTCGGCCAGGTGCGTGGTCTTGGTCCCCGGCGATGCGCAAAAATCCAGCACCTTCATCCCCGCCCGTACGTCAGCGCCGGTCACGACCCCCGTCGCCGTGGGGTCCTGAGGCTGGATCCAACCGTCCCGGAACACGCCCAGCGATGTAACATCCAGGTGCTGGGCGAAGACGATGCTTTGGCCGTTGCTGTGGCCGGTCGTCTCGATGCCCTCGGCTTCCAGGGCCGCGATCGCCTCGCCCACAGTCGCCCGCAGACGGTTCACCCGAGCGATCAGCGGCGGCGAGGTGTCGCTCTGGGCAGCCCAGCGGATCGCCGGGGGCAACTTGCCATCGGTCTGTTCCAGCCATCGCTCGGCCAGGGCCGGCGGCAACGAATAGGCCTGGGCCAGGTACGTCGCCGGCTCGTCCTTCGGATCGGCGAACACCGCCCGATCCACCCGCCGATGGGTCTCCACCGCCACCGGAATAACGTCCGGCGCTATCGGTCCCCGCCCGGTCTCGGCCGGCGAGATGCTCCGGATAATACTGCGAAGCACACCGTTGACGAACCCGCCGCGCCCCTTTCGCTCTCCCATCGACGCCTGGCGAACGGCCTCGTTGACGGCCGCGAACTCCGGCACGCGGTCCAGGAACAGAATCTGATACAACCCGACCAGCAGGATCTCGTGAATGGGGGATGGCACCTTCTTGCCAGGCTGGGCCAGGAAGCTTTTCAGAATCGCCTCGAGCGTCCCGCGCCGCCGGACCACGCCCAAGGCCAACTCGCGGGCCAGACCTCGATCCACCGGTGTGACATCCCGCTCGTCCAGCAGGCGTCGCAATGAGGCCGTCACGTTTCCAGCCCGATCCCGAAGGGCCCAAACGGCGATATCCCGCGCGCTAACCGACATCATCGACCTCAACTTCAACAAACCGATCGCCCAGGGCGATCCGATAGCCGTTAACGAAGTCGGCCCACGCCATCAGGCGCTTGCCAGCCGGCTTGATCTGGTCAATTCGCAGCCGACCCCCACCCGTCCGGACCCGCAGCTCGTCGTCGAACATGCCGGGGCTCTGCCCCCCGCCGCCGACATCCTCGACCGTCGCACGCGCGATGACGACCGCCACATCCCCGCCCGCCTGACGGGCCAACACCGCCTGCCCGCCCGGCCACGGCCAGGCGCCATGGATGAGATCGCGGATCGTCTTCGCATCCGCCCGCCAGTCGATCCGTCCGTCGGATTTCTTCAGCTTGGGCGCGCGCGTCGCTTTCGTGTGGTCCTGCTCGGTCGCCTCCAGCGACCCGGCCGCCAGCCCATCCAGCGTTTCACAGATCGCCTCGGCCCCAAGCTCGGCCAGGCGGGCCTTCAACTGCTCGGCCGTCTCGCCGGGCTCGATGGCGGTCTCCTTGATCAGATAAATCGCCCCGGCGTCCATTTCGTCGACCAGTCGAAACGTCGTCACACCCGTCCGCTCCAGGCCGCGAATGATCGCCCAGTTGACTGGCGCAGCGCCGCGAAGCGCGGGCAGGATCGATCCATGCACGTTCAGCGCCCCCAGCCGCGCCGCCTCGCGCATCGGCCGGTGGACACGTTGGCCGAAATCGGCCACGCAGATCACATCGGCCCCACAGGCGGCGACAGCTTCGACCGCCTCGGCGCTGTTGACGTCGCCGCACTCGACGACCTCGCGCCCCATCTGCTCCGCCGCTGTCGCCACCGGCGTTGGGCGCATCTTGCCCCCGCGCCCCGCCGGCCGCGCCCGCTGCGTGACGATCCGAACAATCTCATGGGCCGATGCCGCCGCCTGCAAAGACGGCACGGCGAACGTCCCGCTGCCAAAGAACACCACCTTCATCGTTCACCTCAGCCGGCCATTGTCTACGCCCGGCCGACGCCCACAAGGCCAAATGCCCTAGCCCACTGGCCCGAATCACAAATCCTTGATATAGTTCCGCCACGTCCAACAGTATCTCTGCGTTATAAAACTGGCCGCTTACGACCACAAAGGCCGCACCCCGAAAGCTTCTACCACCCTTGCACTCGCGGCGGCGTGTCGTCATAACCTTGACGAGCCCTCGCAATCTCAACTAAGTTACAGCCATGAACGATCAGCCCACGACACCGCCGGCCGACGATTTCGCCGCATCGGTCGAAGCGATCCTGCTGGCCAGCAACACCCCCCTGACGGCTGCGAAGATCTGCGACGTCACACAGACCACCAGCCAGGCGACGGTCCGAAAGACCATCGAGCAGTTGAACACCCGCTACCGGCAACAGGGCGCCGCATTTCAGATCAAGGCCATCGCGGGCGGCTTTCAGATGCAGACCCTCCCGCAGTTCGACGAGGTCCTGTCGCGCCTGGTGCAGACCCGCAAGGACTCGCGCCTCTCACAGGCCGCCATCGAAACGCTCGCCATCATCGCCTACCGCCAGCCGATTCTTCGGGCCGACATCGAGGCCATTCGTGGCGTGGCGTGCGGAGAGGTGCTGCGGGGCCTGATCGAGAAGCAACTGATCAAGATCGTCGGGCGCGCCGAGATCCTCGGCCGGCCGATGCTCTACGGGACCACCCGCCGCTTTCTGGAAGTGTTCGGCCTGGCGGGCCTGGACGACCTGCCCAATGTCGAGGAACTTCGCGCCGCCGCCAAGGCCGCAGCCCAACCGGCACCTCAATCGACCAAGCTTCCCGACGATCCCGACGACGATGTCGATGATGAGGATCAGGACGAGGATCTTGCCGAAGACGTCGATGGGGATCTCGACGAAGACTCCGCCGACGATTGATGCCCCTCTTGGCCGTCCGCGCTATGCAGCCGCTCGCAGGGCACGCTGCTGCTCCGGCACGAGCAGGACGCTGTCGACCCCCATCGGTCCCGGCTCGACGCCAAAGGCCGCGTAGTCGGTGAACCACTCACCATCGGCGTGGTAGCGAAAGCGAAATACCCCCCCCGGCAAACTCAGCCGCACCCGCCAATGCCCATCCGCCAGTCGCTCCATCGGTGTGTGGCCCTGCTGCCAATCGTTAAAGTCCCCCACAACATATACTTCCCGCGCCTGGGGCCGAAAGAACTCAAACTCAACGCACTCCTGTTTGACCGTTACCATTGTCTGCCAGCCCTTATCTCGAAATGACAAACACTCCGTTGAATCGCTATATGATATTCGGACGCCCAAGCCACGCATTTCTAGGTAATTTGCGTTGCTTGTCCGATATTTGCTGTTTCCGCCGCATAACCTGGAAAAGAATTCATATTTTTTATATCGAGCGATTCTGCTGTCCCTGCACCAGCCAGTCGTTCCGCCCCAGGTCGCGCCCGCTATTGGGACCCGGAGATAACTCCAGGCCCAGTTTTTTCAAGGCAATCGCCTGTCCAGAGCGGCGACGACCACCTCCAGAAGATTCGATCACGCCCGCGGAGCTCGGGCCGATGGCCCTTACGCTGCAGGACGACCAGCTGCTGCCTCAACGCCAGGTCCTCTGCGGCGAGCGAAGATCTCGAACACAAGAAAGCTCTTAAGAGGATCAACACCCCGTGAACAAAGCCCATCGTTCATCTCCTCCGGCAGCAAATGACGGCGCATGGTAGCGTTGGGGGCATGAGATGGTAATGTTCGTAAGTGCCGGTAGAATATGGCGGACGGAGTTTCCGGCAGGGACAATTGAACGCCGTGCGTGCGCCGGCCAGGCTTGACCGGCAGCATCGCATTGTCGTAGCCTATGCTCCTTCGACACCCAGCGCGAGGAGGCAGCAATGAAGTGTGCATACCTGTGTCTGATCATGGCCGTTACGTCGGTGGGGTGCCAGCTGGCCACGGAACCGGCAACGGAGGCGCCGACACCGGTCTTGTCGGCGGGCGCCAGGGAGGTCCAGATCACCAGCACGCGGGATCGCAGCAAAGTGCACCAGGACATGTACGCCCGGTCCCTGGTCCTCTCGGACGGCTCGACGCGAATTGCCGTGCTCACGCTGGACTGCGTCGGTCTCGGCCTCGGCCATACGGTGCAGATACGCGAGGGCATCGCCAAGGCCACCGGCATCCCGGCCGACAACGTGACGATCAACAACAGTCACACTCACAACGCCGGGTGGCCGAGTGGCGAGTGGCAAGACGGCATGAGCTACGGCGACTGGCTGGTCAAGACCTGCGTGGCGCTCACGGTCGAGGCGAACGAGGCCCTGGAGCCCTGCGCGATTGGCTATGACCGGGTGCCCATCCAGATCGGGTTCAACCGCAGGCTCATCCAGGACGACGGCCAGGTGACGATGGCCATCAACCCGGACGGGCCAGTGGCGCCCTGGACGGACATCATCGCCATCCATGCGACCGAGAGATCGGCACGGATCGCGGTGCTGTTCACCTACGCGGCCCACCCGGTTATCACGCAGTTCTCGGATGTCATCAGCTCCGACTACCCCGGTTCGGCGATCGCCCGGCTGAAGAAGTTCCTGGGCGGCGGCGGACGGCCGGAAGACGGCGGGGTCTTCATGTTTGGCCAGGGATGCGGCGCCAACATCAACGCGTTTCCCCTGCGAGGCGGGCCCGAAGCCTGCGACGCCGTCGGCGCCAAACTGGCCAACGCGTTGCTGCGGGCGAACGTGGAAGGGGTGAGGCCGGGGCCGATCCGGGCCGAATCGCTCACCGTCAGCCTGCCCTACCAGCAGCCGCCTTCCGTGGCCGAGGTCGAAAAGGCCATCAAGGACAATCCCAAAGACAAACGCCTCAAGAAGTTGCTCAAGACCGCACAGGAAGGCGACAAGCCGCGATCGCTGGACTACCCGATGAAGGCCATGGCCATCGGGCCCGATCTGTGCATCCTGTCTCTGCCGTACGAGACGTTTTGCGATTACCAGCTCTTCGCCGACAAGGTCTCCCCGTTCAGCCATACCGTCACGCTGGGCTACTGCGTGGGGGGAGGATATATCGCCACAGCCGCCGCCTATGAAATGGGCCCACGCGGCGGCTATGAGGCCTCACCCCTTATGATCGCCCTGAGCAGTAAGTATGGGCTCGCCCTGGATCCGAGCGTTGAGAAGATCATTCAGAATGGGATCGTCGAGCTGCTGACGAAGTTGAAGCAGGGCGCTAACGACGAGTGACGACAAGGCCGCCGGCGGAACCTGAACACAGTTCTATCAGCGTAGATATCCGTAAGGCAGCGGGCCTTTGACGCAGCGATGGAGGCGCTGTGTCACAAAGGGCTCGCAGCGAAATCTTCCGAGACTGCAGGAAAGCTTAAGCCTCATAACCCGGAGGTCGTGGATCCGAATCCCCCGCTATGTTACTCGGAACATCGGCCTCGGCATCCGCCGGGGCCGTTTTCGTTGGTACGATCGTCCCGTCCCGCCGCAGGATCATCGGCCCAACGAAGTGTTCCACCAAGTCGTGCAGTTGGGCCGGGATGGCAATGTCCGTAAGTCCTTGTAGAATGTGGCAGACGGAGTTTTCAGTAGGCACAGCCATACGCCGTCGCCCGGATTTCGGCGAACCATAGCCGGCTCCCGGGCGTCTAAGTGCGCGGTAGCCGCCGCGTCTAGGGATACTGGAAAGGACCTGCCATGCTACATACCGCAAGAGCCCTGATAGCTTTCGTAACGGTCGTTCTGCTGGCCGTCGGCGCCGCCCAGGCCCAGTCGGAGCAGCCTGCCCCCCCGAAAGTCACGGAAGGCCAACTTCGGGCGGTCGATGCCGAGGGCAGGCCCGTCGGCTTGTGCCCCCTGAAGCACACGGACGTCCAGGCCGTCATCACGGGCCTGCTGGCCCGGGTGACCGTCACGCAGGAGTTCCACAATCCCTTTGAGGACAAGATCGAAGCCGTCTACGTCTTCCCGCTGAGGGCGTCGGCAGCCGTCCACGACATGACGATGACGGTTGGCGACCGCGTCATCCGCGGCCTGATCAAGGAACGCGACGAGGCCAGAAAGATCTACGAACAGGCCAAGGCCGCCGGGCACGTTGCGGGCCTTCTGGACCAGGAGCGGCCCAACATCTTCACCCAGTCCGTGGCCAACATTGAGCCGGGCAAGGCCGTCACCATCACCATCAGCTACACGGAGCTGCTAACCTACGAAGACGGCAAGGTAAGCTTCGTCTTTCCGATGGTGGTCGGGCCGCGTTACATCCCGGGCGCGCCGACGGGACAAGCCGGCACCGGCTGGGCCGAGGACACCGATGAGGTGCCCGACGCCTCCAGAATCACCCCGCCCGTCACGCCCAAGGACACCCGCGCCGGCCACGACATCTCGCTGGCAGTCGCTCTCGATGCGGGTGCGGCGATCCACGCACTGCGCAGCGAGCAGCACGGCATCAATATGGAATGGCAGGACACCGAGCGATCGAGCGTCGCCGTTCAATTGGCCAACAAGAAGGAGATCCCCAACAAGGACTTCGTGTTGGTTTGGTCGACCGTCACCGACGCTATCAGCGACGCAACGCTCGCCGGGGTCGACGAACGCGGCGGCTTCTTCCTGCTGATGCTGCAGCCGCCCGAGAAGGTCCAGCCCGACCAGATCATGCCGCGTGAGATCATCTTCGTGCTGGATACGTCCGGCTCGATGCGGGGCTTTCCGATCGAAACCTCCAAGTCGATCATGCGCCGGGCCATCAAGGAGCTTCGCCACGCCGACACCTTCAACCTGATCACCTTCGCCGGCACCACGAAGATCCTGTGGGACAAACTCCGGGCCAACACCGAGGCCAACCGTGCTGAGGCGATGAAGTTCGTCGACTCGCTGGAGGGCGGCGGGGGCACGGAGATGATGAAGGCCATCCACGCAGCGTTGGCCGGCGAGCATGATCCTGAGAAGATCCGCATCGTCGCCTTCCTGACCGACGGCTACGTGGGCAACGACATGGCCATCATCGACGCCGTTCAGAAGAACGCCCGCACCACGCGGGTCTTCAGCTTCGGCATCGGCACCAGTGTCAACCGCTATCTGCTGGGCAACATGGCCCGCGCCGGCCGCGGCGAGGCCGCCTACGCCCTCAACCAGGGCCAGGCCGAGAAAACCGCCGAGCAGTTCTATGACCGCATCAACGCCCCCGTCCTGACCGACGTGGCCGTCGACTTCGGTGACTTGGCCGACGCTATCGAGGCCGACGAACTCTATCCGCAACTGATCCCCGATCTGTTCAGCGCCAAGCCCGTGGTCCTCTACGGACGGTACAAGCCTGGCGCCGCCGACAGGGCCGGGACGATCACGCTGCGCGGGCAGACGGTCGCCGGCCCGTTCGAGCGGAAGTTGAAGGTGACCTTGCCGGCGTCGGCCGACCCCGGGGCGATCCCGGCCATGTGGGCCCGAAAGAAGGTCGCCCACTTGATGAGCCAGGACCTGTCCGGCATCCAGCAGGGAAGTCCTGATCCGGCCATCAAGGAGAGCATCATCGGGCTGGGGATAACCTATCGGCTGATGACGCGGTTCACCAGCTTCGTGGCCGTGGAGGAGAAGGTCGTCACCGTCGGCGGCAAGCCGCGCACGGTGGCCGTGCCGGTGGAGATGCCCGAAGGCGTCAGCTATGAAGGCGTCTTCGGCGATAGGCCCTCACCGGTGTCCACAGCGCGCCTTGTCGGTTCGGGTGGCGGTGGTGGCGGTGGTGGCTTTGCCGCGATGGCGCTACCAGAGGCGAGTGTCGACGAAGACAACGGGAGAAAGACGCAGGATCGCCAAGTCCAGCAGATCCGCGATGACGAGAAGCTCAGCGACGAGGAAAAGCGCCAGAAGATCGCCGAGCTGAAACTCGATAAGGCCTTGCACGGCCTGGCCGACAAGCTCGACGCGGACGGGAACTACGCTGACAAAACGCTCAGCGTCAGCGGCGGCAAGCTTGAGGTGGCGGTCTATTTGACGGACCTGAGCGACGAAGTGCTGGCCAAGCTTAAGGAGCTGGGCTTCGAGAAGATCCTCGACGCTTCGGCCGTCAAGATGGTCATCGGCACTATCGAGGTCGCGCGGCTGGCGGACCTGGCGCAGTTAGATGAGGTCCGCCGCATCGGCCTGCCGGAGCTGCTGGACTGAGTGCCTTGCAGTGCCCAAGAATGCGACGCCGGGCAGAAGGGCAAGGGTCGCTTGCGGGCCCGCTTCCCCGGCCAATCTATCATACGGGCCCGCAGTCCCAATCCAACATCCAGCCCCACTGCGGGTTGCATTGGTCCCGCTGGCCATCTAAACTTCGCCTACTTCACGCGTCTGGCTTGGGCCTTATGCTCGGTCGGTGCGGAAAGGCTGAACCATGACGTTGGCATATTTCGACTGTTTCGCCGGAGCCGCCGGCGACATGATTGTCGGCGCCCTACTCGATGCCGGTGTGGAGATGGACGCTCTGGCCGGCGAGCTGGACAAGCTCGGTGTGGGCGGCTACACCCTCGGCGCCGAACGCGTCCAGCGCGGCGCCATCACGGCAACATGGTTTCGCGTCCACGTCGATCAGAGCAGCCCGCCCAGCCGTCACTTCACCGATATTCGCGACATAATCCGCCAGGCCGACCTGATCGGGCGCGCCGGCGCCAGGGCCGAAGCGGTGCTGGCCCGCCTGGCCGCCGCCGAGGCCCACATCCACGGCATCGACGTCGAGCACATCCACTTTCACGAGGTCGGCGCCATCGACAGCATTGTCGATATCGTCGCCGCCTGCGCAGCGATGGAGCTTCTGGGCGCTGCCAGCGTTGTCTGCTCACCCGTTCCCTCCGGGCGGGGAACGGTCCAGTGCGATCACGGCGTCTTGCCCGTGCCCTCCCCCGCGACCGCCCGCCTGCTGGCCGAGGCGAACGTTCCTCTGTCCGGCCTCCAGATCGAGGGCGAGGCCATCACGCCGACCGCCGCGGCCGTGCTGACAACGCTGGCCGAATCGTTCGGCCCCCTGCCGGCGATGACGCTTACGTCCGTCGGCTACGGCGCAGGCTCGCGCAATGAAGGCCCGCTGCCCAACGTCCTGCGCGTCTTCGTGGGCCAAGCCGACAGCGACGGCGAGGCCGACACGGTCGTGGAGCTTTCGGCGAACCTCGATGACTGCACGGGCGAGTTGATCGGCGCAACGATCGAGCGCCTCCTGGCCGCCGGCTGCGTGGACGCCTGGGCCAGCCCCGTCACCACGAAGAAATCCAGGCCCGGGTGGATTCTGTCGGCCCTTTGCGCCCCGGCCGATGCAAGCGCCGTCGAAACCATCATCCTGTCGGAAACCACAAGCTTCGGCGTCCGCCGCCGAGTGTGCGCACGGACGAAGCTTCTGCGTCACCACGAGACCGTCCAGACGCGCTTCGGCCCGATTGGCATCAAGATCGGCTCTCGCGGGTCGGCGGTTGTGACGGCCTCGCCGGAGTTCGAAGACTGTCGCGCTGCCGCCGAAGCGCACCACGCATCCATAAAGGACGTCCTGGCCGCTGCCCAACTGGCCTACGGCCGGGCGGCCTGCCACGACGCTTGCGACTAACCCCGAGGGAAAGACCTAACACCTCATGCCCATCGCCGCCACCGCGATTACCGCCGTCACCGTCCTCGTAGGTCTGATATGGGTTTCCCGCCACATCATTATCAGCCGCGAGAATCGACACAGTTTCATCCTGTCGGGCAACTACCCCGGCCCGCCGCCCGAGACGCCGATGATCACCGTGGTCGTCGCCGCCAAGGATGAAGCCGACAACATCGAGACCTGCGTGCGTTCGATGCTGGCCCAGGACTACCCCAACTTCGAGGTCATCGTCTGCAACGATCGCAGCGAGGACGAGACGGGCGCGATCGTTCAGCGAATTGTTGACGAAGACCGCCGGCTGAGGCTGATCAACATCGGCCACCTCCCGGACGGATGGTACGGCAAGAACAACGCCATGCAGCACGGCATCGCCGAGGCGCGGGGCGAGTATTATTGCATGACCGACGCCGACTGCCGCCAGCATTCGACGCGCACGCTGTCGGTGGCTATGCAGTATGCCAAGGACAATGAGATCGATCTGCTGAGTGTGCTGCCGACGTTGGAGATGAAGGGCTTCTGGGAGAACGTCATTCAGCCGATCTGCAGCGCGATCATGATGATCTGGTTTCGCCCCGACCGGGTCAACAACCCCAAATGCTCCGCCGCTTACGCCAATGGGGCGTTCATGCTGATCAAGCCATCGGCGTATCAGGCGATCGGCACGCACGAAGCCGTCCGCCAGGAGTTGAACGAAGACATGCAAATGGCCGCCCGCATCAAGGCGGCTGGCCTTCGCTTGCGGGTCGTTCGCAGTCAGGGGCTGTATTCGGTAAGAATGTACACGTCGCTGCGTCAGAGCGTTCGCGGCTGGAGTCGGATATTCTTCGGCACCTTCGGCACGCTGCGCCGGCTGTTGCTGTCAATTTTCCTGATGTTGCTGGTGAGCATGTGGCCCTACATCTCCGCCGCAGTGACCGGCGCCATGCTTGCCTACACCGGCGGCGGCAACGGCTGGACCACAGCCGCGGCGGCCAGTGCGGCGTTGCTTCTGCTCCAAATGACGGCGATCTGGCGCTACTTCCACCTGATGGGCGCGAGGCCGTGGTTGTTCTGGACCTATCCGATCGGCTGCATCTTGGGATTGACGGCGCTAGTCGGCTCCCTTGCCAAGCTCCGGCCCGGCGCGAAGGTCGTCTGGAAAAACACCCCCTACGCCAAGACGGACCCGCCGCTTTCCTAGCCGCATCGACAACCGGCAAGGCCGCGCCTAGTCCGTCCGGCCCACCGCATCGACCAGCGCATCGAGGAACACCTGCGGGTTGGGCTCGAAGTCCATTGTGTGACAGCCGTCGATGGTGCGCGTGGCGGCCCGGCCGTCGGTCAAGCGCGCCACGACCTGTCGCGTCGCGGCATTGTCGATGATCCGGTCGCGGCTGGCCAGCAGCAGATTCGTCGCCGCGCGGATGCTCCCTCGCGGCATCCGGCGCAGCATCCAGTCCAGACGCCGGCTGGTGAAGAAAAACCGGGCCGTCGCCGTCTGCAGGCGAAACGGATCGTCGCGAAGATAAGCCCGCATCGCCTCGTTGTCGGTGAACAGGTCCACGTCGCTGAGCGGGATTGCGAACCGCCGTTTGCGCCAGACCAACAGACATGCCGCCACACCCAGCTTTGTCCACGTCGAGACATCCACCTTCGGCGCGATGCCGGGCGCGATGAGCGTCAACGAGGCGATGGCTTCGGCGCCTTCTCCGCCGGCGGCGTAGGCTGCCGCCAGCTTGCCGCCCCAACTGACGCCGAGGAGGTGACACTGCCGACAATCAGCGTGGGCCAGCGCGACCTTTCGGCATGCCGTCAGGTCCGCCAGAAGTTGGCCGGCCGACGCAGCATCGCCCTGTTCGCTGTCGCTATCGCCGCTGCCGCGCCGCGTGATCTGATAGACGGGATAGCCCGCTCGCCACAGCGCCTCGGCCGAACGCGTGAACCAACCCGGATGAGACTGGATGCCGTGAAGGTACAGGACCGGCAGTTTGCCCACATCTTCGACGGGCCGCCATGCGTAGATGGTCGTGGGGCCGCCATCGGGCAGGTCAACGGACAGACGCTCCACAGCCCCGGCGTCGGCGGGGCGATGAGCGGGCCCCACGCGCCACACGTCATGGGCATCGTCAGCAGCCATGTGTTGTCCTCACCGGTTCCTCCGCGTCCCCAGTACATGGGGTCTGGGCAGCCTGCGGCCGTGTTCGAACGGCCGCGGCGCCAGCGACATGGGGCGGCGCTGCCCGACGTTGACGAGCAATCCCAGGGCGGCGCAGTTGACCACCAGCGACGAGCCGCCGTAACTGATCAGCGGCAGCGTCATGCCGGTGATCGGCATCAGCCCCATCGTCATCCCCATATTGATGAACACCTGCGACATCAACAGCGTCAGCACCCCCACCGCGAGCAGCCTCCCCAGCGGGTCAACGGTCGTCAGGGCGATTTCGACGCCGAACAGAAAGATCACGCCGTATAGAAACATGACGGCCACACAGCCGAGCAGCCCCCACCGCCCGCCGATGAGGGCGAGCACAAAGTCCGTGTGGTCGTCGGGCAGCATTCGGAAAAAGCCGTGCTCGGCGTGCCATTGGGCCTGGCCCGTCCACCCGCCCGATCCGAGCGTTATCTTGGAGACCCGAAGCTGGTGGCTCAGGTCCCTGGGCACGTCGGGGTCGTTCTGACGCAGCCAGCCCTCCACACGCTTGACCTGGTAAGGTCGCATCACCAGCAGCGGGGCCGCCACGAGCAGATAATCCACCCCGGCGACCTCGAACGACGCATAGGACGTCGCCCGGCGCGTACGAAGATTGTCGGCCGACACATTCGCCGGCACGCGCCACAGAATCGGCAACAGCAGCATCGCCGTCGCCAGGGCCACCACACTCAGCAGGTGCCGCACTCGCGCCCCAGCCACGAACAGCATCCCGTAGAGCATGGGCAGAAACAGCAGGCACGTGCCGAGATCGGGCTCGCGCAGAATCAACGCCATCGGCACAAACGTCAGGATAAACGGCAAGACCAGCCCCCGCGCCCGCCGGTAGTGGTCGCCGAAACGCAGATACCACGCCAACATAACAATGAATGTCAGTTTGGTGGCCTCGGCGGGTTGAAAATTGATAATCTTCAGATCGAACCAGCGCCGGGCCTGGCCTCTCTCCGAGCCAATGATGAGCACCAACACAAGCAGCACCAGCGTCAGGCCGAACAGCGGGTAGGCCAGCCTTCCCACCGTGCGATACGGCACAATGGTGGCAAGGAGGAATATAAACAGCCCAACGCACGCGAAGATGATCTGCCGGCTGGTGAAGCCCCTCATAGAGGGGTCCGAGCGTTCGGAGGCC
Organism: Phycisphaerae bacterium; assembly: GCA_011050235.1. Lineage (GTDB taxonomy): Bacteria > Planctomycetota > Phycisphaerae > SM23-33 > SM23-33 > HyVt-337. The sequence continues at coordinate 42,378 of DRGC01000062.1, read as the reverse complement.
TGGATCGCCAGGATGCCGAACACCATCAGCGCCACCATCGCCACGATGATGGGCCAACTGGTGTATCGCAGATAGTCCCTGGTCTTCATCGCCATTGGTATCAGTCCACATATCCACGGGCCTGGCAGAGCCGCAACACTTCCCGCCCGATCGGCGCGGCGATCGTGGCGCCGCCGCCTTCGGTGATATATTCGACGACGACGGCAAAGGCGATTTTCGGGTTGTCGCGCGGGGCGAAGCCGGCGAACCACGCCATATCGCCCTCGCGGACGATCTGATCGTCGCGATCGATCCGGCCGTTGCCGTTGCTGTCCACGCGTTGGGGCGGCGTCTCGGCCGTGCCCGTCTTGCCGCAGACGTCGAAAGACAAGGGCTCGACCTGCAGGTCCGTCAGCGCGTCGCCGTGAAACGCCTTGTAGGCCGTCCCGCCCCGAGCGTTGACGACCTGATACATGCCGGTGGTAATGGCGTCAATCGCCTCGGCCGAGAGACCCAACTCGCGCCGCACCGGCGCCGGGCCGCCCTCACGCAGCAACGACAGGGACAGGAACTTTCCGCCCCGAGCGATTGTGGCCATCCCGTTGGCGACGTGCAGCGGCGTGACAGCCACGGGCCCCTGCCCGATCGCCAGAAACCGCGACGGGCCTCGCCCCCCGCCAGCGAGGACCTTGCCCGCCTTCTCCTCCCACAACCCCGTGCCGGGCGGCTCGCGGAACCCAAACGCCGTGTACCACCGGTGCAGCCGCGGCACACCCAGATGTTCGCCAACGTTATACATGAACACGTTGCAACTGTGCTTCATGGCGTCAACGACGCTCAGCGAACCGTGCCCGACGCCGTATCGCCAGATCCAGCAGCGAAACGCATCCGGCGTGTGCAAGTAGCCGCGACAGTCGAAGGTCGTCTCCAGCGTGATGACGCCTTCGGCCAAGCCCGCCAGAGCCGCCAACGGCTTGACCGTGGACCCGGGGGGATAGCGCACGCCGGCGGCTCGATGAAGCAGCGGCAGGTCCACGCGCTCGTTGGCCAGAATCGTGTAGTCGCGTCGATACTCGTTGAGGTCGTAGGTCGGCACGGACACCATCGCCAGGATCTCACCGTCGGGCACGGAGACCACCGCAACCACCCCGTTGTGCCCGTTGGACATATTCGCGAAGAGCGCAGCAATCTCTTCTTGAAGCGCGATGTCCAGCGTCAGCCGGATGTCCTGCCCGGGGATGGCGGCGACCTCCTCCACCACGACGCGTGCACCGGCTGTGCGCTGCGTGCGACGGTACCCTCGCCGGCCGCGAAGAAGATCCTCGCTCAGTCGCTCGACGCCTGAGACCCCGATCGAGTCGTCCGAATGATAGTTGTATCGCACCCGGTCGCGCCACTCGGCCTCATCCGGCAGCAGGTTGTATTGCTGGAGATGCTCTCGCGTGACGCGCCCGATGCTGCCAATGATGTGACAGGCGACGTCGCCGTAGGGGTAGTACCGGCTGGCGCCGGGTTGGATCTCCGCACCAACGGTGTTGTCGATATCGATCGGATCGGCAAGGCCGCGAACAACGGCGTGGGCCTGGTTCTGCTCGGCCACATCGCGTCGACGGCTGCTTTCGCGCAGGCGATCGACGTACCTGACGATTGCCTGCCTGCGCAACGCCAGATTGACGCCGTGCTCCCTGGCCAACTGGCGGGCCAGCCGCCAGGTATTGTCGGCCCGTCGATCGTAGATTTCCCGGGCGCGGTCCTCGGACAGGCTCTCTGCCTTCCTGATGCTGCGCACCGCCTGGCGCTGCCATTTGGGATCATCGATCAGAAAACCGTACTCCAGACAGAACGAATAATTCGGCCGTTCGACGGCGAGAAACATATCGTTGCGGTCGAGAATACGGCCCCGCGTGGTGGGCAGGGAGATGGTGTTTCGCAGTTCATCCTCGGCGGCGCCGCGAAAGGCCTCACCCATGACGATCTGGAGCTGCCACAGACGCGCCAGCGTGACGGCCATCACGATACCCGTCACCGCCACGAAGATCATCATGCGACGCTTGTACATGCCGGCCGTTCCTACATCATTCGCAGCGCCCCACGGGCGCCTCGCCCCCGCCGCATCGGTGCACCTATGAACCAGCGTTCGATACGACGCAACAATCGAAAGCCCACCATCATCAACAGGCCCGTGTAAACCGCCAGCCCCAGCGCTTGTATCAGCATCCGGCCCACACCGTCCCAGGCCCACGCCAGGGTTGCCTGAATCAACAGCCACGACATATGCGCGAACAGACAGAACACGAACGCCAGGGCCGCCTGCGTGAGGAACCGATCACTGAAGACGACCTCCCGCAGCTTGAAGATCAGCCCCGCCGCCATCGCGTAGGTCAGCGACATCGGACCAAGCGAAGTGGCTGTGCCCGGTCCGCCAACGGCCGTAAGCCCCAGCGCCAGCCCCAATATCCACCCGGCGATCATCGTATCCAGCAAGGTCGACGCCCGCAGGGCCACGAACACGGCCATGATCGCCAGCAAGTCCGGACCTATCCGCCCGACCCCCTGCCAGACGAACGTCAGGGCCGAGCCCATCGTCGTCTGCAGGACGATCAGAACGTACACGAGAATGACAAATGGGATCCATCTCATCGACGCTCGACCGCCCCTTCCCGCCACAGTGGATACACGATGTAGACGCGCCGCAGCGCCGCTAGATCCGCATCCGGCGCGATGATCAGTTCCTGGAAGCCTGCCTGCTGGGGATCGTCGCGGACTTCAACCACCGTGCCAATCGGGACCTTGTTAAGAAAAACTGTCTTGGGGATACTCGTCACCAACCAATCGCCCACTTGCACTCTTTTGTCGGCTGAAATGCCGCGCACAACCATCCCCGACCACCCGTCCCCAACGGCCGTGCAGGGGATCAGTTCGTTGTTCTTTCCCGTCAAGGGGACTTCCTTTGTCGGACCCGGGATCATTCGCGCGTTAGCCAGGTCGCGGTCCACAAACGCCGGCGTGTGGAAGTTCCGGTCGGTCACCAGGATAAGCTTGGCTGTAAATGCCCCCGTATCGCCGAGGTAACCCACCAACGCATTGGCGCCCAGGACGTTGAGCTTCACCATCGCCTTGGCGCGATCGGTGACCAGCCGCCGAGTCGTCACCCGATCGCCCGCACGGGCGCCCTGACGCTCGCCAACCCCAACGGTCCGGGAGTCCCCATACGGCAACGATTCGCCAGCGACGACGCGCGCTGGAATCAACACACAATTGACGCTCTTGGCCGGGCCAAACATCTCCTGAAAATTCGTCAGATCCCGCACCCGCTGCTCGGAGTCAGCCAGGCGACCCCGCAGATAGGCCACTTCGTTCTTCAGCAGCCGCTGACGCAGGTTGATCGCCTCGGCCTGCTCGGCAGACAACCCTTGCCCGCCCTCGTCGCCAAAGGCCCGCCGGAACGTCGTCGCCAGGTACATGCCGATATCGGTCGGCGCGATCATCACATACTGAAACATCTCCCTCGCCGGCCGCGCAACCCCCTGCCCTGCCACCGACATGAGAATCGACAGCCCCAGCATCACTGTCAGGACCCACTGCAGAGGTATTCCGTCACGCTTGGCCATACGAATCCTATCCGGCAACCCGAGGGATCATACTACCCCCATCATTGTCGAGCAAACAAGCTTGGGCCGCGTCCTAACGCTCAAAGGGCCCCGCTGGCTGGGATGCGGACGGGCCCGGAAGGACCTCGACGATCGCCCCGGCGGGCAGCCCCAGCCGACGCCCTTGGGCGCGGCCGATCTGGAGCACCTCCCGCGGCTGGCCGTCGACGACCTTGGTCGTCGTCGCCGTATCCGGCCCGATAGCGGGCGGCGCGGGCGGTGGGTCAAGGGCCAGTTGTTTGAGCACCGCGACGGTGTCGCTCAACTGCTGACAACGCTGACGCCACTGCAGGTCGGCATCGACGGCGCGCCGACGCTCCAGGACCCACAGGGCCCCGAGCGAAACCACGATGATCAGCAACAGGCCGCCAACAACATAAATCAGCATATCGCGAGGCGGGGGGTTGTCCTCGTTCATGAGCGGCATCCGTTGTGCGGCCAGGTCGATTGGGCCTGACGGCAATCCAGCATCCACGGGGGGTTACTTCAGTTGTATTTCCGCAACCGACCACGGGCGGTACGACGGGCGATCGACCTCGATCCGCACGTACTGGGCCAGGATCGGCGTCACCAGCGCCACGATGCTGCGCTTGCGATTGCCGGGGGCAAGGGTGCGGCGGGTGTAGGTTCGACCGTCCAGGCTCGTCGAGATCGTCAGCATATGGGCGTAGCCCATCGGGTCGTCGCCGTGCTCGATCGCCACCATGTTGAACAGGCACGCCTTGCCGAGATCGATCGTCAGCGACGCCGTGCGATATCCTTCGGTCGATCGCGCTCGGGTCCCGATATCCCCATCAATCGCCCAGCCGGCGTTCTGGACGCCTTGACCTTCGATCGACCAGGTCTTCTTGTCCGAGACCTCCGCCGCCGGCGGGGTGACTTTGCGTTTGAAGGTGCCGTCCGAGCCGCCGCAGCCTGGCGAGGCGGCGACAACACTCAGCAGCAACATAGTGGCAATCATTCGACGCTTCATAGCTCGCCTGTCTCCTGGAGCGTATGGAATTGGGGGATTATACCTTCTCCGGGCTGTCAACCAAGCTCTTCTGTGCGGTTTTGCCGCTCGATAAGAGTCGCCCGCCCGCCGGGACATCATCGCCCCGTTGACCCACGGCCGCGGCCCGCTACCATACGGTCATGTCCAAACCGCACGCCCATGCCGTCGTGATCGCCATCGGCGATGAACTGGTCCGCGGCCAATGTGTCGACACCAACAGCGCGTATCTCGCCGATCGGCTGGGCGAGGCCGGTATTCGCACGGTCGAGCATTGCACGATCGGCGATGAGCTGCCCGCCATCGTCGACGCCTTTCGCCGGGCCGCCGGCACGGCCGACCTGGTCGTGGCCACCGGCGGGCTGGGGCCGACCGAAGACGATCTCACCCGCGACGCCCTCGCCCAGGCCATGGGCGTCGATCTGACCCTCTGCAGCACGTGCCTGGCCGACCTGGAGGCGTTCTTTCACGAGCGAGGCCGGCCGATCTCCCAGGCCAATCGCCGCCAGGCGATGCTGCCCGTCGGCACCGAGCGGCTGGCCAATGCGGTCGGCACGGCCCCCGGTATCGCAGCCACGCTGGGGTCGGCCGCCGTGTTCTGCCTGCCCGGCGTGCCGCACGAAATGCGGACGATGTACGACCAACAGGTCGCCGCCCGACTCGGCGCCGGGGGCAATGTCATCCTTCACCATGCCGTCCACACCTTCGGCGCGCCCGAGTCCGAGATTGGCGCGACCCTCGCCGATCTCATGACGCCCGACGCCCACCCCCGCCTGGGCACCACGGCCAAGATCGGCGTGATCTCCGTTCGCTTCTCCGTCAGTGGCGCCACCATCGAAGGCGCCCAGGCCCAGATCCGCCAGACCAGCGACGTCATTCGTCAGCGGCTGGGCGAGATTGTCTTCGGTGAGGGTGAGGAGACTCTTGCGTCGGCTGTCGGCAACTTGCTGCAGCAGCGCGGCCAGACGCTCGCAACGGCCGAGAGCTGCACCGGCGGCCTGCTCGGAGAAACCATCACCGCCGTCAGTGGGGCCAGCGCCTATTATCTCGGTGGCGTGGTCGCCTATGCCAACCCGGTCAAGCAGCAATTCCTGGATGTGCCCGGCGATGTCCTGGCCTCCTGCGGAGCTGTCAGCGAACCGGTCGCCGCCGCCATGGCCCAGGGGTGCCGCCGCCGCTTCAACAGCGACTGGGCCCTAAGCGTCACCGGCATCGCCGGGCCGACCGGAGGAACAGCCGACAAACCCCTGGGCCTGGTCTACCTGGCCGTGGCCGGCCCCGACGGAACCGACGTGCGCCGCCACCACATCACCGGCCCCCGCGCCTTCGTCCGCCAGCGCGCAACGTGGATCATCCTGAACGACCTGAGGGTCGCACTGACGAAGGCGTAGCGCCCATTGGGTTCAATAACTGCGCCCAGGATGCGTTGCCCTGCGCCCCGATCGCCCGATGCGTCCCACCAGGGACGGGTGAAGGTAGCCCAGCACTTTCACTGCTGGGGCTGATGCGATCCCTCAACATCGGCAGAAGTCCCGTCAGGGACGACTGAACGCGTCCACAGGTTTCCCCGCCAGCAACGCCGGCGTGAAGCGCCGTCTATTCGTCCTCGGCGGTGATGAAGTCTCCTCCTTCATCTTCAGGCGGGCCGGCCGCTTTGACGGCTCTTACACATTCCGCCGCCAATTCGGCCACAGCAAAACGGTCGGGCAGGAGCTGGGCCTGCGTGCCCGCCAAGAAGGACTCCCGGAGTCTCTGATTGAACAACGTCGCCGCACCTTCGGCAATCCAGTCCTCATCCATTAGGGCAAGAAGCTCCTCAGAATTCGGCTGTCTTTTGAGCACTCGCTCAAGATCCTCGAACGTACAGACTTCACGGACCACTCGTACACCAAGGTCCCGCAGGTACTCGCCCGCACTGAGCGGGGCATGGCTGACTCCGAGAACCGGGCCTGGACTTCCTGATGCAATTTCCATCCAGCCGAGCACTGCATACGCGTCCGAGAGGGTGGCCTTGGCTAGTTCCGGGTCTACTTCCAGCAGTGCTGCCGCAGCCGCCACGCGGGCGCCTCGGTTTCGCCCGGTCTTGGCGACTCGTCGAAGGCCCGCCACTGTCGCCGGAGACGCCGCCATCGTGATAGGATGGTCGCGTCTCATCCACGAGAAGGCAAAAGTCTCTTCGGCCACTGAGAACCAAGGTTCCTGTTGCCATTCCCCCGGCTCCGCCATCAGCGCCGCGAGCCCTTCGACATCACCATTACCGATCTTCACGCGAACATAGCCCGCGATCTCTCGTATGGCGTAGTTATCCAGCGGAGATTCCGGTCCGCCTTCGACGGGGCATATTTCATCCAGTTCACGGGCGCATTGCTCACCCGGAGAAGCAACCTCAGCGTTGTCCCTGTCATCACACGCCGACAGAATCACGCCGCCCATCATCACAAGGACCATAATGCCCACTGCTGATATGATTCGTGTTCCCATGCGCATCTCCCAGTTGTAGAGCGCGTGCTTCGCACGCACGTGTCCGGTGCGCGTGGATCCGGAGAACCCGATCTACCCAACTGTTGAAACTGTAGCATGGACATCCCGCCCATGCCACATTTTGAGATAGCTCGTTAGTCTGCGCAAGAAAGACGGCGGCTTTGGGGTTGGGCCGCCGTTGGGGTGTCCGGTTGGTGGAGGTGGGTTAGAAGTCGTGCTCGTCGGACTCCATGGTCTTTTTCCACAGTTCGAGGTTCTCGAGGTAGACGGCTGTGCCCCGGGCGACGCAGGTCAGGGCGTCTTCGGCGACCTTGACCTCGAGGCCTGTGGCGTTGGCGAGGACCTGATCGATCTTTCGCAGCAGCGATCCGCCGCCGGCCAAGACGACGCCGTTGTCGACAAGGTCGGCGGCCAGTTCGGGCTGGGCCTTTTCCAGCGTGCGGGTGACGCAGTCGATGATGGCGCCGATGGGCTCTTTGAGGGCCTCGCGGACCTCTTCCGATGAGATCAGCGTCTTGCGCGGCAGGCCGGAAATCATGTCCCGCCCGCGGACCTCCATCGTGCGCTCCTCTTCCAGCGCGGCGGCCGAGCCGATCTCGAGCTTGACGCGTTCGGACGTCTGCTCGCCGATCATGAGGTTGTAGACGCGCTTCATGTACGCAGCGATAGACTCGTCCATGTCGTCGCCGGCGACGCGGATGGACTCGCACACGCAGATATCGGCCAGCGACAGAATGGCGACCTCGGTCGTTCCGCCGCCGATATCCACAACCATCGAGGCGGTCGGATCGGTGATCGGCAGGCCGGCTCCGATGGCGCAGGCCATGGGCTCGTCCACCAGGTACACCCGGCGGGCGCCGGCGCGTTCGGCGGAGTTGAGGACGGCCCGTTTTTCAACGGCCGTGATGCCAGACGGCACGGCGATGACCACGCGGGGCCTCAGGCCGAAGACCGATCGGCGGCTGTGGGCCTTGCGGATGAAATAGCCCAGCATCGCCTCGGTGATGTCGAAGTCGGCGATCACGCCGTCCTTCATGGGGCGGATGGCGCTGATCGAGCCGGGGGTCTTGCCGAGCATTTCCTTGGCGACCAGCCCGACGGCGTTGCCGCCCTGGAGAACGTGGTTGGTGCCCTTACGGACGGCGACCACGGACGGTTCGTTCAGAACAATCCCCTGGCCACGGACACAGACCAGGGTGGTACAGGTACCCAGGTCGATGCCCATGTCCATCGAAAACATGCCCAGGAGTGAGTCGAGGAACATGATCTGTCAACCTTCAGCGCCGCAGGCGCCTGCCCAACGAGCGATTCGAGCCATCTGCCCCCCGGCCACGTACGTATCCGGCGCACTGCCGGGCCAAAGGGTTAGGGTTGTCATCGGCAGTCCTATCTGGTCGGCATAAGCCAAATCGAGCCACCCGTAGAGCGGCCGCGGGCGCGGGCAGAGGACCGATCCACCTACCTCCGTCATTTACCGGGCGGGCGAATGGGCTCCGGCCATTTGCTGCTATCAAACAGCGTACCGAACGACATGCCGTAGCCGTCCGGCGGCGCCGACATCAGATTATAGAGAACCAAACCGATCGATACGCCCAAGGCCAGGATGGCGACGATCAACAGGACCGTGTAGACATCCGGTTGGGGTTTGACGGTTATCACAGGGGCGTCGGTATCTGCTTGCGTCATGGGTTACTCGCTATCGCAGGCTGGTGGTGACCTTGTCGCCCTGCTGGACACGCATGCCCTCGCGGACATCGAACAGGACGCCGGCGGACTCGTCGTCGTCGACTTCGTCAATTCGAAGATGCCCGACGAATTCGGACCCGCGGTATACGTACATCTTCATGCCCTTGCGGACGCCCTTAACGCGTCCGATGTTGATACTGGCCAGCCCGTCGGCCTGCACGGCTGTGACGGTGCCCACCAATGTCGCCACGGCAACGGGAGCGGCGGCGGCCGCATCTTCGGCCGATGCCGCCACGGCCCCACCCGCCGAACGCAGATCCGCTTCCAGCGTCTTGATCTCTTCTTCGCGCTGGACCAGCTGCTCTCGCAGGACGCGTTTCTCCCCGGCGTCCCGATCGATCTGCCCTAGGGCTTCGGCCAGGCTGTTCTGCGTAGCGGTGTATTCGGCTTGCACCTTGTCGTACTTGGCGTCAAGGGCCTTCAACTGGTCGGCCAGGAGCTTGCGTCGCAATTCGATCTGCTCGATGAGCGTCCGCAGAGACTCCAACTGCGTGGCAAACTGGTTGTTGTTGTCCTCCAGCTTGCCGATCATGATGTTCTTCTGGTCGATCTGGGCCTTGAGGCTGTTGTTCTCTTCCTGCAGTTTGCCGGAGGTCTGGGTCAGTTTTGCCCGCAGATCGGTAATCTCGATCTGCGCCCGGCCCAGGGCGCGGTTGTCATTGGCGGCATCGACTTCTGCCAGAACCTTCGCCTGTTTCTCCTTTTCATAAGCATCCATCCAGTTCGGCTCGACCATCGCCTGCCGGCTGAAAACCACGCCACCGCCAACAGTTAAGAGCGCCAAGATAACCACGCAAATTTTCGTCAGGATGTTCACCCGTCATCTCCTTCATTGCTATTTCGGGCCACCCGCGTCGGCTGCTGGCCGAACCGGCGACCGCCCCCCGGCATCGCGCGGCCACAGTCCGTTGCGGCGTCTTCGCGCAATTCTATTGAGCTTCAAGAGCAAGTCAAGTCGAATCGCGATGAGGCTGCTGTTCACTAGCATCGGCCGAAGGCGATCTTTACACTTAGTTTAAATGCAATGCGATCGTCTAATCGCTGCTGTCCGGCCCGTCAGCATCGGCGTCGGCGTCGGCGTGAGGTAACTCGCCCTCCGGCGCCAACAATAGAATGCTCATAGCACTAGCCACCCGCACCGGGCCGCGGGGGCTGTCCAGCAGAGGATAAAGGTCGTTGATGGCGATGTCCTGGCCTAGCCATCCCAACGCCACCGCCGCCATCTGCTGAAGCGACGCGACGTGAGATTCGGGAATCGTCGCTTCCGGATAGGCCTTGGCCAAGAGTTCGCCGGGCTGCTGAAGCGCCTTGATGCAGTAGGCGTATGCTTCGCTGGTGGCCTGGCCCATTCGACCCAACCCCCCTGCCGCCGCCACCCGAATGCGAGGCCAATCGGAATCTTTCAGCTTGTCGGAAAGCTCCTGCTCCGCCCCTTCCGGCCTGAGCCGGGCCAATGCACGAATCGCCAGAAGTTGCTGGTCGACATACGGGGTGCGACAGTACCCCTGAAGTCGCATTCCCGCCGCCACATCTCCCAGGGACGCCAACGACTCGATGATGTTGACCTCGACCATTGGATCCTGCTCATCGACCAGCAGCTTCTTGAGCGGCTCAATCGCCGATGGATGGCCGATCTTGCCCATCACCAACGCCGTATTGGCCCGAAGCCTTTTGTCGGGTTCCCACAAGAATACGCCCAGTTTCCTGTTGTAGCCCGTCTCGCCCAGACGATGCAGCGCGTAAATCAGAGCGCACTGGAAGACGTCGCGAGTCGCCGGGTCTTCCATCAGTTCGACAAGGTGAGGCTTGGCCGGGGCATATTGGCTGTCGCCAATGGCCATGGCCGCAGCGAAACGCACGGACGGCTCCGGATCGTCCAAAGCCTTCACGTACAGATCGCCCGCGCCCTGCGCCAGGGTCTGGCCCAGGGCTTCCATCGCGTGTGCACGGGTAAAGGGGTCTTCGTCTTCAGCCGCCGCACGCAAGACCGCCTCTGACTTTTCTACGGCATGGGAGACATCGACAGTCAAGACGGCAGGCTCTCTATCCCAATCCCACTTATTATCCCAATCCCACTGACAACCCACCGGCGCCAGCCATGCGACCACCCACAACGCCGCCGACAACTGAACCATTCCGTTCTTCATGCTCCTGCCTTCTTCTTGCGACACAGGATCCATCCGAGCATTATCACCGCAGCCGCACTCACCAGCCAAGCGAACACATCGCCCGCTAGACTGTACACGCTCACCCGGCTGTCCACAAGCACTTGCGGCGCGCGGATCGCCCCGCCTTCATCCCCTTTGGCCTCGGCCGACGTCAGCAGCAACTGCCCCGCCTGGGCCGGGGAACCGACCCCCAGCCCGCGCCGCCCGGCTAGCACCGCGATAATCCGCCCGTTGGAGTCCACCGACGCGCTGATGCCGGTATTGACGGCCCGCACGATCGGAACGCGATTCTCCACCGCCCGAAAACAGTAGGCCACCAGGTGTTGAGCATGCTCGGTCGACAGGCCGTTCGTCTCGCCGCCGCCGGGCTGGACGAACCACCCGTCATTGGAGATATTCACCAGAAGGTGAGCGACCTTTCGGCCCCGGTCCATAACCATCCGCCGGCAGATCCGGGCGAAGGTGCCCTCGTAGCAGATCGGGCTGGCCAGCGTCCACGTCTGCTTGTCCGAGGATAGTGCAAAGCGTCTGATCCGCTCGCCCGGGACAAGCTGAGCCATCGAAGGAGGCACGAACCCGCGAAGCTTCCGGTGCAGCCACGGCCAGGACGTGCGGAAGGGAACATACTCGCTGAACGGCACGGGATGGACCTTGGCATAGACGACCTTGGGCATCGGACTGCGATCGAACAAGAGCGCCCCGTTGCTGACGATCCACGAGCCGTCCTGCTCGGCGGCGGGACGAAGCGCCGATCCGCCGGCGAGGATCGGACACCGCAATCCCGTCGACAGCAGCCCCACCTCGATACCCCATTTGTTCAGATCGTCGATATACCGCCACACGAAATCGCGGACGGCCCGGTCGGTGACGCGGGGATCGTCGACCTTGTCACCAAGGAGAACCCTCGCCAGGCCGCGGAGCGGGCCAATCGGCGCACGGCTGGTCCGGATGCTGCGGACCTCCGAGTTCATGCCTGCCGGCAGGACCGTTTCGGGCCAGATCACCAGATCGCATTGTTGGCCGATAAACGCCTCGCTAGCGGCCGTGTATCGCCGAAGGGTCTTTTGGGGCCCCTCGCCCCGACGGTACAGCGTCGTCGGCACGGCCTCCTGGACGATGCCGATCACCGGCCCGAGCGTTTGGGTCTTCTGGCCCAGCCGCCACGCGCCATAGCCGATCACGCCGCCCAAAGCCGTCACCGCCACGGCCGCCCCCACGATGACGCGCCGGCGCGCCCACCACCGAGGCCCGTCGCCGCGCCGCAAGGCGGCCAACGCGGCATCGACAATGACGCCGTTGATCATGGCCAGAAGGAACGACAGCCCGTATTGCCCGGTCAGGTCGGCGATCTGGATCAGTGTTGTCCGGGCGTATTGGCTGTGGGCCAGAAAGTGCCACGGAAAACCGACCCCGTGCGTTCGGACGTACTCCAGCGCCACCCAGACGACCGGCAATGTCAGCCACATCGGCCAGCGACGCCGCAGGGCCGCCCGCAACATCACCGCCGCGGCCAGCCAAAACAGCGACAGGTACATGGACCCCGCCGCATAGCCCACAGGCGTGATCCACGTCAACCAGTAAAGATTCGCCGCCCAGAACACCAGCCCCGCTGCCGCAGCGGTCCACAAGGTCAGTCGGCCGCGGCGGCCAAACGCCAGCGCCAGCATCCACGGAACCAGCGCCAAATAGCCGAGAGGCCACCCGTTCCACGGCGCGAAACTGAACGTCAACAGCACCACGGTCAGCAGGCACAGCCCCACCACCGCCCACCATCGCCCCAGCCATTCCGCTGCGCCGCCCCGTGGGCGGGGCGGCGCAGCGGCCTTGGGCGAACGAGTTTTCCCGGCCTTGGGCGAGCCCGACTTGTGTGTTGGTCTTTGCATCGCAGGGATATTGAACGTACCATTGCCTGCAATGACAATAGGTTCTCAAAGTTCTTCTCACTCGTCGATGAAGCGCGTGGTCGTTCTGGCGGCCCTGTTGGCCAGCAGTATCGCCATCGCCTGGGCCTATGCGGAACAGATTTCCGCCCCCCGCCGCCGTGGGGCCGAGTTCGTTGCCGACCTGCATCGCATGGGTCTCAAGCAAATGCTGCCCGACACCTCGGCGAGGTTCTACCTGCATAAGCGGGAGGCCGTCGTCGGATGGCGGGCCGCGCTGGGCGGGTACCGCCCCGATGGCACGTACGAGGGGCTGGACATTGTCCTCAGACAAATCTCCGAAGGCAACGCCGCAGGCCAATGGGAGAGATGGCGCCTCGACGACAGCGCCAATACCGGCTATTACGTTGCCGGCGGTTTTCGTTTCAGAGAAGGTCAGTGGGAGGTCATCCCCACCACGTGGATCAAACTGGCGGGCCCTCGCGTCTTGGTCCAGCAGAACATCAAGGGCCGCGCTTTCCGCAGCGCGGCCGACGTCCCCGACAGCTACTTGCCGGAGGGCACGATGGATCTGGCCTTGCGGGCAATGCGGGGCCAGGCCAGATCGAGGCAGTTCAATTTTATCGACAACTCCATACCGCCCACGGGCGGCAAGCCGCAATTCATCGGCTTGAAGTTGAGAGACATCACAGAGGAAACGCCCTTGCCCGCCGGGACGGTCGCCGCCATCGAGTCCTCCATCGCCGGCCAGCCCAAGGAGATCGTGTTCCTGGACGAACAGGGGCTCATCCATACGACCAAGAGGGGCAAGCTCAGCGAGACACGATCCAGCCCGGCCGAACTCTACGAACACTTCCCGCAATTGGACGGCCAACTTCGGCAGATCCAACAGGCGGTCCAATTGGTCGCCCCGTTGGACTGATCGTCGCTCCATCCCCCGTTCTGTAACACCCGCACCGATCCGGCGGCGTCATTTCTCGACGGGCTGGCGGTTCTGCCGCTCCAATTGCTTGGCCTGCTCGATGAGTTTTTCCGGCGACAACACCTGGCGCGGCGTGAGGGTGTAGTGCAGGAATCGCCTATCCCGGTACGTCCACGGGGCCAGTTCGCTCAGCAGGTCCAGCGGGGGGATCTCATACAATGGCGGATTGATGGGCGCTGCAGTCTTGAGCGTCTCGTAGCCCTCCAAGCGCAGGATGATGTCGTAGTCCCCGTACCACACGAACTCGAAGGTCACGGGCGTACGGCCTTTTTCCTCGTCGGAGACCAGCACCAGCGCGCCCGGGGGGTCGCTCGTAATGGTCATCTCCCGCAAGACGCAGCCGCCACACAGCAAGGCCGCACACAAAATTGTCCGCACGATCAAGCGAACCATAGCCGCAAGAGTATCCCGCATGCCTGCCCCCTGCGGCAAGGGCAATCTTATCCGCCCCGGGCCCCGCCTCACCTCTATGAAACACAATCTTTTCTTTTTTCCGGCCGGGCGTATAATAGCGCGCATGGCCATCTACCAAACCGAGCGTGGGCATCAAGAGCCCTTCAGCATCCAGTTCAGCGTGTTCCTGGCCAACCGAGTCGGTCAACTTCGCGAGTTGTTGACGCTCCTGTCGGACAACAACATCTCATTGCTGGGATGCTCCATGGTGGATTCGTGCGATTGGAGCGTCGTTCGCGTGGTCACCGACGACCCGAACAAGGCGCGAGAGAAGCTCAAGCAGCGCGGCATGCCGTTCACCGAGAGCATGATCCTTCTGGCTGTGCTCGAGGAGGACGACACGCTGTCGCACATCACCGAACTGCTGATGCGGGCGGAGATCAACCTGGTCTTCGCCTACCCGTTGACGATCCAACGGAACAACCATCCGGTGATGGCGCTGCACGTGGACGACGATGTTTTGGCCTCGCATCTCCTGACGCGCCACGGCCTGACGCTGCTGGGACGAGAAGATCTCGCCGATCCGACCGGCCGCATCTGAGGATGCCTGATTCCGCCCCCCGCTCGCCCGCCCACCCGGCGAGGCGGGGCGAATGCCTTCTATTGACTCTCGACCCCCGCCCGGGTATGATAGCTTTGTTGTATGATAGCTTTGTTGGTTGAGATGCAAGCAGACACCCCCCCCCTGCGGTTTATCCTCGAAGGAGTACCCAACATGCCCGGAGAACTCGAAGGAAAGACAATTCTCCTTGTCGACGACGACAGGGATATTCTGGCGGCCATGGAGGCGGCCCTGTCCGATATGGGCCCGACGATCGTGACCGCTGCCGACGGCAATGCCGCCCTACACGCGGCTGAGACGAGCACCCCCGATCTGGTCGTGCTGGATATGATGCTGCCCAAGCGCAGCGGCTTCCTGGTTATGGAAAAGCTCAAGCGAGGCAAGAAACCGGACGATCCTCCCCATGTGGTCATGATCACGGGCAATCAGGGCGTGCGACACAAAAGCTACGCCGAGAGCCTGGGCGTCAGTGCGTATCTCAACAAGCCCTTTCGCATGGACAAGCTTCTCGAAACGGTCCGAGGCCTGTTGACGGACTGACAGATAACCGCCCGGAAAATCACTTGCCTGCTGTCGGCCGCAACCCTACACTGGCGCGATTACAGTGAGACGGATAAGAAGAGACCAGGCTTATTGACAGGGATTGCGAAAGGCAATACCCCTCTGACAGAGGAAGGCTGACCGTGATCGCCGCAGCATGGGCGATTGTTGGACTGTGTGGACGTTATGGATCGGACGGTTGTGGATAAGAAGAAAATCGTGCAGACGCACCGGGTGCACGCCGGTGACACCGGGTCGGCCGAGGTGCAGGTGGCTTTGCTGACGGCCCGGATCAATCATTTGACCGAGCACCTCAAAGGCCACTCCAAGGATCACGCCTCGCGTCGGGGCCTGCTCAAAATGGTCGGCAAGCGCAGCAGCTTGCTGAAGTATCTGTCCACCACCTCCCCGGATCGCTACAGGCAGTTGATTCAGAAATTGGGGATCCGTAAGTAGCGGTCGGATATCGGCGGCGATGGCGCCGTCGGAGTTCCGATTCACCCAGACCAATTATTCGCACCCGCCGTCGGGCTGTGGAGACTCGCAGCTGCGGTGGCCGGGCCAGCCGCCTGGAGCTTCATACCCTAAGGAACAACCCCCTTTGAGGGGGCAGACTCTAAGAATGACAGGTACCCGGACAATTTTGTAGAGACAGTCGCACCTTGCTCCGTAGCGGGTGCAGCACGCGGCGTCCGGGCGCGGAAATGACAGATGGAAGGAATGATGGAATGGCCGTGGTAAAGGTAGAAAAAGAAATTGCAGGACGTACGTTGACGTTGGAGACCGGCAAAGTCGCCAATCAGGCCCACGGAGCTGTGTGGGTTCAATACGGAGACACCGTGGTGCTTTCGACGGTGCTGACGGCTCCTCCGACGCGGGAGATCGATTTCTTCCCGCTCTACGTGGACTATCGAGAGAACCGCTACGCCGCCGGCAAAGTGCCCGGTGGATTCTTCAAGCGCGAAGGACGCCCGTCCACCAAAGAAATCCTGACGATGCGGATGATTGACCGGCCGATTCGGCCCCTGTTCCCCAAGGATTTCATGGACGAAGTGCAGATCCAGTGCATGGTGCTCAGCACCGACAACCAGAACGACCCCGACCTGCTGGCCATGATCGGCTCGTCGGCGGCGCTGGCCCTGAGCCCCGCCCCGTTCAAAGGCCCCATCGGTGTCGCCAAGGTCGGCTACGTCGACGGGAAGCACGTGGTCAACCCCACGCACGACGAGCTCGAAAACAGCTCGATGTGCCTGCTGGTCGCCGGGCCCGATGACTTGAACATGATGGAGCTCGAAGGCGATCAGGTCTCCGAGGACGTCGTCGCCGACGGCGTCGCCAAGGCCCTCAAAGCCAGCCACCAGGTCATCGAGTTGATCAACGAGCTGGTCGCCGCCCGCGGCGTCGAGAAAAGCTTCGAGGCCACCGAGCTGCCCGCCGAGTTGCTGACGCTTGTCCAAGACAAGGTTGGCGATCGCATCGGCCAGGCCAAGCGGATCGCCGCCAAGACCGAACGCTCCGACGCGCTCAGCGCGCTGCGAGACGAACTGCTCGCCGAGCTGTGCCCCGAAGGCGTCGACGAGCCCGCCTTCACCTCCGGGCAGGTCAAGGAAGCGTTCTTCCGCGTCGAAGGCAAGATCCAGCGGCGAATGATCCTCGACGGAACGCGTCCCGACGGCCGCGCTGTCGACGAGGTCCGCCCACTGGACATCGAAGTCGGAATGCTCCCGCGGACACATGGGTCGGCGATCTTCGCTCGCGGCGAAACCCAGGCGCTGGTCACCACCACGCTGGGCACGCCCCGTGACGAGCAGATCATCGACGGGCTGCTGGAGGAGTATAAGAAGCGCTTCATGCTTCACTACAACTTCCCGCCCTTCTCCGTCGGCGAGATTCGCCCGATTCGCGGCCCGGGCCGGCGCGAGATTGGACACGGGGCGCTGGCCGAAAAGAGCCTCGAGCCCATCATGCCGGAGGTCCAGGACTTCCCCTACACCGTCCGTCTGGTGGCCGACATGTTGGGCTCCAACGGGTCGACCTCGATGGCGACGGTCTGCGGCGGCACGATGGCCCTGATGGACGCCGGCGTGCCGATCAAGGCGCCGGTCGCCGGGATCAGCGTGGGCATGGTCAGTGACGGCGATGAGTACGTCCTGCTGACCGATATCCTCGGCGAAGAAGACTTCCACGGCGACATGGACTTCAAGGTCGCCGGGACGCGCGACGGCATTACGGGCATTCAGTTGGATATGAAGGCCCCCGGCCTGCCGCACAGCCGAGTCGTGGAAGCCCTCGCCCAGGCCAAGACGGCCCGGCACCACATCCTCGACGCCATGGAAGCGGTTCTCGCCAAGCCCCGTGATGAGATCAATCAGTATGCCCCGCGCATGCTGACGATCCAGATCAACCCCGAGAAGATCGGCAAGGTGATCGGACCGGGCGGCAAGACCATCAACCGCATCCAGGACGAGACCGGCGCCAAGATCGACATCGAAGACGATGGCACGATCTTTATCTCCTCGGCCAAGGCCGACGCCGCCGAAAAGGCCCGCGCCGAAATCGAAGGCCTGACCGCCGAAGCCATCGTCGGCAAGCTCTACACCGGCAAGGTGGTCTCCGTGCGCGATTTCGGCGCCTTCGTCGAGATCCTGCCCGGTCAGGACGGCCTGATCCACGTCAGCGAACTGGACAACAAGTATGTCAAGAACGTCACGGACGTGATGGATGTCGGCGACACGGTAACCGCCAAGGTTATCGCCATCGACAACCAGGGCCGAATCAAGCTCTCGCGCAAGGCCGCATTGGCCGAGCAGGAAGAGACCAAGGGCTAGGTCCCGCCCAGTAGATCGACCGCCCACGCGGCGGCCCGACCGTCACTTACAGCCCGATCCCCCGAGACATTCGCGGCGATCGGGCTGTTCTTTTTTGCCGACAGAAAAAGCTAGGGAAATCTTGGGAAATTGTTGCTTGCATCTTCCAAAAAGTAGTCGTACAACGAGGGTGTGGTATCTTCCATATGTTGTGCTGCGTACGCACATCTGGCATGGAACGCTAAGACCTCCGTTGCCTGCCTTACGTGACCCGGCCGTGCGTTGGGCCCTTATTGCGGGAAACGGGCAAGTTGGAGGCACTCAGCATGCCAATCGGTAAAGTGAAGTGGTTCGACCCCAAGAAAGGCTACGGCTTTATCATTGGGGAAGAAAATCAGGACGTTTTCGTCCATTACACCTCAATTCTCGGCGATGGTTTTCGCGCCCTGAAAGATGGCGAAACCGTTAATTATGAGGTGACAGAAGGCGACAAGGGCCTGCAGGCCCGCGAGGTCACACGGGACGAGGCGCAAGCCGTCACGGACCAGCCCGCGGCGTCAGCCTAGGTCGCTAACTTCATTTCACTGTGGCATCTGTTGACCGCAGACCACAGCGGCCCGACAATAGTCGACAGAAAGGGCCGTTCATGGGTCTATGGTGGTTCTTGGCAGGTGCAGCGGCGACAACGCCATTATGGGCGGCTTGGGGGATTCTAGCTACCCGAAGGCGCCGACGGGGAGAGTCTCAAAGCACTTCTCTGGGCGCGACCTGGACCGAAATGGCGCAACTGGCTGGCGGACTGGCCCACGAGATCAAGAACCCCCTGTCCACCATCAACATGAACCTTCGCCTCCTGGCCGAGGACATCGAACGTCATCCAGATGACGAGCATCGTCGATGGCTTCGCCGGCTGGTGAACGTCCAGGAAGAGGCCGACCGCCTCAAGGCCACCCTCAACGATTTCCAGCGACTGGCGGGCAAGGTCGAACTCGCCACCGAACGCGTCGACCTGCGAACCATCGTCGAAGACCTCGTCGCCTTTTTCGCCCCCCAGACCGAGACCCAGCACATCGTGTTGCGGCCCGACCTGCCGGGCGATCCGGTGGTCTGCAGCCTTGATACCCGGCTGATCAAACAGGCGCTGTTGAACCTTCTGCTCAACGCCGTCCAGGCCATGCCCGATGGCGGCGAACTGATCGTCCGAGTCTCGACCCAGGACGATCAGTCCCTTCTGGAGGTCATCGACACCGGGCCCGGCCTGGCGCCGGAGGATCTGGCCAAGGTCTTCGACGTCTACTATTCCACCAAAGCGGGCGGATCGGGACTGGGACTGCCCACCACACGCCGAATCGTTCGCGAGCATGGCGGCCAAATCTCCGTCGAGTCCGAGCCTGGCAAGGGCACACGGTTCGTGCTGACCTTCCCCCTGACCCCCTGACCCTCCTGCCGGGATGCGCCTGTGATAGACAACGTCCGACTATTCCAGCCCTCGTCCCCGCCAGCCGACAACGACGCGCTGGCCGTCGCTGTTGATGACGCATTGGCCGTCCTTGGCTCGCCGGCGGCCCTGACGGTCCTCGTCAACGACCCCTACCGCCAAACGGACACCCAAAGCGTCCTGAGCCTGCTCCGCCGCCGGCTGCCGGATGCGGCCATTCGCGCCCTCGTCGCCGTCGGCACGCACCGCGTCGCCGATGCCGACCGCACGGGCCACGAAGCCGCCCTTCGACAAGCCGGCCGAATCGACCCAATCGCCTGGCACGACTGCCGGGCCGACTCGCTGGTCGATATCGCCGCCGCCGGCATCTGGCGCGGGCATCCTTGGCTGGCCGATAGCGGCGACCTGCTCGTCATCGGCAGTGTCGAGCCCCACTACTTCGCCGGCTACACCGGCGCGCACAAAACAGCCACCATCGGCGTCGCCGGCTTCGACGACATCACCGCCAATCACGCCGGGGCCATGGACGCCCGCTGTCGCCCCTGCCGCCTGGACGACAACCCCGTCTTCGACGGCGTCGCCGCCATGCTGGCGGCGCTGGAATCGACCCGCTCCGTCGCCGCGGTCAATCTCGTCCAGTCGGGCGACCGCATCATCGCCGCCACCGGTGGCCCGCCGCTGCTCGCGCTGCGCGCGGCCATCCCGGCAGCCCTCCGCGCATTCGCCCATCGGGTCGATCGCCAGGCGGACGCCCTGATCGCTCACGTAACCGGGCCGTTGGCGCTGAACTTCTACCAGGCCGACAAGGGCGTCAAGAACAGCGAACACGCCGTCCGTGACGGCGGGCTGATCGTTCTGGATGCGGCGTGTCCCGAAGGCATGGGCGACCGAGGCGGCCCCGGCGCGCGGCGGTTCGTCGAGCTTCTTCGCCAGGCCCCCACCTGCGACCAGGCCATCGCCCTGGTCGACCGCCAGGGCTATCAGCTTGGCGACCACAAGGCCGTCCGCCTGCGGCGACTGACCGATCCGAGCCATCGCAACGTCCGCCTGGTCGTCGTCAGTGCGGGCCTGTCGGGCGATGCGCTCGCCTCGCTGGGGATCGGCTCAGCCGCCAGCGTCGAAAACGCCCTGGCCCAAGCCGGCCTGGACGCCCCCGACAAGACGATCTATCGCGTCCAAGATGCGGGCAATCTATGCATCCTCCCCCGCCGCGACGGGCCCGACGCCGCGGAGGTTTGACAGCCCCCCTCGGTGACATTAGCCTACAGGTCCATGGACACCCCTGCTGAAACGACCGCTGAGATTCTCATCGTCGAGGATGAGCCCGCCCACGCCGAGGCCATTCAGGAAGGCCTCTCGCGCCTCGGGCATCGCTGCGCCGTCACGGCCGACGGGCAGCAGGCCATCGATGAGATCAACCGGCGGCCTTTCGATATCGTCGTCACCGATCTGCAACTCGGCGCCGGCCCGGACGGCCTGGACGTACTCGCCGCCGCGTCGCAGACAATCCCCGGCGCCAAAGTCATCCTGATCACGGCCCACTCCTCCGTGGACACCTGCCGCCGCGCCCTCCAGCAGGGCGCGTTCGACTATATCGAAAAGCCGCTCGATCTGGATGAGCTGCGGGCGGTCGTCTCGCGGGCGGCCGAGATGACGGCCCAGAAACGCATCATCCACGACCTGCGGCGGCAACTGGACGAGAAGTTCGGCTTCGACAGCATCATCGGCAACTCGCCGGCGGTGCTGCAGATCCTCGATACCATTCGCCGCATCGCCCCGTCGGACCTGCCGGTGCTGCTGCTGGGCGAGAGCGGCACGGGCAAGGACATGCTGGCCTCGGCGATTCATCAGAACTCCAATCGCCGCGAGGGCAGGTTCGTGGCCATCAACTGCGCGGGCCTCAGCGAGACGCTGCTGGAGGATGAGCTGTTCGGGCACGTCAAGGGCGCGTTCACCGGGGCCTCCGGCGAACGGCCGGGCCGGTTCGAACACGCCGACGGCGGCACGCTGTTTCTGGATGAAGTCGGCGACATGCCCCTGACCATGCAGGCCAAGCTGCTGCGCGTGCTCGAAAACGGCGAGGTGGTCCGGGTCGGCTCAAACGAGCCGCTTCAGGTCGACGTCCGCATTCTCAGCGCCACCAACAGCGACCTGGCCCGGCGCGTCCAGGACAAGAAGTTCCGCGAGGACCTTTATTTCCGCATCAAGGGGACCACGATTGCCATTCCGCCGCTTCGCGAGCGCCGCGAGGACATCCCGCTGCTGATCGAGCACTTCATCCGACAGGCCAACGAAAAGCACGGACGGACGGTCAAGGGCATCGCCTCCGACGCGCGCCGCGTGCTGATGGCGCATCAATGGCCCGGCAATGTTCGCCAACTGCGGAACGTCGTGCAGAACATGGTCGTGTTGACCGAGCGGGACAAACTGGGCCTGGACGATCTGCCGGAGGACATCCATGACCGCGACGACGCGATTGCCGTCGCCCAGATGTCGCACCTGGCGGGCATCTCTCTGGAGGACGCCGAGAAACAGCTGATCGACAACACGCTGAAAATGGTCGGCGGCAACCGCGAGCAGGCCGCCAAGATTCTGGGGATCGGCGAGCGCACGCTCTACCGAAAGATCAAGGAATACGGACTGAAACAGTAGCCGCCCCGACCCCCATGGCCCCCATCCACATCCTGTCCGTCCACCTGATCAACAAGATCGCCGCGGGGGAGGTCATCGAGCGCCCGGCCAGCATCGTTAAGGAGCTCATCGAGAATGCTCTGGACGCCGGCGCGACCGCAATCGACGTGGTCGTCGAAGACGGCGGCAAGAAACTCATCGCCGTCACCGACAACGGCGGCGGCATGGGGCCGGACGATCTGGCGATGGCGTTCGCCCCTCACGCCACCAGCAAGATCGCCGACGAAAGCGACCTGTTCGATATTCACACCCTGGGCTTTCGCGGCGAGGCGCTGGCGTCGATCGCATCGGTTTCCCACGCCCATATCCGCACGCGCCGCAGCGACGCCGAGGGTGGCTGCGAGGTGAATGCCTCCGGCGACACCGTCGGCGACGTTCGCCCGTGCGCCGCAGCGGCCGGCACAACGGCGACGGTGCGCGATCTGTTCTTCAACACGCCCGCCCGGCGCAAGTTCATGAAGACCGCCAACACCGAGATCAGCCACATCAGCGAACAGGTCACCCGCCAGGCCCTGCCGCACGCGCCCGTGGCGTTCTCGCTGCGCCACAACGACCGGTCGATTGTGAAACTCCCCGCCGCCGCATCAACGGCCCAGCGCATCGCCGACGCCTTCGGCGACGATCTGGCCGACACGCTCATGCCGATCTCCGCCACCCACGACGGGCTGGACATTGTGGGCCTGATCGGCCCGCCGACGGCGGCGCGAAGCTCGGGCAAGTGGCAATACATCTTCGTCAACGGCCGATATATCCGCGACCGACTGCTGTCCCACGCCCTGCGCGAGGCCTATCGGGGCCGGGTCGATCCCAATCGCTGGCCGGTTGCATTCCTGTTTATTCAAATCGCCCCCGACCGGGTCGATGTGAATGTTCATCCCACCAAGATCGAAGTCCGCTTTCAGGATAGCCGCCACGTGCACAGCGCCCTGCTGGGCGCGCTGCGGGATGCGCTGAACAAGGCCATGCTCGCCCCGACCGCCATCCTGGACGATGCGGAGATCGCCCCGCTCTCTGGCGCTGACACCACGGACGTCGAGGCCCCCCACCAGTCGCTGCGCGACGCGATGGCCGATTTCTTTCGCTCGGCCCCGCAGCGCCAGCCGCACTTGACCTTTCCCCAGTCGCCACACCGGGACCGCACCGACGCGGCGCCGGCGGCGGCTTCGCCGGCCCAGCGGGCCTGGCCTATCCCGCATCCACAAGTCGCCGCACCTGCTACGACCGCGCCCGAGCCCTCGCCCGCCGAGGGGCTCCCAAGCCCCCCCCAGGTTCTACACACCTCGGCGATCCAGGTGCACAACACCTACCTCGTCGTCGCCGAGCAGGACGGCCTGATCATCGTCGACCAGCACGCCCTCCACGAACGCATTCTCTACAACGATCTGAAGCGGCGCCTGGCCGATGCCCCGCTGGCCAGCCAGCGCCTGCTGATCCCCAAGACGCTAACCGTCACGGCCGCCGAGGCAGACACGCTCACCGAGGCCGGGGGGCTGCTCGGGAAATTGGGCATCGTCGTCGAGCCCTTTGGCCCGGCCAGCGTGGCGGTCCAGCAGTTTCCAACCTTGCTGACCGAGCGGAAGGTCGAGGCGGAACTCTTTCTGCGAGACCTGCTCGACACGCTGGCCGACGACGAAACCGCCGACGCCGAGCGGGCGCTGGAGGCGGTGCTTCAGTTGATCGCGTGCAAGGCGGCCGTCAAAGCCGGCGACCCATTGACGCCGGCGGAAATCGAAGACCTTCTCGCCCGCCGCCAGGCGTTGGAGAAAGGATCGGCGTGTCCGCATGGTCGACCGACAACGCTGAAACTGACGCTGCGCGATCTCGAGAAGCAGTTCGCCCGCCTTTGAACGCCGGGCGATTGGCGCCGCCCTGCCGGGCGCGCCGGGCGCGGGTAGCCCATTTCCTATAAAAGGCGAAGTTGTCAGATTGACTGGTGCAAATCGCCAGGGAACCTCGATAAACTAGATGGCATGTCCGTGCGGGCACGGAAGACCTGCAGACAGGCCGCAAGACAGGTTGCAGGAGAACAATCATGAAATACTGCCTCCTTATAGGGGTCTTGACAGCGGCGATGTGTGTGGGGTGTGGGGATCCCGCCGAACAGATGCTTCAGGTTGACGCCAACCAGGGAAAGATGGCCCTGGCGATGAAGGGTAGCGGAAAAGATCTGCAGGATCGCTACATCATCAGCGAACACCGGACCCCCAAACTCAGCGACGGCACGGTGCTGGACGTGTGGATCCTCATCGCCTCGGCCAAGGCGACGGATCTGACCGAGGGCCAACCCCGAGGCACGGTGCTGCTGATCCACGACATCGGCAAGAGCAAGGCGTCGATGCTGGGGCTGGGCCAGGAACTGTCCAGGGTCGGCTATGACGTCGTCTTGCCCGACCTGCGCGCCCACGGCCGGACAAGCGGCAAGTACTTCACCTACGGCGCGAAGGAAAAGACCGACCTGGCCGCCCTGATGGACCAGTTGCTGCGCGAACGGACCGTCGACAGCAACGTCTACGCCTTCGGCCGGGGTATGGGCGGATCGATCGCCATCGGGTATGCGTCGATCCACCCCAAGTGCAAGGGTGTCATCGCCCAGCATCCCTATGCTGGGCCTCGACCGGTCCTCAAGAAACGCCCGCAGTTTGTGCTCATGAGCAACGATGAACTCAGCGAGGTCATGGAGGACGGGGCCAAGCTTGGCGGCTTCAAGTTGGAAGAGACCTCGACCATTCAGGCCGCCCGTCGCCTCAAGTGCCCGCTGCTGATCCTGTCGCAATCGAACGTGTTCAGTTCTGATGTCGACAGCCAGGCAATCCTGGATGCCACCAACAGTCCGAAACTCAAGGAGAACATCGCCAGCATGGAGTACGCGCTCAAGCCCAGCGTGTACCTGGCGGACAAGATCGACGCCTTCATCACCGGGCGAATTGAAATTCCCGGGCGAACGGTGATCGGCGTCGAGCGCGACGCCCCCGAGCCCGGCAGCACCGGGGCTTCGGACGAGCCGCCCCCGCCGCATACGGTCCGCCCCGCCCCGGCCGATTCGGCCGACAAGATGACGCCGCCGGTCTACGACTGACCGACCCATCCCCCTGCACATTGTCACGCCCGCGGACACCTGTCCGCGGGCGTGTTTCATTTCACTCAGGACTGCGACTTCGTCGCGGGCGCTACTTCCGTCTGCGTCGCTTGAGCATCACCGCGGCGCCCAGGCCCAACATTGACATCGTGGCCGGTTCGGGCGTGATCACGAACGCCAAATCCATCGACTCCTCCGAGACCGGATCGAGTAGTTCCCGCCACTCGCCGAAGCTATGGTCATACCAGGCCGCATCGTCATTGAAGTGGTCGAGCGACGTCTTCCAGCCCGCTGTCACGGGCTCGAACGTATCGTCGACCAGCATGATACTCAACCAGTAGATGGTCCCTTCCTCCTGCTCGAAGGGGTCAATAATGTCAACAATGTTGAGTTGATAGTAGTTGACGTGGTCCTGCGGCTCGTAGAAATCACCCTCCGGGTCGTACCATCCCTGAAGGCCTATGCCGTACAACCGCGTGCTGACGTCGGCTATGAGGAAGTCCCGTTCCCACAGGACCTGGTCGGGCCTGCTGAAGCCGCCCGACAGATTGGGATCGTCGGAGTAGATCGTCACTTCCACCTCGGCAGG
This sequence comes from Phycisphaerae bacterium, assembly GCA_011050235.1. Classification (GTDB taxonomy): domain Bacteria; phylum Planctomycetota; class Phycisphaerae; order SM23-33; family SM23-33; genus HyVt-337. Next base: position 16,345 of record DRGC01000062.1, on the reverse strand, counting down.
CGCGCCAACCACATCGCCCTGCCAGGAGTACCACGTGTGAATGTCGGTGACCGGGCCGGTTTCGGTGCACAGCCAATCGTCGGCGAGTTCGGCCCAGACATCCCAACCGGTGGGGTCCGGCAACTGCGGGAAGTGCATCTTATGGCCATCGCTGGGATCCCAGTCCGCCGTGGCGGCCCCGGCCAGCAACACCATAACCCCAACAGCAATTGTAGCGATTCGTAGGTTGTGCATAAGTTCTGTTCCTTCCTGCAGACCCATCAGCCAACACGAGTTGACCGGAGACCGTGCAAAAGTCCTCTGACGAACAAATGGAAATCTGGCTCTCTTGCGGGCCGTCGAAAAGAAATGTGCGGCCTGGGACTGTGTCCCACGAGGCATTCTAGGCGGGCACATCGAGCTTCTTCGGGAAATGCCGTCAAATTATCGACAAGCCCCCTTCAACTCTCAGAGCGTCCTTGCAGACATACCGACCGTTGCCTCCGCGGCCGGGCGTGCGTATGATGTTCGCTTCACCAGCGGCCCGAGAGACCATGGCAGAACCCGCCGGACAATCCGAAACAATCGTCATTCTTGATTTTGGCAGCCAGTACGCCCAGCTCATCGCCCGGCGGGTCCGCGAGAATGGCGTCTACAGCCTGCTGGCCCGGCCCGACGTGTCCGTCGAGGAAATCCGCCGGCTCAACCCCAAGGGGCTGATCTTCACCGGTGGGCCGTCCAGCGTGTATGAGGACGGGGCCCCTCGCTGCCAAGCGGAGCTGCTGGAGCTGGGCATCCCCGTGCTGGGCATCTGTTATGGGATGCAGTTGGCCTGTCAGATCCTGGGCGCCGACATCCACCCCGGCGCCTCGAGCGAATACGGGCGAACGTCGCTAGAGGTCCTCCAGCCGGACCTGCTGCTCAAGAACATCCCTGGCCATACGACCGTCTGGATGAGCCACGGCGATCAGATCAACGCGCTGCCGGAGGAGTTTATCCCGCTGGCGGCGACGCCGACCTGCCCCGTCGCAGCCGTCCGCCACAAGACGCGACCGTTCTACGGCGTTCAGTTCCACCCGGAAGTCACCCACACGCCGCATGGGGCGGAAATCTTCGTCAACTTCCTCTACGACGTCTGTGGGTGTACGGGCCTGTGGCAGATGGGTTCGTTCGTCGATGCCACCGTCGAGAGCTTCCGCCAACAGATCGGCCCCGACGAGCGCGTCATCTGCGGCCTTTCGGGCGGGGTCGATTCCTCCGTCACGGTCGCCATGCTGCACAAGGCCATCGGTGATCGGCTGGCCTGCATCTTCGTCGACAACGGGCTGCTTCGCATGAACGAGGTCGAGCTGGTCGAAAGCACCTTCGCCGATCATTTCAAGATCGACCTGACAACCGTCCGCGCCGCCGACCTGTTCCTCGACAAGCTCGCCGGCGTCGCCGACCCGCAGGAGAAGCGCCGCATCATCGGCCACACGTTCATCGATTGCTTCAAATCGGCGGCCGCGGAGATTCCCAACGTCCGCTACCTCGCCCAGGGCACACTGTATCCCGACGTGATCGAATCCGGCCATTCGCTGGCGGGCGAGGCGGCGAATATCAAGCTCCATCACAACGTCGGCGGCCTGCCGGCGGAGCTGGGCTTTGACCTGATCGAACCGCTGCGGGACCTGTTCAAGGATGAGGTCCGCCAGGCGGGCGAGCTGCTGGGCCTACCCGAGCAGATCGTCTGGCGCCATCCGTTCCCCGGCCCGGGCCTGGCCGTGCGGTGCCTCGGCCCGATCACCCGCGACAAGCTGGACCTCCTCCGCAAGGCCGACAATATTCTGCTCGAGGAAATCATCGCCGCCGATCTGTATCGAAAGACGGCCCAGACCTTCGCCGTGCTCCTGCCGATCCGCACCGTCGGCGTGATGGGCGACGGGCGCACCTACGACAACGTCATCGCCCTCCGCTCGGTCGACACGAGCGATTTCATGACCGCCGACTGGTCGCGAATCCCCTACGACGTGCTGGCCGACATCTCCAACCGCATCATCAACGAAGTCCCCGGCGTCAACCGCGTCGTCTACGACATCTCCTCCAAGCCCCCCGCCACCATCGAGTGGGAATGATTCAATTGTCGATCGCCGATTGACGATTGTCGATTTGACCTAAGCGGTTTTACGTAAGCCCGTAGCGATCGAGCCGTCAGCTCAGGCCCGAAGGGCCGTCTTGCTTAGCCCAGGGCGAAGCCGTGAGCGTGAGCGCAGCGAGCAGCCGAACGGCGAGCCCTGGGGAATGGGCCGGCCAATGGAAAAGCCCCAACGGGGCGCCTTGAGGGACCGATCGCGCTAGCCGCTACGATGCGATGGCCTCGACGATGGTCTGAAACGCATGGTCGACAAAGCCAAGACACCCCTTGCGGGGCTTGCCGCAATGCCGACGATGACCCAGGGCTTGGCCTGACGGCCTACGCCCTGGGCTAAGCAAGGGCCCCCGTTGGGGCCCAACGATCAACAAGGGCGCGTAGGAGCAGGCGGGAGAAGAGAGGACCGGCCGGATGAAGGGTTAGGGCTCTGACGAGTCCTTCATCATGTGCGGGAAGTATTCCTGCAGTGGACGCACGGTCCAGACGGGGGTGACGGCGTCGGGGGCGACGCCTTTCCACAGGTCGTCCATGGCCCGGACGGCGGCTTCGGCGCCGGTGATGGTTGTGATCAGGGGAATGTTGTGCAGCGTCGCCAGCGCCCGAATCTTGCCCTCGTCGGTCGTCGGGCCGCGCCCGGTGGGGGTGTTGATCAGCAGGTTCACGTCGCCGTTGGTGATCAGGTCGGCCACGTTCGGGCGGCCCTCGGCCAGCTTCTGCAGGAGGCTAACCGGCAGGCCCGCTTCGGTCAGCGTCCGATGTGTCCCGCTGGTGGCGACCAGGTCGTAGCCGATCTTGACCAGCGGGCGGACGACGTCGGCGATGTGGGCCTTGTCCTCGTCGCAGACCGATACGAACACCGTCCCCGACACCGGCAGGGCCAGGCCCGTGGCCATTTGGCTCTTGCCGAAGGCGATCCCGAAGGACATGTCGATGCCCATGACCTCGCCGGTGGATCGCATTTCCGGGCCCAGGATCACGTCCACGCCCGGGAACTTGTTGAAGGGGAACACGCACGCCTTCAACGAGGTTTGCTGGGGCCGCGGCGGTTCGGTGACGGCCATCTCGTCCAGGCTTCGGCCGGCCATGACCTTCGTCGCGATGTTCACCCACGACACGCCGGTGGCCTTGGAGACGAACGGCACGGTCCGCGACGCCCGCGGGTTGACTTCGAGAATATAGACGTCGTCGCCCTTGACGGCGAACTGCACGTTCATCAGCCCGCGAACGGAGAGGCGCTCCGCCAGCAGCCGCGCTTGCCGCTGGATTTCGCCAACGATCTCGTCGGATAGCGAGTGCGGCGGCAGGGCGCAGGAAGAATCGCCCGAATGGATGCCGGCCTGCTCGATATGCTCCATCACGCCGCAGATCACCGCCCGCGGAGCGTCTTCGTGACTCCCGTCGGGCCGCGGGCCGAAATCGGCCACACAGTCCACGTCCACCTCGATCGCCCCGTCCAGGAACTTGTCCACCAGGATCGGATGCTCCCGTCCCACCGTCGAGGCGTCGACGGCCTTGGACATGTAAACGTCCAACTGCTGCTCGTCGGAGACGATCTCCATCGCCCGCCCGCCAAGAACGTAGCTCGGCCTCACCAGCACCGGATAGCCGATCCGCGTGGCGATCTCGCGAGCCTGATCCACCGTCAGGGCCGTGCCGCTGGGCGGAGACTTGAGGCCAAGATCGCTGAGCACCTTCGAGAACCGCTTGCGGTCCTCGGCCAGGTCGATCGCCTCGGGCCGCGTGCCGATGATGGGCACGCCGGCGGCCTCCAGGCCGTGCGCGAGGTTCAGCGGGGTCTGGCCGCCCAGTTGGACGACCACGCCCAGCACGCGCCCGCCGGGCTGGTCGAACGGCTGGCCGTTCAGACGCTCGCAGATGTTCAGCGTGTCTTCCAGCGTCAGCGGCTCGAAGAACAGCATGTCCGACGTGTCATAATCGGTCGAGACGGTCTCGGGGTTGGAGTTGATCATCACCGATTCGTAGCCCATCTCGCGGGCGGCGAAGGCGGCGTGCACGCAACAATAATCGAACTCGATCCCCTGGCCGATCCGGTTGGGCCCGCCGCCGAGGATGATGATCTTCGGGACGTCGGAGACGCGGATCTCGTCGTCGACGTAGGTCTCGGTCTTTCCGTCATCGGTCAGCCGGGTGACCGGCATCTCGTAGGTCGAGTAATAATAGGGCGTCGAGGCCTCGAACTCGGCCGCGCACGTGTCGACGAGCTTGTAGACCGGCTCGACACCCATCGCCTTACGGCAGGCGCGGATCTCATCGGGGTCGATGCGCCACACCGTCCCCAACTGGATGTCCGAGTACCCCCACTGCTTGGCCTGGGCGACCAGGTCGCGCAGGCGATCCATCCGCTCGGGCGATTGGCTGTACAACTCCGAGTCGCGCCCGCCGTCGATCCACGCCGCGATCTTCCGCCGCGCCGTTAGCCCCTCGTCGGCCAGGGCCACCAACTCGTCCTCAAAGTCGCACAGCTCTTTGATGTGGGCCAGGTACCACGGATCGATCTTGGTCAGTTCCCGGACCTGCTCGATCGACCAGCCGGTCTTGAAAGCGTAGCGAATGTAGTACAGCCGCCCCTGTGCGGGCACAGATAGCTTGCGCCGCAGGCGGGTCTTCTCGACCGGATAGAAGGTATCTTCCCCCGACATGTCGTCGGTGGCCATCGGCTCGCCCCGCATACCCTTGAGCCATTTGTCGTTGGCATCCAGGCCCAGGCCGAACCGCTTGACCTCCATCGAGCGGATGCCCTTTTGGAGCGATTCCTTGAAGGTCCGCCCGATGGACATGGCCTCGCCGACGGACTTCATCTGCGTGGTGAGGGTCTCGTCGGCCTCGGGGAATTTCTCGAACGTCCACCGCGGGATCTTGGTCACCACGTAGTCGATGGTGGGCTCGAAGCAGGCGGGCGTCTTTTCAGTGATATCGTTGGCCAACTCGTCCAGCGTATAGCCGACGGCGAGCTTGGCGGCGATCTTGGCGATCGGGAACCCGGTGGCCTTGGAGGCCAGGGCCGAGCTTCGGCTGACGCGGGGGTTCATCTCGACGACGATCATCCGCCCCGTCTCCGGGTCGACGGCGAACTGGATGTTGCTGCCGCCGGTCTCGACGCCGATTGCGCGGATGATGGCCAGCGCAGCGTCGCGCATCCGCTGGTATTCCTTGTCCGTCAGCGTCTGGGCCGGAGCCACGGTGATCGAATCGCCCGTATGCACGCCCATCGGATCGATGTTCTCGATCGAGCAGACGATGACGACGTTGTCGGCCTTGTCGCGCATCACCTCCAGTTCGTACTCCTTCCAGCCGAGCACGGACTGTTCGATCAGGATCTCGCTGACCGGCGAGGCCCGCAGGCCGCGCGAGGCGATCTCCTCGAACTCCTCAATGTTGAAGGCGAATCCCCCGCCCGTGCCCCCCAGCGTGTAGGCCGGGCGAATGCACACCGGCAGGCCGACCTCAGCGGCGATCCGCCGCGACTCGTCCATGGTGTGGCCGATGCCGCTGGCCGGAACGTCCAGGCCGATGGACAGACAGATCCGCTTGAACTCGGTGCGATCCTCGGCGCGGTGGATGACCTCGCGGGTGGCGCCGATCATCTCCACACCGAACCGCTCCAGCACGCCCGCATCGGCCACGGCGACGGCGACGTTCAGCCCCGTCTGCCCGCCCATCGTCGGCAGCAAGGCCAGGCCCTCGGACTGCTCGATCTCGAGGACCTTCGCGACCGCTTCGGGCGTAATCGGCTCGATATAGGTGCGATCCGCCATCTGCGGATCGGTCATAATCGTCGCCGGGTTGGAGTTGATCAGGACGATTCGATAGCCCTCTTCGCGGAGGGCCTTGCACGCCTGCGTGCCGGAATAATCGAACTCGCACCCCTGACCGATGACAATCGGCCCCGAGCCGATAATCATGATGGTCTTAAGATCGGTGCGTCTGGGCATACAAAATGCTCCAAGGAACCGTTAGGCTGGCCTGCAAAATTGCCGAACGTTACCATAGTGGCCGCCATTGGGCAAGCTTCCCTCGCCTCCCCGCGCCGCTGCGGAGCTTTCCGCTGGAACCCTTTCGCCGCCACGATTAGTATTTCCTATCCTTCAAACGCTTGCGGCACATGCGCCGCCCGATACAACCCCTATGGCCGTCGAATATTCTCCGCAGACCGTCGCCGATCTGACCGCCGCCTTCGGCCAGACGGGCATCGTCCGCCCCATGCGGATCGGCCGCTATGAGGCCGGGCGGGAATTGACGTTTGATATCACCGGCGTCGCCCCGGCCCGGCCCGCGCGGATGCGGGTCCGGATCGAACGGTTCGTCGGCGGCGGCTACGCGGGGCAGGTCTACCGCGTCAAATTGCTCGAACTCGACGCCCCCGAAGGGCCCATCTCCGGCCTGGCCGTTGGGGACTGTTACGCCCTGAAGATTCTCCTGCCCCCGCGGGCAAGTTCCGCGCGATTCCGCGATGCGCTCTATGCGGTCGGCTTCCAGGCCCCCTTCTCGCTGCAGTCCAACCCCGCCGCCGCACGGGCCGGGGCGCTGTGGCAGACGCTGATTCGTCGGGCGGCCAGGTTGAAGCTCGGATCTGAGCGGGCGGTGACCGAAATCCACGCGACCTTCGTCGATTCGGCCCTGGGCAGTTGCGGCGAAATCAGCGAGTGGATCGACGGTCGCGTCTGGCGGTTCGAGACGGACGACCATTTCGGGCGCCGCCGCCATTGGAAGGTCGGCCAGCCCCGCGACGGGTTTGGCTCGCCCGAGTACCTGGCCAAGCGGCAGTTCATGGCCGACGTGGTCGACCTGCTTCACGAGATGGGAGCGCCCGAACTGGCCCGCCAATACGAATGGTGGACCTGCAAGAGCCAGCCCAACTGTCTCAAACGACACGATGGCGGCGACGATCCGGCGGCCGGCCTGACGGCGGTGGATTTTCGCGCCGGATTGGCGCTGCTGCCGTTTCTGCCGATGAGCCCAGCCGACGTGTGGTTGATCGCCAAAGGCATCGGCCGCGGCAGTCTGGTCCAGTTCGACCGCGGCAACCTGACCAAACTCAAGGGCTTCATCGAAGCTCATCACGAACACTTCAGCGACATGGCCGATGTCGTCGCCGAGCTTGAGACGGCCGAGCGACGCTACCGAGACAGCCAGATCGATATCACGCACAACTTCCCGCGCCTGGCGTATAGCCCCCGCCTGTGGGGAACGATCCTGGCCGGCGCCGTCGACAGTTGGCGAATCCGCAATGTCATCGACGAACCGACCGCCGATGTCCTCCACAAGAACCGTTTCGCCGCGGCGCTGTTTGGCCTGCTGGGGACGCTTGCCCCCGCATCGCTGATCGCCGGCCTGGTCGTGCTGGTGAGCTGCCTTTTCCGGTGGCGCATCACAGCGGCTGAGGGTATTGCGGGGGTGGCCCTGGTGACCGTCGGGCCGGCTGTCGTTCGGCTACTTCGCGCACTGATGGGCCGGGCCGACGTGCGGCATCACTACGGCCGAATCGTCACACAGGGCCTCTATCTGCGGAAGGCGTTCCGCGCGCACGTATACGAGGCGCTGATCGGCTGGCATCGCGCGGGTCGGCTGGACGAGCGGCACACAGAGCGCGTCAAGCGCCACGTGTGGCTGTATCTGATTCATCGGCCGCTATCCGTCCTGCCGGCGGGCCTCCACCGATTCCTCACCGACGGCCGATATGTCCTGGGCGTCCTGCACTTCATCCTCATCCGCCCGGTCAAACTGGTGCTCAACGCCGACCTCCGCGAAACGTGGATGCGAGAGATGCTGGCCGAGGGCCTACGGCGAAGAATCATCTCCGACGATGAGGCCGACCAGATTGACAAGCACATTCCCGACCCGTTCGTGCAGAAGTATCTCAAGGCGCTGGCCGTTCACGTCTGCACCTTGCCGATCTCCCAGGTCGTCGCCTTGATCGCGGCGATGATCTACTCCTGGTCAATGGGCCTGCACTTCTGGTATGACTTCTGGAAGGTCTGGGGTATCGCGTTGGCCTTCATTGCCACCGTCCAAGTCGTTCCGATTTCCCCCGGGTCGCTTGTCCGCGGCCTGTATGTGCTGTACCTGGTGATCCGCGAGCGAAACTTCAAGGACTACAACATCGCCGTGTTCCTGGCGTTCTTCAAATACATCGGATACCTGGCGTTTCCGATCCAAATGGCCAATCGATACCCCGTCCTGTCGCGGTTCATGGCCGGCCACTGGGCGACGGGCGCGGCCCGCATGGTCCCCGTCTTCGGCGAACACGGGGCGCTGTTGGAGCACGGTGTGTTCGATCTGTTCTTCAACTATTCCCTGACGCTGCGCCGTCGCATCCGCGTGCGGGTGAAGCAGCGAAAGGCCCTCCCCCAGCGCCACTGGCATTTTGTTCCGATCGCACTGGCAGCCGGCGCGATCTACGCCGCCATCTCGTGGGTGTACGTCCGACAGGGCTTTGTCCCCGCTCAGCGCCACATCTGGTATGCGACCCTAGTCGTCCCCCTGATAGCCGGCTGGGTCACGGCCAGATGGGCCGGCGGCGCCCCTCCCGCCCGGCGTGTGGTCCTGGGCGCCTTCACCGGCCTGCTGGCCGGATTGTTGGCCGGCGGCGCGTATGTATTCTTTCTCGCTCACCTGCAGGCCGGCGCCGACCAGGCCGTCGACATGTCGACGCTCGTTAAGCCGGCCGTGGCGGCGACCGTATGGCGACTCTTCACGTTCGGCATCCTGGCCACCGTCGGCGCCTTGATCTGCGAGAACATCGTCCCCGAGCCCTCCCCATCCGCCTCCCTTGCCCACTAGCCGGCCGGGAAGAAGGCCAATACCCCCAGGCGAACGATCGCGTTGGCGTACACGCCGGCGACCAGATCGTCTGCCAGCACCCCCCAGCCGCTCGGCAATTTCTCCGCCCAGCGAGCGGGCGGGGGCTTGAGAATATCGAACACTCGAAAGGCCAGGAACGCCGAGACCCCAACGATCACCACGCCCGTGAACTCGCCAGCCGTCGCCGGCAGCGGCAGCCACAGCAGCGCCACCGCCTGACCCGCCCATTCGTCCAGCGTGCACTTGCCCGGATCCTCGCCGCCCCAGACCCGTTCGACAAAATCGCCCAGCAGAACGCACCACACCCCCGATAGCGCCGCCACGGCCCCCATCGTGACGGTCAGGTCCAACGCCAGCCGCTCGCCCCCACTGGCGAGCCGCTCGCCGCCCCTGGCCCAGGCCACCATCAAATAGACGGCCAACACCGCCGCCGACCCCCACGTCCCTGGCGCAACCGGCAAGTAGCCGGTCCCCAACCCGCTGGCCATGATCTTTCCGAGGAGTTTCATCCGTCCCGCCTGCACCGTTGCTAATCGGCCACCAGCAATCCGCGCGCCCGGCCCACATAGGTCAGGCCGCTGACAACCGTCACCAGCACCGTCAGCCAGATCACGGCGATCTTCAACAAGACCGCCCATTCGGCGTTTCTCACGAACGTCACCTGAATCAGGACCGTCCCGATGGCGACCACCTGGACGAACAGTTTGATCTTGCCCGCGTACGTCGCCGGGAACTTGATCCCCTGCGACTCGCTGTACCCGCGGACAGCCGAGATGATGAACTCGCGCGCCATCACCACCACGACCATCCAGGGCTGCACCGCCGACGCCATCCCGCCCGTCAGCCACGTCGGCAGGCCCCGCTCGAAATCGCTATACGCGCCCGAGCCGTCCAGCATGTAGTTCGACCCGGCCAGCATGACGAACGACCCCACAATAAGCACTTTGTCCACGAACGGGTCGACGATCCGCCCGAAGGCGCTGATGATCTTCATCCGTCTGGCCAGGAACCCGTCCAGAAAGTCGGTGATCCCGGCAATGACGAAGATCACGAACGCCGTCGTCACCCAGATCCGGTTCATCTCCGGCGCATCGGACGAGTACAGGCCGACGAAAACGAAAAATGCCGCCGCCAGCGGCAGCCGCGACGCCGTCAATATGTTGGGTAGTTTCCAGTTCATTGCAGAGCAGATTCCGCTCCCCGGCGCGCTGCCGCCGAGGGTGTGATTAGTCTTCGACGTCAGGCCGGACGACCAGATCGTAATCCAACCAGTCGACCACCTCGCCGCTTGTGATCTGACCGGGCGGACGCGCCTCGGTCAGCAGGCAAACACTGTCGATCTCAGGCGCCTGACCGATGTGTCGCGCAATACACGGCCCGCTATTATCCTCGCCGTCTACCAGCACGTCAATCCGCCGGCCCACCGCAGCAGCGTTAGCCTCGAAGGCGATCGCCTGCTGCGTCAACATCAGCCGCTGCGCCCGCTCGGCCTTGATCTCATCCGCCACCGCGCCGTCCAGACCCACAGCCGCCGTGCCCTCTTCCGGCGAGTACTCAAACACACCGACCGCATCGAAACGAAACGTCTCCACGAAGGTCAGCAGTTCCTCGAACTCCCCCTCCCCTTCGCCCGGGAACCCCACAATGAACGTCGTGCGGATCGTCATGCCCTCCACACGCCGCCGAAGTGTCTCCAGCAGCGTTTCGATCCCGCCTCGCCGGACGCCGCGTCCCATGCGCTTGAGAATCCCATCGGCAATATGCTGCAGCGGGATGTCCACGTACGGCGCCACGTGCTCAGCCTCGGCCAGCACGTCCACCAGCTCGTCCGAAAAACCCATCGGGTAGGCGTACAGCAGGCGAATCCACGCCACGCCGTCGATCCCGTCCATCTCTCGCAGCAACCGGGCCAGATTCGTCTCGCCGGCCAGATCGCTCCCGTAGTTCGTCGTGTCCTGGCCGATTATGTTCAACTCGATCGCCCCACTAGCTGCCAATTCCCGGGCCTCGGCGAGCACATCCTGGGGCGGCTTCGACCGGAAGGGCCCGCGAATGGCCGGGATCGTGCAGAACGTGCACCGGCGCGAGCAGCCTTCCGAGATGCGCAGGTACGCCGTGTGGGGCAGCGTCAGCCGAAATCGGCCGCGATCGTCGCCGACGCCATCGCCGGCTGCGCCGATGAGCGTCGCCCGGCCTTCGCTCAGGACGGCTTGGGCGATCTGGGAACGATTGTTCACCCCGACCACAGCGTCGATCCCCTCGGCCGCGGCGAAGAGCGCCTCGCGGTCGCGATTGACCAGACAGCCCGCGACGACCACCCGACGCGCCTGGCCGCTCTGTTTGTACGCCAGCGCCTCGGTGATCACCTCCAGCGATTCGTCCCGGGCCGCCGACAGGAACCCGCACGTGTTTACAACGATCACGTCGGCCTCATCCATCGGCGCCCCGACCAAACAGCCCGCCTCGGCCAGATGGGCGGCAATCTTCTCGCTGTCCACCAGGTTCTTCGGGCAGCCCAGCGAGACCAGCGCAACGCGGCATGGTTCAGTCGATGTCACGGCGACATCTTAGCGGCCGCCATCGCGGACAGCTACCTTTCGGCAGACACGGCGGCCGCCCAGCGAGTATCATCGAAGCTGTGACGTTCGAACTGAAACCGTTTCGCATCGGCCCGATCGAGATCGACCTGCCCCTCGTGCTGGCCGCCCTGGCCGGCTACAGCGACCAGCCGTTTCGGATGCTGTGTCGCGACATGGGCGCGCCGTTCTGCGCCACCGAGATGCTCCTGGACAAGAGCCTCCTGCTCAACCAGAAGCTCCGCCGCCGGCTGGTGCAATTGTGCGATGGCGACCACCCCCTGGCCGGCCAGTTGATCGGCGGCGAACCGCATGAGATGGCCGCCGCCGCTGTGCAATTATCGGAGATGGGTCTGGACGTGATCGATCTGAACTTCGCCTGTCCCGTTCGCAAGGCCCTCTCGCGACATCGCGGCGGGTACCTGATGAAAGAGCCCGCCCGCGCCATCGCCATCACCCAGGCCGTCCTGGCCGCCGTGGACCGGCCGGTGACGCTCAAGCTCAGGAAATCGTTCGACGAAGCCGACCGCGATCACGCCGCGCTATGGCAGATCGCCGAAGGCGCCTTCGACGCCGGCGCCGCGGCCATCTGCATACACGCCCGCAGCGTCGAGGCCAAATACTCGGGCAAGGCCGACTGGGACCTGCTCGCCCGGGTCAAGCAGCGCTTCGCCGACCGCGTCATCATCGGTTCGGGCGATGTCCGCTCCGCCCAAGCCGCCATCGACATGCTCGCCGCCACCGGCGTCGATGCCGCCACAGCCGCTCGCGGGGCGCTGGGCAATCCATGGATCTTCCGCCAGGTCCGCGATCTCGCCGCCGGCCGCCCCCCCCACGAGCCCTCGCTCGCCGAGCAGCACGAAACGCTGCGACGCCATTTCGACCACGCCGTCACGGTCTACGGCCCCAAGCGCGGCCCCAGGATCATGCGGAAGTTCGGCATCCGCTACGCCCGGACACATCCGCACCCCAAAGCGGTGCGGATGGCGTTCGTCGCTGTCAAGACGCCCGACCAGTGGCACACCGTGCTCGATCGGCACTACGAACAATGACACCGCCATCGCGACGCCGCCGCCTGCGGCCTTGCCGCCGCCTCCGACATTGCGGTAGGATGACGGGCCGGTGCTTCAGAACGATCCTCACGCCAGGGAGATGGCCATGTTTCGACGATCGATTATTTGTCTATCGCTGCTGCTGTCACTGACGGCCGGGCTGGTATCGGCGCAGCAGACCGATACGAAGCGTGTCACCTATTACGCCATCCTTCTCGACGGCAAGAAAATCGGTCACACGATCCGCACCCGCATCGTCACCGCCCAGCACGTCACGACGACCGAAACGATGAGCTTCACCCTACACCGCTTTGAGACGGCCATCACCATCTTCGCGAACGTCGAGGTCCGCGAAACGCCGGACGGCAAGCCGTTGGCGTTCAAGTCGGTCACCCGCATGCCGCCGATGGCCCCGCAGATGGTTGAAGGTGTGGTCACCGACGGCAAGATTCAGGCCACCGTCACCAACGGCGATCAGAAGCGTCAGGTCTCCGCCGACTGGCCTGAGGGCGCCCTGCTCAACGAAGGCCTGCGGCTGCTCCAGCGCCGCAAAGGGTTGCAGGCGGGCACGAGTTTTACGGCCTCGGTCTTTCTGCCAGACCAGATGCAGGCAGTTCCCTTCGACATCACCGTCATGGAACCCGAAGCCGTGGATCTGTTCGGCCGCGTGGTGACGCTGACACGAATCCGCGCAACGATCGCCGGGCCCACGGGCGAGATCACGATGACGGATTATGTCGACGCCGACTTCCATGCGCTCAAATCCGTCGCACCGCTGATTGGGATGACGCTCGAGATGGTCACCTGCGACAGCCAGTTCGCCCTCAGCCCCAACGATGTCGTCGACGTCCTCAATAAGTCCCTGGTCGCCAGCCCCGTCGAGCTTTCGCCCGCCCTGCGCAGAAAATCGCTGACGTTCCACCTGACCCCACGGACCAAACAGCAGCTCCGCATCCCGGGCGACGACACCCAGACCGTCGCGCCCGGTGACGATGGGACCGTGCGGGTGACCGTCAAGCCGACGGCCATCCCCGCCGGCGCCGCCATCGGCTACGACGGCGATGACGCCGAGGTGCTGGCCGCCCTCAAGCCCAGCCAATACGTTCAGTCGGACGACAAGCGAATCGTCGCCCTCGCCCGCAAGGCCGTCGGCGACGCCACCGATGCCGCCATCGCCCTCAAGCGGCTGGAAAAATTCGTCACCGATTACATCCTCGAAACAGACCTCTCCATCGGCTACGCCTCCGCCGCCGAGGTTCTCGAAAGCCGCCAGGGCGACTGCACCGAGTTCGCCGTCCTGCTGGCCGCGATGTGCCGGGCCTCCGGCGCCCCCACCCAGGTCATCCAGGGCATCGCCTACGCAGAGCAGTTCGGCGAGCGCAAGAACATCTTCGTCGGCCACGCGTGGGTCCGGTGCTATGTCGCCGGCCGATGGGTCCATCTGGACTCCGCCATGGGTCACCACGACACGGCCCACATCATGCTCGGCCAGAGCGACGGGCCCAACCAACTCCTGCAACTGCTCACCGCGATGGGCCAATTCACAATCACCCGCATCGACGCGCCCGACGGCCAGCCCCTGCCCGACGAGACCGCCTTCTGACCGCCGGGCGACGCCCGTCCGTAGCCTGGGGGCGCGCCGGGGATTACAATGCGAGCGATGGATCGGCTCAAGTCAACGTCGGCGCTGCTCGAACGGATTCTCGCCGCCCCCGGTGGGACGGTCGTCGTGACAGGCCCGGCCGCCAGCGGCAAGACGGCGGCCGCCCTGGACCTCTACCGCAGTGCCGCCAGCGCCGACGGCCGCTCGCGGGCGATGATGATCGTCCCAAACGCCCCCACCGCCGCCTATGTGCGTCGACGCCTGCTTGCAGAAAGCGCCGCCGGTGTGGTCGTCGCGCCGCAGGTGCTGACCTTCACCGCGCTGGCCCGGAGAATCGTCTGCGACGACCCCGACCAACCGGCCGCGACCACACTGACCGCGTTTCGCCGGCAACTCCTGCTGCGGCGAATCATCGACGAGCTCCACGCCAAGGGCGACCTGGACGGCTTTCGCTCCGTCGTCGATACGCGCGGGCTGGTCACCGCCGTTGACGCCGCCATCGCCGAACTCAAACGCGCCGCCGTCGAGCCGGACCAGTTGGCGGCCGTCATCGGGAACGATCCGGCCAAACGCGCCCTCCGCGCCGTCTACCAGCGATATCAGCAGCAGCTCCACGCCGCCAACGCCTACGACCTTGAAGGCCAGATGTGGCTCGCCCGCGACCGCCTGGCCGATTGGGCCGGCCGCGACCGTCGCCCGCCCGCCCTGGCCGACCTAGCCGTCGTCGCCGTCGACGGGTTCACCGACTTTACGCCGACGCAGTTGGACATCCTTCGCCTGCTGAGCGGCTGGGCCGACCACCTACTGGTCACCCTCCCGCACGTTAAGGGCGGGCACGAACGGCTGTGGCATTGGACGGGGCGAACGCTTGAGCGCCTGCGAAACGCCTTCGGCGAAGAACTATCCGTGATCCCGATCGACCTGCCGCCCCGCGGCGGTGTCGCCGGGCTTTGGGATCGGGTCTTCGAGCATGACCCGGGCGACCTCGATCTGCCGGCCGACATCTCTCTCATCGTCGCCGCCGGCGTCGAACAGGAAATCGCTGCCGCCGCCGCCAGCATCAAGCGCCTGCTGCTCGGCCGCCGAGCCGGCTCGATCGCCGTGCTGACCCGCTCACTGGCCGCCTATCGTCCGGCGATTCAGCGCATCTTCGCCGATGCCGACATCCCCATCGCCGAAGCGCCCGTTGCGATCACCGAGACCCCGGCCGTCCGCTTCCTCCTGGCGGCGGCAACGATCGCGCCGCAGTTGGATAGCGAAGCGGTCCTGGCCGTCATCGGCAACAGCTACTTCCGCCCGGGCGCCCTGGGCGATTTTGACGGGCGAACGGTCGCCACCGCCCAGGCGCTGATCCGCGAAGGCAACGTCCTCTCATCGGCCAAGGCCTACGCCGACGCCGCCGAGCGCTTCGCCCGCCGAGCGCGTCAGAACGTCCCTGACGACAACGACGACGAATCTCTCCAGCCCTCCGCCCTGCTGGCCAGCCCGGACGGCATCGAGCAGGCGGCCGAGATGCTGCAGCGATTGTTTGATCTTCCCACGGACGACCTGCCCGCATTGGCCGAGGCGTTGGAGCTTCCCCGCGCCATCTGCCAGCAGGGAGACGCCCCGGGCATCGCCCGTGATCTCCGGGCCCTGGCGGCGATGGAATCGGCCCTGGGCCAACTGCCCGACCCCGCGCCCCTCCAGCACATCCGCGACGCCCTTGCCGTCGTGCAATGCCCGCCCGCGCGGACCGAATCGCTGGTGGACGTCCTCGATGCGCTCGACGCCCGGGCCGTGCGATACGATCATGTCTTTCTGCTGGGCCTCACCGAGGGGCAGTTCCCGCGCCGCTTCGTCGACAGCCCCCTGCTCAGCGACCGCGACCGCCAGGCCTTCAGCAGCCGCGGAATCCAGATCGACCTGCGCGACGACCTGACGGCCCGCGAGATGCTGCTGTTCTACCTCGCGGTCTCGCGCTGCGACGGGGCGATGACGCTGGGGACGCTGGAATCCGACGCCGCCGGCAAACCGTCGGCCGCCAGCCCGTTCCTGCTGGCCCTGACCAGGCCGATCGGCGGGCTGGGCGACGTGCCTACCGAAACGGCCCCGCTGGGACGCATCGCCCCGCCGCCCGAGGCGATTGTCTCGCCGCGAGAAGCGGTCAACCGCGCCTGGTGCGATCTGTTCGATGCTGGCT
>DRGC01000061.1 GCA_011050235.1 Phycisphaerae bacterium | reverse complement strand
GGGAGGTGGCCATGCGATTGTCCAGCATCGACCTGAACGACGGCGACCTGTCAACAAGTGCTCATAACATGCGAGATCTGACGGTCGGACTGAACTGGTACTTGAACCCCAACATGCGGATCAGCGGCAACTATATTCGAAGCTGTGTCAACGGGCCGCTGACCTCCGACGCAGCGGACATCTTCTTGATCCGCTTGCAGATCGCCTTCTGAACCGGGCCATGCCGGTCAGCACAAGGAGCGGGCGACCGATGAGGGCCGCCCGTTATTACGTCTCCGTTGTGTCGTTGTGCGTACTACTTCTTGCGACGTCGCAGCAGCGCCAAGCCACCGAGGCTCAACAGGCCCATTGTCGCCGGCTCGGGCACGGGCCCGCCTGCGAGGGCGATGAAACCGAAGTTGGCCTTGAGGATGGCCAGGTCGGTGGCGTCGACGAGGGCGTCGCAGTTGGCGTTGCCGCCGGCATAGCCCAGGCCGGTTTGGCCGAAGCCGGTCTTCATGATGGCCAGGTCCGTGCCATCCACCAGCCCGTCGAGGTTGAAATCGCCCTGTTTTGTGCCGACGCGTCCGCTGCCGTCCTGCAGTTCGACGAGGTTCTCGATCAGATAGATCAAATCGTCCTCGTCGGCATCGGCGTCGCCGTCGAGATCCAAGTCGCCGTCGCCAAGGTTGTCGCACAGCACGTCGATGTCGTCGGCGTTGACGAAGCCATCGTCGTTGAAATCGCCGGGGATAACGGCTGTCTCACGGATCCAGTCGGCATACAGAAACATGGTGATGCCGTAGCTGATGTTATAGGGAGGCCAGGATCCGGACAGATTGCCGACATAGGCCGGCAGTGCGGCCAGCTTCCACTCGCCGCCGTCCTTGAAAAAGTACCCTCCGCCGCTGTCGCCGGCGGCGATGCCGGCTTCGAAGGCCGTGTCGCCGAAGTTGAAATCCACCTGAATCACGAAGGATTTGAGATCCCCGGACGTTTTCCAGACGAACTTGGTGAACTCGTTGGTTCCCCACCGTTTCTCCCGGCTGGTGGACGTGGACCAGGTCCAGGTGCTGTCGATTTCGTTGATCGTTCCGGAGTAGCCCGTGCCGACGACGATGAGGTCCTTGTTGGGCCCATCGAACACACCGTCGTAGAGGCTGTAGTAGCCGGGCAGGGGGGTGGTGAGTTTCAGCAGACGGAGATCGGGAAGTTCACCCAAAAAGGCGGGCGCGTCGATGGCCTCTTCGACGGTGTAGTCGACGCCTTCGACGGTGACGGTGTGGCCGGGCAGTGTGGTGAAGTGGCGGTTGGTGAGCATGAATCGTCGGCCGACGGCGACGGCGCTGCCGACGTTAACCGACCCGACATAGTCCCAGTTCATGCCCTCCCAATCGCCGCCGGACTGGGTGAACGGACTGGTATCGGTCTCGCCCTCGACGACGGCCATCGCGGCGCTAGCCCAAAGCGCGACACATAACGCGATGACGGCTCTGCCGGCAACGATTCGTAGATTGCTCCGCGCAAAAAGGATCGACATCTTGGGTCCTTTCGTCCTTTAATAACGCAACGTGCGGCAACGCCTCCTTGCTCGCGAACAGCCGGCTGCCGAACTCGCTCCTTTGTGTCAACGTGCGCTCTGCGCTCAATAATTTACCACAAATGGGCTATGTCCACAAGGGCAGAAATGCTCTGGTGTCCAAAAGGTCGTCGTTAAAGACGGTCTTCGCATGCGGTGCGAAAGACCGTTTTCGCGTGCGGTGCGGCGTCTGCAATCGGTCCGCGGCCCGGTGTGCGATCAGATTATCGCCCGACCGCGTGTACATGCAGGCGGACCGACCGTTGCGGGTCGGCCCGCTCTATCGCTATCGCGCAGCCCGATGCGATCGGGCTGACACGTTACGTCTCAACAGCATGCGTCGGCCTAGATATCGCCGCCTTCATTGATGGCGGTGTAGATATCGTTGGCCAGCGTCCGCAACACGGTGTCCATGTCGTAGATACCCAGTACCGACGACTTCTCATTGGTGTACAGCAGCAGGTCCAGAATGGTCATCTCCGTGCCGTCAGCCACGCCGAATGCCTCGCCGGCATCGCCCACGTTCCAGGTGGCCCCACCGAGGCCAACGTCATCGACCAGGAAGCCGAAGGCTTCTGCAGCCATCCCGGCCAGATTGCTGTTGGTCACGTAGACGGCAAAAGCGGTAGCCATCACCTGGCTATCGAACTTGGCCGGACCGTCGATGGTGCCGAGCTTAATGCCCTTGATCTTGGCCTGGAATTTGGCCTTGTAGACCGAGGCCACCTCAGCATTCGTCATGCCGGTCAGATCGGCGGCGCTGCTCATGCCGTACATGTTCTGGAACGTCGTCGCCAGCCAGTCGCCCATGCCCTCATTGACAGAGCTCAACACGGCTTGGCCGATCTTGTTCTGCCAGAAGCCGATCGTGGCTGTCTGGCCAGCGGTGACTGTTGCCCCGGCTTCCGGACGCTCGCCGAAGTTGTAGTTGACGCCGTCCTGGTCCAGACCCAGCGTGATCTCCGTGAAGACGTCGTCGCCGATGGCGCCCATCGGCTGGCCCTCGACCTCGCCCAGCACGTCGATGCCGTCGGCGTAGTTGGCCGGCTGCGTCTCGGTGATGGTGTAGGTGCCCGAGCGAAGGTTCACGAAGGCGTAAATGCCGTCCTCGTCGGTCACGTCGGTCAGGTCCACGGCGTTGCCGAGATCGTCGGTGCCCGTCAACTCGACGGTGACACCCTCGATGGCGTACTCATTGAAGTTGATCTCGCCATCGTTGTTGAAGTCTTCCCAAACGAACCCGGAGATGCTGCCATCGGGGGGCGCGGCCAGCGGCTCAATGGCGCCGAATACGCCCTGGGCCTTGCCGCCGAAGTCGACCATGAAATCATCTTCGAACGTCGAGTTCGGACTTGTCATCCGAACGCCGATGTCCTTGCCGGTGAACAAGCCGGCTGTTACGAGGTCGCCGCCAGTGGCCTGGAAGCGGAAGTTGTACTGGTCGGTGATCGAACCGCTGTCGAGATGACCGAACTCGAGGATCTCGCCGGTGAGCAGCACGCCGTCGAAGTCAAAGATGCCGTCGCCGTCCTGGTCAATCTGGCCTTCGATGCGGAAGTCGTCGCCGGCAACGCCGCCAATCAGGTTGCCGTCGTTGTCGACCTTGATGTGCAACTGGAAGTCACGCGGCGCCACCACGGGTCGGGCCGACGTCGCCGAAAACCGAAACGCCAATGGCGTGGCGTCACTGTCGAACGACTGCGCCACCGCATCATAGGTCACGGTGCCCGTGGCGTCGTAGGGTCCTTGGGGGAACTCCATATTGAACGCCAGCAACCCCGACAGCAACAACCGATCCTCCAGCGGCTCGAAGCGAGGCACAGGGGCCGCCGAAGCGTCATCTGGCCTGTTGAACAGGTTTTTCATGTCTCTAGACATAAATACTCCTCCAACCGTAAGAACTGAGCACCTCCATGCTCGCTTAATGCAAGTTAGGCCGGACTCGTCCAATAGAGCCCGGCCTCCTTTCTTGCACCGGAACTACATCATCGTAGGCGGCGAATTCGCCATTCCAAACGCTTTCTGCCTACCGAATTGAAATTGTCAAGCAGTGTGCCTGGGCGCTTAACGACGTCGTCTGCGAATCAGCGCGCCTATGCCCACCGCCAGCAACCCCACAGTTGCCGGCTCGGGAACATCAGCTTTGCCCGCACCGCTATTTTGGAAATCGAATTGAAACGTATCCCATCCCGCCGGCAGCGAGAACGGGCCGCTGCCGTCGAACTGCCCATCGACAATCACCGTCAGCCCGCCACCGTCTTCAGGCTTGGCCAGGTCGCCGGTGGCATCGTCGAAAAGGAAATCGAACAGGCCGTAGCCGCCGAAACCGAACTCCAAAAGATTGGTCGAATTGGCGCGCTCGCCCGGCTCCCACGGATCCAGGTCGCCGCCGCTGAAGTCCAGGTCCCCATCCAGAAAACCGTCCCAGCCTCGGTCAGAGGACACCGAGACCGATCCGCTGACAGACTCCAACGTCGTCTTGTCGATCTCGGCTGTCAGCAAGAAGTAGCCCAGAGGACTTTCGGTGGAAACGATTCCATCGGGCGAATAGTCCTGCTGTGACGTGAAGGCGCCCCACGGATCGAAAGACGCGTAGACCGTCAGCAGGCCGTGGCCCCCGCCCCCGCCGTCGGCGTCATAGCTGACCTCCGCATTGAACGTCACCAGGATGGGAGGAGTAATGACCACGCCCACCAATTCAGCATGAGCTACGCCGGATAGCGCCAGTATCGCACATAGCGCAAGAACTGTACCAACCCTCATCTTATATTTCCTTCCATCTCTCTCTTTGCGCCGTCCATAGACGCGACATGCCACTCCATTTGCTCGACCCGACTATTCTACAGGCAGATGGCCTTCTTGTATAGAGTCTAACCGGACTTTTCGGGATATTTCTTAGACTGGTTATATTCGCCATGCAAGCCTGTCCGGACTGTCAGCACCCAGTCAGGGGTGCGGCGCTACAGGGAAATGGAAACGTAACATATGTAACAACACGACTTACCATTGTCGGCAGATTGGCATCTCCGGCCCCATGGGTGCTCCCCCCGCGCGGGCCGAAACTGGGCAGGCCTCACTCTTGCGAGATTATTCTGATTTTTCCGTCTGTTGGCTAGGTCTGCCCTCCTGGCGCCTGTCCTCACCATATAGTGATTAATTCAACAATTGCGGTCGTCTTTATCTTGTAATGGACTGTGGGTGGGATTATAATCTTTCACCCACCCGGTGGGCGAGGAGCCGGGCGAATGCCAATCTTGTCAGGTCCGTAGCCAGAAGAGGAGACACCGATCATGCGCACCCCGAAACTCTTTCTCGTCGTCATTGCCGTCTGCTTGTTCGCGGGCCCTGCCTTGGCCTGGGAGCTCACCAACCTTGGCGCCGCCGGCGGCTGGGACGACATCAACAAGAGCACGACCGTAACGACCGTGCTGGATGCCAGCGATTTCACCGCCGATCTGGCTTCTGTGGACGTGGAGTCCGCGCTGCTCAACGCCTTTGGGACCTGGGACGATGTCGCCGCGGCGCCCAATCTGAACTTCGAGTTCAAAGACGACGACGGCGGCAACTACGATATCTTTGACGGGCCGAACGATTCTGGCGGGCCGCCGTGGTTTAACGGCACAACCGGCACGCTCGATCAGAGCAGCAACTGGCGGTACGCCAACATCGTCGTCGGTGGCTGGCTGCCGGCCAGTTACTTCGGCTCGCCCTACGTTCTGGCGGTGACGTGGACCGGGCAGTTGTATGGTGGAGGGGGCAAGCCGCAGTGGCACTCGGAGGTCTTCTTCAACGATGCCTGGAACTGGACCAACGACGGGGAAGCGGCCGACGTGGACTTGCTCAACGGCCTGCCCAATCTGCTCATCGACCTCGAGACGGTCGCCCTGCATGAGTTCGGACACACCATCGGCCTGGGACACGAGAATGGCGAACCTTCGGTCATGGCCAGCTTCTACGGCGGCACGGAACGCACGCTGCTGGCCGACGACATCGACGGCGTCACCGCCTTGTACTCCAACCGCATCAAGGGCGGCGGTGGGGGGGGCAACGGCGGCGGTAGAGGCAACGGCAGAGGGCCCAACAGGTTCGTTGCCGGCGACGCTGAATGGTTCCTGACGGGCGTGACCTACCTCGGCGACGGCTATGGCGCCGCTGTTCCCGAGCCGGTGACGCTTCTCGTCATGGCGGCCGCAGGCCTTCCTTTATTGCTGAAGCGTAAGCGGAAGTCCCGAGCGTGACTCGGGGCTGGGTGTCGGCTGCCTGGCGCTGCTGAAGCGGCGGAAGTAGCAGGGATGTGACAATCTCAAACCAAGCGGGCAGGGCTGAATAAACTCCCTGCCCGTTTTCATTTGCATATCGCGCGGCGTCCCGATGCACATCGGGACCGTCCCGCCGCTCTTGCTTGGCCTTGTTGATCGTTGGGCCCCAACGGGGTCCCTTGCTTAGCCCAGGGCGTAGGCCGTCAGGCCAAGCCCTGGGTTGTCGTCGGTATTGCGGTGCGGCAAGCCCCGTAAGGGGTGTCTTGGCTTTGTCGACCATGTGCTTGAGACCATCGTTGAGGCCACCGCATCCCAGCCGCTAGCGCTATCGAGTTCGTCAAGGCGTCCCGTTGGGACTTTCCCATTGGCCGGTCCATTCCCCAGGGCTCGCCGTTCGACTGCTCGCCGCGCTCACGCTCACGACTTCGCCCTGGGCTAAGCAAGACGGCCCTTCGGCCCTTCGGCCCCAAGCCTCAAACCTCAAACCTGCTCTCAATACACACACTCCCTCGCCGCGTCGGCGTAGGCCTGGATGTTCGCCGGCGGCGTCTCGAAGAAATGGTCCGACAGGGAGCACACATACCCGCCGTTGGGCCCGCAGGTCTCGAAGAGCTTGTGCACGGCCGAGCGGATCGTCTCGGCCGGGCCTTGGGTCAGCGTGTTGAACTGGTCCAGCCCGCCGATCAGGGCCACCCGGCCGTCGATCTTGGCGGCGAAGTCCCACGGCTCCTGGTTGCCGCCCACGGAGATCGGGGCCAGCGTCTCCGACGCGTCGCAGCCGTTGGCGACGATGTGGTCCTCGATGCCGAAGTTGCCCCCGCACGTGTGGTAGGTCGTCAGGAACCCCAGCTCGTGCAGCGCGTCGTGCATCGCCCGGTCGTAGGGCAGGCAGAACTCCTCGTGCAGCTTCGGAGAGATCACCGTCGAGCTGCCGGCCCCGCCGCCCGTCTCGACCAGGTCGAAGGCCGCGCCCTTCATCGATTCGATGAACTGGAGTTTCTTGTCGAGCAGGATCTTCAGCACGGCGTGCACCCAGTCGGGCTCATCGACCGCACGCAGGATCAGGTCGTTGATATCCATCATGCAGCAGGCGTGCGCCCAACAGCCCGCCTGATCGCCCCAGACAAACCCCCGCAGGATGCCGTCATCGCCGATCTCGTCATGCCTGGCCGCGATGGGAGCCAGGTCGAGTTTGGGCACGGGCATGTACTTGCGGACAAGCTCCACGTCGTCGTCGGTCTTGACCAGATACTCGGTGATCCACGTCGTCTGCCGGTTGCCGGCCGTCTTGTAGGTCAGATCGCCGCCGGGCGTGTGGATGATGTGATGGTTCACGCGGCTGTCGGGCGCATCGCTGATGACGATGACCTCGTCGCCCCAGGTCTCGGTCGAGAACTTCGAGAAATCCGCATCGACCAGCCAGAACTGGCCCATCGATTCGAAGTACTGGATCTGCCCGTCCAGCCCGAACGTCCGGGCCGCCTCCAGATCGCTCATCCCGCCGAGGTACTTATCCAGATGATACCCCTGCCATTGATGCACCGTCACCGGCAGCCGATCGGGCTTCCCCCCCCCAAGCGCCGTCAACAACCGCTCCTTACTCGTCATCGCCATGGCTTTGTCTCCGTGTGAACGCGACCCTCGGGTCCGCCGAAGACTCTAGCCCCCCTCGCCGGCTGCATCAAGTCTGGGGCCAATCCTTGAGAGGCCCAGCAGGTCGTGGTAAGCTTCCTGTGAGCTCTGGAACGTCGGAGCTGTTGTTTCGCAGTAAACTCGAGCATGGACAACTAGAGATATGGGGAGCAGGAACCATGGCCAAGACAATTGACCTAACCTACCCGGAACTCCTACAAGAACTGACAGGCTGCCTTGTGCCTGGGCGAACAGAGTCACACGCGTTCCTTCTTTGGTTCCTTCAGCACTTCTACCGTCTCGATGAGACAGAGGCCCAAGACGCAGTCTGCGATGGGCCTGACGACAAGGGCATTGACGCCGTCTACATTGATGACAATTTAGAAACGGTGGATGTCTTTCAGTGTAAGCTCATTCACAATCACAAGAGGACCCTTGGCGACGTGCAACTCAAGGAATTCGCTGGCACACTGTCACAATTGACAAGTCCAGAAGGTATAGAAGACCTCGCAAACACCACCACCAACACCGAACTGGCCAGCCTTCTTCTGAGCGGAAACGTAGCGAAGAAGGTGGAAGATGGATTTGTCGTCAGAGGGATATTCCTCACGAACATCAACCAAGACAACAACGCGAGGACTTTCCTTGATGGACGAGACGATATAGAAGTTTTCGACAAGTCTGAGCTCGAAGCCCGGTACGTACCAGTAGGGCCGACGGCTCCAATTGGGACTCCTGTCACCTTTGATGTGTTTGGTTTTGACTGCGCCCACTACCAGATCGGCGACGTAAGTGTCGTCTTTGCCCCTCTCAAGGCGAATGAGCTAATTGCTCTCGATGGAATCGCCTCCAATGAACTGTTTGCCTGGAACGTACGGGGTTCGCTCGGGAGAACGAAGGTCAATAAGGACATCGGCAAGAGCATAGATGACGCCGATGAGCACAAGAATTTCCTTCTCTATCACAACGGCTTGACCATTCTCTGTGAGAAGCTTGTCAAACAGAACGACAAGATCGAGATTGCCAAATACTCCGTTGTAAACGGATGTCAGAGCCTTACGAGCCTCTACGATCATCAGGGCAAGATCACTGACGAACTGAGGATTCTAGCACGACTGATCCAACTGCCTCCCGACCATGAACTGGCAGAGAAGATCACTCATCATAGCAATAACCAGAATCCAATCAGCGCCCGGGACTTGCAGTCCAACAGTACTATTCAACGACGACTTCAGAACGAGTTTGCTTCGCAGTATCAGGGCGACATCTTCTACAGAATCAAGCGAGGAGAGAGGGGACAGGCCGCCAGATCGATCGACAACGATGAAGTAGGCCGGCTACTTCTTGCTTTTGACCTCAAGGAACCTTGGACTTGCCACCAGGGGTACAAGATTCTTGACGAACTGCACGCTCGCATATTCGCGCGGCCCGAGGTCAATGCGCACAGAATCGTAGGAGTTGTAGACATCGACTCACAGATCGGACAGGCCTTGGGAGACGTTGACAACAAGCTGCTCGGTTCATACCGCCTGACCAGGTACTTCTTGCTCTATCTTGTAAGACAGGCTTTGGAACTCGACGACCAAGGCAAGTCTTTCTGCCTGGACCCGAGTAGCTTCATATGTCAAGCAAACGGGCGCGCGCGGCTGACACACTGCATCGCGCGCATAGTCAAGGACATCGTGATAGACCTGAACGCTGAGGTCAGAGAACGAGACGAATCGGATACTCCCTTCGACTACAAGCGCGAACTGAAAAGCCCGAACGCCGTTCGTGAGATCACTCGAAGCATCATCCCTCAATACCAGAAGGCGGTATCCCGTGGACGGGCCAGTTCCTTTGGCAAGGAATGGGATGAATCTGCAAGTGTCATCGGAGAAAACGCCACGAACGCGTGATCGAAGCTATTTCATGGCCTCACCCAATTACTCCTCCTCCGCATCACCGTTGAGGACGAGCAGTATCCGCATAAAGGTCCCTGTTAGGTAGATCATGTACTCAACCTCGCAAAGGACCCATCCGGTACCGTGCTTCACTGCAGCATTCTGATAGTCTGTGAAGTGCTTCAACAGATCACGGTAAAGATCCCTGACGTGGGTATGCACGCCCTTATCCTTCAGCCATGGTAGAAGTACGCTTGCCTGATTCTCGAGGGACTTTCGATTACCAAGAACGCTGCGTAGGAGTTTCTCAAGAGCAGCTCGCAGTTCATCCAGAAGATTCCTGAATTGTGAAGCATTCTTGGCGAGGTAGATGCGAAGTGCGCTCTCGAAGTGTTTCGCGGCAGCGTAGTGCTTTCGAAGCCAGGCGAGTGTGTCCTCGACGACGTGATCGTCGAGGAGTCGTGCCCCTCTTGGATAGAGCGTCACCGTGTTGCCTCGCACCGCAACGGCGATCTCTGCAAAAGGGCTCGTGTCCACGGCCGTCTTAACTGCCGCGGCCAAGACTGGCAGCTTACCGGACCCGCTGTCAGCGAGACACCAGAAGAGGCACTGGAGCGCGAGAATGAGTTCCCCCTGTGTCTTGGTCGCTTCCAGTCCTCGGTACACACCATTGTCGGCGAAAGACTTCGCACTGCTCATCGCCTTCGTGATTTGCGCGGATGCCGTCAGGGCGGCGAACAGACCGAGAGTTGTGGAGGCCACAGGCTGCCGAACGCCCACTTTGAAGAGAAAGCCCTTCGTAACGTCCGGATGATTGAGAATGTACTGCCCGACAGAATGATCGACAGCAGCGAGAATCCGATTCTTGAACCGGGGGAATTCCGTCTGCGTGTCCTGAGGTAAATTCCACCTTTCATAGTATGCTCTGAACCTACGTCGATCTCGCGTCATGACCTTGCCTTCCCGAGGTTCCTGCGGTCCCCAGCCCTGGGTAAGAGCTTACAGGATATGCCCACGCTTTCAAGTCCTTCCGCGTTCTGCGCGGCTCGGCTGCTTGACCGGAACGGCGACCTGCCTCAGCCTGAAGTCGACAACGTAACTCACGTGATGCTGTGCATCAGTCGCGATGCTGAGCATCGCTTACGCGAGAATCCCGGCTGCCAAGATTCTCTCAAGCCGTCCGAAGGATGGCCGCCCTCACCCCTTCCTCCCCCTTGACTCGCCGGGGTGCATCGAGGCTGCGAGCGTCACCCAGCGCGAACGGACAGGTGGATCCAGCGGGAGAGGATATCCGCGGGGGAGTAGAGCTTGTTGCAGTCCGGCCGGCCGAATCGGTTGGCAAGGTCGCGGCAGGGGGTGTGGAAGGCCGTCTGGAGGCCGGGCGGCCTGTCCGCTTCGAGGTTGTCGAGGATCACGTCGAGCCTGAAGGGCTCGAACCTGCCAGCCGGCAGGCTGGTCCCAGGCCGTTGGCCTGAAAGACCCGGCCCCCTTTGTGCTCTTTGTGACCTTTGTGGTGAACGCCGTTGTTGTTCCCTCAAACCTCAGGCCTCACACCTCAAGCCTTCTGGGCGTGCCGCCGAATTATTTCAGCGGGCTTTTGCCGGTGCCGTTGCAGAAGGTGCAGGTTTCGGTGCCTTGGCCGTTGCAGCGGCCGCAGACGATGACGCCTCGGCCGTTGCAGTTGTCGCACTGCTCGGTGACGGTCCGGTTGCCGTTGCAGGTGGGGCAGGTCTTGCCTCCCGATTGCCCTGTGCCGTTGCACGTGCGGCAGGGGACGTCCACGCTGCCGCTGCCCCAGCAGAACCCGCAGGTCTCGTTGCCGGCGCCGTTGCAGCGGATGCAGGGCGTGGCGCCCTTGCCGCGGCACTTGGCGCAGGCGCGCTCGTCGAGGCGGGACGCGTCGGCTTCGGTGGGGGCGGCTGCGCCTTCGGATGGCGCTGGCGAGGCGGCCGAGGCGGCTGCGGCTGCGTCATCGGCCGGGGGCTGCGGCTCGACGGGCGTGGGCGTCAGCACAGGCAGGTCGCTCTGGCCGGCCTGGATGTCGGGTGCGGCGCAGCCGGCGATCGCAACAGCGGCGGCGACGGCGATAATCCACGTGATGGCGTAGGTATGGCTCATAATCGATCCCTTTCTGCACAAGCGGCGAGTCGATGAGATGTCCCGGGCCTCCGTTGCCCTGTTCGCACTGGCCGATCCGTTCGGCGGCGGTCACTGTATATCAATTCGTTCGGGGCCACAACCCCGCGGCCGCTGCTCAGGGCGCGTCCATAGCGACGTGCCTGTCCATGGCGACGCGCAAGCCGACGTAGTGGGTGCGTCGGCCGGGTGGGGCGGCCTCGCGCCGCGCGCTCCGGCAGAACGGGGCGATGTAGCCCCACGACCCGCCGCGAATCACGCGCCGCTTGCCCTCGTCGGGCCCGGCCGGGTCGCGGGCCCGCTCGGTGGGGTAAGGCTGGTACCAGTCCGCGCACCACTCGCGGACGTTGCCGTAGGTATCGTATAGGCCCCAGGGGTTGGGCTTCTTCTTGCCGACCGCGTGCGTCTTGGCCAGGCCGCTGCTGTCCTGGTACCAGGCGAACGCGCGCAGCCGGCGGGCGCGATTGCCGAAGAAAAACATCCCACCGCCGCGGGCGCGGCAGGCGTATTCCCACTCGGCTTCGGTCGGCAGGCGACACGCCCGCCCGGTCTGCTCGGATAGCCGTCGGCAAAACTCGACCGCCTGGGTCCACGAGATATGCTCCACCGGGCGATCGTCGCCGATCAGGTAGCTGGGGTTGTCGTCCATCACCGCTTGCCATTGGCTTTGGGTGACCTCGGTGGCCGAGAGGTAGAAGGCCTTGGTGATCGTCACCTCGTGCGGCGTTTCGTCCTTGCCGCGGCCGGGCTCGTCGGCGGGGCTGCCCATGCGGAACCGCCCGGCCGGGATGTAGGCGAACGTCATCTCGATGCCGGATTTGAGGGTGAGCGTTTCGGTCGGGCCCGGCTTTGTCGGCCCGCATCCCCACGGCCCGCAGGCCAGAGCAACCATCGCGACGGCCAAGCCGCTGCGGCGCTTCCGCGGGCGAGATCGAGTCCATTCATGCGTATTCATGATGTGGGCGCATTCTACCCGCGCGGGGTGGGGAATTTCGAGCGAGATCATTGGTCGGCAGCCGATTGGCTTGGCCGAAAGCAAAGCGGGCGGCCCCATTGGGACCGCCCGATGCGTTGATGCTCAGATAGAACGGAAGGCTATTTCCCGCCCCGGCGGATCTACGACCGTCGGCGTTGCAACATCGCCGCACCGCCCAACGCCAGCAAGCTCAGCATCGCCGGCCTGTCCGCCGTAGCGCGCCGCGTCTAAGCAAGGGCCCTGCGCTTGCGCCGGACCAGGAAACCACCGACGATCAACATTAGGGCCGCGGAGGCGGGCTCGGGGACGCTGCCTGGGCTTGGGAGGGCGATGAAGCCAAAGTTGGTCTTCAGGATCGCCAGGTCCGTGCCGTCGACGAAGGCGTCGCAGTTGGCGTTGCCGTCGGCATAGCCCATGCCCGGCTGGCCGAACGCGGTCTTCATCAGCGCCAGGTCCGTCCCATCGATCAGGCCGTCGAGGTTGAAGTCGCCGCGCTCGGTGCCCACGCGAACGCCATCGGTCAGCTCGACGAGGGTCTCGATCAGGAAGATCATGTCGTCTTCATCGGCGTCGCCGTCGCCATCCAGGTCGTAGGCCACGTCACCCAGGTTGTCGCACAGGATGTCGACATCGTCGACGTCGACATCGCCGTCGCCGTCGAAGTCGCCGGGGGTGGTGATACTGTCGCCGGGCCAGACGAAGCCGCCATCGAGGACACTGTAGATGCCGTAATTCTCATGGAACACGTCATTGAGGCCATCGCCATCAAAGTCGATGCCGCCGTCAGCCAGTCCGTCCGATCCCGCTCGTAGGTCGGAGCCGTCGAGGACACCGTCAGCAACGCCGTACACGCCGATCGACAACACGTCATCATAGACGCCGTCCGGACCGGTCTGGTAGTCATCGGCGTCAACAACGCCATCGGGAACGCCGTACAGGGGGTCGCCAGGCACGGCGCCGGCGGTGGTCCAGTCTGAAGACGTATCGATCCAGTCATCCTCGTCCAGAACGCCATCGGGAACGCCGTACAGGGGGCCGCCGGGCACGGCGCCGGTGGTGTTCCTATCCGTAGCCTTGTCGACTACGTCGGTGTCACTGGCCGCGCGAGTCACATAGTACTCGTCGCCATTGAGGGGAGTCCCGTCGGGATCGATCAGTTCGACGATGGTCGTATTCCAGTCCGTCTGGGTGTCGATCAAGTCGATCGCATCCTCATGCTCAGCCCAGCCCGAGCTGGAGGTCACGTGTTCTTCCAAGTATTCGTCACCATTGCCGGGGATGCCGTCAGGATCGACGAGCGTTGAGTACGGAATGGGAGCCCAGTCGATCCCACTGCCGTAATCCGGCAGGGACCATCTCAGGTCGCCGGAGCCAAAGGCGTCGGAGGACTCCAGGACCATCGTCATCATCAGGCCGCCGTTGTTACCCCAGCCCCAACTCCAGTTCGGGATATTCATGAAGTCTTCGCCGACCGGATTACCCCCACTAGCGTATGCTAGTGGCCCAGTGGCATACTCGTCCCCGGTTTCGGCGATGCCGATGGGATAGTAGTATTCCCACATGCCGGTGTAGCTTAACGCCGTCCTATCGGGGACGGGATGGCCGTCGTAGCCCCAGGGATGGGGGGTTGCGAACCACCCGGCGGGCGAATTATCGTACTGCGAAGGGGGAGCGCTCCAATCTGCGGGGTTTACGCGGATACTGCTGGTCGTCCAGAACTCCTTCAGCGAGTATTCCCAGTGAAAGAGCGGGTCATTCGGCTGTCGCCAGTCTCCGACCATGTCATACAGGTTCAGCAGGTTATCTCGTTCGAACCCGGCCAGGGCATGGTTCTGCCCGCCGCTGTTCCGTTTGCCGAAGACCTCGATGACGTATCGATAGCCGCCCGGGATCACTTCAGGCTGAGTCGCCAGCGTGTAATAGAGGTGATGATGGCCCTGCTCGGCCATGATCTGCTCATCGTACCACACTTGTTGGGCATGAGCCTGAGCGGCAAAGACCGTCATCGCCGCAACCGTTACCAATAACAATGTTTTCGTTTTCACTACATTCTCCTTCGTTGTCTGGACCATCGAGACGCCGGCGCCAGCCGGGCGTCTACTTCCGTCGTTGTCGAATCAGGGCCAAGCCACCAAGCGACAGCAGGCCGATGGTCATCGGTTCGGGCACACCGCCGCCTGTGGTGGCGATGAAGCCGAAGTTGGTCTTCAGGATCGCCAGGTCCGTGCCGTCGACGAAGGCGTCGCAGTTGGCGTTGCCGTCGGCATAGTTCTGGCCCGGCTGGCCGAACGCGGTCTTCATCAGCGCCAGGTCCGTGCCGTCTACAAAACCGTCAAGATTGAAGTCGCCTCGCTTCGTACCGAGACGTCCCGAACCATCCTGCAACTCGACGAGTTTCTCGACGTGGTAGATCATGTCGTCTTCATCGACGACACCGTCGGGGATGCCGTCACCAGAGCCGTCGTCCAGATCATACGTTGGATCGAGGCTGCCCATGTTCTCGCAGAGAATGTCGATGTCGTCGGCATTCACGCCGTTCTCGCCGTCGAAATCGCCAGGCGTGCCGGCATCGATGGGCAGGTTGAAGATCGGCAAGGGGTCTGTCCATGACGTCGCGACCCACAGATCGCCGTCGAAGTACTGCTGATCGAACACGAACCGCCAGGTCATCAAGAGCCCCGGATTCATGCCGCCTGCGCCGCCCCCCCAGTTGTACATCCACATACGGTCGGTGTGGACCACTCCGTCCGGCGGGCCGCCGTAGGCCGTGCCGTCGTGGGTGGCGGTGAGGTATCTCGACCACCCGTCCGTGCCGTAGTCTTCGTAAACGTGCACCGACTCAGGCATCGTGACGATCGCGTTGGGGCCCCAGTCCCGGTAGCTCCAGGCGTCGCGAACGTAGATGTCGGTGGGGTCTTCGAAGTTCTGGACGCCGCTGGGGTCGAACCCGCCGATCCAGTATCCCCAGCCCTCATTGACGCCGTTGGTATAGAAGTCGATGTAGTACTCCCACCCACCTGCGACCTGGTTGACCTGTGCCGCCCAACCGAACAGCCAGCCGCCCGTCAAGCCCCGATAGTAGGCTTGATCTTCCGGGCTCAACGTGCCGGCAGAGGCGCTGCTGATGGCCAGGCCGAGGACCAGCAAACACAAAACGTGTCTCATTGCCTTCTCCTCTCTTCATCAACTCGCCGGCATCAGCGAAGAGGCATTCCCTGCTGCACCAGCGGCGCAGTACAGATAATATACCATACTCCAATCGTTAGGGAAAGCGATCATTTAAGGCTGGAAGACCTCGCCGTTGCGGAACTTGCGCCAGGCGACCTCGAAGGCCTCGTGCTGGTCGGACACCTCGCGCGGCGGGACGTGCTCGCACGTGAACAGGTCGGCGGCGTCGGCGTCGTGGCGAATGCGGATGATCGTCTCGCGCAGCGTCTCGTTTTCCGGTTTGACGCGCAGGGTCTGGCCCGTAAAGGGATCGTTGAGCGGCGGCTGGCCGGCCTCGCCGGCCTCGTCGGTGATGACGCACGAGCCGCGCGATCCGCCGCCGGCGGCCAGCAGTTCGACGACCGCCTTGAGGATCGCGACGCTGGTCACGGCCATGTGCTCGGCCTGAATCGCGCGCACCAACTCGCCGCTCTTGGCGGCGGAAAAGCCCTCGCTGTCGATGCGGCCGCACAGGGCGACCGCCTCGTCCAGCGCCCTGCGGGCGCGGCCTGCGCTGCGGATGTGGCCGCCCGCGCGCGACATGCGCTGCTGGATCTGCGTAACGGTTTCGCCCGGCGCCATCGCGCCTGCCTGCGACCACCGCCGGCACTTGGCGGCCAGGTCGGCCAGTTGGTCCTGCAGCTCGCCGTCGAGGCCGGCCTGCGAGACATCGCAGCCGTGGACGTTGATGATATATTCAGCCGCTCGCATCGCGCCGACCTGTCCGGCGTTCAGCGCGCTGCCGCCGGGGCGCTTGATGCCGTGCGTGCCCGCCATCTCGCCGATCACGAACGTTTGCGGAATCGTCGATCGCCACCAGCGATCCACCGCCAGCCCGCCGTTATTGTGCTGGGCGCAGACGGCGATCTCCAGCGGGTCGCGGGCCAGGTCGATGTTGTGCTCGCGGTAAAGCTCGATCGCCGGCGTGTTCATGTGCGCCAGCCGTTCGAACGGCGTAGGCTGATCCGCCCCAGCCGCCCGCAGATAGTCCGCCGCCTCGGCCTCCAGATCGTCCAGTGAGAACGCAGTCATCTCGCCGGCCGGCCTGGGGTTCTCCCGAAAGTCCATGAACACGCGCCGCCCGGACGACGTTTCGCCGGTCACCAAAAGATCGATCAGCGACGATTGGTAATCACTGATCCGCTGCGGATCGAACGGCCATTGGTAGCCCTTCAGGAAGATGGCCGTCGCCATCGCCCGCATGCTGGGGAAGGCGTCGGCCAGGAACTCCCGCTCATCGCCGCCGTCGGCGTCGGTCGAGAAGATCCGGGGGAGCGCCTGCATGTACGTGCCGGAGACATTCCAGCGAAACTGTGTGCTGGCCAGGCCGAACTGCGATTCGGTGAGGTTCTCCGCCGCCAGCCCCGCCGCCAGGGCCAGCCCGTGAAGCCCCACCTGCCCCGGCGGATAGACGCTGTCGGCATACAGCTCGCCGGGCCCGCCGGCCGCCAGGACCAGATTCTCGCATAGGAACACGTTGATCGTGTAGGCGCCCTCGCGAGTGACCTCCACAGCCGCCACGCCCACGATCCGCCGAGCGTCCCCCTCGCCCGTCGTCAGCAGGGCGGCGAGCTCCTGGTGGTCGAAGATCGGGATCCCCATCGCCGCCACCTGCTTGTGGAGGCACTCGCTCATGAACTTGCTGGTCTTGGGCCCGGCCGACGTGGCGCGCTGGGCGGGGTCGTGGTCGGTCTTGTAGCCCACATAGCTGCCGGCCGGGTCGTGGGGGAACGGAACGCCGACGCGAACCAGATCGTAAAACGCCCGCAACGAGCCGATCCCCTCAGCGAGCGCCAAATCCGCGTGGCAGGCGCCCGCCGCTGTCAGCGTCGCCGCGAAACCTTCGGCGCTGTCGGCGACGGCGGGGTCGGTGCCCATCTTGTAATAGGTTTGCTTGTCCGAGCCGCTCATCCGCGACGCGCCAAGCCTCACCCCGCGCGTCACGACGGCCACCCGCTCGGCGATGCCATCGACGCCGCGCTGGCCCATCCGCTCGCCCAGCGACAGCGCACACCGCATGCCGGCAGCCCCAGCCCCGACGATGACCGTATTGAAACGACGAACGGTGACGGATGTTTCGTTGATCGTGATTTGTTCAGGACCTTGCGGCATTGATTACCACCAGTTTCTCTTTCAGGAACAAACGTTTGCCAAGGGGCTGGGCCGTTGAGTCCAAAGGCGGGCCTCGCTCCGCCCAAGGCGTCAGGCGAGGCCGCGCTGTTGCATACCGACGGGCGCCACGGATTTGGCACAACGGCCTTCCGTAGCGAGTCGTGCAATGTGCGGCTGTTGTCGGGCCCCAACGGGGCCCCTTGCTTAGCCCGGGGCGTAGGCCGCCAGGTCAAGCCCTGGGTAACGAGGCGCGCTGGCGACAAGCCCCGAAGGGGCGTCTTGGCTCAGTCAAACACGTACTTCAGATCATACTTGATACCGTGTCGCTCCAGCAGCGCCAACAGTTCATCTTCAAATGAGATGGTCTGGTGGTGTTGGGTTTGGCCTTCGATGTAGTTCGTCACGCGCTGGATGGCCGACTCGCTGACCGAGAACACCCCATACCCGCTCTGCCAGGCGAACGATGCGTGAGTGGGGAACTTGGCGTGGACCCAATCGGTCGAGACGGACTTGACATCACGAAACATGTCGGAGACCGCGCGCTTGGGGTGAAACATCGCCAGCAGGTGAATGTGGTTGGCTGTGCCGTTCATGGCCAGCAGCGCGCCGTCCCGGTCGCGAATGATGCCGCCCACCACTTTCACCAGTTCCGGCAGGATGTGCTCGGTGAGCACCGCGGCGCGGTTCTTGGTGGAGAATACACCGTGGTAGGCCAATCGGAAGAAGGTCTGTGCCATCGGTCACCTCAAGGCGCCCCGTTGGGGCTTTGTCATTTGACGGCCCAAACCCAGGGCTCGCCGTTCGACTGCTCGCTGCGCTCACGCTCACGGCTTCGCCCTGGGCTAAGCAAGGCGGCCCTTTGGGCCTTTCCCACGTCTGAACAACGCGCCCTTCGGGCCTTTCCCGTGTCTGAGCAGCACGCCTTTCGGGCCTGAGAAAGTTGTTCGCTACCTTTGTTCCCGGCGGGCTGTATTGTAGTTCGTCAATCCAGGTTGAAATGTCGTCCCGTGGCGCCGGCGATATCGGCGGGCGTTGCGGCGGCGAAGTTGAGGTCTGGGTATTGGGCGGCGCGGGCGGTGTCGATCAGGGACTTTATGGCCTTCAGTTCGTTCGTCAGCAGGACGTAGTCCTGGTTGTCGATGATGGCGGCTAGCGTTGGCTTGTCGATGGCGCTGAACGAGCCGCCCACGACCAACACGCCGGCGGCGATGTAGTCGGGGATGTTGTCGGCGTTGGTCCCGCCGGTTGGCACGAGTGAGATCGTCTTGTGCGTGGGCGCGTCGACGGCCTTGACGAAGGTCGGCCCGCCGAGCTGCTTGGCGGGGAAGATCTTCACGAAGTTGGCGCCCAGGCCGAACTGCGTGACGATCTCGTCGACCGTTCCGCAGCCGGGGATGATGCCAACGCCCCCGGCGAGCGAGTTGTAGGTCTGTGGGCGGAAGTTCGCGGCCGAGACCACGTAGTCGGCCCCGGCGTCGACGACCTGATCGACGCTGGGCAGCGGGTCGTCGGTGTGGGCGGCGTTGTAGGCGGCCAGCACGGATGGGTTGTCGATCAGGCTGGCGGCGCCAATGGCGAGATCGGGCATGGCCCGGCGCAGCTCGGCTAGCTTGGCCAGCGGCTGGCGGATGCGGCAGGTGACCTCCATATTGCCGAACCCGGCGTCCGCGACGGCGCCGGCCGTCTTGACCACGTCGAGCGCATCCTGGTTGAACACCAGGATGAACCCGTCGGCAAGCAGATGTTGGATCGTCTCGGTCTGCGTCATGGGTAGCTCCTGCAGCCCTCTAGAGGCGGCGAATGTGGAAGCCGCCGTCAAGGTTGAGGACCTGGCCGGTGGCGAAGTCCAGCCGGCCCTCGGCGATCGCGCCGACGGCTGCGGCGATGTCTTCGGGCTGGCCCCAGCGGCGAATGGGCGTCAGGCCCTCGGCGATCAACGTGTCGTATTTGCCTTTGACCGCAGCCGTCATGTCCGTGGCGATGATGCCCGGGCGAATCTCAAACACGCCAATGCCCTCGTCGGCCAACCGAGCGGCGAACAACTTGGTCATCATCGATACGCCCGCCTTGGAGAGACAGTACTCCCCGCGCGAAGGCGAGGCGGTATACGCGGAGATCGACGAGATGTTGACGATCCGGCAGCATCGCTCGGCATCGGCGTGGGTCTGCTCGAGCATCCAGTTGGCGATCGCTTGCGTGAGAAAGTACGGGCCCTTGAGGTTGATGGCCATCACCCGGTCGTAACTGTCTTCGGTGGCCTCCAGCACGTCCAGCCGCTGGGTGGGCGCGACGCCGGCGTTGTTGACCAGTAGATCGCAACGGCCGAACGTCTCGCGCACAAAGGCGACGAGCTTCTCGCGGTCGGCGGCGTCGGCGATGTTGACGGGAATCGCTTCGCAGGCTGCGCCGGCGTCGACAATGGCTTGCTTGGCCTGGCCCGCCGCGGATTCGTCGATTTTTCCGTCAGCGAGATCGTAATGGGCGATGACCAGGTCAAAGCCCAGCCCGGCCAGTTCGACGGCGATCGCTCGGCCGATGCCTCGGCTGCCTCCGGTGACGAGGGCGACGGGTCGGTCGGTCATGATAACTCTCCTGATGCGGCGGTCTTGAGCCGCCGGTCGATTTCGCGAGCCGCCTTCATGCCGTCGGCGATGGCGGCGACGACGGTTTGAGGGCCGTGGACGATGTCGCCACCGGCATAGACGCCGGCGCGGGTGGTTTCCAGCGCGGCGGTGACCTCAACGAGGCCGTCGGCGAACGTGACGCCGCCCAGCAGCTTGGCGAGCTCGGCGGGGGCCGGTTGCCCGACGGCTTCGATGACGATATCGGCGTCGAGATGGTAGGCGCTGTCTTCCTGCGGGATCGGCCGGCGTCGCCCGCTGGCGTCCGGCTCGCCGAGCGTGGTCGGGCAAACGCGCAGGCCCGTGAGGCGGCCGTCGGCGCTGTCGTACCCGAGCGGCTGGGTCAGCAGCAGGACGTGCACGCCGGCGACGACGGCTTGGTCGCGCTGGTCGGGCCAAGCGGGCATCTCGTTAAACGATCGCCGGTAGACGATGGCCACGTCGCGCGCGCCCAGCCGCAGGGCCGTCAGCGCTGCGTCGACGGCCGTGTTGCCCCCGCCGACGACGGCCACGCGCTTGCCGGCGAGGTCCGCGGGGGTGCGTTTGGCCTGTTGGAGGAACGTCATCGCGTCGATGACGCCGTCGGGCTTGTCGCCGGGGATGCCGATCGCCTGCGAGAGGCCCAGGGCGACGAAGGTTGCGTCGAACCCGTCGGCCAGCAGGGCGTCGAGGTCGTGGTCGGCCGATAGCTCCACCCGGCGAACGGTCAGCCGATCCGAGGGGATATCCTTAAAGATCGCGGCGATCTCCTCGCCGAGGGCGCCTCGCACGCGGGGCGGAGGAATGACCGATTCGACCAGCCCGCCCATCCCCGAGCGGTCGAAGATCGTCACGCTGTGGCCGGCCTCCAGCAGGATGGCCGCACATGCCAGACCGGCGGGCCCGGCCCCGATGACGGCGATGGTCTTACCGGTGGGCTCGGCCGGGACATTCAGCCCCGCCCAGTCGCTATCGATGGCGACGCGCGAGAGGTAGCGTTGGATGTCGGCGATCGGGAGGGCCTCGTCGCCGATGAAATTCTGCAGGCAATGGCCTTGGCACTGCTGGGCGACCGGGCACAGCTCGGCGCAGACCAGCGGGAAGACGTTCGCCTGTCGCAGGATCTCGTAGGCGTCGCGCTCGTCGCCGTCGAGGAACTTGCCGATAAAGCCGCGGATGTCCACGCCCGCTGGGCATCCCTGCGTGCAGGTCGCCTCGCTGCACTGGCGACAGCTCCGGGCCAGGCGGCGGAGGTTGGCCGGGTCGCTGAGGCGTCCGTGGCGGAAGATGGGCCCGTAGATTTCGCTGTCCCGCACGACGCAGCCCGCCCGGCCACCGTCGCGCATGATCTGCGTGCAGCCGCTGCAAGCGATGCAGACTTTCTTCGGGTCGAGCCGGCCGGTGGCGACGATGTCGGCGGCGAAGTCCGGATACGCCAGCGCCATCCGCCCGCAGCCTACCAGCGTCGCGCGCCGGTCGCGCAGCGTCGCGGCGGCCACGTTCGGCATGAGCGTTCGCAGCCAACTGTAGCCCGTGGCGACCACGGCCAGATCGGGGAAGCTCCGCTGGATCTCGCCGGCCAGTTCGATCAGCCTCGCCACCCCCACCAGCGGGTGCTCGGGCGACGGCGGGCCGCCGCCGACGGGTTCGTTGTAGGGGCGATTGACGTGCGGCTCGTAGTAGGGGTTGCCGACGGTGATGTTGATCATCTCGACGCCGCGGTCGATCAGCAGCGCGATGAGTTGCTTGGGCTCGGTCAGGTCAGGCCGGGTCGGATCGTCGGCATCGACGCCCCAGCCGAAGGGACGCTCCATCGCATCGTAGACGCCCAGGCGCGCCACGATCCGCGCGGCGGGCAGCTCGGCGGCAATGGCGTCGACGATGGCCAGCATCAGCCGCGTGCGGTTTTCGAACGATCCGCCATGACGACCCTGGCGGCTGCGGGCGCCGAGCAGTTCGTTGAGCAGGTACCCGTGACACGCCTTGACGTCGACGGCATCGAAGCCGACGTCCATCGCGATCTTCGCCGCCGCGACATAGCGCCCGACCAGGGAATCGAGGTAGTCGTCGGTGACGACCTGTCCGTCGCGGGGCAGTTGGAGCGCGGCGTCGCGTTTGGGATTGACCGCCGCCATCAGGGCCGCCGGTTTGCCCGCGGGCTTGCTGTAGCGGCCGGAGTGGGTCAGTTGCGCCACCAGCATCGGCCGGTGGTCGCGCCCGTGGCGATCGGCGGCGGTGCGGCGAATCATCGCGACCATCTCGGCGAGTGCGGCCTGGCTGTCGCTGTTGAGACAAAGCTGTCGCGGGTTGGCCCGCCCCTCGGCTGCAACGGCGGCGGCTTCGCCCCACAGCAGACCGGCC
>DRGC01000060.1 GCA_011050235.1 Phycisphaerae bacterium | reverse complement strand
AGATGTGTATAAGAGACAGCGGCAGGACATGCTGGGCGCGATCCGTCGCCAACTGAGCGCCGTGTCCTACGTCAAGAAACTGCTGAGCCAGACCCAATGAGTGACGACCGCCTGATTTTGGGAATTGATCTGGGGACGACCAACTCGCTGGCGGCCGTCATGACGCCGGCCGGGCCCGAGGTCCTGCGCGACGGGCAGGGCCAGGCCATCGTCCCCAGCGTGATCGAGTTCACCCCCGGCGGCGTGACCGTTGGCGCCGAGGCCCGCGCTCATGCCGTGGCCAATCCGCTGGCGACGATCTATTCGGTCAAACGGCTGATGGGTCGCGGCATGGACGACGTGGCCGCGGTCGCCGAGCACCTGCCGTACCAGGTTGTGCCCGGCCCGCACGGGACGGTGTGCGTCCAGATCGGCGAGCGGCTGCTGACGCCGCAGGAGCTGTCGGCCATCATCCTGCGCGAGGTCAAGCAGCGGGCCGAGGCCGCCCTGGGCCGGGAGATCACCGAAGCCGTCATCACCGTGCCCGCCTATTTCGACGACGCCCAACGCCAGGCCACCCGCGACGCCGGGCGAATCGCCGGGCTGAACGTGCGCCGCATCGTGAACGAGCCGACGGCGGCGGCCCTGGCCTACGGGCTGGACCGCACCGACGAGAGCACCATCGCCGTCTACGACCTGGGCGGCGGCACGTTCGACGTGTCGATTCTCCGCGTGGCCGGCGGGGTCTTTCAGGTGCTCAGCACGCAGGGCGATACTGCGTTGGGCGGCGACGATTTCGACCGCGCCCTGATCGACGTGATCACCTCGGAGACTCGCCGCCAGTTCGGCTCGGACCTGACCTTTCCGCCGTCGACGCGACAGGCCCTGCGCAACTTTGCCGAAGCGGCCAAGATTCGCCTCTCCGACGAGGACGAGGCCCGCATCGAGGTCGACCTGGGCGAGGGCCGCAGCTTTGCCCGGACAATCGCGCGGGAGGAGTTCGAGGACCTCATCGGCGAGTGGGTGGACCACACGATCGAGCATTGTCAGCGCGCCCTCAAGGACGCCAGGCTCCAGCCGGACCAGATCGACCAGGTCGTTATGGTGGGCGGCTCGACGCGCATCCCGCTGGTGCGGCAGCGCGTGGGGGCGTTTTTCGGCAGGGCGCCCTATACGGCCATCAATCCCGACGAGGTCGTGGCGATGGGCGCCGGCGTGCAGGCCGGCATCCTGGCGGGCCTTCGCCAGGACACGCTGCTGCTGGATGTCATTCCGCTGTCGCTGGGGATCGAGACGCTCGGCGGGGCGATGGGCAAGCTCATCATGCGCAACGCCACCGTGCCCTGTCAGGCCTCGGAGACCTTCACCACCTACGTGGACGCCCAGACGGCCGTGGATATCAACGTGCTGCAGGGCGAGCGCGAGCTGTCGACCGACTGCCGATCGCTGGGGCGGTTCAAGTTGGCCGGTATCCCACCCATGCCGGCCGGCATGCCGCGCGTGCGAGTGGCGTTCCTGGTGGACGCCAACGGCATTTTGAACGTCTCGGCTCAGGAATTGCGCAGCGGCAAAGAGGCGTCGGTGCAGATCACGCCCGCCCACGGCCTGACGCGCGATGAAGTCGATCAGATGGTCCAGGATTCCTACGCGCACGCTCGCCAGGACATGCGGGCCCATCAGTTGATCGATACGCGCAACGAGGCCAACCGAGTTCTATCAGCCATTGACAAGGCCTTAGCCGATGTCGGCGACGTGCTGGACGACCGGCAGCGCCGGCGGCTGGACGAGGCGGTCGCGGCGCTAAACAGCAGGATGACGGGCGACGATCCGGACGCGCTGTACGAGGCGATGACGGCCGCCAACGACGCCGCCGAGCCGCTGACCACCGCTCAGATGAACCGCGTGCTCAAGGAAACCGTCAAGGGACGCAAACTCGATGAGGTCGGATAAGACCGGCGGCCCCGAACGGGCCGACCGGCCAGCGGGTGCGACGATGGCGACATACAAGGTGACCTTTGAACCTGCCGGTGTGACGGTGGACTCGGACCCGTCGATGTATCCTTACGGGCGGCACGGCCGGCCGGGCAGCGTGCTGGACATCGCGCTGACCCATGGGGTCCACATCGAGCACGCCTGCGGGGGCATCGCCGCGTGCGGCACGTGCTGCGTTCGGGTCGAATCGGGCGGGGAGAATCTCTGCGACAGCGACGACGAGGAGCTGGACACGATCGATCGCGCGGGCGACAACTCGCTGAACAGCCGCCTGGCGTGCATGGCCGTGGTCGACGGCGACGTGACGGTCCGCATCCCCGACTGAGTCCCCGCCGCGCTCAGTTGTCGAACAGGCTGCCGGGGGGCGGGGAAACAACGTAGTCGCCGTCGTGAAAGTAGCGGATGGCGCTTTCCACCGAGTCAAAGACCTTCGTGGCGGTCCCCGTGATGAACGGCGACGGATCGACCTTTGGTTTCCAGATTACGAACACGTCCTTCGCGGCTTCATGGGCGTGTTGCAGTTCGCGTTCGACCCCGCTCGATAGGCCCGGCCGGCCGTCCGCCATCTGCGGGATCAGGGAGATGATCATGTCGCACTGGTCGATCAGTTTGAAGTCCCGCGCGTAGATCTGCCCGTCGATGTCGGGGATGATGTCCACCAGCTTCGCCACGTCCACGGAGATCCGCTCGCCCGGCCGGCCGATCTCGACGGACCGCTGGCCGTCGGCGGCAGCGGCCAGGGCGATGCCGGTGAGGTATTTCTCTTCCAGGTCGGCTGGGTCGAAGCAGATGAAGTAGCCCTTCAGATGCCGGCGGAACTGCTCGATCTCCGCCAGCAGATCGGACGGGTCCACGATGTGCGTCATCGGGAAGCTCAGGTAGGCTTTCTTCTGCTGAGGGTGGAACAGCAGGCGGACCATGGCTTCGGCCGTGCTGTCGTCGAAGCCTCTCGCGAAGATATAGAAACACCCGTGGCCGCGAACGATCTGGGCGACCAGTTCGGTCGCCAGCGTCTCCTCCTCGCGCCAGACCATCAAGTCCTTGAGCGTGTGATCGGTGTGCCCGTCGTCGATCAACCGACGGTGGACGCGGTCGATATTGTCGAGAAGGACAATGTAAAGGTCGGCGTTCAACGCCTTCATGTGGTCGTAGTCGAACCCGTAGAACAGCCCGTGGCGCCAGCGGAATGTCGCGTGCGTGTTGATCAGCACGTTCGCGCGTTTCTCGCACGTGGCGAGGATATCCTTGAAGACGCTGCGCCGCAGGTCGGTCAGCCGCGATAGAGGCAGGTCCAGAATCCTGCCCGGCGCGACGTCGGGCGCTTCGGCATACATCATCTCGCCGACGTTGCAGAGCGTCAGGTCGTGGCCCTGCTCGGCTGCGATTTCGACGACGCGCGACAGGAAGGGGGTCTTGTCAACGCCGACTTGTCCGGTGACGACAACTCGCATGGTGACTTTCTGATCGGCCCGATGCGCACCGCGGGGGCCGGCCGCCCCGGCCATCGGGCGGCAGGGGCTTACGGGGCCGGCTGGGTCTCGACGGGTCGGGCCGGCTGGGTTTCGACGGGTCGGATCGGCTTGGCCGGGACGGTCGTTGCCGTCGAAGCATCAGGGACCGGGGGGGGCGGTTCCAACGTCAATCGCTGCTTGAGAGCGTCGATGGTGGCCTGCAGGTCCGCGAGCTTCTCTTTCAAGAGGGCGTTCTCGTCGCGCAGTTCAGCAGCGATGGCGATGTTTTCATCGCGCTCCCGGACGGCGCCGCCGAGATCCTTCAGCGAGCGGCCCTGCTCCTGGTTCATCCATCGCAGTTGATCGATATTGTAGGTGAGATCGTGTTTCTCCGCGATCAACTGCTTATTGTCGAAGCGATACTGGTCTAACTGGTTTTTCAGCGTAGCGGCCCTTTCCTTAAGGCGGATAATCTCGCGGCCCTCGGCGGTTTCCCGCGTATCCTCGACCTCGGGCTGGGAGGAGGACCAGGGGTCCCGCCATGTCCCGTCGCAGCCGATTGTCGCAGCCGCCAGGGCGATCACCACGCTCATCATCAGAAGGTGTATTCGCATGAGGCGTTCCTTTCTGTGGTCTAGTCGTCCGACGCGGTCGTCTCGCTGCGCTG
Source organism: Phycisphaerae bacterium (assembly GCA_011050235.1). Lineage (GTDB taxonomy): Bacteria > Planctomycetota > Phycisphaerae > SM23-33 > SM23-33 > HyVt-337. Next base: position 54,936 of record DRGC01000060.1, on the reverse strand, counting down.
GAGGACCTGTTGGACGTTGCGGTCAATGTTATCCAGGGACATCGGCGCATCCGGATTGCCGAGATCGCGCAGGGCGTTGTCGGTAACAATAAAGCCTTGTCGATCGATGATCCAGATGCTGGGCGTGGCATCGAGGCCGTAATGGCTAAACGTCGGATCGTCGACGTGTCGCCCACTGTAAGTCTGAATCCACGCCAGTTGATTCTCGGCGACGTAGGCCCGGACGGCATCGGCCTGATCGGGCTTGTCGAGACTGATGCCGACGATCTCCAGCCCGGCGGCCTTGTGGGCGGCATAGAGCCGGCGAAGGTGCGACATCGACCGGCGAGACTGCGGGCACCACGTTGCCCAGAAGTCCACGATGACGACCTTGCCGAGCAGATCGTCGGGCAAGGATATGGCCTGCCCGTCCAGGGTGGTCAGGTCGGCTTTGAACGGCAGTCTGCGCCCCAGCCGCGCCAGGAATCGCACCACTTCGCCATCGTCGGAGAATCGCTCGGCGAGTGTGTTGATAAAATCGTTGCCGAGCTCGGCCATCTTGGCCCGATAGGCCAGGGCGGCGGCGTTGACCAGAGCGCCGGCGGCGACGTCGGTATTCGCATAGCCGTCCACAAGCCCGCGCAGCGCGTCGCTGCGTTGGGCGGGCGTCTTGGCGTCCTGGACGGCCAAGTCGGCCAGCACCACGTCGGCCGGGAGCTTCTGGCGAGGCGGTGCGTCCGCTGCGAGGATGTCCCGGCAGATGGTGATCAGTTGCTGTCGGTGGACCTCACGGGTCTGGGCGTCGTTCAACGATCTCGCCGCCTGCAGCATGTCGTGCCGCACGGCGAGCAGATTGTCCGCATCGGGGAACTTCTCGACGATCTCGTAGCCGAAATCGACGGCGCGTTGCAGGCGCTCCAGTCGCTCGGAGAGAGTCTGCTGGCTGGGCTGGGTTGTGTCGGCCTCGTCGACGGGCGGATGGAGAAGCTGCCCAAGCCGCGTCAGCAACGTTATGGGAACACCCACGCCGCGCGAGGTCGGGTGCGTTGGGTCCGGCCCCTCCTGGGCGAAGGAAACCGCAGCCAGTTGGCACACGCCGGCCAGCAGACATGCGCCGGCCAGCAGGGGGACAAATCGCCTCCCGCCCCGGCGGCTGCCGGGGAGTCCACGCCCACCCCCGCGATCCGTCTGTCGTCCAAGCATGTTCGCTCGTGGCGCCAACTCGATGGGCCTACCTTCTGCAGGCTCGGCGTATTGTAGGCCGCTGCGCGAGTTATGCCAATGGCGAGGCCAAAAATGATCGGAGATCGGGACCTCGTCGGCCTCGTTCGGCCCCATGTGGCGCTAGGCGGGCAGCGCGGACCTGTTCGGCCGGGCTGGCTGGGAGAAGCTTTTGTCTTGAACAGGTGCGTCACGTCGCCTACACTTTAGTGTTCGCGCCGCGGCGGCTGTGACGACCCGTTAGGGGCGCGAAACAGTGAGGAGTCATCTTTGATGGATGCGGTATTAGTGGCTTTTAAGCGGGCTGGGAAAAGGGTGGATATTCCGTTGCGAAGTGCTTCCATTATCCTCGGGCGAGGCGAACATTGTACGATCCGCGTCCCGGCGGCGAGCGTATCGCGGCAGCATTGCGAACTGGTGGTCGAGGGTGGGCAGATTCGCGCCAAAGACCTCGAATCGGCCAACGGGACCTTCGTCAACGGCGACCGCATCAGCGAAGTGCGTCTGGCCGCCGGCGACGTGCTGAGTATCGGGCCGATGAACTTTACGCTGCAGGTCGACGGCGAGCCGGCCGAGTTTCCCGCCTTCGCACCGATGGGCGACCAGGCGTCGGACGAAGGCGCCCTCGTCGCCGATTCGCTGGCCGACGACGCGGATGTCGCCGCGGCCGTGGTCAGCGAGGACGATGGCGCTGCCGGACAAGCGGCCGATGAGGATTCGGCCATCGACCTCATGGCTGTTGCAGCGGACGACCTGTCGGCGGATGACGATGGGGCGATCTCGCTGGACGGGCTGGGCGAGTCGGCCGGCAAGGACGATGGCGCTGCGGGACAGGCGGCCGGCGAGGATTCGGCCATCGACCTTATGGCCGCTGCAGCGGACGACCTGTCGGCGGATGACGATGGGGCGATCTCGCTGGACGGGCTGGACGAGTCGGCCGGCAAGGACGCTGGCGCTGCGGGACAGGCGGGCGAGGACGCTGATCCGCTGTCGGCCCTGGAATTGTTGGCCGAGGACGACTCGGACGACGACAGCGCCTAGGCAGGCCGTCGCCCGGTCGGGGCGGACGGGGTCACGTCTGAAGATCGTCGGGGCGCGGGGCTGCATCGGGGCCGCCACAGGCCAGGAAATCCTGCAGGAACACCGCCGCTGCGATGGCGTCCTGCCTCTGCTTGCGTTTGGCGCGCGTCAATTGCCCGGCGAGAGTCGCATCGGCGTCGAAACTGCTCAAGCGCTCATCCCACAGCCGCACGTCCATGCCCGTGCCCGCCGCAAGCTGGGATGCGAACCGGCGGGATAGGTCGGCCTGGGGGCCTTGCGAGTCGTCCATGTTAAGCGGCCAACCGACGACGATCCCCTCGACGTCATACTCCTCGGCTACCTGGCGGATATGATCGAGCAGGGCCTCGTGCGGCTCGGCCGAGACGCTCTTGACGGGGCCGGCGACCCCCTCGCCGGTGCTGCCGACGGCCAGTCCCACGCGCTTCGTGCCGTAGTCCACCGCCAGCCATCTACCCATGTCGTCGCCCTAGGAGAACTTCGCGCCGTAGCGAGATTCGATTTCCCCCACGAGATCTTTGAGTCGCTGCGAGTCGGATTTGTTGCATACGAGCGTGGCGTCTTTGGAATGGATGACAATGCAGTCGTCCATCCCCACAACAGCCACCAGGTGGTCGTCGTCGCAGACGATCACGTTGCGGCTGGAGTCCATCACGACCGTATCCGAGGCGATCAGCACATTGCCCTCGGCGTCCTGCTCGCAGACATCCGACAGCGCGGGCCAATGGCCGATGTCCAGCCAGTCGCACTTCAACTCGACCATGATCACGTTGTCGGCGTTTTCCATCACCGCATAATCGATGCTGATCGGCTGGAGCGTGGGATAGATATGCTTCAGATCGGCGATGTAGTCCTTGCCGTCGGCGGCCGCCTGGCGGATCGGCGCCAGCTTGGCCATCGTATCCGGCAGGTGCTGCTCGAGCGCCTTGCGGATGGCGCCCAGCGTCCAGACGAACATGCCGCTGTTCCAGAAGTGCTCACCCGTCTCGATATACCGCCGGGCGGTCGGGTGGTCGGGCTTTTCCTTGAATCCGCGAACGCGAAACACGTCGGGCCGAAGGATCTCCCCGCAGTGGATGTACCCCAGACCGGTGTGGGGCCACGTTGGACGAATGCCGAACGTCACCAGGGCGTCGGGGTTCTGCTCGGCGACCTCGCAGGCCAGCCCGATGGTCTCGACGAACGTCTCCTGCGGGCGAATGACGTGGTCGGCGGTGAACAACGCCATCGTGGCATTCTCATCGCGGGCGGCCAGCAGCTCGACGCCCAGGGCGATGGCGTTGGCCGTGTCGCGCATGTCCGGCTCGGGGATAATGTTCTCCGGCGGAAGGCTCGGAACGGCCTCGGCGACCATGTCGGCGTACTCGGCGTTGGTGATCACGAGGATGTTCTCAGTGGCGAACATCCCGTCCAGTCGTTCGATGGCCATCTGCAACAGCGAGCGACCCTCCAGAAGGGGCAGCAACTGCTTGGGGCGGTTCATACGGCTAAGCGGCCAGAGGCGTCGGCCGGCGCCGCCGGCCATGATCACGGCATAACGCATGGGGAATCTCCTGTTGAGTAACGCGTCTCTATATCACAAAGGCCAGATGCTGTCATGCGCCAATACGAAAAAACGTTCGCTCCGATATTCCGGCTCCCCCGGCCCTGGCGGCCCCCCGCCCCCGGCGGAGGGGGGAGGGCGATGTTGGGGCTTTTCCCGCTGGGCCGGCCGCCCTAGAATGGCCGGCGCGCAGCCGGTGCGATGTTGAGTGCGGTAAGGATGCCGACGTGGCCACACTGGGACGACAGCACAAACTTCTTTCGTGGGCTCTGAGGGTCGCGATGCTGGCGATGGCCTCGACGGCCGTCGCCGACGGGCCGCAAGCGGCGGACCTCGTCGGGGCGCTGTTCGGGCATGAGATCGCGGAGGCGACCGCCACGCGCGGCGAGCAGGACAATTTGACGCTTGCGCGGCAGATGCTGCAGGTGGCGCGCTCGGCCCAGGACGATCCGGAGCTGTTGGGGGCGATCTGCCAGGCGATCCACGATCTGGTCGTCGAGATCGACGGCGCCGAGGACCTGGTGATCCAGGCGATGGACCTGGCGGCTGGTGGTCAGCCGGCCGGCGCCGTGGGGGCGCGAAAACAAGTGGTTGCGATGTGGCAGCGGCAGTTGCCCGGGACCAGCGGGGCCGCCCGTCAGCAGGTCGTCGGGAGGCTGTTGGAGGCGATGCTGATCCTGGCCGACGCCCAGGCGGCCGCGGAGCGGTGGTTTGACGCATCGATGACGGTGAACCAGGCAACGGCGCTGACGGAACGATATGCCGAGCGGTGGAAGCCCCGAGTCGCCGAAGCGGGGCGGCAACTGGAGGTCCGCGAGGAGGCGGCCGAGGAGATTCGCGAGCTTCAGGCCGGTCTGAAGGCCGACCCGAACGACCGCAAGGCGCGGGCCAGGTTGATTCATCTGTATCTGGTCGTCCTGGATGACCCGGCGGCGGCGGCGGCGCCGGCGGCGGCGACCAGCGACGAGGTGCTCCGGACCTATGTTCCCCTGGCCGCCAAGGGGCCCGGCGATGTCGCCGCGGCGGCGGCTGTGGAGCTCGGGCGGTGGTATCAGTCGTTGGCCGCCGGCAGCGAGGGGCCGGCCGAGGCGGCGATGCTGCGACGTGCGGCGGGCTATTTCCGCCGCGTCATCGCCGGCGAGGGCGAGGGCGAAATTCGTCGCCAGGCCGCTGAGCAATTGAGTCGCGTCAATGCCGCCCTGGCCGAGATGACGGGGCTGACGATATCGGCTGACCGAAGCGTCGCGCTCGTCGGCGCCGTGGACCTGCGCATCGATGCCGTCGAAGGATCGTGGAGACTCATACGGTCGAGCCTGGACGCGCAGCAGGGGGAGCGATCTCGCCTGGACTTTCCCATCGTCATCGACGGATCGTATCACCTGGGGCTCAAGGTGATGCGCAGGAGCGGGACGGGCGAGCTGGTCATCGTCCTGCCGGTCGCCGACCGTCACGTGATGCTGGTCATCGACGCCAGCGGCGCCAGCGGCCTGACGCAGATCGGCGGGCGGGGGCTGAAGCGGGGCAACGCGACGCTTGTCCACGGGCGGCGGCTGACCAACGGCAAGGGCGTCCGGCTGGATGTGGTGGTCGAGCGGGACAGGGACGAGGTGACCATCGACGTGAATATGGACAATCGGTCGTTGGTCGAGTGGGCCGGATCGCTGGACGATCTGTCGATGCCGAAAGATCAGCCGCCCGGGCGGCGCGGGCAGATCGCCATCGGCGTGATCCGCGGCGGAGCGGCGTTCACGGACATCCGCCTGCAGATGACCGATGGCGTCGCGCGACGGACGGGTCCGCGCCTGGGGGGAGGCGGCTGATGGCGGTCGTCGTGGGCATTGACGAGGCGGGGCTGGGGCCCGTGTTGGGGCCTCTGGTCGTCTCGGGCGTGGCTATCTCCGTCCCCGACGATGCCCGGGACACGTCGTTATGGGAGCTGTTGGCCCCGGCCGTATCCCGAAAGCGCAGCGACAAGACCGCCGTGGCCGTCAACGACAGCAAGAAGCTCTATTCCGGGCGCGCCGGCCGGTCCTTGCACCATCTGGAGCGCGGCGTGCTGGCGATGCTGGCCGCGGCCGGCCATCACCCGAGGCGTCTCAGTGAGCTTCTGGCGCTGGTGGCCCCCGGCGCCGGCGAACAGCGCGGGCGCTATCCCTGGTACGCCGGCGCCGACCTGGACCTGCCGCGGTCGGTGGACGCGACGGACGTCGCCTTGGCCGGCAATGCGGTCAAGCGTGCGATGTCGACGGCGGGGGTGAAGCTCGTGGGCGTCCGGGCCGAGCCGGTGTTCGTCGGCGAGTACAACCAGTTGGTGGCGGCTACGCGAAACAAGTCGACCACCGCCTTCGACGTGACCAGCCGTCTGCTGGTGTGGGCGTGGGGGCGGCCGGGAGGCGACAATGTCGACGTCTACGTGGATCGGCTCGGCGGGCGGCAGCGCTATCGGCGCTGTCTGCAGCGGGTGTTCGAAGGGTGTCATCTGAAGGTGCTGGCCGAGACGGAGTCGTGCAGCAGCTATGCGATCTCGCGCGGCCCGTGCCGCCTACGGGTGAGCTTCGAGGTCGGCCAGGACGCCAAGGCGTTCGCGGCGGCGCTGGCGTCGATGCTGAGCAAGTATCTGCGGGAATTGTTCATGGAGACGTTGAACGGCTTTTGGGCTCGGCATGTGCCGCAGCTCGAGCCGACGGCTGGGTATTATGTAGACGGGCGGCGGTTCTACGCGGCGATTCAGCCGGCGATGGCGCAGCTGGGCGTCGACGAGCGTTTGGTCTACCGCACGCGATAATGCCGCCGCGCGGCGAAACGTGGCGGCGAATCACTGGACATCGCCAACGCCCGCTACTAAGGTTGTCCCAGCAGATCGATAAGCGCCGAACGGCTTCGGCGCGTGGGAGTAAGCGTCATGGAAGCGATTTCTTACGTTGTCTTCATCGTCCTGGCCGGTTTGGCGGCCATGGCGATTGTCTCGGTGTTGCGGGGCTTTCTCGAGCGGCGGCGTCCGCCCAAACCGGCCGGTGCGGTCAAACCGTTCATCGACTTCCCACCCCCCGAGGCCGTCGTTCGCACGCCGGGCGTCTCGCGAGTGGGTACGTTCGCGTTGGTGTGGGCGACGCTCAATCTCGGCGGGATCGTCACCTGGCTGGCGACGGGGTTCGGCATGCAGGACCGGATGGCCGGCGTCTCCGACATGGTGCGGGTCACGGCGGTGGGCTATTTTGCGATCGCGTCGATTCTGGCGGGGATGGGCGGGATGCTGATGCTGTCGGGCAAGGCCGATGGGCGGCGGATCCTGTCGTGGGCGGGCTTCCTTTTCGTGATGATCGTGATGATGGGATTCGGCATCTCGCTGGTGGTGTGGGGGTCGAAGGAAGCGGCCCTGGCGGACCGGCAGCTCGCGGCGACAGCGGCGATTGTCCTGTTCGTCCATCTTGTGGTGGATACGGGATTGGCCGCTGCCGCGCAGCGCGTGGGTTTGCCGGCCAAGCCTATGGCCGTCGTCGGCGGCGAAGGGGCGGACCAGTGACGCGTCGTTGTATTGACGAATGCACTCAGACGTTGTATGGTCAGGCCATACGGCCGCCGGAATGACGCCGTTGGAGATAAGGAACTATGGCGATCCAACGATGGTCCGATCAAATCACTGTTGTCGAGTTGATCGACGATCCGCAGTTCAGCGAAGACCTCAACGGGCTGCTGGAACAGCTCGAGGGCGAGCCCTCTGACGTGGTGTTGAACTTCGCGTCGGTGGGGTTCATCAACAGCTCGAACGTCGCCAAGCTCCTGCGCCTTCGCAAGCAAATGGCGGCGGCGAATCGCCGCATGGTGTTGTGCGACCTCAATACGCAAGTGTGGGGTGTGTTCCAGGTCACCGGGTTGGACAAAATATTCGACTTCACCAAGGATATCTCGACCGCCCTGGCGACCGTCCAACTCGCCAACGGCGAAACAGCCGAACACGACAAGGCCGACTGACGCTCACAAGGGGGACGTGGGGAATGATTCCGCTACCGGCTGCAAGGGTGCGGACTAAGCTCGAAATCCTAAACCCGAAATTCGAAACAAATTCGAAGCACGAAAGAAACCACAGAAACATCGCCGCCTATCTTCGGCGCGTCGGTTTTGGTCATTCGTGCTTCGTATTTCGTGCTTGTCCCGAAGGGATCTGCGATTTCGAGTTTCGAGATTCGGATTTGCCGTTTACGGCTTGGCCCAATAGCGGTCGTAGAGGGCTTTGACTCGGCCCGACATGCGGGTGAGGTCTTCGGCGGCGGCGGGGTCGCCGGCGGCGTGGGCGAGCATGACTCGGCCTTCTTCGGCGCAGAGTTCATCGTGGAAGGGGAAGATCTCGCGTTCGAGGAACAGGGCGACCTTGGCCAGCCGCAACGGGCCCACCGGTCGGGGGCGGTCGTCGGGCATCGACTCCATCGCGACGGAGTACAGGTCCTTGATGGCTGCGATCAGGTCGGCCGGCTCGTCGGTGGGGGCGAAGACGATCGTGTACGTCCGGCCGAACAGCGAACCGGGCGTGGTGCGATGGGCGTCGGTGACGCCGATGATGGGTATCTTCCTACCTTGGGCGGCCATGTGATGGTAGTGGGCGGTCTGGAGCGTGTTGCTGTCGTGCTGGGCCCCGTAGCCGCCGATGACCTCGTAGGCGTCGAACGGCTGGGTGTCGAAGAGGTGGTCGGTCAGCGGCATGCCCGGGTGGTATCGCCCGGCCGTCACCCAGTAGGGATGGCAGAACACGCCGAGCCCGCCGACCTCGCGGATCTCATCGAACGCCCAGAGGCACACGGCGTAGTGGATCGGGTCGACGCCGTCGGGCAGGGGGCCCAGCGCGTCGGCGCGCGCCTCGATCATCTCCATGAACGGTTCGTGATCGCCCTGGCCGGTGAGGTTGACGCTGCGCGAGCCACCGATGTTGAGGATGTGCGTCGAGGCGCCGGGCAGGTGGACCTCCTCGCCGGGAACCATGCGGATGTCGACGTCGACGCCGTCGTAGGCGGCGATGGCCTGCAGCGACGGGCCGTACATGCCGTGATCGGTCAGCGCCATGAAGTCCAGCCCGATCCGCCGACACAGGGCGGGCATAAACGTCGGATGGTTCACGCCGTCGGAGTGGCAGCTATGCAGGTGGACGTCGCCCTTATAGGGCCGCCGGGCAAACAGGTCGTCGGCCAGCGAGTAGACGTGAAACTCCGCGTCGCGCTCGGCGCCGCCGGGGGTTTTCCAGCGGAGCACGACGACGTGCTCCTGCTCGGCCTCGAACAACTGGTCGAAACTGATCACGCCATCGGTGGGCGTGACGGGCCGGAACGTCGGCGGCTGCCACGTGCTGCTGCCGCCGTAGCCGTCCATGGGCCAATAGGCGATCTCGTAGCTGTCGCATCGACACTGCGGCTGGAGGGGGCGAATCTCGATGGGGGTCGTCGCGTCGGCGGGGACCACGCGAGGGGAGATATCGAAGAACTCGTAATCGGGTCGGCTCGGCATCGGGTAGGTCCTTGTTGTCTGGGCATTGCGGCCGGGCCGTTGCGGCCGGGCCGGCGCGGCCGGGAGTGGGGATTATAGCGGCCGGCGTTTGATCGGGGAATAACTTGTCGCCGCCGCCGGGCCGTGATATACTGCGGGCTTCTATGTCCATGGCGAAAAAGGCTAGGACAACCCGCAGCAGTGCATCAAAGAAGGCTACGGCGGCCGGAGGAACCGGAGGCAGCAAGCGGCCCAAACGGCCCCGGAAGGCGCCTAGTTCCCAAGTCTCTGCCCCAAAAGACGATAACAGCAAATCGGCCAAGGGCAACAAGTCCAACGACAAGGGCCGGGCGCGCGATGGGCGCATGAATAGCCGCTCGAACGGGCGGGAGATTGTCATCTTAGGGGCCAAAGAGCACAATCTCTGCAACATCGATGTCCACATCCCGCGCGACAAGCTGGTCGTGATCACGGGGCTGAGCGGGTCGGGCAAGAGCAGCCTGGCGTTCGATACGATCTACGCCGAGGGGCAGCGGAAGTACGTCGAAAGCCTCTCGGCCTACGCGCGTCAGTTCCTGGAGCAGTTGTCCAAGCCCGACGTGGAGCACATCGAGGGCCTGCCGCCGACGGTCGCCATCGAGCAGCGGGCGGGCGGGTCGAACCCGCGGTCGACGGTGGCGACGGTGACCGAGATCTACGACTACCTGCGGCTGTTGTTCGCCCGGGCGGGCACGCCGCACTGCTGGACGTGCGGGCGGCAGATCACCTCGCAGACGGTCAGCCAGATGGTGGATGCGATCTTCACGCTCCCCGAGGCCGCGCGGTTCATGGTGCTGGCGCCGATCGTTCGCGGGCAGAAGGGCCAGCACGCCGAGGCCCTGCAGCACGTCCTGCGCGAGGGCTTCGTCCGCGTGCGGATCGACGGCGACCTGTACGACCTCAAGAACCTGCCCGAACTCAAGAAGACCAAGAAGCACACGATCGAGGTCATCGTCGACCGGTTGATTCTCAAAGAGTCCGTTCGCATTCGCCTCTCCGACAGCATCGAGACGGCCCTGGCGCTGGCCAACGGGCTGGTGACGATCAGCTACGAACAGCAGCCCGACCCGGCCGCCGATGAGGGCGATCCGGCCGCGCCGCTGACCGCCGCGCCGGCCGAGCCCCTGCAATGGCGCGACATGATCTTCTCGGCCACCTACGCCTGCCCCAAGCATCCGGAGGTCTCGCTGGCGGAGCTGTCGCCGCGGATGTTCAGCTTCAATTCGCCCTACGGCGCCTGCTCCAGTTGCGACGGGCTGGGCACGATCCTGGAGTTCGACCCCGAGCTAATCGTCCCTGATCCGGAGCTGTCGCTGACCCAGGGCGCCGTCGACGCGTGGCGGCGCGGCGGCAAGCGGATGAATATCTTCTACAACCGCCAGATTCGCAAGTTCTGCCGCACCTACGGCGTCATGCCGGCCCAGCCCTATGAGGAAATCCCCGCCAAGAGTCGCCATATCCTGATGCACGGCGACGGAGCGTGGGAGGGCGTGATCCCGAACCTGACGCGCCGCTGGCGCAACACCGACAGCGAGTTCGTCAAGTCGAGGCTGCATTCGTACCTGTCGGAGCAGGCGTGCACCACGTGCAGCGGCGCGCGGCTGCAGGCGGCGTCGCTGGCGGTGACCATCGACGGGAAGAACATCGACGACGTGACGCGCATGACGATCGCCGATGCCCTGGCGTATTTCGACAGCCTGCCGCTGGACGAAGAGCGCCGGCAGATCGCCGAGATGATCCTGCGCGAGATTCACCATCGGCTGAAGTTCCTCGTCGACGTCGGGCTGGACTATATCTCGCTGAACCGGACGGCCGCGACGCTGTCGGGCGGGGAGGCCCAGCGGATTCGCCTGGCCACGCAGGTCGGCAGCGGCCTGGTGGGCGTCTGCTACGTGCTGGACGAGCCCACCATCGGCCTGCACCAGCGCGACAATCAGCGGCTGATCCGCACGCTCAAGCACCTCCGCGACATGGGCAACACCGTCCTGGTCGTCGAGCACGACGAGGAGACCATGCGAATGGCCGACCTGGTCATCGACATGGGGCCGGGGGCCGGCCGCCGCGGCGGGCGGATCGTCGCGCAGGGCTCGATCGACGACATCTGCGGGACCGACCAGTCGATTACGGGCAAGTATCTGTCGCGCCAGTTGCAGATCCCCTTGCCGCAGCGCCGGCGGGAGCTCTCCAAGAAGTCGTGCATCGAAGTGCGCGGCTGCCGCGAGAATAACCTGAAGGATCTGACGGTGCGGTTCCCGCTGGGCGGCATTATCTGCGTCACGGGCGTATCGGGCTCGGGTAAGAGCACGCTGGTCAACCAGACGCTCCTGCCGGCGATCAAGCGCCGCCTCCACAACTCGAAAGACAAGCCCGGCGCGTTCGACAAGATCCTGGGCACCGGCCACGTCGACAAGGTTATCGAGATCGACCAGTCGCCCATTGGGCGGACCCCGCGGTCGAACCCGGCGACGTATACCAGCGTGTTCGACCTGATCCGCCAACTGTTCGCCAAGACGCGCGAGGCGAAGATCCGCGGCTACAAGCCCGGGCGGTTCAGCTTTAACGTCAAGGGCGGGCGGTGCGAGGCCTGCCAGGGGCAGGGCACCAAGCGGATCGAGATGCACTTCCTGCCCGACGTTTTCGTCACCTGCCAGGAGTGCAAGGGCAGCCGGTACAACCGCGAGACGCTGGAGGTTAAGTACAAAGGCAAGAATATCTCCGACGTGCTGGACATGCGGGTCGAGGCGGCGGCGGGGTTCTTCGAGAACTTCCCGAAGGTCAAGCAACTGCTCAAGGCGCTGGCCGACGTGGGGCTCGGGTACGTCAACCTCGGGCAAAGCTCGACCACGCTGTCGGGCGGCGAGGCCCAGCGCGTCAAGCTGGCCACCGAACTGGGCAAGACCGCCACCGGCCACACGCTGTACGTCCTGGACGAGCCGACCACGGGCCTGCACTTCGCCGATATCCACAACCTGCTGAATGTGCTCAACCGCCTGGCCGACATGGGCAACACGATCATCGTCATCGAGCACAACCTGGACGTGATCAAGTGCGCCGACTGGATCATCGACCTCGGCCCCGAAGGCGGCGACGCCGGCGGCACGATCATCGCCGAGGGCACGCCCGAAGAGATCTCCCGCAAACGCAAAAGCTACACGGGCCGATACCTCGCCAAGCACCTCAAAACCGGCAAGAAAGCTAAGAGCTAAAAGCTGAAAACTTAAAGCTGAAAGCTGAAATGGTGGGGACGGCGTTCGCCTGAGGGACAAAGTGTGAAGCATAAGGGCATATTTGCTTAAAAGGTTCTTGTCATATTATGACGATAGTCTTATAATGCTTTTGGCTAGATGGAAGGGAAAACGATGTCTATTGATGATGTGGGAACAACGACCGAGAAACTCGACAAGCAAGGCAGGCTTTCACTGGGGCCGGAGTACAAATACGCTCTGGTGCTGGTCACTCATCGAAGCGATGGGTCGCTGGTTGTGGAACCGGCCTTGGCGATGCCCAAGCGAGAGCTTTGGGTTCATCGGGGAGAGGCGGGTAAGTCAATGGCCCGCGCACTGGACCAGGCTCGCAGCGGCCAGTTTGTTGACGGTCCAGACGTCGAGGCCGATCTCGCTGAGTTTGAGGATGACTGATGGCCTTCACTCTCGTGTGGCTGCCCGAGTCTGGCGAGCAGTACAGGGCCCTAAAGGTAGCCGCCGAACGAGCCAAAGCAAGCCGCGCGACCTCCGGCAAGAAGAAGTCGTCAAGGCAGGAGGGTCTGTTTAAGCAGGTGGGCAAGACCCTATCCTTCTTGTCCAGCAACCCGAAACACCCCGGCCTCCAAACACACGAGTATAAGTCATTGCCCAATCCGTACAATCCAAAGAAGAAGGTTTTTGAGGCCTGCGCCCAGCAAAAGACGCCCAGCGCTTGGCGAGTATTCTGGTGCTATGGCCCCGAGAAGGACCAAATCACTATCGTCAACATTCGCAAGCACCCCGACTAGCCCTTTTCTGCAGCCCCTTGTGTAAAGTACCTACCTGCGAACCACCAAGACCGGCAAGAAAGCTGAAAGCTGAAAGCTGAAAGCTTAAAGCTGAAATGGTGGGGGCAGATCTGGTGGGCTGTACTCGAGCGGCCATGAGTGATAGGATTCGGTAGACAGCTTGTGGAGCGAGCGCGCACGAGAGGGGTGTGACTATGAAACGGATAGCGTTTTGGGCGCTTGTGTTCCTTGCGGGCGGGTTGCTCGCCCCCGTAGTTGACATGACCCTTGGCCCCCTATGGTTCAGCCTGGGATGGCGGAGGCCTGTCGTCGATTGGCTCTTAAGCAAAGGGCTTCCACCAAGAGTGGCTTCATACTGGAGCATCGTCTGGATCATGCTTCCGGACTGGGCGGCGCTGGTCTTGGTCGGCGCTGTCATCGGACGGGTGGCGCGACCGGGCAAGTGGCTCCGATATGCCTTGGTTGTCGGCGGCGGCTTCATTGCGTACTCGCTTATCGGCAGCATTCAAGTTCTATATTGGGTCAGACTTGCCGAGCTTGATGGTTCTCTGGCCATGCGGACCTTCTGGGGCTGCATGGTCCTCGACTTGATTTCGCTCATCTTGCTGGTGTTGGCTGCGTGGCTGTTTGGCCGGACACGTGGCAGACCTGTTGCCGAGCCCGGTACGTCCCCTATTGCTGAAAACTAGCCTTTCTCAGCGAACGCCCGCTTCAGCAGCCCGATGTTGTCTAATGCGCGACGGGTGTGCCGAGGATGGTTTTGAGTTCGGCGAGGCGTTTCTTCATGGCGGTGACGGATTTGGCTTCGAGGTTCAGGCGCAGGAGGGGTTCGGTGTTGGAGGGGCGAACGTTGCACCACCAGTCCTTGTAGTGGCAGGTGACGCCGTCGAGGTGGTCGATGTCGGCGTCAGAGAAATGCTCGGCCACCTCGGCCATCTTGGCCTGCTTGTCGTCGACCTCGAAATTGATCTCGCCACTGTGGGTGTACCGTTTCAGAGGGGCGATCATTTCGCTCAGCGGTCGCTTTTGCGCGGAGATCACCGAGATGGCTGTGGCGAAGACGATCGCGCCGCTGTCGCAGTTGAAGTTGTCGCGGAAGTAAAAGTGCCCGCTCAGTTCGCCGCCGAAGATCGCGTGGCCGTCGGCCATCGCCTTTTTCATGAAGGCGTGGCCCACGCGTTCGCGGCGCGGCACGCCGCCGGCGGCGAGGACCTCCTCGGCCACCACGCGCGAGCTGCGCAGATCGTAGACCACCATCGCCCCGGGGTTATCGCGGAGAAAATGGCGGGCCAGCAGGGCCGTCATCAAATCGCAGCGGACGGTCTCGCCGGTTTGGTCGATGAACATGCACCGGTCGGCGTCGCCGTCGAAGCAGACGCCCAGGTCGGCCTTGCGGCGCTTGACCGCGCTCTTGACCTGGCGGAGGTTCGCCTCGATCAGCGGGTTGGGCGGATGGGCGAACTTGCCGGCGAGCTTGAAGTTGAGTTGGATGATGTCGATGTCGGCGTCGCCGAAGATCGTGGGGATCATCTTGGCCGCCATGCCGTTGGAGGCGTCGACGACGACCTTCAGCCGTCGCTGCGGGTTGAGGAACTGCCGGACGTGCTGGCAATAGGGTTCCCACAGGTCGAGGCCCTGGGCGGGGGCCAGCGACGCGCCGACCGGCATGCGGCGGAGCGTGCTGACGATCCGTTTGATCTCCTTCAGCCCGGTGTCCTCGCCGATAGGCCTGGCGTGGAAGCCGGAGATCTTGAAGCCGTTGTACTCGATCGGATTGTGCGAGGCGGTGACCTGCAGCCCGCCGCAACTGCCGAGGTGATTGATGGCGAAGTAGATCATCGGCGTGTCGCACATGCCGATATCGACACACGCAATGCCGCTGGCCTGGATGCCTTCAATCAGATTGGCCAGCAGCCCCTCGCTGTGGGGGCGCATGTCTCGCCCGACCAGAACGCGATTGGTCGACGCCTGCCCGCGGTCGTAGCCGCTGAGGACGCTGCGGAGGAACTGGGCGGCGGCGTGGCCGACCTTCCACGCCAGATCGTCGTCGATCTCCGTGCCGTGGAGGCCACGGATGTCGTAGGCCTTGAAGACTCTATTCAGCACGTCCGTATTCACCACGTCCATGGATCGCCCTTTCCCCACTGGGGGGACGGCCGCCGGCGGGCCGCCTCGTGGGTCATGAATGGATTATTCGGCAAAGGGGGCGGCATTTCAATGGCCAATCGTCAACGGGGGACTAAATCCTTGAAGGATACGACAACCCGGTTCCGATACTAATGTTAGAGGATTGGGCCGACAGATCGGCCGGCGATGGGTTTATGGCAAGCTACCTCAGGAAGCTCCGGGGTGGGGTGTGTCTACTGACGGCGATGGGCTGCGGTCTATTGCTATTGGCCGGAAGCTGTGTGCGCGCCGGTGCGATCGACCCGTCGATCATTGCGCGCTATCAGCAGGCGATGGCCCGCCTGGGTCCGCAAGTCCGGGCCGAGACCGGACCCCTGAAAGACTACCTCCCCGCCGCAGGTGAGACCGGGCCTGTCCTGAAGGTCACCAAGGACGACGACGGCAAGGAGATCGTTCTTCTGAGCCTGCAGGAAGCGATCATGCGGGGCCTGGCGAACAACCTGGACATTCGGGTGGTCAGCTACACCCCGGAGATTTCCTACCAGGAGATGGTCGAGGCGGCCGCGGAGTTCGACTACGTCATCTTCGGCGGCGCGTCGATGACGAAGACCGACGAGATCCTGTCCCTGGCAGGCCTGGCAGGTCTGAGGAACGACCGCCGCACGCAGGAAGGGGAGGTCGGCATCCGCCAGAAGACCGTCACCGGGGCCAACTGGTCGCTGACATACGGCCTGGACCACGAGCGCGATCGATCCACCTCGGCGACCACTCCCTCGTGGACGCCGCTGGTGTCGCTGTCGGTCACCCAGCCGCTGCTGCGGGGCGGATGGTCGGAGCGGAACCTCGCGTCGCTGCGCATCTCGCGGATCAACCGCAACACCACCCTGTCGCAATTCCGTCAGCAGGTCGAGCTGACCGTCACGCAGATCATCACCGCCTACTGGCAGCTCGTGCAGACCCGGCGCGAGGTGGAAATCCAGGAGGCCCTGATGGAGGCCAGCCTCAAGACGCTCCAGCGCATTCAGGACCGAATGGATCTGGACGCCACGGCTGTACAGATCAAGCAGACCGAGGCGGCCGTCGAACAGCGGCGGGCGGTTCTCATCCAGGCCGAAAACGCCGTCGGCGACGCCCAGGACACGCTGGGTCGCCTGCTGGCCGATCCGATCGTCAACTCGCTGACCGATGCGGAGGTCATCCCCACCGACAAGCCCGCCGAGATAGCCGTCACCATCAACGAGATGGACCAACTCGTCACCGCCCTGCGGTACAACCCGGTGCTCGAGCAGGCCCGCCTGGCGATCGCAACGGCTGACATCAATGTCAAGGTCGCCGAAAACGACAAGCTGCCGCGGCTGGATTTCACGGCGACCACGGAGGTCCAGGGGCGGGGGCGCAGTTTTCACGGCGGCCGCAAGAGAATGGAATCGTTCGACCAGACCAGTTGGAGCTTGGCCCTGACGTTCGAGTATCCCCTCGGCAATCGCGAGCGGGAATCCGTCCACAGGCAGCGGCGCTACGAGCGGCTGCGGGCCATCACCGACCTGCAGAACCAAGTCGACCAGGTCTCCCTGATCGTTCGCGAGCGGATCCGCGAGGTCCGCACCGCGTTCCGCGAAATCAGCATCCAGGGGGTGGCCGTCGAGGCCGCCACCGCCCAACTGCAGGCCCTGGAAGACACCGAACGCATTCGCGGGGCCCTGACCCCGGAGTTCCTGCAGGTCAAGCTCAGCGCCCAGGACACACTGGCGGCCGCCCATCGCGATCTGATCCGCGCGATCGTCACCTACAACGTGGCGATGGTCGAGGTCAACCAGGCCACCGGCACGGTGCTGGAGATGAGCGGCGTCAAGGTGGCCGTGCCCATCGCCCAAGGCGCCGCCCCCTGGCCCCAGCCGCAGGCCTCCCGGCCCTGACCCGGGCCCTCCCATCGGCCGCGAGGCCGTAATCCATGTTTTTATAATCCCTTCTGTCTCGACATGCGCCCGCGGTAACGGTAAACTGATGGCGAGTTTTTTTTCATTTCCTTGACTGCGGTGACAGGCTAGCTGTCACCGGCCCCTGGTACAAATCTGGAGCGTAGAGATGAAGATAGCACGCATCTACAGACTGCTGCGGTTGATCACGATGCTCCAAGGCAAGCGGACATACACAGCTCAGGAACTCGCCGACGACCTGGATGTCAGCCGCCGGACCGTCTTTCGGGACCTCAACGTCCT
Organism: Phycisphaerae bacterium; assembly: GCA_011050235.1. Lineage (GTDB taxonomy): Bacteria > Planctomycetota > Phycisphaerae > SM23-33 > SM23-33 > HyVt-337. The sequence continues at coordinate 37,286 of DRGC01000060.1, read as the reverse complement.
GGAGATGGCCCACGTTCCCTACTACTTCCACAGCGACACCGGCGGGTACCGGATCGACCCGCAGTTCTTCCTGCCGCCGGTGAACCTGACGCTGACCGAAGCGCTAGCCATGCTGGGATTGACGGGGCGGCTGCGGTCCTCGGCCAACTTCCCTCTCCAGGCCGAGGCCGCACGCGCCGCCGTCAAGCTCGAGAGCATCCTGCCCGAACAGATCGGGCGCTATGTCGGCAGCGTGCTGGAAAAAATGACCGTCCAGTGGACGCCCGTCAGCCGCCACGCCGGCGGCGACCAGACGTTCGACGAGCTGGCCCACGCGCTGGTGGACAAATGCATCTGCCGCATCACCTATCAGAGCTTTTACGAAGGCCGAGTCATCGAAACGGCCATTCGGCCGCTGCGGCTGGTGTTCGTCGAACGGGCGTGGTACGTCATCGCCTACTCGCAGCAGCACTCGCAGGTCCGTACCTTCAAGCTCCTGCGGATTCGCGATCTGACGGTGACCAAGCGACACTTCACCGAGCCCAAGGACCTGGACCTGGGAACATATTTCGGCGATGCGTGGCGGATGATCCCCGAAGGCAAGCTCTGGCCGATCCATCTGCGGTTCGAGAAGCTCGTCGCAGGCAACGTGGCCGAAGTCCAATGGCACCACAGCCAGCAGGTCACCTGGAACCGCGACGGGTCGATGGACTTCCGCGCGACCGTCGACGGGCTCGGCGAGATCACGTGGTGGCTGCTGGGCTACGGAGACCAGGTGACGGTGATCGATCCGCCCGAGTTGCGCCAGCGCGTCACGGCGGTGGTCGAGGCCGTTCTCGCCAGGTACCGAAGCGAAGGGGCCCCCGATCGTTCGAAAAAACGGGCGGCGCCCAAACGGTCGGCCCCCAAACGCCGCGGCGCCAGGAGGGCGGACCCATGAGAGTGCTCGTCCAACGCGTCTGGAGCGCCCGTGTGGTCGTCGATGGCGAGACCACGGGCCAAATCGACCACGGCCTGCTGGTCTACGTCGGCATCGCCGACGGCGACGACGAGGCCGCCGTCCGCTGGATGGCCGAGAAACTCGCCAATCTGCGGATCTTCAATGACGATGACGGAAAGTTAAACCGATCAGTCCAGGATGCCCGGGGGGGCATCCTGCTGATCTCGAACTTCACGCTGCTAGGAGACGGTGGCAAGGGGCGACGGCCGTCGTTCGTCGCCGCCGCGCCGTCCGAGCAAGCCGGGCGGTTACACCAGAAGTTGGCCGCCGCGCTCAAGGCTTTCGGGTGTGCAGTGGCCGAGGGCGTTTTCGGCGCCGACATGACAATCGATAGCCAGGCTGATGGCCCGGTGAACATCGTGCTGGACCGCCCCGCATCGAACGGGTCATAACGCCCGGGGCGAACGATGCGGGGCAATAGCGGCCTGTCCGCGGACTAATAGTTGTCAGTGAGACAACGACCCCCGACCCTACGAGTCCCTGCGGACAGGCCACTTTTTTTTTGCGCGCGCCGGCGTCGGCGCGCCGGCATCGGCCTTGACCGACCAACCGGCGTTGGGTATTCTACTCCATCCCCTGGGAGTGTGCCCGAGCTGGCCAAAGGGATCAGACTGTAAATCTGACGGCGTATGCCTACGGTGGTTCGAATCCACCCGCTCCCATGAAAACAGCCGCCCACGGGCGGCTGTTTTCATAGAGCAGGCGAGCAGTTGAGCAGGTGAACAGGTGAAAAAAGGCGGCCCGGTCCTCTCCAGCGTCCGAAGCCGCCGCCTCGCCAAGCTCGCCTGCGGTCACCTGCTCACCTGCTCACGTTGGGCTCCTTGCCGCTTCCGTTGCCGGCCCTCCGGCGATACAATCCACCTGTTCGCGGGCGTAGCTCAATGGCTAGAGCGTCAGCCTTCCAAGCTGAATGTTAGGGGTTCGAGTCCCCTCGCCCGCTGTACCAGCAACCGCATGCCTTCAGACCTGTCACGCGCAGACGCATGGCGCTCGATGTGGCTCGCCCGACGTAGCTCTCTTTCGAGCGAAGTCGGGTCCCCTCGCCCGCTTGCCGCGCCGCAGTCCTGAACCGGCGGCTTTCTGTGACATTGGGCAATCGAATTGACATGCCCACGCGGCAGTGCTCCAATTGGGTCGGTTGTCGGGCAATGAGTTTCAGTTTCCCGGGGCGTTCTCCCACGCAGAAGGGAGCAAAGAGATGAAACGCATCACATTCATCGGGCTGAGCATCTTTCTTGTCATCGGCGCAGCATGTGAGGCAGATCCTGTCACGGGCAGCCGGACCTTCAACTCCCAACTGCGGCTGGACGTCTGGATTCTGAGGACGTTGGATGATCGAACGGAACTCGTCGGCTCCACGCCATCTGAGACGCCCCTTGAGATTCCGGAATGCCTGTATTGGTACGTAGCGCCGCGCGGCCGTGTGGACGTCGACAAGCTTAGCCAGGAAATAGTCTCAAAACGCATCCCGGGGTTGGAACTGTCCAATGCGACAGATGATGACCTGGCCCACCTCGAGGGCCTAACGAGTTTGCAGACGCTCTATCTCCGCGGCACAAGCATCACGGACACGGGGTTGGCCCACCTGAGAGGCCTGACAGGCTTGCGGACGCTCTTCCTTCTCAGCACAGACATCACGGATGCGGGCTTGGCCTACCTGAAGGGCCTGACGAGCTTGCAGACGCTCTACCTCTGGAACACAGAGATCACGGATGCGGGCCTGACCCACCTGAAAGGCCTGACGAGCTTGCGGGCGCTCAATCTCCCCCATGGCATCACGGATGCGGGGCTGGCCCACCTGAGAGGCCTGACGGGCTTGCGGCGGCTCGACCTTTCGGTCACAGACATCACGGATGCGGGCCTGGCCCACCTGAAAGCCCTGACGGGCTTGCAGGCGCTCGACCTAAGCTACACATGGATCACGGATGCAGGCCTGGCCCACCTGAAAGCCCTGACGGGCTTGCAGCGGCTCGAACTCTACAACACAACGATCACGGATGCGGGGCTAGTCCACCTGGCGGGCCTGACGGGCTTGCAGGGGCTCAACCTCGGCCACACACTCTTCATTACGGATGCGGGGCTGGCCCACCTGAAAGGCCTGACGGGCTTGCAGCGGCTCAACCTCAGCAACGCGCACATCACGGATGCGGGCTTGGCCTACCTGAAGGGCATGACGGGCTTGCAGGCGCTCGAGCTCCGCAACACGAAGATTACGGATGCGGGCCTGGCCTACCTGAAGGACATGACCGGCATGCTGAGGCTCGTCCTTGACCACACGGACATCACGGATGCGGGCCTAGCCCACCTGAAGGACATGGCGGGCCTGCGGGAGCTTAGCTTCATCGGCACAAACATCACGGATGCGGGCTTGGCCTACCTGAAGGGCATGACGGGCTTGCGGGGGCTCGAGCTCCGCAACACGAAGATTACGGATGCGGGCCTGGCCTACCTGAAGGGCATGACGGGCTTGTGGCGGCTCGACCTCACCGGCACAAACATCACGGATGAGGGCCTCCGCGAACTGCGAAAAGCGATGCCGAATACCAGGATTAAGTTCCTCCACTGATCACATTTGACGGGTAGCCGTTGTCTTGCCCTGACGGGCCTGCGGGGTCCGTCGGCGGCTGTCTGCCGATTGGGAGCAACGTCCGGGCCAAGATGGGTGGCATGTTCGGTGCCTTGACCCAACGGGCGGGGCGGGGGATACTGGTGGGCCGACGATCGGCGGACGGCCGAGGAAAGGGGTCGAAGATGTTCGGACTGGCGTTGCTGGATATTATTGTTCTGGTTGTTCACTTTGTCTTGGCGCTCGTGTGCCTGATCGATCTGCGCGTGCGCGCTCTGCGGACGCATCCTGGTGAGGAAGCGGCCCGGGCGATCTGGGCGATCTTCGTGGTCGTCGTACCGATCCTGGGCTCGGCCGCCTTCCTGATCGTGCGCCCCGGCCGAGGCGAAGACGGCGAGGCCCTCTAGTCACTATCCGGCCGGGCCTTCTTTCTCCCGAAGAAAGGGCGGCCCCTGGCGACCTGCCAGCCGCCTCTTCTTCGGCCCTTGTCAGGACCCGCCTTCGGCGGATATTCGGTCCGCCCCGCCAACAATCTTGCAGAACCAAGGTGTTCGACGGCGCGGTGTATGATGTCTTCATCACCGACCCCGTAGCCGTTGGTGATGGCTCGGAAAGCCTGTGGTCGGTCGTGTTGAGGGTCGAAAACAAGACGGGCCTCCCGGGCCTCGATATAATGGGTTTTGACGGTACGTTCTTTGGCTATACCGGCATCACCGGTAAGTTGCACCAGCACTACTCGACAGTGTGGGCCCCGTCGACCCCGACATTGGATAGCACCTTTTACGCGACGGCGATTGACACGCACTTCCTGGTTGTCATGGCCGATCTGCTGATTATTGCTGAGCTCCCCAGCGAAGATGCCACCCTGGCCAGCGCCGAAGCCACTGACGCCGCTGACCCGTTCGATGGATTTGCCGATACGGATTTCGGCACGTTCCTGACAGGCACTTTCGTGGTTGATGCTGTTGAGACGTTGGACCTGGCGCAAATCGTCGTGCCGTTCGGCGAGACTGTGACGCTCTTCTTCTTCATGGGCGGCACGGGTGGTGGTGAAATCATCGATACCAGCTTCCCGGTCCCGGAACCTGCCACGCTAGGGTTGCTGTCCCTGGGCGGCTTGGCCCTGCTTCGTCACAAACGCGGCTTCCGGCGTCGCTGAAGCTATGCCGGACAAGACGCAGGCTGAACGCTGTTGCGGAAACGGCGGAAGTAGTCCGGGCGCAGTGATGACAGTGCAAACGGCTCGGCTGGACCACGGCTTGGGCGGTCTCCCCCCGCCGCTCAGGTGTCGGGTCTTGGCCGGGCCTTCTTTTCACGTTCACCTGCTCAACAGCTCCATGGAAAGAGGCCCATCGTGGAGGCCGTTTCCGTGGTGGTGACGCAGCCAGCATCGCCGGCCTTGTCGAGGAAGAAGGCCTGCTTCCGGGCTTGGGCTTGCCTATGATTGTCTAGCATGTACCGAGACTTCGGATGCTGATCGCTTCTTGCGCCGGGTTGTCCGCCCTTCTCGACACAGTGTCGAAGCATTGTTGCCACAGATAGTTATGCATCTCGCCTGGATGGACCGAATGATCCGGAAGTAGCTTGGCCCGTGCGGGTGGGCGCTGGAAGCCAATTCCTAGACACGATGCTGGGCTACAGGAGCGAAGTATGACAAATACGATAAATCGAACGGCTTTGTTTTGCGTCCTTGTAACCCTTTTGGCCGTCACCGGTCCGACGTGGGCGGTCAACTTCGGCGTGGACATGAACATCGACCCGGGGCAATTCACGATCCAGAACGAGATCTCCATGGCGTTGGTGCCGGGTGTGGTCCCCGGGGTGCCGAATCTGCTGCTGGCGGCCTACAACGACAACCCAGGCGGCACCGGTATCGGCGTCAGCCACAGCGTCGACGGCGGCGCCATATGGAACGCCTCCCAGTTGGCGTTTCCGATCAGCAGCATCAGCGGCGGCCTGCTGATGGATGTGTTCGACCCGACCGCAACAGCCGACGGCCTGGGCAACGTGTATGTCGGCTACGTCGCCACCGACGGCACCGGCGGAGGCGTTAACGGCCTGTACGTCACCAAGGGCGCCCTGCAGCCTGACGGGTCGATTCTTTGGCAGACGCCGGCCGAAGTCGAAGCCGACCCGGGCTCCCCGACCGGGCCCTGGCCGCCGGCCGATCCGAATTACCGCTTCAATGACCGGGACCAGATCACGTACGACTCGTCCGCCAACCGGGTCCATATTGTCTGGCTCAAGGACCGCGGGCTCTACGACCAGACCGATATCCTCAATCCGCCGGGCTTTGCCCCGCCCAGCGACATCTTCTATTCGTCGAGTTCGGCCGTCGGCCCGTTGAGTTTCCCGGCCACACCGACGCAGATCAACGACGCCGGGCAGAACCTGGGCAACATGCCGGTCACGCGCGTGGCCTCCAACGGGACGATCTACGTTACCTGGCTGGACTACGACGTCTGGAACGGCGGGCAGGGAACGATCTGGCTGGATAAGTCCACCGACGGCGGGACGACCTGGAACGTCGATCAGCAGGTCACGGCCGTGCCGATCGAACTGCCGCCGTTGAACGTCAAGACCGCCACCGGCGCCCCGGACGCACTGGCCAAGGGCGCGCCGGTGCTGGCGGTCTCGCCGAGCAACCCCAACGAGTTGTACATCGTTTATGCCGCCGACCCCGACCGCAGCGCTGGGATCGACGGGCCGGACGACGCGGACATCTTCCTCATCAAGTCGACCGATGGCGGCACGACCTGGTCGGCGCCGCTTCGGATCAACAACGATGGGACCGTCACCGACCAGATCCTGCCGTGGATTGACGTCAAACCCGACGGCACGATCGACGTGGCCTGGTACGATCGTCGAAACGACCCGGTCGGCGACCAGTACTGGGACGTGTTTATTGCACGCAGCACCGACGGCGGCAACAGCTTTGTCGGCAACGTGCAGGTCAACGACACCAGTTTCCTCACGCCGCTGGGCGGAACGTGGATGGGCGAATACCTCGGTCTGGTCACCGACAACGACTACGCCTATCTGACGTGGACCTCGTCGGTCTCCGACGGCAACGGCGACGTGTACTTCGACAAGGTGCCCAACGCCGAGATTCCCGAGCCGGCGACGCTGAGCCTGCTGGCCCTGGGCGGGTTGGCGCTGTTGCGGAAACGGCGGAAGTAGTCCGCGCGCGTCGAGGACAGTGCAAACGGCTCGGCCGGACTACGGCTTGGGCGGCCTCCCCCGGCCGCTCAGGTGCAGGGCCCCGGCCGGGCCTTCTTTGACCCCGAAGAAAGCAGCCCCCCACAGCGACCTGCCAGCCGCATCCTCCCGCGCCGTTTTCACGACGTGTCGCTTTAAGCCGGGGTCACCGGAAGTAGCGGCTGGGACCGTCTGCTCTCCTGGCGGATCAGTCCAACAGCCTCGGCACGACCATCACGCGAGTTAGTGCATCGTCCAGCCGGGCGATTCGTCTGAGCAACAGTTCGAAAAGGTGTTCGCCTACGGTCACGCCGTCAACGCCGACGATGTAGGGCATGGGCCTGACAGGTTGCAGCCACAGGCGGAGGCGTGACGACGTTATCGTTATGAATGACCTGCCGGGGCGCGGGTTCTTTCGGACCGGTTCAATTCCCCGGGATCGGAACTCTCTGTAGATGTCTTCGAAGGACATGTCGCCCACCATGAACAGCCCGTCCGGCGTGTACGGCATGTCCAGTATCTGATCGACCATCGCCTTGGGCGAAGGATCAATGACGAGCTCTTCGTCGGGGCCGTCAATATGATGTGTGGTTCTTGGGCCAACGAAGTAGTTGCCGGCAGCTCCGCGGCGATCTGCCGCCCTGCGGAATGCACGCGCCCGTGAGCGGATCGAGGGCCTGTCAGGATGCGTCGTGACAACGGCAAGTGTACGGGCGCCATGGGCCATCAACTGCTCGGCGGCCACCTCTCCAATTATGTCACTGTCAGTCGAGACACAGTCCCACAACTGCTGATGGGGCTCGCACCGACCCATGGTGACGCAGGGGATGGCGGACCCAATGTCGGCCAGCAGCTTGGGGGGCGCCGCTGCACCGGTGAGAGTCACAACCAGCCCTTGGGCGCCCTGGGTGTCAGCCAATGATCCATCGGGCTCGGCGGAGGCGACGTCAACTTCAATGCCCTTGGCTTTGGCCGCTTCGATCAGGCCCCTGGCCACGTCCAGGCCAAAGGGGTAATCGAGGAACCGCCTCTCGGCGTCAAAGGGCTCGCCGCGATGGGAAGGGACCACGAGCAGGAATTTCCTGACCTTTTTGGCGGGCCGGCGGGCAGTGTTCGGCTTGGGACCCCTCTTGCGCAGAGGCGCTACGTAGCCCAACCGCTCAACAGCCGCCAGGACGGCCTTGACGTTCTCAGGTCGCACGTGATGGTTGCCGCTAAGCACTCGAGAAACCGTCATGTGCGAAACGTTAGCGGCCTTAGCGATGTCAATGATCGAAACTGCCATAATGCTCGATGCTACAGTTAATTACTTTGAAGCAAGAGCCATGGACGGCCAGTGGGCGACGTATTTAACAAACGTTCGCGCGTCGCGCGAACGATAACAACGTAGTTCCTTCTAATCCCTTATGATCAACGTAACAGTTAATAATGCAGAGCAAATCTGATTATCATCATATTAACACCTTTTGCAACCTAAAATTTGGTGGATTTCGGCATGTTCTTGCAGTCCCTCTGGAGCGGAGTGAAGCACAGGGCTGTGCAGTTAGACGCTCACTCCTGAGAATCGACCGGCACGCAACGTAACTGCAATCTGGGCCAGACGATCCTGGCCACCTACTAGGGGCTCAACTCCTTAGTTGACGCGATCCTCCACCCGATGACGCTCGACGCGCTGTTCCCGGGCCCGCGTGCCTCTCCCCCCCCCCCCAAAAAAAAAGGCCTGGCAGTTCTGCGGCACAGGTCGAAGATCCGCCACGGCGGGTCGAAGATCCCCAAGGGGCGGGAAGTAGAGTCGTTAGCCAACGGCAGTGCATTGGATGCAGCCAATGCAGGTATCTTGATGGGGGCGCCCGTTGGTGCACTGCATCAGATCTTCTTCTTCGGTGTCCGCCAAGCCCGTATTGGCATGAGAGGGGTCGAAAAAAAGGATTGTGTTAAAAACTGTTCATTGACATTGCTCATATTTTGCGGTAATATGTCGGTAATTAGCATGTTGCAAGGATTGTTCATTAAGTGGTAAAGAAACACAGGGAAGCGTAATTCCCGCAGCTTGGTCTGCCGTCCAATTCGTCGGACTGTGAGGATCTGGAGAAGGTCCTTAGGTCCTTGCGCATCTAGGAGAAGACGATGAAAAAGATGACTACTGTAGTAACACTCGCGCTAGGCGTATGCGTGGCGATGTCGGCGTCGGCTGGCGCCGATGAGATTGGCGGCTTCGTGATGAATTTTGTGCCGATCTCGGGCGATGCCAGTGCCCTCAACGGCACGGGCTGGGGTACCTCTGGCGATACATTCAGCGATCCCGCCGATTTCCGCATGGCGACCTATGAGGTCACCAACGCTCAGTGGGATGCGTTTGTCGCCGCCGAAGGCGTCCCCACAGGGACTCCCGCGGCCGCCTACAACAGCAACCCGACGGCGGGCGGCCCCAATAAGCCGGTCAACAATGCCAGCTTCTTCGAGGCAGCGCAGTTTGTCAACTGGCTCAATACCAGTACCGGCAATCACGTGGCGTACAAGTTTGTCGAGACGACTCCGGGCGATCCCACCACGCTGACATTCGGCGTGTGGGACGACCCCCCCGAAGGCGACGGAACGAACCTTTATCGTCACAAAGATGCGTTTTATTTCCTGCCTACCTTGCACGAGGTCCTCAAGGCCGCCTACTGGAATGGCACGTCGTTCAACACGTATGCCAACGCCACGGACACCTTGCCCACACCTGCCGAGGCGTGTTTTTCCGCCGCGGGTACCTGGGACGTCGGCAGCGGCGCCGTAGAACTCAACGGCACCTATGACATCATGGGTAACATCGGCGAGGTACAGGAGAACGATGTAAACTTCCTGTATCCGGCTGCCACCCACATGCACCGGCTTGGCCCTGGCATGTATCTGGTTCCGAGCAGCTTTGGGGCGTGGGCTGGTTGGACAGGCATTAATAACAACCAGTCGGCCGAAGTCAGCTATGGGGGCTTGCGCGTGGCGGCCGCCGCTGCCGGGATGCCCGGCGACTTCGACGGTGATGGCGACGTCGATGCCGATGATGTCGACCTCCTCTGCGACAACTTGGGCGACGTGGCCTACGACCTGGATGGCGACGGCGACGCCGATGAAGACGACATGATCTTCCTGATCGTGACCCTCGTCGAGTTGCAGGATGGTTCGGGCCGGGTGGGTACCAAGCGCGGCGACTTCAATCTGGACGGTTTCGTAGACGGCACGGACCTGGCGCTGATGAAGACCGCCTTCGGCCAGCCGCTCATGGACTATGCCGACGGCAACGCCAACTGCGACGCCTTTGTCGACGGCACGGACCTGGCGATCCTGAAGACGAACTTCGGCTTCATCGCCCCCCCAAGCCCAGGCGGTGTGCCCGAGCCGGCCAGCCTTACATTGCTCGCCCTGGGCGGATTGGCAGCGCTGCGAAGAAGAAGGAAGCAGGCCTACTAGACAAAACGGCTTGCCCCGACAAGGCGTCATGCCCGTGGGAAATCCCTGTGGGTACTATGTCCGAAGGAGGACTGACGTATATGTTCGAGAAAAGCAACCGGGACCTGTCGACGTCCCTTCTTGTGGTGGTAGTTGTGGTAGTTATGGGCGCTTCACCTGCGATGGCTCTAGACCCGACCGGCCTGGTCGGGCAGTGGTCGTTCAGTGAAACATCCGGAGTCGTCACGGCCGACGGGGGGCCCAACGCGCTCGACGGCGAGTTGCTCGACGGCGCTCAATTCGCAGGCGGCATCCTGGGCAATGGCGTGCAGCTTGACGGCGTGGACGATTACGTCAACGTCACGGCCGCCGGTGGGGGGGGGCCGACCGCTCTGGGCGGCCCGGCGCAGGGGACGATCTCCGTGTGGTTCAAGTTCAACCGCGTGACGGAGGACGGCGAGATATTCCCGATCTTCTACCTGGGCGACGGCGTTGACGATGCGGGGTATTCCTCGATCCTCATCGAGGTGGGGCACGCGAATGCCGGCAACACACGGCTGTACTTGACCGTCTGGGCGGACGGCGCATCGTCGGCCCCCACGCAGTGTTTCGACACGGGCATATTCAACCACCTCAACACGGACGAGTGGTACAACTTCGTCGGTGTCGTGGGGCCGGGCGGCAACACCGGCTACCTCAACGGCCTGGAGTTGACGGGCCGGCATTACAACTTCGGTGACGAGTTCGACACGGACTTCCTGGCTGACGTCGCCAACCCGAATGTCGCGTGGATTGGAACGATCCTCAACGATCCCCGTGGCGACCAGTTTTTCCCCGGCCGCATCGACGAGGTGCTCGTCTACGACCGCCTCTGGAGCGCCGCGGAAGCATTGGACTACTACAACGCCACCGTCCCCGAGCCTGCCACGGTGATAGTCCTGGCGCTCGGCGCCGGCGCGCTGCTCAAACGGCGCCGAAGATGATCAGGATGGCTTTATCGCAAACGCTCGCAATGGGGCGAGCGATAGGAGAATAGGTATATGTGTGACAGGAACATCTTTAGGCTGTCGGCTACTGTGATGTTGGCGATGGCTGTTGTTGTCGTTTCGACCTCGCCCGTTTTTGCGGTGGACCCCAACGGGCTGGTTGCCTACTGGCCCCTCGATGGATCGGCTGTCGACCAGGGCCCCAACTCCCTCGACGGCACGCCGCTCAACGGCGTTGGCTTCGGCGACGGCATTCTGGGCAATGGCCTGCACCTGGACGGCGCGGATGATTACGTCAACGTCACTGACGCCGGGGCATTCCCATCGATCATCGGCGGGCTGAGCCAGGGGTCGATCTCCGTGTGGTTCAAGTTCGACCGCATCACGACGCAATGGGAGATTTTCCCGATCTTCTACATGGGCGACGGCGTCGGCGGGGCGGGGCAGACCAGCGCCATCATCGAGATCGGCCACCCCCAGGCCGGCGATACGAAGCTCTATTGGACGACGTACAGAGACGACCAGCAGAACGAGCCGACGATGTGTTTCGACACGAACTTCAACCTCAGCGCCGGCGAGTGGTATCAGTTCACGGTTGTTGTGAGCCCCTCGGGTAACACCGGGTATCTAAACGGTCAAGAATTGGTGGACCGGGATTACAACTTCGCCGACGCGACTTCCCCTGAGTTCCTTGAGGACATATCGGTCCAGCAGGTGACGTGGATTGGCAGGGGCTTCCTTGCCTTCAGCCCGGCGGACCAGTACTTCCCCGGCGAGATTGACGAGGTGGTCATTTACGATCGCCCGCTCAGCGCCACGGAAGTGTTGGACTACTACAACGCCACCGTTCCCGAACCCGCCAGCATCACACTGCTCCTGCTCGGCGCGGGCGGGCTTATTCGGCGCCGAAGACGTAACTGACACGATCCCGACCGATCCATTGTCGATCAGGATGGCTTTATCGCCAACGCTTGCAACAGCGCGGCGGCGGGAGAGTTCGTATATGTGTAAGAGAAGAATCCTTGGGCTGTCGGCTTGCGTTATGTTGGCGATGGCTGTTGTTATCGTCTCCGCCTCGCCGGTGTTTGCTGTTGACCCCAACGGCCTGGTCGCCGGCTGGGCCTCTTCCGACGTAAAAGACGGTAGGGTGTGGAGTTGCCGAGGTGCAGGTGAAGAATTATAATCGAATGTTAAACCTATTTCTCTTGACCTAACCATATTTCCAGGTAACATTAGGGTTAATTAGCATGTCGATGAAGTTGTTCGTTAAGTCGTAAAGAAGCACAAGTGAAGATGTAGTTCCCGCAGTTGGCAGCTTAGCCTGCCAAGCACCGTTACAGGCTGCGAGGATCTGGAGAAGGCTTTTCGGTTCTTACACTTCGAGGAGAGAACGATGAGAAAGATGACTGTAGCAACGCTCGTGCTGGGTGTGTGCCTGGCAATGGCGGCATCGGCGGGCGCCGATGTGGTTGGCGGCCAGACGTACGATTTTGTGGACATCACGGCCGTCGGATCAGTGTCTGATTTCCGCATGGGCGAGTTTGAGATCACTCAGGATCAGTATTCGTCGCTCATGGGTGGCGCCGGCGGCCTCCTGCCGCAGGTCAACGTCACCTTCGGCCAGGCGGCAACGTTCATCAATGCGCTGAACGTCGCGGCCGGCTCACCGGTGGCCTACAACATCATCGGTGGTGTGGTCAACCCTTGGGTTGTAGATGAAGTCCCAACGGTTTATCGTGACGCAGCTGCGTGGTATTTCATGATCGATGAGAACGAGTTTTCCGACGCCTACCACAATGGGGCGGCGTATCAGACTTATGCGTCGCCAGGCGACGTCTTGCCCACCACTGCCCAAGCAAATTACCAAGGCGGCATTGGCACGCTCTGGAACGTCGGTAGCGGTGCGATAGAACTCAACAGCACGTTTGACCTGATGGGCAACGCTGCTGAGTTCATGGAAAACGACACGAACTGGCTCTATCCTGGTGGCGCCGGCACAAATCACCGGTTCATGGGTGGCGCCTTTGCGTATGGTTCGTACATGCTGCCGCACACCTTCAAGTTCGCCTACGGTGCCGGTGGCGCCACGAACTTTACCGGTTTCCGCATTGGTTCCCGCGTTCCCGAGCCGGCGACCATGAGTCTGCTGGCTCTGGGCGGGTTGGCTGTTCTGCGCCGTCGCAAGTCGTAGATCCGCCGCAGGCGGAAAGTAGATCCGCCGAAGGCGGGCGGAACGTAGTTTCAAATGAAGGCAGGGCTGGCAGATGCCTGCCGGAGAAGGTCTGTATGTCCTTCAGATAGAAGCATTGCGGATGCACCCAACGGGCGCCCTCATAGGGGTGCCCGTTGGTTTGCACCGGGCCCGAGGCGAGTTCTTGCTGTTGGCTCTAGCCGGGCAAGGTCGCGTCGGCTAACTGGAGAAGGCGAATGAAACACGCAGCAATCATGATGGCCGTTTTGCTCCCCTGCGCCGGTTTGGCCCAGGCGGGTACACGCGCTGACCTCTCGGGCGACGTGGTGGTTGACTTCAGCACGACCGCCGATATGCCCCTGATGACCATAGGCGATACCGGCAATGCTGCCGATGGCACCGGCTACGGGTCCGTGGGCTACGACTACAGCATCGGCAAGTTCGAGGTCACCGCCGGCCAGTACACCGAGTTCCTCAACGCCGTGGCAGGAGCGGATACGTACGAGCTCTACCACCTCGACATGTTCTACGATCCCCCTCTGCTACCGAGAGCCGATGGCTGCCAGATCGAACGGACCGGCTCGTCGGGCAGTTATGCCTACTCCGTGGCCGCCGATTACGCAGATCGGCCTGTCAACTACGTCAGTTGGGCCGATGCAGCCCGGTTTGCCAACTGGCTGACCAACGGGATGCCGACCGGCCTGCAGGGGCTGGCCACCACCGAGGACGGCTCCTACTTCCTCAACGGCGCCACCAGCCTTGCGGACCTGATGGCCGTGACGCGCGAAGCTGATGCCGTCTACGTCGTCCCGTCCGAGGATGAATGGTACAAGGCCGCCTACTACGATGCCGGCGCCACCACCTACTACGACTACGCCACCGGCAGCGATACCTTACCGAGCAATGATCTGATCGATCCCGATCCGGGCAATAACGCCAACTTCATGGACCCCTGGTGGGACTACACGCTCGGCGCGCCTGTCTGGCGCACCGAGGTCGGCGAGTTCGAGAACTCCGAAAGCCCCTACGGGACGTTCGACATGACCGGCAACGTCAGCGAGTTCACCGACACCGCTTACGACGCCAACAGAAGGATTCGGCGCGGCGGGGATTACTATATAGACGCCTCCGGCATGGACTCAGGGGTCCGGCGATATGGCCAGCCCACCCAATACAGCTTCGCCTTTGGGTTCCGCATCGTCAGCCTCGGCGGCGCCCCCGGCGACTTCGATGGTGACGGCGACGTCGATGCCGATGATATCGACCTTCTGTGCGACAACTTGGGCGATGCGGCCTATGACGTGGACGGCGACGGCGATGCCGACGAGGATGACATGATCTACCTCATCGAGACCCTCGTCGAGCTGACCGATGGCGTTCGCGTGGGCACCAAGCGCGGCGACTTCAACCTCGACGGGCTGGTCAACGGCACGGACCTGGCGCTCATGAAGGTTGCCTTCGGTCAGCCGGGCCAGGACTATGCCGACGGCAACGCCAACTGCGACGCCTTCGTCAACGGGACGGACCTGGCGATCCTGAAGACGAACTTCGGCTTCATCGCCCCCCCAAGCCCAGGCGGCGTCCCCGAGCCTGTAACCATCGGCTTGCTGTCCCTGGGCGGCCTGGCGATGCTCAGAAGGCGACGGAGCCTTCGCAACTAACAGGAAGTGATAAACGTCTTGTGGATCACAAAGGAGTTCATCATGTACCGACAGAAGCTGCTGATTGCAGTGACGATGTTGGGAGTTCTGGCCGGCGGAGCCATCGCCGCCGATACGTTTGGCGTGGGCCCGAACGCGTTTACGATCGATTTTGTGTCGATCTCCGGCGATGCCAGTAGCGCCAACGGCACGGGCATCGGGGGGGGCGCAACCGGATTCGTCGATCCCGGCGATTACCGCATCGGCGTCCACGAGATCAGCAACGACCAGTGGACCAAGTTCGTCAACATCTTCGGCGCCCCGACGGGGTTCCCGATCAGTGCGTATAACACCGCCACCGCCGGCGCCGCCAACCTGCCGGGCATGAGCGTCAGTCCTTTCGAGGCGTTCCAGTTCGTCAACTGGCTCAATGCGAGCGCGGGCTATACCGATGCCTACAAGTTCGTCGAGACGACGCCGGGCGATCCGCTCACGTTGACGTTCGACGTGTGGACCCCCGCCGAAGCAGCCGGCGGGACGAACCTGTTCCGCAACGCGGGCGCCAAGTACTTCGTCCCCACCGAGGATGAGTGGGTCAAAGCCGCCTATTGGAACAGCGCCGACCCAAGTAATTTGCAGACCTACGCGTCGGTGGGTGACGTTGTGCCGGTTCAGTTCGTTGACTCCCAGTACGGCAGCTTCGGGGCAGGACTATGGGATGTCGGCAGCGGCACGCAAGAACTCAACGGGACCTATGACATGATGGGCAACGCCAAGGAGTTCACGGAAAGCCCAGGCTCCCGAGACGGCGTCTATAACCCGGACGGACCCTACGGGGTCGGCGTCCGAGGCGGGGCATACTCCAGTGGCTTGGCCTCGCTCTCAGTGACCGGGCGGAACATCCAACCCAAGTACAATGAGCAATGGAACACGGGTTTCCGCGTGGCGTCCATTTTCATCGAAGACCTCGGCCCCCCCGGCGACTTTGACGACGACGGCGACGTCGACGCCGACGACGTCGACATGCTCTGCGACAACATAGGCGGCGACCCGGCCATCTATGACGTGGACGAAGACGGCGACGTCGACGAGGACGACATGATCGTCCTGATCGGGACCCTCGTCGAGTGGGATAACGGCGTCGACAACGGTGTCGGCACGAGGCGCGGCGACTTCAATCTCGACGGTTTCGTAGACGGCACGGACCTGGCGCTGATGAAGACCGCCTTCGGCCAGCCGCTCATGGACTATGCCGATGGCAACGCCAACTGCGACGCCTTCGTCGACGGTACGGACCTGGCGATCCTGAAGACCAACTTCGGCTTCATCGCCCCCACAGGTGGCGCTGTGCCAGAGCCTGTAACCATCGGCTTGCTGTCGATCGGCGGTCTGGCGATGCTCAGAAGGCGACGAAGCATTCGCAAGTAACAGGAAGTGATAAACGTCTTGTGGATCACAAAGGAGTTCATCATGTACCGACAGAAGCTGCTGATTGCAGCGACGATGCTTGGAGTTCTGGCCGGCGGAGCCATCGCCGGCGATACGTTCGGCTCGGGCGCGAATGAGTTTACGATCGATTTTGTGTCGATCTCCGGCGATGCCAGTAGCGCCAACGGCACGGGCATTGGGGGGGCCGCCACATTCGTCGATCCCGGCGATTTCCGCATCGGCGTCCACGAGATCACGACCGATCAGTGGACCAAGTTCGTCAACATGGCCGGTGCCCCGATTGGGTCCCCGAACAGCGCATATAACAATGCCACCGGCGGCGCCCCCAACCTACCGGCCGTCTGGGTCAGCTCTTTCGAGCAGTTCCAGTTCGTCAACTGGCTCAATTTGATGGCGGGCTACGGCGACGCCTACAAGTTCGTCGAGACGACGCCGGGCGATCCGGCCACGTTGACGTTCGATGTGTGGGACGCCGCCGATGCCGCCGGCGGGACCAACCTGTTCCGCCACAAGGATGCCAAGTACTTCGTCCCCACCGAGGATGAGTGGGTCAAGGCCGCCTATTGGAACAGCGGCGACCCAAGCAACTTGCAGACCTACGCGTCGGTGGGCGATGTCGTGCCTGTCAAGCAGGTTGACTCGCAGTACGGCAGTTTCGGGGCAGGACTATGGGATGTCGGCTCCGGCACGCAAGAGCTCAACGGCACCTATGACATGATGGGCAACGCGATCGAATACGTGGAAAGCCCATACTCCCGGGACGGCGTCTACAATCCGGACGGAGCCTGGGGGGTCGCCATCCGAGGCGGGTCATACTACAATGGCCCGGCCACGCTCACAGTGACCTCGCGGAACTCGTTCCCCAAGTACAATGAGCAATGGGAGGGTGGTTTCCGCGTGGCGTCCTTCTTCATCGAAGACCTCGGCCCCCCCGGCGACTTCGACGGTGACGGCGATATCGACGCCGACGATGTCGATATCCTCTGCGCGAACATGGGCGGTGACCCGGCGACCTATGACGTGGACGAAGACGGCGACGTCGACGAGGACGACATGATCGTCCTGATCGAGACCCTCGTCGAGCTGACCGATGGCGTTCGCGTGGGCACCGAGCGCGGCGACTTCAATCTGGATGGTCTCATCGACGGCACAGACCTGGCGCTGATGAAGACCGCCTTCGGCCTGCCGGGCCAGAACTATGCCGACGGCAACGCCAACTGCGACGCCTTCGTCGACGGCACGGACCTGGCGATCTTGAAGACGAACTTCGGCTTCATCGCCCCCACCGGTGGTGCTGTGCCAGAGCCTGTCACCATTGGTTTGCTGTCGCTGGGCGGAATCGCCCTGCTGCGGAGAAAAAGGTCGTAGATCCGCCGAAGGTGGAATATCTGCTGTGGCGGGTCGTAGATCCCCAAGGGGGGGAAGTGTCGGTCGGGCTGGGGCCCGACCTTACGCGGCGAACGTCCGTTGGACGTTCTCCTGGGGCAGATGGCCGAGTCTTTCGACAGTAGGGGGGCCTTTGACTTGGGCGACCTGCCTGCCGGACAGGCAGGGCCCAGTCGAGGCATACCCACGCCTT
This sequence comes from Phycisphaerae bacterium, assembly GCA_011050235.1. Classification (GTDB taxonomy): domain Bacteria; phylum Planctomycetota; class Phycisphaerae; order SM23-33; family SM23-33; genus HyVt-337. Next base: position 19,269 of record DRGC01000060.1, on the reverse strand, counting down.
CATGCCACTCCCGCCCACGGCCACGACTCGGCCACCCTCCCCCGAAAACGAGGTTAGCGGCCCTCTATTTCGGTTGCAGCCCACGGAGCCAAGGCCTAGACTCCCCTCATCAGGTCGAACTCAGAAGAAAGGGAGCCCCAACATGTCAACGATCGTCTGTCCGCATTGTCAGGCCGAGAACCCTCCGGAGGCCGCCTTCTGCGAGGCCTGCGGCAAGGCCGTTCCCCAGACTACCGATGGGCCCCGCATCGTCGAAGGCAATCAGCTCGCCGTCACCTCCAGCGGACGGGCGGTGCAGGCCGACCTGCTCCACAAGGCCGCCCGCCGCGCGGCGACGCCCCTGATCGTTCTGGGGGTCCTGCAGATCGCGATCGGCATTGCCCTCTTTCTAATCAACCGAAACTCCGACGACGCGGACGTTGTCGCCGCGGCCCCGATCATGTTGGCGATTCTAAGCCTGATCGGCGTGCTGTTCCTCGGCCTGGGCCTGTGGGCCCGTAAGAACCCCCTGCCGGCATCTATTGTGGGCTTGGTGGTCTACTGCACATTGATCGTCGCCGGCGCCCTACTCAATCCGGCCACCATCATCCAGGGCATCCTTATCAAGATCATCATCATCCTGGTGCTGGTCCGCAGCGTCGGCGCCGGCCTGAAGTACAAGAAACTCAAGGCCCAGACCGTCTACGGCGCCGACGCGCCGGCGGCCGATTGAACGACACGGCCTTCGAACCCGCACCGGCCGGACCGGGGCCCGCACCACCCACCGGCGACGATGCCACACCGACGCGGAAGTTCTGCCCGCGCTGCGGCGCCCCGTGGCAGGCGACGTGGGACGAGTGTCCCCAGTGCACCCAGGCCGCCCTTGCCGCCACCCAGGCCGTCCCCCCCGCCAGGGGCCCCTCCGTCTGGTCGGCGCTGCTGCTGTACTTTGTCCTGCTGGGAACCATCATCATCGGCGCCATCGTGCGCCACGCCGGCGGGGCCTCCGAGGCGAACGTGCTAATCACCGTCTCCCTGGTCGACGCGGTGCTGGTGCTGGGGTGGCTGGTCCTCGCCGGACGCGGCGCCCTGCCCGCTCTGAGTCGCCTCGGCTCGGCCCGCTGGTATGTGATCGCCGCGGCCATGGGGACGCTGACCTTCGGGATCACCATGGTCGTGGTCCACCTGCTCCAGGTCGCCTTCGACCTGGAGGCCGGCAATTACAGCGACACCTTCCTGGAAGGCGGATATGGGTGGGTGATGGCGGCGCTGATGATCTGCGTTCAGCCGGCGGTGGTGGAGGAGGTGGCCTTTCGCGGCGTGATTCTCCAGACCCTCCGCGAGCCGCTGGGCAAACGCGACGCGGTGATCGTCTCATCCCTGATGTTCATGGTGCTGCACCTGGGCGTCCTGAGTTTCCCACACCTGTTGATGATCGGGCTGGCGCTCGGGTACCTTCGGGTCCGCAGCGGGTCGCTGTACCCTTGCATGCTGATGCACTTCGTCCACAATGGCCTGGTGATCGTCGCCGAGGCAGGAGGCTACTGACCGTCATGTTAATCGAGCACGTCTTCGTCACCACGCTGGAGAAGGACCAGGCGTTCGCGTTGGCCGCCGAGATGCTGCATCGCAGCGGCTTTCTGGCCACCGCCTCCGGGCCCGACGCCCTCAACGCCGAATGCGGCGGCAGGGCCCCAGGCAACCCCTCGCGCTGCCCGCAACGGGTCCACCTGGTCTTCGATCGCGGGCGGGTCACCGTCGCCGCCGGGATCACCCTCCGCAACGGGTCCGACAAGGTCAAACCCCTCCACAAGCAGATGATGCTCTCGCTGGTCGACGGGTTCGATGAACTGCTGGTCAAGCAAGTCGACATCGACCGGGCGCTGGCCGGCTGGCGGGTCGTCCATGACGAGATCGCGCGCCGCCGGCGCCGCATCACACGGGTGAGCATCGGATGTCTGTCGCTGCTCCTCGCCCTCGTCGCCGCCTGCATCGTCTTCGTGTGGATCGAGCTGAGCTGACCGCCGCCCCGACGCCTGCTTGACAGCACCCCCACCTCAGCAGAACGGCCAACGGACGTTCTCCGCGTAAGGTCGGCCCCGCCGACCGACACCGACCCTCGCCTCAGGAGAACGGCCAACGGACGTTCTCCGCGTAAGGTCGGCCCCGCCGACCGACACCGACCCTCGCCTCAGGAGAACGGCCAACGGACGTTCTCCATGTAAGGTCGGGCGCAGCCCGACCGACGCTCCCCGAAAACGAAGCGGCCCTCTATTTCCACAAGTGCAACCAAAGGGAACGCCGCCATCCGGGGAAGAGGAAGCGGGCGAGCCCGATGGCCCGCCCGCTCAAGAGAACCGGTTGTTTCGAACGACTACGTGCGCTTACGTCGCAGCAGGGCTAGGCCGCCCAGGGCCAGCCGCTCGACTCGAGTCGTTCTCCCGGCCGAAGCGCTTTCGGACAGCTCAGTCACCTTGTGCGTCTCCGCTTCAATAGGCACGCGCCGCTCGCGATGAACAGGCCCAGCGTCGCCGGCCTGCCCGCCGAAGCCTCTGATGGATGCGACTACGTCCTACGCCGACGCCGACGAGCCGTTGCGATCAGACCAGCGAGAACAAACAGCACGGCGGAGGCCGGTTCGGGGACGAGGGTCATGCGCTGGGGCCCCGACGCCGCAACAACCGGCCCGTCACCGACGGTCAGCTCGAAGTAGACGTCGAAGAAGCTGTCGATCTGCCATTGGTCGTCTGGAAGCGGCTCGGTGATGTGCACGCCAGTTGACGCCAGGGAGGGGCTTTCTTGCAGTATGAAGGACGTCCCGTCCTCGAAGGTGCCGGTCAGGACCATCGCGATCAGTTCGATCTCATACGTACAACCGCCGGCGCCGCCGCCGCCGCCACCGGCGCCGTAGGCGATCAAGAATGTAGAGGTTATGTCGAAGAAACTGTCGACTTCCCAGCCGCCGCCGCGGACCAATTCCACCGTGATGTCGAAGAAGGAATCGACGGCGAAGCTCTCACCGGGGCCCGGAGGCGAGAGGGAGATTGCGCCGGGACTGGAACTGAGTTCCATACTGATTATCTCGCATGCATAGAGTGCAAAGTCTGCCGTGTCGTCTGTCGAGTACCTGCCGCCGCCGGCCGGGAACAGGTCGTTGTCAACGACCACCCCTCCGGCGGCGCCCGCCGCGATCAACAAACAAACAGCCGTAATTGCAATGACGCAGTTTTTCATGATGTAACTCCTCGCTCTTTAGGGTTCTCACTGCCGTTTCTTATCTGACGTTCTCATTGTTACGTTATGTTTGTCCGCCACGGCGACTCCGACGAGCCGATGTCGACCGGGCCGCTGATCCTGACAGCGCCGAGGCGACCTGAGGCGCCATTGGGCGTCGACGGGAGCGAGTTGTCGTCGAACAACGTCAGAATCGGTTTCAGGTTGAAAGCAGCCGATACGATCCAGTCATCGCTCAGGTTCGTCAGGTTCCAGGGGGCGACATACGTATCCCCGGCCACACTGAAGCTGAAGAATCCCGGAACGGTCACTGAGCCGGTCTGGGTGGCCGTTGTGCCTATGATCGTGCCTGGAATCGGGCCTGCGAACTGGAAGGTCACAATCAACAGTCCGCCGCCCAGGTCGTCGCCTAAGGAAATCGAGTCCACCAGGGTGGCCGACGCCGGCGCGCCGATCATGCCGATGATCGCCCCCACGCAGAACATTACACGTAGTGGCCTCATGATTCTTCTCCTTTTGAAATTGGGCCCTCCTTAGCCCTTCTCTTCCGTGAAAATCTCAGTCAAGAATTGCTCCCCAGCCTGGAAGAGACGCTAAACGAAATGATGCCAGCAGTCAAGAAAAAACGCCCCCAGTCAAGAAAAAATCTCACATTGCGACCTCTTCCGGGGCCGCCGACGGGGCTGTCAGCCGGTAAAGACACACCCCCCGTTCGCAAAATGGAGGCACGCCCGATGATAGCCCAGGAGCTTGCTCCTGGGGCAAAGGCCTACACCACACATCCCCGTCAGGAGAACGTCCCCCGGACGTTCTTCGCATAAGGTCGAGCACAGGCTCGACCGACCCCGACCGACACATCCTCGTCAGGAGAACGGCCCCCGGACGTTCTGCATGTAAGGTCGAGCAGAGCTCGACCGACACTCGGCCTCCGGCCCCGAAAACGAGGTCAGCGGCCCTCTTGTTTCTCTGAGGCCCGTAGGGCCGACGAGATGTTAGCCGGGGTCGCGGCCGTGAGGTGTGAGCAAAGCGAACGACCGAACGGCAAGGCCCCGGAAAACGGATGCAAAGAATCGTGAGCCCCGGCGGGGCGACAGAAACCGATTCGCGGCCCAAGTACCGATGTCGCGTCTGATCCCTCTGCCGACCCCGACCCAACCCCCTCAGCAGAACGGCCAACGGCCGTTCTGCGCGTAAGGTCGGGCGCAGCCCGACCGACCCCCTCTGTCGCCCCGCCGGGGCTCTGCCCGATGGTAAGCCCACCCACCGGGCCCTTCACCGTTCGAGCGTTCACTACGCTCACGCCTCACGGCGGGCGGGCCCGGCTAACATCTACCGGCCCGCCGGGCCTGTCCATCTCTCCCAGCAACGTCCCCGAAAACGAGGTTAGCGGCCGTCTATTGCTGGCCGATCGGGCATTGACAGCAATAGACATTGACGGTTATGATCCGGCTACGTGGACCCGGGGTCCAGCCCGATCCAGCATCCTTTCTCAAAGGTGGTTCCGATGGCCGGGATGACCGACACGATCATGACGCTCGATGACCTGGCGACCTACATCAAGCTGTCAAAGTCATCGCTGTACAAGCTCTGCCAGGCTGGCAAGGTACCTGGTACGAAGATCGGCCGCCACTGGCGGTTTCACAAAGACGCTATCGACGCCTGGATTTGCGACGGCATCCCGCCGACGCAGGCATACGGCCGACTCAAGGGCAAGAAGGAAGGGGGAGGGTAGCTTATGAGCGAGCCCACCAAGCCACAAGAAGGCAAAGTCTTTCGATTGATTGAGTATCTCAAGCGGCTTGCTTCTTTGCGATACACGCTAGTGAGAGATATCGATACCTATGAAAAGGTCCTCTGGGTCAGCGATATTCCCAGGGAGAATGGATGTTTCGCGCAGGCGTGGGGGCGCGACGAAGACTGCGATCCCGCTATCTGGGCGGAGGTCCAGAATCGGCGTGAACCTGAGCTGCCATCTGTGCCAGATCAATGCCAAGACTGGATCAACAAGTCGTTTCTCCGAAACAAGAGCAACGTGCCCGAACTCCTGCCCGAAATCACCAGACAGATCAAGAATCCAACCTGGCGGGAAGGCTCCGACGAACCGGAATTCACGTCCCGGACCGAACGTATAGAGGATCATCCAGAAGTTCAGCGAAGATGGGATCGTTACCTTGAGGAACGCTGGGTCCCGTGGACGGAAGAGCACAATGTCTGGGATAGCATTCATCGTGCGTATTCCAAGCTTTTTGTCATTCATCAGGAGCAACTCCGGCTTGGCGAAGAATATGAGCTCGTTCTTGGCCTCGGGCTTCTCACATGGCAGACGCCTACCGAGCATCGTGTGTGTCGCCATCTGATTGCGGCCAATGCCTCTCTTGAGTTTGAGGCACAACGTCAGACATTCAGGGTTCGACCTCATCCAGACGGAACAAGACTTCGGCCAGAGCTGGACATGTTGGACGTTGCGGATGTGCCTCTGCGAGCGGAAGAGACGGCGAAGGCCGGCTTGACAGTGCCAATGAGCAATGGGGATGGCAATCAGAATCCGGAGCAAGAATCGCTGGAAGACCCATGGGAGAAGTCCATTATCCAAGGAGTTCTCGAAGCACTTACACATTCCTTCTTTTCGAGGAATCAGAACGGGGAACAGGCACATGGCGAGTACCACGACAGGCTTGAGAAGGAAGGAGTTCGGGCTACGTCCAAGCCCATCGTAGAGTATGCGCCAGCAATCATCTTGCGAAAACGATCTGCTAGAGGTCTCACCGAAACACTGAAGCAGATTAAGGAGAGAATCGAAGATGGCGGAGAGATACCTGGTTGGTTCGGCGATCTTGCCGAACTTCAGCCAAGAGGCGATGCCCGTTCAGATGAGGAACCGGAGAGCACGAACGGCGAGTTTGAGGGCGAGCTGTTCTTTCCAAAGCCGTCGAATGAGAAACAGCGAAGCATTGTGGACAAGCTCCAGACAGCCAGCGGCGTTCTTGTGCAGGGGCCGCCAGGCACGGGAAAATCCCATACGATCGCAAACCTAATCTGCCATCTGCTTGCCACGGGACAGCGAATTCTTGTCACCGCCAAGACGCCGCGTGCGCTTCAGGTTCTTGCAGGATTGGTCCCGCCGGAACTGCGCCCGCTCTGTATCAACCTACTCGGGAGTGGTCCTGAGGAAAAACAATCCCTGGAAGCCAGTGTTGATGGGATACTTAACAAGAACGAGGGATGGGACGAGGATCAAGCGACAAGAGAGCGTGAGGAGCTTGACCAGAGACTTCGCAATTTGAGGGAAGAGAAGGCCAGGACGGATCGACGTCTTCGTGATATCAGGGAATCCGAAACACATTCGCAGTCCATTGCAGAAGGTACATATCGAGGGACCGCCGCACGAATAGCAGAGGCCGTTAACCGGGACAGGAGCATCTATGAATGGTTCACGGACACCGTCCCTTTGGACAAGGCCTGTCCAGTCTCCGGAAGCAACCTGCAGATCGTTCTTGAGGCCTTGCGCCTGTTCACTCCCAAGAAACGGCACGAACTCGGCCTTGTGCGGCCCGATGCCCTGCCATCCGTAGAGGAGATTGCTAGCCTCGTCGCGTCCGAGGAAGAGGCAATCAAGGAAAGCGCCCGTTCGGCACAGGGGGCAGACGAGCAAACGGCGGATCATCTAGCAGGGATCAACGCCAATGCTATCGAGGCGATTCGTGATTCCCTTACCGATTTTCAGGGAGAGCGCCGACGGCTTTCGGCATCGCCATATTCCTGGATGCGCGACGCTCTGTGCGATGTGCTTAGCAGCAACCCCTCCTTGTGGCGCGAGCTCCATCGCGTTACAAGAGACACAATTGATTCTATCGGGACCCTCGTTTCCGTGGCGGATGAGGCCAGCATTGACTTTCCAGATGAGCCCAACCCCAGAACGCTGCTTGAAGATGTCTGCAAACTGAAAGAGCACCTGGAAAACGGTGGGAAGCTTGGTTGGGGGCCGTTTCGCCCGAAGCTAGTCAAGGAACGTCTTTACATACTCCAGACTGTCCGAGTAGGTGGGCGTTCTTGCGCCAACCTTGATCGGTTATCTGTTGTGACCAATGCGTTGCAGGTCCGTGTTGAATGCGCAAAGGCATGGGGATTCTGGAAAGGTCGATGCGACGCGATTAAGGGCCCGTACGCCCTACAGCTGCATACGCTTAGATCGTTGTGTGACGCCCTTGACAGTGCGATTTCCCTTGAGGGCCTCATTGCACAATGTCGCGACACTTCACGGCAATGCCCTGCATTGGGGGAGCCGGTCTGGGCCAACGAATCAGAGATTGAGCAATTGATCGCATCATGCAGCCTTGCGCTGGCACGTCACAAGAAGCGCCTCATGGCTGAGGGAATCCGCAACACTGAAGCTCCATTGGCGGCACTTGCTGCCAAGAGTGCCGCCCATCCTGTTGCGAATGAACTACTAAAGGCAATTCGCGATCGTGATGTCGATGCCTATGCACACGCGACGAGCAAGGTCCAGGACTTGAAGAAGGGCCGTCAACGTCTTCGGCAAGTGGACGAGTATATCGAGAAGCTGCGACGTGCTGTTCCAGAGCTCACAGAGGCACTGGAACGTACCTGTGATGATACGTGCTGGGAAGAGCGAATTGGAGAAATCAGAAACGCTTGGCATTGGGCTCAAGCCAGGTCCTGGATAGAGGAATACATACGACAGGAAGACGCGCCAAGTCTTTCCAAGCGAGCAAAGCAGATCGTGGACGAGATCAACACAATCATCGCGGAACTGGCGTCGCTACATGCTTGGTCGTTCTGTTGCGCCCGGCTGACAGACGATCATTGCCGCCATATGACAGCATGGAATAAGCATGTCAACTCGTTGACCAAGACAGGCCGGGGAAAGCGGGATTTTCGAAACAGAAGAGCAGCACAACGCAGTCTCAATGAGTGCAAAGATGCTGTCCCCGCATGGGTAATGCCTCTCCATCGAGTGTGGGATACCGTGGATCCCTATCCTGGAATGTTCGATGTAATTATTGTTGATGAAGCTTCTCAGTGCGGCTTTGAAGCACTGCCTCTGTTCTACTTGGGGAAGAAGATTCTAATAGTTGGGGATCCTAAGCAAATTAGTCCCAGTGGTGAGTTCCAAGACGTTGCAGCCATCAACAAACTGATGCAAGAGTTCCTCTACGATTTTGAGTTCCCAGAGTACTTCGATGTCAATGTGAGTCTATTCGATCAGGGGGCACTTCGCTTTGGGAAACGAACAATCAGATTGCTTGAGCATTTCCGCTGCATGCCGGAGATCATCCGTTTCAGTAATGACCTGTGCTATTCGGATCAGCCATTGATTCCGCTGAGACAGTTCGGATCCGAGCGATTGACACCGCTTGAGCACGTGTTTGTCGAGGGGGGGTATCGTGAAGGAACACGAACTCGTATGGTCAACCACCCGGAAGCCGAATCGCTTGTCGAGACGGTTGTGGAATGTGTGACGGACGAGCGCTATGAAGGAAAGACGATGGGCGTCATAGTCCTTCAGGGCGAAGCACAAGCCAGACTCATTGAGAAGATGCTTCTGGAAAGAATTGGCGCTCCCGAAATTGAAGACCGTCGGTTGATCTGTGGCAGCCCATACAGTTTTCAGGGCGACGAACGCGACATTATGTTCTTGTCAATGGTCGTGGCACCTGACGAACACGGAATCTTCAGAGAGGGCCCAACGGGCGAGAAGCGGTACAACGTTGCTGCAAGTCGCGCAAAGGATCAGATGTGGCTGTTTCATTCCGTTAGGGTCAACGATCTCAGTAACGCTTACTTGCGAAAACGGTTGCTCCAGTTCTTCGAGAATACACAGCCTCAGAAAGTCGGCGAGCTTGAACGGGAAGAACTTGAGCGAAGGGCCGTGCAGGATAATCGCATGATCATCAAGCCGCCTCCGCCTTTCGACAGTTGGTTCGAGGTCGACGTTGCTTTGGCATTGGCGAGAAAGGGCTTCAATGTCCTTCCGCAGTATGAGGTCGCCGGCAAGAGGATTGACCTTGTGGTCCAGGATGGTCCTCGGCAGTTAGCGGTTGAGTGTAACGGCGATGTGTGGCACGGTGTCGATCGCTATGAAGCGGATATGCAACGACAGCGACAACTGGAGCGCTGCAAATGGGTGTTCTTTACTGTCACAGAGTGTGCTTTCTACTCCAATAAGGACAGGGCGTTGAAGGGTCTCTGGCGAGCGCTAGAAGAGCGGGGCATTGTGCCTCATGACGCACGCGATCATGTTGAACTCAATGACAACGGCAATGAGTTCAATGAAGCTGCCACTACATCTTCGGCCACAGTATCCCAGGGCATTTCTGAGGATGCGGAAGCGGGTGATAGCCCCCAACACGAAGCCGCATCCGATGATGACGATGATCCTGTCGAAGGCGAGTCCTCGACGTCTCAACCATGGTCCCTGAGAGGCGAAGCTGCTCCTCAGCCGAAGCTCTTGGGACCCGACACAGAGAGAAGGCAATCGCCGGACTTGCGGGGGGAGTCGCAAGGCGAAACGCCTATCAGGGAGAATGGACATCCCGCAGAGCCTGAAGCCGGGGTGGTCAGCGGCGACAAGACGGAATGTGCGTCATTTGCCGACCCACGAACGGGCACGCTTTGGGAGATCGAAGCTGGCTTGAAACAGATAGTCTCGGAATATGGGCCATTGCCATGCCATTACGCATACCGGTTGTACATCAGACAGGCAGGCTTCCGGAAGGTGTCGAGACGCGTGGAGGAAGTGCTAGGCCGGTGTATGGAGTCGGCAGCGGCCCGTGGCGAAATTGAGCTTTCCGATGAATATGGGAATGATGAACTGCGAGACAAGATTGCTCATCTAGCCGGGTCTGCCCTTGTCAGAATGCGACCGCGTGGGGCGCGAAAGATTGAGGACATCCCACCCTCGGAACTCGCCGAAGCTATGCGTATCTTGGAGACCAAGGGAGATTGTGGGCGCGATGAAGAGGAGGTCTTCCGCAAAACACTGGACTTCTTCGATCTCAAACGGCTCACCAAGAGAACTCAGGAAATCCTGATGGTTGCACTGGCGATCTACACGGACACGGGATCAGTTTGATGACCAGTGTTGTCCGTATGTCGTCAGCGACAGCGGCAACCCGGGAAATCGGGAAGCGTCCCGGTAGGGACGCATGATGATAACCCAGGAGCTTGCTCCTGGGCGGGGGCGGGTTTGCTTTACATCGTGTTGGGGACGGCGTTAGAATGGGGCGGAGGCCACGGCCCAACGGGTCCCTGTTCGGGAACGGCCGGCGGTTTGGCTGGGTCATGGATCGATACACACATCGGTGATGTACGTGGAACAGGATTAGATGAAGGAAGGCGACGATTCCGGCTATTCCGGCGACGTGAGAGGCGATGGGCCCGGTAACGGGCCGCCCAACGGCGATCAGCCGAGCGACGCGCCAGCAGACGAAAAAGGCCAGCCCAATGGGGAGGGCGGTGCGCCAAGCGATCAGCCTGCTGGGGGGGCTGACATGCTGTCGGAGGATATGCCGACGGTGGATACGTCCGGGCAGAAGGCTGTGCCGCTTCCGGCGGACCCGTCGCTGGAGGTGGTTGACCGTCTTAAGGACGAGGGGTTCGAGCTGGTCGAGGAGATCGGCCGCGGCGGCATGGGCGTGGTGCACAAGGCGTTCGAGAAATCGCTTCGCCGCATGGTGGCGCTCAAGGTGCTGAGCCCGGCGATCGCGTCGAATCCGGCGGCGGCCAAGCGGTTCCGTCGCGAGGCGATCCTGGCGGCCAACCTTCGCCACCCGAACATCGTGCCCGTTTTCCACATCGACCGCGCCGACCCGCCGCGGTACTTCACCATGGAGTTCGTCGCCGGCGGCAACATCAAGAGCAAGGTCGACGACGACGGCGTCTTTCCGCCGGACCAGGTCGTCCGCATCGCCCGCCAGTCGCTCGGCGCCCTGCGGCACGCGCACCAACAGAACATCGTCCACCGCGACGTCAAGCCGGCGAACATCATGCTCGAGGAGAGCGGCCAGCGCGTTCGCGTGGCGGATTTCGGCATCGCCCAGGACGTCACCGGCACGCTGGCTGAGGTGACGATGACGCAGGAGGTCACCTCGCTCGGCACGCCCGCGTTTATGTCGCCCGAGCAGAACCTCGGCGGGCGAATGGACGCCCGCAGCGACATCTTCTCGCTCGGCGCGACGCTCTACTTCGCGTTGACGGCCCAACTGCCGTACCACGCGGTCAATCGCCAGCAATTGGCCCTGGCGTTCAATCAGCAGACCCCCACGCCGCCCAGCCGGATCGTGCCCAACGTGCCGCCGTACCTGGATCGGGTGATCCTGAAGATGCTGGCCGTCGAGCCCGCGCGGCGCTATCAGAGCTGTCAGGAGGCGCTGGACGATCTGGATAGCGGCGTCGCCGCCCGCGCGGCGCCGGCGGCGAGGCCGGCGTTCAGGCCGCTGCCCCAGCCCAAGCGCAGCCGCGCGCCGGCGATTGTCATCGTTCTGCTGCTGCTGGCCGGTGGGGGGGCGACGCTGCTGCTGGGGCCGAAGTATCTGTGGCCCGAGCCGACCACCCCGCGCACCGAGGTAAAGCCGGCGAAGGTGACCGCCGACCCCACGATGCCCCCGGACACTCCGCCGGATACTCCGCCCGACACGCCGCCGGACACCCCACCAGACACCCCGCCGGTCATCGAACCGGTTGCCGCGGCGATTGTGGTTCAACAGACCCACCGGATCACACCCCCGCACGGCGGGGAGGGCCGCTTCGGCCGCCACCCGGCCATCGGCGAGAAGGTCGCCGTCGTCGGCGCTCCCTATGCCGACGGCCGACGGGGCAAGGTGTTCGTCTACGACGTGCAGACGGGCAAGCTCGCAGCCGAACTCACCGGCGACGACCGATCGCCCCGCGACCAGTTCGGCGGCTATGTGGCCACTGACGGCTCGACGATCGTCGTGGGGTCGGCCTTCGATGACGAAGGGGCCGGGTCGGTGAGCGTCTTTCGTGACGCCGGCGACGGGCAGTGGCGGTTCGTCACGAAGCTGACGGCCGCCGACCGGCTGTCCAACGACTGGTTCGGCGCCTCCGTCGCCATCGAAGGAAACACCATCGTCGTCGGCGCATCGGGTAAGAACAAAGACCGCAAGCGCAAGCCGCGCGAGCCCCGCATGGGGGTGGCCTATATCTTCCGCAGTGATGGCGGCGACTCGTGGCGGCAGGTCGCCAAGCTGATGCCCCGCAGGCCCAAGGACGGCGAGGTGTTCGGCTTCGTGACAGCCGTCGCCGGCAAGACCGTCGTCATCGGCGCGCCCGCGCTCGATTCCGCGGGCCAGGGCGCGGCGTATGTCTTCCGCGAGGGGGAGGGCGAGGTCTGGACGCAGACGGCCAAGCTGGCGTCGTCGGACATGCGCGACACAGCCGTCGGCTACGACGTGGCCGTCGCGGGCGATATCGTTATCGTCGGCCATGACGGCGACGGCACGGGCTATGCCGTCCGCTCGGGCGCCGTCTTCCTGTTCGACGCCCGCACCGGCGATCAGATCGCCCGCCTGACCAGCCCCGACGCGTCCGAGGACGACATGTTCGGCAACCACGTCGACATCGACGGCTCGGTGGCGCTGGTCACCTCGCAGGGCGACGGCGAGTTCAAGCACGGCCGCGCCTATCTGTTCGCCGCCGATGCCGACGGGCAGTGGCGCCCGATCCGGAAGATCGTGCCCGACGACGGGCAGCGGGGGGACAACTTCGCCGCCTTCGCCAGTATCTCGGACGGGCGGATCGTCGCGACGTCCAGTACGATGCAGACCGTCTACCTTTTCGAGACCAACGCCGGCCAGCCGACCGCCAAGCCCGCGACGCCATAAGACCGTAACGAAAACATCGACGTGAACGCCGACGCCCCAAAAACCATGTTCGACACCACGCTGTCCATCCAATCGCAGGATTACGCCGAGACCGTCGTCATCGACCCCGAGGGCATGACGATCGGCCGCCACAAGGGCTGCGACATCGTCCTGGCCGACGCGGCGATCTCGCGCCGCCACGCCCGCCTGTATCGCGACCCGTTCGGGCGGTGGATCATCGAAGACCTCGACAGCCACAACGGCGTCTGGCTCGGCGACCGCAAGGTCACCGCCCAGGCCGTCCCGCCCGGCCAGCATATCACCATCGGCCCGTTCGAGCTGACGATCGAAGATCAGCAGACCATCCAGGCGCCGTCGCCGGCGTCGGAGTTCGCCGCCCACGCCACGCTGATCGACGACAGCCTCAGCGGCGCCGAGCTGCTCAGCAAAGCCCAACGCGACGAGACGCTCTCCAGCGACCGGCTCAAGCAGCTCAACGAGATGACCGAACACCTCGTCTCCCTCTCCGAGGCCGAGCAGTTGCACCCGTGGATCTGCCGCCAGATGGCCTCGGGCGCCGAGGCCGTCGCCATGGTCCTTCGCCTGCCGGCCGTCGGCGAGCCGCTGCCCGAATCGCCCGAGACGCTGGCGTTCAGCGCCGGCGGGCAGACGCCGGACGCCGCGCCTCACGACCTGAGCATGCACGTCTCGCGTCGCGTGCTCGAGGCCGTCCGGACGACGTCGGCCGCCGTGATGGCCGGCGCCGCCCGCGACGACGGCGAGCAGATGGAGCTGACCGTCGTCGACGCCCGCAAGCCGCGGGCGGTCCTGGCCGCTCCGATGGGCGAGGTCGCCGGCGGCATCGAGGTGCTCTACCTCGACATCCCCGCCGAGCAGAGCAGCGAGTCGCTGCTGGACTACGTCCAGGCCGTCGCCCGCCAGGCCAACTTCGCACGCAAGGGGCTGCTGCTGGCCCAGGCCCGCGCCGAGCGCGCGATCCTCGACCGCCAGCTCGAGTTCGCCCGCGAGATCCAGCTCCGCCTGACCCCGCCGGCGCACACCAAGACCGACGGCATCGACGTGGCCGTTCTCTATGAGCCCGCCATGTGGGTCGGCGGCGACTACTGCGATATCTGGACGCTGCCCGACGGGCGGCTGGCGTGGGCGATCGGCGATGTCACCGGCAAGGGCCTGCCCGCCGCGCTGGTGATGGCCACGCTGCACGGGGCGCTCCGCACGATGATGAACTTCTGCAGCAACATCGCCGAAGCCGTCAACGCACTCAACACCCACCTCGTCGACCACACCCCCGAGGAGATGTTCGTCACGCTGATCGCCGGGATCCTGGACCCGGGCTCGGGCGAGATCGAGTTCGTCAACGCCGGCCACCTGCTCCCGCTGCTGGTCGCCGCCGGGAAGCCGGCCGAAGAACTCGGCACGCCGACCAACCCGCCCATTGGCGTCCTGGAGATCGAGTTCACCGCCGACCGTCACACGCTGCCGGCGGGCACGACGATCCTGGCCGTCACCGACGGCATCACCGAAAGCGCCAACCCCGACGGCGACCAGTTCGGCGACGACCGCCTGATCGAACTGGCCACCGCCCGCTCAGCCGAGCCGATCGACGACCTGATCAAGTCCGTCGCCGCCGGCGCCAAAGACTTCCGCAAACCCCTAGGCCCCCAAGACGACACCACGGTTCTAGCAATCGCCCGCAGCGGGGCTTGAGGTTTGAGGTTTGGGGCTTGAGGCTTGAGATTTCACGGCCTTCGGCCGTACCTTAGGGGACCAAGTTGCAATTGCCCGCAGGGCATCCCGTAGGGGTCCAAGGCCGAACGAAGTTCGGCAGTAAGGTCGGGCTCTGCCCGACCGACGGTTTGAGGCTTGAGGTGCGGGGCCGAGCGGAACTCGGCGTGTAAGGTCGAGCAAAGCTCGATCGACCGAATGCGTCCAAAGGGCGTCCCTTTTCGGGGTGACCGAAGGGCATCCCTTGTTGGGGCGCTCGAACGGCGTCCCTTCTCGGGCTCGATTGAACCGCAGAAACAGCGGGGGGGGGCTTGGCGACTCTGATCAGCTCACCCCTCTGCGGTCTCGGCCGGGTCTACCTCCCCGGTAGGCTTTTCGGCTTCCTCTGCGGCCCCGGATTGCTGGTCAGGCTCGTAAGTCCCCTCGCTGACATCCACGCCGAGCATTTCCGCGAGACGCTCAATCTGTGGGCGGTGCTCTTCGTCCACAGATTTCTCAGTGGGTGTGTCGGGGTCGCTCTGATTGGTCGTCACAAGCATTTTGCGAAGGGGGTCGTGCAGGCGGTCATGGAAACGCTGGGTCTCTTCCTTTGAAAGGTCGATAGCATCAACGTACGAGGCCAGCACATGAACAATCCAACGCTCTTGCTCTGGGAGTTCCGGGTTGGCAAGGTGGGCCATCGCGTCTTTGACGGCAGTCCTTCGGGCGCCCGCGGGGGCGACGAGTTCCTGTCCGACGGCTTCGTGAAGCTCGCCACCATAGCTTCGCAGCAACGGCAAGATAGATGAGCTTCCGTTGGTCAAAATGTCATCAACCAGCTTTCGCCGGAACGGCTTCCTTTCATAGTGGGCTATACAGTCAATCAGATCTGACAAGTCGCCACTAACGAGAGCAGGAGGCCCGGCAGAACCGTCGATCATGTTCTTTGCATGTGCCACCAGAGCGTTGGCGAATTTTCGGCCCAGATTGGGAGACCAGCCATCATCGCGAAGTTGCAGAAGAACGTCGAGTGTCCACATGTCTTCCTGCAATGCGTTGGACCACTGGCTCTCGTCGAGAGTGTGAAGGAAGTCCTGAAGCTTGCCTGCCAGACAGGGGCTCTTGCCGTCATGGCGAATGGCCCTGTAATAGGCCGGCATGAGCTGAATGTCTGCAGGAGCAGTTTCTAGCTTTGCGAGCAGGTCGGCTGCCAGCAGGCGTTCGGTGAGTGTTACGTAGGGGGACGTCCCTTCTTCATCTTGTTCCTCGGCTTCGACGTCCAGGGCGGTCTTCAGGAGAGCATGGTGCCCCATGAAGACGTCCGACGTGAGGACCTGTGCGTTGCTGTCCCGAGAGACAAGTTCACGGAGCAACTCAGAAACCAGCGTCTCATCTTGCCATTCTTCTCGTGAAACGGTCACAAGGAACTCGGAGGCGAGATTGTATTTGATGCACAATGCAGCCATTGCCTTCACAACAAGGTCGGCTGGTTGGTCAAAGACAAGATCGAATTGTGGACGGCCTTCCTCGCTCTCTTGGCCTTCCGGGAGATCGAGCCTCGGGTTGTAGAGAGTCAGCAACGCCGCGCAAAGAGCTGCTAGCTCGGGAGTTGCATGATGTTGAGCCAGTGCCGAGCGTAGTTGCAGACTTACCCCGTATTCTTGTAGTGCTGCAGCAAAGAGATATCCGTGCTCGGCGTCGGATCTCCGTTCGAGAAGGAAGCCGCAGCCAGAAAGTATTGCGTCTGGGACGCCCTGCGACACGCCGGATTTCACGGCCATCGCCACCTGGGAAGTGATTTCCTGCCGATCCCAGCCCGGCATGTCGATGAGTCCGTCCAGAATGTAGGCGTCGTCATCAGTGATTGCGCCGTTTCGTATCCGGTTAAGCACATGCTCCCGGTACTCATCCTTCTTCTCGTCGGCTGGCCCGAAGTACTTGATCAGCTTCCTATTGACTGGGTCCTTGGACAGAATGCCCAGGAGGGTGAGATAGCTATCTGCGTCCGGCAGGGAGATGCTAATGCCACGGAACGCGGGCCCCTCGCTCAGGTGATTCACAATCACTGTTGCTGCTGGGACCCACTCGCTCAACAGGGATTCCATATCCGCGTTTTCGTCCGGTACCGTTAGAGACAGAAAGTGCGAGATGCTGTGGCGTATTCCGGGATTGAACTCAAGCAAGCCGACGACCGCGTGGGCATCATCTGGCGTGAGCGTGTCCTCCAAGCCCCAAGGACCATCATGCATCGTCGACAAACGACCGGCCAGTCGTTGCGCCGCTCGCGATACATGGATTAAGGCGGCCCCGGGCTTTTGGTCTCGCAGCGCTCTGCTGGCCTGGAGAACTCCCGTGAAGTCAAGGTCCTTTGCGCTATCCTGCACGTGTGTGTTGAAGCTCTCCGGGCCACCAGTCTCATTAAGGAGCTTCGCTAGGTCTGCGGCGTTACCGGTGGCCAGAATCTCCTGAATGCGAGGTCGCAAGAGAACTTCATTTGCATCGTCCCTCTCGACTCCAAAATGGATTGCTGCCAGCCCACTAGGCCAGTCGTCACTCAGGACGTCCGTGACTGCCCCCGGCATTTCCAATTCCCCATTTGCCAGATCGTTGACGGCGGTCTTGATATCTCCAAGCTCCAAAGACGCGTAGAGCGCCACTTCTTGGAGAGCAACGTCTGCGTGTTGCTGCGCGACCGCTGTGACTCGGTTGATGAACACCTTCATCTCACGTGGAGTTGGCGTTCCGCGTTCGTACACAGGAACGGCTTTCACGCGAAATATCTGGTATATGTCATGGAATGTCTTTTCGGGCGCATTCTTCAGAGCCTCGCGCAGCAGGTCCTTGAAGTACTTCTGCCAGCGAGATGTCAAAGGTGGCGCAACGCGGTAGAGGATTTGAAAGGCCTTCTCCTTAAACGTTCTGGCCAGGTGCAGGTCGCTCTTGGAATTCGCCTCCCAGAGCTCCTTGATCTTCTCCGGCTCGAAGGGCACTATCAGCCAAACGCGCTTTCGAAGATCGTTTTCGGCACCGCATCCCGGGCGCACGAATGTGCGCATTGTCGCCCAAGCCAGCTTAGCCATGTCGGGCGCTATGCGGTCAAGGTTATCGAGGACAACGACGAGCTTACGCTCAGGGCACCCCTCAAAAGCCAATTCGAGTATCTCCTCGTAGTACTCTCGGAACTCGATCGAAGTCGGATCGACACCTCGGTGCGTACTGGTTCTGGTCGTGTCGCGTGACTTGCCGATGAACTCACCTAGGAAGCTGGCGGTTCCCTCTTTCCGCGCCCAGTAGTGGTAGCCAAGCCCTAGACACATCAGTACTGGGGAAACTGCTGCAAGGAGGAGGCCGATCCAGAATCGAGGCCCGGTGATCGTTCCTGCTGCGAGGAGGGCCACTCCGATAGGCATCAACAACGTACAAAGCGCAAAGGAGATTCCCAAGCCAGTGATCTGGGGCTTGGTAGTGATTACGGTGTGTTCGCGCCTGTGCCGCAGTTCTTGCCGCATGATATCCGGGCGGCACTTGTCCTCGTCGTCACTTTCAGGATCACTCGCTAGCCTGCCTTCGCCAGAGCCCGGCATCTTCTCCAGCCAAGTGGCTGACTGGAGATGCGTAATGAGTTCCTCAAGGAAGCTACGCCGTAACGAGTCGCGTTCATGTGCCCACGCATCGAATGTGAACACGGTGACGAGATCTTCTTTCTGCCAGAGTTTATCGAGCATACTGATGACGGATGACTTGCCGCTTCCCCATTCGCCTGCCAGCCCGATCGTCATTCCTTCGGCGTTAGTCTTGACGGCGCTGGCGATACTGTCTGCGACGCGTTGGTGCGTACCGAACTCATCAGTAGGGGCTGGGGAGTCAGGCAGGAAAGAGAAGATGATGCCTTCCCTTTCGCCTGCTTGTTCTTCGTTCACCATCGTCATACCTCAACTGGAGTTGTACTGCAGCATCCGCCGACCTGTCCAGAGAACTGACGGAGCGACACCCAAAGGCCCGAACTAGCGGCCCCTTCCGTACAAGGGAGTCTCAGCACCCCGTCGGACAAGCAAGCATTTTCCCACCAATTGGGCTCAATGTCAATGGCCTGATCGCTCTACGGGCTTCGCCTCAGCAAATGTCTCCGCCTAAGGCGAGCCCCGAGTCAGGCTTGGGGCTTTCGCTTGCGCTTTCCGCCTTCGGCGGATCTACGATCCACCACGGCGGACCTGCGGCCCTCCCCGGCGGGCCTGCGGGTGTCGTCTCAAGAGCGTTTATCCTCCATAGCCGCGCCCCGAAGGGATCTTCAACTTGCGGCGGAGGAGGGCCAGGCCTGCGGCCGCCATGACGAGAAGGGTGGCCGGTTCGGGGACAGCGCCGGTCGGGGCTTCGAAGCCGAAGCTGGCTTTCAGGATGGCCAGGTCCGTGGCGTCGACAAGGCCGTCGGCGTTGGCATCGCCGAGCTCGAAGCCGACCCCGGCGGCTCCGTAGCTGTGCTTCATGATGG
>DRGC01000059.1 GCA_011050235.1 Phycisphaerae bacterium | reverse complement strand
TCGTCGGGCCGGCCCGGCCAGGTCGTTGGCCAGTTGTTCCCGCCACGCCGACGGCGGCTGGCCGGCGATACGCTCGACCTCCAGTTGCCGATCGATCGGTGACGGCGCGTCATCATAGGCCCGGTACACCTCGGCCGTGCTGCACGCCAGCGGCGTCAGGACCAGAACTGCGACAAATGGGTGAACGGGCGCCTGGGCGAACTGTTCGCCCCGCCCCGTCATGCGAAGCGTCGGCGGCCCGAAGAACAGAGGCACGTCGCTGCCCAGCTCGGCCCCCACGCCGGCCAGGTCTCGCTCGCCCAGGCCCAGCCGCCAAAGCTCATTGAGCCCCCGCAGCACCGCCGCCGCATCCGACGATCCGCCGCCCAGTCCGCAGCCCGGCGGAATGGCCTTGGCCAACTCGATCGTCACCCCACTTCGGCCGACTCGCTCGCCGAGCGCCTCGGCGGCGCGGACGGCCAGGTTCCGCCCGGCCGGGCCGCAGTCGAAGCCCTCGCACGTTAGTTCAATGCCCGGCGTTTCACAGATGCCGACATCGAGCCGGTCATAAAGCGTGACCTTCGCCACCAACGAGTCCAGCCGGTGATACCCGTCCGCCCCGGCGGGCCCCACCAGCAGGTCGAGATTGATCTTGGCCGGGGCCCAAAGGCGAACATGATCGTCGGCCAGTCGCTCCAGCGGCCGGCGGCGGGGCAGCGCGCCGCGGAGGTTGTCGGCGCGTGCGGACACGGCAGTGATTAGGCCTCCCCCTCCGGCTTGGGAGTTCGGCGCTTGCGGGGCTCGACGACGTTCATGCCGCACTCGTCGGCCATGTCCAGAAACTCCTTGCGCTCCAGGTCGATCAACTGTTTGCCTTTGGTGTCGAGCTTCTCGTTGAATTTGATGCACTGCTCCTGCATGGACCCGTGCGTCTCCTGCGAGCCGCCAACGAGGCGAAAGTTCCGCCCACGCGACATACGCACGTCGCCGTCGTCGTTGTCCAGCCCCACGCCCAAAAGCGTCGCTTTCTTGTATCGATCGACCACACGATGCTCCAGGAATCTCTTCGGTTACCTTCCGCGCCAGCCTTTATTGTAGCAAACTCACCTTTGTGGACAAGGTCGACATGGGCATTCTTGACACGGCGGGCATTCTTGACACGCCCGCCCATGCAGCTAAGATGGCGTGGCTGCTTTCCAGGCAAGGCTCAGAATACCATGACTGCGCAAAATGTCACCGTGATTGGTCTGCACTGGGGGGATGAAGGCAAGGGCAAGACCGTCGATGCCCTGGCCCGGCTGTGCCGCTACGTCGTCCGCTACTGCGGCGGGGCGAACGCCGGGCACACCGTCCAGGTCGGCGACGAGAAGTTCGCCTTCCACCTGATCCCGTGCGGCATCCTGAACGACGAGACAATCAACGTCGTCGGCAACGGTGTCGTATTCGACCCGGAGGTGGCGCTGGGAGAGATCGCCGACCTCCGCGATCGCGGCGTCGCCATCGGCCCCGATAACTTCTGCATCAGCGCCGCAGCGCACGTCGTGATGCCGTGGCACAAGCTGCAGGACCGCCTGAGCGAGCAGGCCCTGGGCGACCGCAAGCTGGGCACGACCGCGCGGGGGATCGGACCGTGCTACGCCGACAAGGCCTCGCGCACGCTCGCCGTCCGCATGGGCGACCTGGTCGCCGCCGACACCCTGGCCGACAAGCTTCGCGGCATCGCGGACGTCAAGAGCCGCGTGTTGGCGGCGATGTACGGCGCCGATCCCATCGACGTCGACGCCGTCATCGATGAGTACACCGACTACGGGCGACAGCTTGAGCCTATGGTGGGCAACGCCGGCGCGCTGCTTCGCCGCGGGGTGGCTGCGGGCGAGCGAATCCTGTTCGAGGGCGGCCACGGCACGCTGTTGGATGTGGACCATGGGTCGTACCCCTTTGTGACCAGTTCATCCGTCACCGCCTGCGGCGTGCCGGCCGGGGTGGGTGTACCGCCTTCGGCCATCGGCAAGGTGGTGGGCATCTTGAAGGCCTACACCACACGGGTCGGCGCCGGGCCGTTCCCGACCGAGCAGGACAACGAGACCGGTGACTACCTGCGCCAGCGCGGGCGCGAATACGGCACGACGACCGGTCGGCCCAGGCGATGCGGCTGGCTGGATGCGGTCTCGGGCCGATATGCGGTCGAGCTATCCGGCGTGACCGAGATCGCCCTGTCGCTGCTGGACGTGCTGACGGGCCTGAAGGAAATCAATATCTGCGTCGGCTATCGCATCGACGGCCAAGACGTGGTCGATTACGATCCGGCCGCCATGGGCCGCGTCGAGTGTGTTTACGAGACCTTCCCCGGCTGGGACGAGGAGATCGGCGCCTGCAGGCGTTTTGACGATCTGCCGGCGGCGGCCCGAGCCTATGTCGAGCGGATCGAGCAACTCCTCGGTGCGCCCGTGGGCTTGATCAGCGTCGGCCCCCAACGCGACGAGATTATCGTCTACCGTACGCAGATTCAGGGACTGGCATAGATGACGCAGAACGACCCCACCAACTCCGACCAGGCGGGCGACCCCGTGGGATGTCCACTGGAGGACCTTCCGAAGTCCGTGGCCATCATCATGGACGGCAATGGGCGCTGGGCCCAACATCGCGGCCTGCCGCGGTCGGCGGGCCATGAACAGGGGGCGCTTCGCGTTCGCCCGATCGTCACCGAGGCCACCCGGCTGGGCCTTAAGGCGCTGACGCTCTACAGCTTCTCGATCGAGAACTGGAATCGCCCCGCCGACGAGATCGAGATCCTGATGCACTTGTACGCCGAATACCTTCGGCGCGAGCGGTCGACGATCATGGATCACGACCTCCGCCTTCGGCATCTCGGCCGCCGCGAGGGCCTGCCCAACGTGGTGCTCGACAAACTCGACGAGATCGAAGCCGCCTCGGCCAACAACAAGGGGATGTTCCTGTGCCTGGCCCTGAACTACGGCTCTCGCGCCGAGATCGTCGATGGCGTGCGACGAATTGCCCGGCGAGCAGCCGATGGCGAACTGGACCCCGACGCCATCGACCAGGCCGTCATTGCCGACTCGCTCGATACCACCGGCGTGCCCGATCCGGACCTGCTGATTCGCACGTCGGGTGAGATGCGGCTGAGCAACTTCTTGCTGTGGCAGCTGTCCTACGCGGAGTTCTTCGTGACGGACGTTTACTGGCCGGACTTCGACGTGCCTCAATTCCACCGAGCCTTGCGCACCTACGCACAACGCAACCGTCGCTACGGCGGGCTCGGGTTCGCCGCAGCCGAGGGCTCGGCAAAACCGTAAGGATCTCCCGGGTGGACAAACCGACCCAACGCAAATCGATGGTCGCCCGAACGGTGATTGGGATCATCATGACGGCCGCCCTCAGTGGCGTGCTGTGGCTCGATTGGCATCTCGAACAGACCAGCCAGGCCATCACCGCCCTTCCACTGACGTTCGTCATCGTGGTCCTGTCGCTTGTGGCATTCGACGAAATGATCAAGCTGCTGGCAGCCAAGGGCCTGGAGGTCCTGTGGGTCTCCGGCTGCCTCGGTGTGGTCGCCCTGATCGCACTGCCGATCTGGTGGCCGTTGATCGGCATCCAAACCGACGGGCCGGAAGGTTCCGGCCTGCTCGTGCTGTTTGGGCTGTTGCTGCTGGTGATCTTCCTCGACCAAATGAACCAGCAGGCGATCGACACCGCCCTGCTTCGCATCTCGGCGACGGCGCTGACGATCCTTTACTTGGGCGTCGGCGGCGCGCTGATTCTGGCGATTCGCCTGACCCATCACATGCCGCTGTTCCTGCTGTTCGTGGGGGCCGTCAAGGTCACCGATATCGGCGCGTACTTCGTCGGCTCGGCCATCGGCAAGCACCGACTGGTGGGCCGGCTGTCCCCCCAGAAAAGCTGGGAGGGCCTCATCGGCGGCCTGGTCTGCGGGACGCTCGTATGCCTGGGCGGCGCGTGGGCTTTGTCGATCGCCTGGCCGGTCTGGAAGGTCGTCGTGTTCGCAGTGGCGATGGGGTTGGCGGGCCAGTTCGCCGATCTGTGCGAAAGCCTGCTGAAGCGTTCGGCCCAGGTCAAAGATAGCGGCCGGGTCCTGCCGCAGTTCGGCGGGGTCCTGGACATGCTGGATTCGCTGCTGCTGGCGGCGCCGGTCGCCATGATCCTACTGGCCGTGCTGGACTGACAAGACCATGTCAAAGGCCAAGGCATCCTCGAAGACATCCTCGAACGTCCCGCCCGCCGGCGACGGGGGACCCAAGACCCTCTACCTGATCGACGGCCACTCGCAGATCTTTCGCGCCTACTACGCCCCCTTCCGCGATCTGACAAGCCCCACCGGCGAGCCCACCCGGGCCGTTCATGTGTTCTTCACGATGCTGCTCAAGTTCATCGCCGATCGCCAGCCCGACTATCTCGCGATGGCCATCGACGGCCCGGCCGAGAAGCTTCACCGGCGGACGTTCTATCCCGACTACAAGATCACACGAAAACCCGCCCCCGACGATTTTCTCCCACAGGCCGACCGGATCATCCAGATCGTCGCGGCGATGGGCATTCCGGTGCTTCACACCGAAGGATACGAAGCCGACGACATCCTAGCCACCGCCGCTGAGCGGTTCGCCTCCGAGGCGCTCACCGTCATCCTGGTCAGCCGCGATAAGGATCTCGACCAGCTCGTCACCAACCACGTGCTGCTGTACGACCCGATGAAGAAGGAGATCATCGATGCGGCCGCGATCGAGCAGGCCAAGGGCTATCGCCCCGACCAGGCCGTCGAGGTCCAGACGCTCGCCGGCGACACGTCGGACAATGTCCCGGGCGTGGTCGGCATCGGTCCCAAGACCGCCGCCAGCCTGATCGCCACTTACGGATCGGCCGCGGAGGTCCTGGCCCACGCCGACGAGCTCAAGCCAAAACAGCGGGAGAACGTCCTGGCCGCCGCCGAGACGATCGCGATATCCAGGGAACTGGTGACGCTGTCGCGCGATGTGCCGGTGGAGATGGACCTTTCCGACATGGCCTTTGCCGGCATTGCCGGCGAGGGCGTCCGGCCGATCCTGGCCGAGCTGGGCCTCAACCGCCTGATCGATCAGCTTGACACGCTCGGCGTGGCAGGCGATGCGCATGTCGATGTAGCCTCGGTCGCCGCCATCGGCGGGCGGACCAGCGCGAAAGATTTCGACTATGTGTGTGTCGATACCGACAAGGCTCTGGCCGCCCTGGGCGCCAAGCTCAAGAAGGTCAGCCGTCTGGCCATCGACACCGAAACGACCTCCACGCGCCCGTTGTGGGCTGACCTGGTGGGCGTGTCGCTGTCGTTCAAATCCGGCCAGGCCTTCTACGTGCCGATCAAGGGGCCCCTTGGCGCGACGACGTTGCCGGTGGAGGCCGTCCGCAAGCAACTCGGCCCCATTCTGGCCGACAAGACCGTCGAGAAGATCGGCCACAATCTCAAGTTCGACCGTCTCGTCCTGCAGAATGCGGGCTTTGAGATCGCGGGAAAATCCTTCGACACGATGGTCGCCGCGCACGTGCTGGACTCATCGCGGATGACCTACAAGCTGGACGCGATTGCCGCGGACCTGCTCGACCATCAGTGCATCCCGATCGAAGAGGTGATCGGCCGGGGTCGAAACCAGACGACCATGGATGCCGTGCCGATCGACATCGTGGCCCCCTACGCCGCCGAAGACGCCGACGTCACGTTCCGCCTGGCCGACGTCCTGACCGAGCAGCTCGATACCGAAGGCCTCACGGGATTGTTTGCCGATCTGGAGATGCCTCTCCTGCCGGTCCTGGCCGACATGGAGCGACGCGGCATTTTGGTCGATCTGCAGCGCCTGCGCCGGATGGAGATCGAGCTATCGGGCAGCGCCGACAAACTCCGGAAGCGGATCATCAAGCTCGCCGGGCGGGAGTTCAACCCCGACTCGCCCAAGCAACTGGCCCACATTCTCTACGAGGAGATGGAGCTTCCGGTTCTCAAGAAGACCAAGACCGGCCCGAGCACCGATGCATCGGTCCTCGGACAGCTCGCGGTGGAGCATGAACTTCCGGCGGTCGTGCTCGACTACCGCAAGCTCGCCAAGCTCGTCAGCACGTACCTCAAGGCGCTGGTCGGCTATGTGCATCCGAAGACCGGCCGCGTGCATACGTCGTTCCACCAGGCGGGCACGGCCACGGGGCGATTGTCCAGCAGCGACCCCAACCTGCAGAACATCCCGATCCGAACCGACGAGGGGCGGCGTATTCGTTCGGCCTTTGTCGCGCCCAAGGGCCAGGTCCTTCTATCGGCGGACTATTCCCAGGTTGAGCTGCGAGTTCTCGCGCACCTGTGCGAGGACGAGACTCTCACCCAGGCGTTCGTCGACGATCAGGACATCCACCGCATCGTGGCGGCCGAGGTGTTCGATGTCGATATCGACGAGGTCACCGACGAGCAGCGCTCACGGGCTAAGGCGGTTAATTTCGGCATCATCTACGGGCAGACGGCCTTTGGCCTGTCGGTGGCGCTGCGAATCTCCCGCGGCGAGGCGGCCGAGTTCATCCACCGTTACCACAGCCGGTTTCCCCGCATTCACGATTTCCTGGACACGTGCATCGCCCAGGCCAAGCAGCGCGGCCACATCGAGACGATCTTCGGCCGGCGCCGACGCATCACGGACATTGACGCATCCAATCCTCAGCGCCGCGCCGCGGCCGAGCGGCTGGCCATCAACTCGGTGGTGCAGGGCTCGGCGGCCGATCTCATCAAGCAGGCGATGATCAACATCGCCGATCGTATCGATCGCGAGCAGCGCCCCAGCCGAATGCTGCTGCAGATTCACGATGAACTGCTCTTCGAAACCCCCGCCGACGCCGTCGACGACGAACGCAAGATGATCATCAAGGAAATGAGCGGCGCAATCGATCTCCGCATCCCCATCAAAGTCGACGTGGGTGTGGGCCCAAACTGGATGGAAACCAAGTAGCCCCTCAGCCCGGCGGCCTAGGGCGCATTGCATTAGGGTGTATCGCACGGCGGACCTGCGACCTGTCCGGCCAGTTCTTGCCTGGGCTTGTTGATCGTTGGGCCCCAACGGGGCCCCTTTCTTAGCCCAGGTCGTAGGCCGTCAGGCCAAGCCCTGGGTTATCGTCGGCATTGCGGCAAGCCCCATAAGGGGTGTCTTGGCTTTATCGACCATGCGATTGAGACCATCGTTGAGGCCATCGCATCCCAGCCACCAGCGCGATCGCGCCCCTCAAGGCGCCCCGTTGGGGCTTTCGCATTGGCCGGTCCATTCCCCAGGGCTCGCCTTCAGCTTCGCCCTGGGCTAAGCAAGACAGCCCTTCGGGCCTAAGTTGACGGCTCGATCACTACGCGCTTACGTAATGCCGCTCTAAGGCAGAAAATCTTTGGGGGATTTCAGTTTCTCGGGCAGGTATGTTTTGGCGACGAAATCCAGGCCATGTTTCGCCAGGGCCTGTTGTTCGACGCGGACGCCCATCTTGAGCATCTGCTCGATGGCCAACTGCCATGGCTTGTGGTGCTGAATGAACGGATCGTTCTTCATGGCGTCGGTAGCGCGCTTCTTGTCAACGTCCTTCAGAGGATGTGTGGGCAGGTCATAGCGCGTGATGTCGTCGGGGGTCACGCCGACAAACCGCGCCTGCGGCACGCAGAAATACTCGTTGAGATGGGCCGCATTGCCCGACCCGACCTTCAGTGTCCGGTAGATGTTGAAATATCCGTAGGGGTCGCCGTCGGTGAACACGTAGACGGGCATTTTCTTGCTGTCGGCCAGTCGTCGGATGAACCGCCGGCAGGCCCGGCTGGGAACGCCCTCCATCGAAATCAGGATGCAGTGATGCTTGTCGTAGAAGTCTTCCTCCACAAGGCGTTCGAACATGCCCTTGGTCTCGATGGCCAGGATGAACGTGGCGTCGGTCTTGAACTTCAGGTCCTCGACAACCGTCGGAACGCTGTAGGCCCCGCTGCCGAACTTCGTGCAGTCGATGTCGATGGGTTTCTTCGTCCGCCGGTCGCGGTCGATGACAATCAGCTCTCCCGCCACCGCCCCGCCGTGCTCATCCGCCCGAAAGTGCAACTGCTCGCGATTGACGCCCAGCATGGCCTCGGCGTCGTCCATGACGGTGTCCGATTCTTCCTGCGAACCGAACGCGGCATCGCCCCAGTTGTAGGCCTGGTAATAGGCCTCTCGCTTGGTGGAGTGTCGTCCCGAGCCGATCAGATCCTTGCTCATCGCCAGCATCTTGAGCGTCTGAGCGAACGTCCGAACGGTCGAGACCGATAGCGTGCGGATCTTGTTGCGGCCTTTCAGCCGGAAATACCCCTCCTTGGGCCGATACCGCACGTTGGACAGCGAGCGGATCGGCAGCTTTATGTGCGGCTTCTGCTTCCGCTGAACGCGCTGATAGATGACCTTCGTCTCAGCGGCGATCTTCTCGATCACCGCACGGGCGTCTTGTTTACTGCGGGCCACGCCGTCGTCTCCGCTCAGGTCTGGGGCGCCGGCGGCGACACGGGCACCGCGTCGGCCAGGCCGTATTCAACAACGCGCTCGTTCAGCCGGTTGATCACATCCCCCCGGTCAATCCATCGCCGTCGCTCGGCCAACAGTTCGCGTTCAATCTCCCCGGCCAGGATTCGGGCGGTCCGCGGCAGCAGGCGCCAACTTCCTTTGGCCAGTTCCGCCAGCCACGACTTGTCCCACACGGTCATCCGTCCGCCGTCGTGGATCACGCGCAGACGCTTTCGCCGGAGCTTTCGCCGCTGACGGTGGGTCTCCATAGCCGCCGCGGCGCGGCGCAGTTGGATGCGGCGCATGATCTTGATCGTCATCTCGAAGACCGCTGCACTGGCCACGCATGGCCAATCGACGCGGTGGAGAAAACAGCGAACGGCTCGCGCCAACTCGCGCGCATCTTCATACTCGCCCTGGCGATCGCGCATGGCCATCCACATGGCGGCGGCCAATTTGGTTTCGTCGAACGGCTCGGCGCTGCCATCTCGTTTGATCACTCGAATCGTTCTGAATCCGTCCATGCTTTGTCGCCTCCTTGCCGGGCGGTCGTCGGCCCTCAGGTCGGCCGGTCCTGCGAGTCGAACAGGTCGCCCTGGTCGGGCCCGATCTGCGGGTCGTTGCGGACCTGTGTCGCCTCGTCGACCAACTCGCCGATGTCTCGAAACTCGCGGTACATGCTGGCGAACCGAATGTAGGCAATCTTGTTGGCGTCCCGAAGCAGCCCACAGGCCACCTCGCCGATAAACAGCGACGGCACCTCTTTCTCGTGGTTTCGAAAGATGGCTTCCTCGGTGGCATCGACCATCAGGCGAAGGCGTTCTTCGGGCACCGGGAGCTTGTAGCAGGCGTTGCGGAAGCTGGCCAAAAGCTTCTCCCGCTCGTAGGGCACGCGCGAGCCGTCCTTCTTGACCACCGTAATGCGCAGGGCCTCTTCCAGCCGCTCGTAGGTCGTATAGCGCCGGTGACAGGCGAGGCATTCGCGCCGGCGACGGATGACACGTCCCCCTTCGCTCCCGCGGGAGTCCACGACCTTATCGTCATCATGTCCGCAAAACGGACACTGCATAGCGGTCGTCCTTTACGGCGGCAAACAGCCAACCCAGACCTGTCGCGCCATAGCGCTGCACCGTAACGACACGATTTGTCGGATTCGTCCGCCCCAATATATGGGACCGCACAGGAGTATAGGTCCCATATATTGGGTGTCAAAAGGAAAAAGCCCTTTCTTGGCCATATTGCCCCCCCCCGTCAGGGCCGTCGAAACGGCCCCAATGGCCCGCCAAAGCCACTTTTGTCTTGCCTTGGCGTCCCTTCGGACGTAATTTGCCGTAATCGCCTCGGGGTGGCCGATTTCGTTACGGGAGAGATGCATGATCAAACTTGGTCTCATCGGATGCGGCGCAATGGGGTGCTACCATGCCCGAAATCTGGCCGGGCAGGCCGACTTGGAACTGGCCGTCTGTTGCGATCTGGTCGAGGATCGCGCCCGCGTGATCGCCGAGGAGATCGGCGCTGACTGGTGCACGGACTATCGCCAGATCTTCGACCAGGTCGACGCCGTGTGGATCTGCACCGAGCCGTTCAACCGCGTCCAGGTCGTCACCGACGCCGCCGCGGCCGGCAAGCACATCTTCACGGAAAAGCCCGTCGCGCTGAACCTCGCCGACGCCGACGGTATGATCGAGGCCGCCCGTGCGGCCGGCGTCACGTACATGCTGGGCTACTGCTTGCGATTCATGCAGCCGTACAAGTTCATGCGCGACACGTTCGCTTCGGGCGAGCTGGGCAAGCTGGTGACCTGCTGGACTCGCCGGTACATGCCCGCCGACATGCGGAACCTGTGGTATGGGCGGCAGGAACTCAGCGGCGGCGTGGCGCTGGACTTCGGCAGCCACGACATCGATTGGCTGACATGGGTCGGCGGGCCCGTGCGGACGGTCTTCGCCCACACATCCCGCGTTCGTGAAGGGGCCACAGCCGACGAGCACAGCCAGTGCATGCTGGTGTTCCAAAACGGCGGCGCCGCCCACAGCGACGTGACCTGGTGGGAGGCCGTCAACGAATCGTCATTGGGCATCGTCGGGACGGCGGGCAGCCTGGTGGTCGGCCGCGACGGCGTGCTGGCCAAAAAGATGGTCGGCCACGAAGAGACCACCGTCGAGATCGCCAGCGCCATGGCCATCGACCCGACCGGCACGTTGGGCCGCCGAGATGAGACCGGCCAAATTCAGCAGGTGGAGATGCAGGGCGAAAGTATGTACGATCATTTCATTCGTTGCGTGCAAGACGGTCGGGCCCCGGTCACCGACGCCCCCATTGGTCGGGAGGTCTTGCGGACGGTTTTGGCTATTCGCCAGTCGGCCGAGACCGGCGCCGCTGTCGATCTGACGCCACAAGAATGCCCCATCACCGAAGCTGCCGAAGGGTAAGGCCACGATGGACTGGAACGATGCCTGGATTGCGATGAGTCGCCTGGCCGTGGCCGCCGCGCTGGGGGCCCTGATCGGCCTCGAACGTGAACACCATGGCCGCAGCGCGGGCCTGCGGACGCAGATCCTGGTGGCCCTGGGGGCGGCGCTGGCGATGGTCGTGAGTCTGCATTTCGCCGATCAGTTCGGCCAGGGAGACAAGGGGCCCGCCATCCAGGTGGATCCCGCACGGGTTGCCTATGGCGTGATGGCGGGGATTGGTTTCCTCGGCGCGGGGACGATCATTCGCTACGGCATCGGCATTCGAGGCCTGACGACGGCGGCGAGTCTGTGGTGCACTGCGGCGGTGGGTCTGGCGGCTGGGTTCGGCATGTACATGGTGGCACTGGCGGCGACCGTGATCGCGCTGTTTACGCTGTATGTTCTAACCTTCATCGATCGACTCATCCCCACGCGTCAGTACAAGAAGGTCATCGTCAAGATACCGGCCAGCGAAGACCCCGATGCCAACCTCCAGCGTATTCGCGCGCTGCTTCACGACCGCGGGGCAAAGGTGCTCAACGTCGACTACATGCGCAACTTCGAGACCGACATGGAGACGATCTCCTTCCACGTCGCCCTGCTGTCGCAAGCTCAAGCCGGCAGCATCCTGACCATCGCCGGCGAGATCCCCGGCATCCTGAGCTTCCAGGTGCTCTAGGGCCGCTCAACAGAGCCGCTCATCAGAGCCGCCTTCAAAGGTCCCCAGTTCCCGCAGCGGCTGTAGCTGTTCTTGACCCTCACAGCCATGACGATTAGACTCCCACTAGCGAACGGATTCGCCCGAACTCTTGTCCACGAGGCCAGGGATGGCAAAAAGCAAATCCGCCAAAGCTCCCAAGCGCAAAGTGGCCCCGCGCGCAAAGGCCGCCCCCAAGCGTGCGCGGTCCGGCTCGGCTCGCCCTACCGCCACCAAAGCCAAACGCCCGGCCGCCAAGGCCGCCAAGCAAAAGAAGAAGGTCAAGGCGAAGGCTCCGAAGAAGCCCCCCGCTGATGCCCCCATCCCCCGGGCCGCGAAGGAAACCGTCTACGCGACCGCCGAGTCGATGGCCAAAACCCAGCGCAGCATCTCGGTCAGCGAGTTCTTCGCGAAGAATCGCCATCTGCTTGGTTTTGACAACCCCCGCAAGGCCCTACTGACGACCGTCAAGGAGGCCGTCGATAACGCCCTCGACGCCTGTGAGGAGGCCGGCATCCTGCCGGTCGTGGATATCAGGATCGATCAAATCTCGGAGACCCATTTTCTGGTGGCGGTCCTGGACAACGGGCCCGGCATTGTGCGTAAGCAGATCCCCAGCATCTTCGGCCAGTTGCTCTACGGCAGTAAGTTCCACCGCCTCCGAATGAGCCGCGGCCAACAGGGCATCGGCATCTCGGCGGCGGGCATGTACGGCCTGTTGACGACGGGCCGGCCCGTCAAGATCATCTCCCGCACCGGGCCCCGCGCCAACGCCCACCACTACGAGCTCCAGATCGACACCCGAAAGAACAAGCCCGATATCATCCGCGACGCGGTCGTCGAGTGGGATGTCAAGCATGGCACGCTCGTTGAAATCGAGCTCGAGGCCCGATACCAGCGAGGTCGCCAAAGCGTGGACGACTACCTTCAGCAGACGGCCATCGCCAACCCGCACGTCGCCTTCACCTACACCGCCCCGGACGGCAAGACCGGATCGTACCACGCGTCGGTCAAGGTCCTGCCCCCCCTGCCCAAGTCCATCCGCCCGCATCCCTACGGCATCGAATTGGGCGTGCTGCTGAAGATGGTGGCCGACACGAAGGCGCGGACGATCCAGCAGTTTCTGACCGGCGAGTTCTCGCGCGTCTCGCCGCGCATCGCGCAGGAGATCCTTCAGGCCGCCGAACTAAAGTCACGCACGTCGCCTCGGCGCCTCAATGGCGAACAGGTCAAGGCCATCTACAACGCCGTCCAGCATATCAAGATCATGGCCCCCGCCACCAACTGCGTGGTCCCGATCGGAGAACATCAACTCATTGCCGGGCTCAAGCACGTCGTCGCGGCCGAGTTCTATACAGCCACCACGCGAAGCCCCGCCGTCTATCGCGGCAACCCGTTCGTCATCGAGGTTGCGCTGGCCTACGGCAAGCCCGAGGCCAAGCAAACCGACGCCGAGAAGGACGCGGGCGACATCCCTCCACCCGATGTCGACGACGAAGCCGACGACACGCAGCCGTTGGCCAAGATCATCCGGTTCGCCAACCGCGTCCCTCTTCAATATCAGCAGGGCGCGTGCGCGATCACCAAATCGACCCTCGGGCTGAACTGGCGATCCTACGGCCTGCCGCAATCCCGTGGGGCCCTGCCCGCCGGCCCGCTGACGATCGTCGTTCACATGGCGTCGGTGTGGGTGCCCTTCACCAGTGAGTCGAAAGAGGCCATCGCCTCCTACCCCGAGATCATCAAAGAGATTCGCCTGGCCCTGCAAGACTGCGGCCGCAAGCTTGGCGCGCACATCCGCAAGCGCGTCCGCATCAGCCGCGAACTGAAAAAGCGAAGCTACATCGAGAAGTACATCCCTGCCATCGGCGAAGCTGTTCGGGACATTCTCGAACTCAAGGACAGCCAGGTCACACGCTGGTGCAAGAACTTGACGGACGTCCTCGAGCGCAGCCGAAAATTCTAGCCCGTGACTCCGAGGCTTCTGCTATGTGGAGGGGGAGCGAGATTAGAGGATTAACGAGATTTGAGGATGTCTTTTGGCAAAGGAGAGCAATCCCGTAATCCCCAAAATCCCCAAATCCCGCTCTCTTTTTTTCAGAAAGCGCCGCCGAACCCTCATCGAACTCCCGCAGTCAGTGTGACCTGTTGTTTAGCTGGCCGCGACGGCCTTGGCGACCGGCAAGGTATCCAGCGGCTGGCGGCCGGCGTCTCCGGCGCTGATTTCGTGCCAATACATCACTCGCGGCTCGCCGAACTGCCAGCAAAGGAATACCTCGCGTCCGCCGGCGATGGCCGGAAAGTCCACCACGCCAAGCCCCCAGTCGCGGAGCTCCACCCCGACGTCGCCAAGCTCGTCCAGACACTGGCGGAGTTTGTCGACGGTTTCGATCAGAGCGTTCCGGCAGCGATCGACACAGTCCGCCTTCCCGTTGGACGAGGCCGACTCGACGATCTCCTGCAGGTCCAACATCCGCTGGTATTCGATGATGATGTCCGCCACGACGCGACGGACCAGCACCAACGCGCGATTGGCCTGAATGACGGTGAAATGACGCCGGTGCCCATGGTCCGTCGAGGCCAAGTCCAATGTCAAGTCACGCGCGCTCATCGAAGTCCTTGTCACCGAATAGTTGAAAGCCGCTCACAGACAGGCCGACCTTCCGTGAACGGTTCCCTTGCACAAGGAGTATCGGCAGGACCAAGAAGTGCACATTAGGGAAGTTGGCGCAAGACAATAGGCTCGGCGACAAGCTGCTCGCTTGGCCGCTCTTACGGCTATTTCTTGCCCCGGCCCAAGACGCGCCGACCCAGCCAGCCGACGCGCCACGCCGCCGTCCACCACAGCTTGCGGGCAACCAAAATGCCCGGCCAGATGCCCCGCCCAGACGCCGACGCCAGCGCCCGACGGCGCATGTCGGCGTATTGTTGGCGGCGATGACGCGTCGATTTGGCCCCCGCGTGCAGCTTGCTGACCGACAGCGTCCGGTCGATCGTGTGAAGCTCCGCCCGCTGCTGAAAGGCCAGCCACAACTCGAAATCCATCGCCAGATGGTTGTCGACGTTCACGCCACCAACAGCCTCCCAAAGCCCGCGACGCCAGAAGCATGACGGCTGTGGAATGTAGTGGCCCGCCATCCCATAACGCCAGTAGTCCAGCAGCGCCATCGGCCCGGCCAGCCCGGCGATGCAGTGCGTGCGGTCGCCCGCGGCCAGGTCGACGAAATCTCCCGCCCCCGCCAGCCAGCGACAGTGCGGATCTCCGGCGAAATGCGCCCCCACCGTCATCAGCGCCCCCGGCGTGAGCGTGTCGTCGCTGCCCAGCCACCCGCACACCTCGCCCGTGCCGCGGGCGAGGCCCTTGTTGATCGCATCGCTTTGGCCCTGGTCGCCTTCACGGATGCACTCGGTCAGGAACGGCCCGTAGGCATCGAGGATCTCTGCGGTCCGATCCGTCGAGCCGCCGTCGACCACGATGTACTGGAGGCGCGGGTACCCCTGACCGAGGACCGAACGGATCGTCTCTTCCAGGAACTCCCCCTGGTTGAGCGTCGGCGTCACGAGCGTGATCGTCGGCAACTGCTCGATGGAGACCCCTTCCGGCAGCGGCGCGGCGGGCGTTTCGGCCGTCCAGGGCCAGCCGGTCGTCTCGCCTGGCGGGTCCGGCAGGCTGGCCAGGCCCGTGGGGACCCAGGTCACAGCCGTGGTCGCCGGTTCAGGACGTTTGGGGTGCAGAATATCCACCAGAAGCGCTTCAAGCTCTTCAACGCGCCGAGTCCACGTGTGCCGGCCAGCCAGGGCAAGTCGCTTCGCTCGGGCTGGGTCCGATGTGTCGGCCAGAGCGGCCCGGCATGCATCGGCCAGAGCGGCCCCGGTCGCCTCGGCCACGATGACGCCCGGGGCGAACGCCTTCGCTCGCGGCAACGGCGTGGCCACCACGGGCCGGCCCGTCGCCAGGTACTCGTAGAGTTTGATGCAGTCGCGGCCGATCGCGTGCGGCGTCAGGGCGAACGGGATCCAGCACACGTCCGCCCCGGCAAAATAGGACGGCAACTGCTCGTAGGGACGCTCGCCCAATAGAAAGATGTTGGGCCGCTCGCGCATGGCCCGCTGGCGAACGACTTCCGGGCCGACAAACACGAAGGATACGTCCGGCAGCCGCCGCGCGACGTCGACGACCACGTCGCCGGCGAGACAGTCATCCAGCCCGCCGACATACAGCACGCGCGGCCTCGGCAGCGCGGCGATCTCATCGGCCGGCTGAAGCGTGATCGCTCGGGCGAACAGGTCCGCATCGCCCGCATCCGGCAGATCGTGGGTCGCCCGCCCCAGCTCCGCGAAATTGGCCGCGATCGCGTCGGAGACGCTCAGGATCACGTCGGCGTTCTGCGCATAACGTGCTTCCAGCCGGGTGATCAGGTCCGGCCGGTTGGGCGGGATCGTTCGCCAGTCGTCGTGGGCGTCGTAGACGGTCAGGTCGGGCCTGAGCACCTCGGCCGCGCGGTCCCACAGCGGGACCATGTGCAGGCAGACGCGTCGGCCGGCGTCTCCCCATCCGTGTTTATCGAGCGCGGACCGCAGGCCCCTCAGCCAGCGCGACTGGTTCAGTTGATGGATCGCCCACGTTCTTCGCCCCCCCAGGCCGCCCGGCAGGCGGACGTGCAGCAAGGATTCCTGGACCTGCTCCACGCGGAGGCGCAATTGACGGCGGCGATGGACACTTTCGGGCGGATCGACGAAGAAGACCCGATGGCGCTGGGCCAAGCCGGAGGCAAAATGATGCGCCCGCCCGGGCCGGCCTTGGAGTGGATTGAACGAGAACAGCACGATGTCCATTGCTGCGGGCACGCGGGCATTCTATCGGGCGGGTGTGAAATCTGCTTGCCTATTTGCCCGCCGCCTGCAACCCTCAGGACGCTATGACACGTATCGCGCACCTGTGTTATGCCGGAACCAGCGGCTCGGCCCGAGCGGCGATCAATATTGCCGTCGGCTCGGCCGACCCGACGCGTCACGTCTACGTCTTGTACGGTGCGTGCGAGTTGCGGGGCGACTACGGCCGGCAGTTGGACACGCTTGGCTGCACATGGCGATACGTTCGCAAGCCGCGCGGGCCGCTGGGCCGCGGCTACCGAAACGTTGCTCGGGCCCTTATCGACCTGTCGGCTGACGTTGTCATCGTGCATGGCTCGCGGGCCCTGCCGGTGGCGATATGGCTCGATCGACTGGCCCCCGCGCTGCCTTTGGTGGCCGTCCAGCACGGGCCCTCGCGAGAGATCACCTCGTGGTGGCGGCGAAGCATCTGTCGTCGATTCAGCCGATTGGCCGACGCGACGGTCACGGTTTCGGCCGGGATGGCTGACCTGATCGGCCGCCATCGCCGTTTGGCCCGAGCGGCTCAGCCGCTGACGGTGATTCCCAACGGCGTGGACGTGAACTATTGGGCGGCCGACCCGCTGACTCGCACTGCAGACACCCCCACCTGCCTGACGATGGTCGCGACGCTGGACGGCCACAAGGATCATTCCACGTTCCTCCGGGCGGTCCGCTCTCTGATCGACGGCGGTCGCGACATCAGCGCGTGCCTGGTCGGGGCCGGCCCGGCCGAGCGGATGTTGCGGAAGCTGACGGGGGAGCTTGACCTGACCGGGGAAGTGATATTCGCCGGCAACCTGGACCGCGATGACGTTCGGCGGGTGATCCATGAAACCGACGTCCTCGTGCATGCGGCCCGGACCGAATCGTTCGGCATGGCTGTGCTCGAGGCGATGGCTGCGGCGCGGCCTGTCGTCGCCACCGGGTGCGTGGGCGTCGACGAACTCATCGACGACGGACGAACCGGCCTGCTGACGCCGGTCGGTGATGCAGCCGCCCTTGCCGCGGCCATTGAGCGGCTGATCGACCAGCCGCAGCTTGCCCGCCAACTCGCCGCAGCCGCGCGGCGCGAGGCCTGCGAGCGTTACAGTTGCCGCGTGACATCGGCGGCCTACGAGGCGCTTGTCGATCGCCTCTTGGCCGGTGAGGACCGACGCAGCCCATGACGTTCGAACTGCCCAAGCCGTTCGGATTCTACAACATCCACAAGCCCGTCGGGCCGACCAGTCACGACGTGGTCGCACAGGTGCGCCCCCTCGTCGGGCGGCGCGTCAAGGTCGGCCACACCGGTACGTTGGATCCCTTCGCCAGCGGCGTGCTGGTGATCGCCGTCGGCCCGGCTACACGCTTGGCCGATCTCATCCAGTCGACGGCGAAATGCTATGTGGCCGAGGTCACACTGGGGGCCGCCAGCACGACCGACGACATCGAAGGCGACATCACGCCCGCACCGGCCGCGCCCGAGCCGACAGACCAGCAGGTCCGCCAAGCTCTCGAACCGTTTGTTGGAGCGATCATGCAGGGGCCGCCCGCCTACTCGGCCGTTCACGTCGAGGGTCGCCGAGCCTACAAGCTCGCCCGCAGCGGCCAGCGCGTCGAACCGGCCGCCCGGGAAGTGACGATCCATCGACTCGAGTTGCTGCGGTACGAGTATCCGCGGGCCGAACTGGATGTGCTCTGCGGGGCCGGGACGTACATTCGCTCAATCGCGCGAGACCTGGGTCGCGCGCTGTGCGTGGGCGGCTATTGCAGTGCGCTGGTCCGCCGGGCCGTCGGAGCATTCGGCCTGGCCGACGCCGTCGACCCGGATGCATTGGACATCGACGCCGACCTTGTCGCTCCGGTAACGGCGACCGTTGGGCTTGAGCGCTTTGAGATATCCGGCGAGGACGTCCCGGACCTGGTCCACGGCAAGCTGCTGCGCGTGGATCGCCTCCGCCGGTTGGACAGCGCCCCCACCGATCACCCTCAGGCCCAGCACGACGTGGCCATAGTCGATGGGCGCGGGAACCTTGTCGCCCTGGGCGAGCGGCGCGAGGGCGCCGAGATGATCCAGCCGCGGCGGGTGTTTCTTGGGCCCTCGCCCGCTTAGGGCTCACGGTCGATCTTGTCGAGCCGTTGGGCGTGGCGGCCGCCTTTGAAATCGGTCGTCAGCCAGATATCGACGATCTTCAGGGCCATCTCCGCCGTCATCATCCGCTGACCCAGCGAAAGAACGTTCGAGTCGTTGTGGCTGCGGGCGAACTGGGCGCTGTCGACATCCCAGCAGACGGTGGCTCGGATGCCCCGAATGCGGTTGGCGACGATCGCCTCACCGTTGCCCGACCCGCCCAGCACGATCCCGCGCTCGCATCGCCGGTCCGCAACGGCCTGGACGGCCGGGCGAACGAAGTCGGGGTAGTCGCAGCGCTGGTCGCTATCGGTTCCGAAGTCGGTCACCGCGTGACCGGCGGCGGTCAGGTGCCGCTTGATGGTTTCTTTGTATTCGTAGCCCGCATGATCGGACGCAATCGCAATGTTCATTGCACAGTCACCTGATTAGAAACACTCATCCAGGCCGTACCCTGGGCTATTGCTTTTGCATATCGCAGCCCACGTGTCGCATTTGCTCGACAAAGTGTGGGAAGGTCTTTCGGATGCAGTCGATGTTGGCGATTTCGGTGGCGCCCTCGGCGCCGAGGCCGGCAACGGCGAGCGTCATCACCAGCCGGTGGTCGTTTTGACTGTCGAACTCGGCGCCTTTCAACTGGCTATGGCGGATCACGAGCCCATCCGGCCTCTCCTCGATGTCACACCCCATCGCTTTCAGTGCGTCGTGCATGGCCGTGATGCGGTCGCACTCCTTGTGGCGCGCGACCTCGGCATTGGTCAGCGTGGTTTCGCCCTCGGCGTAGGCCCCCACCACCGCCAGCAGCATGAACTGGTCGATGAAATCGTTGCAGTCGATCGTCGTGCCCGTCAGTTTGCTGCCGCGGGCGGTGACGCCGCGATCGGTGATTTCAATCTCGGCGCCCATGGATCGCAGGACGTTGACGACCTCCTTGTCGCCTTGGCAATCGTTGAAGTCCAGCCCCGGGACATGGACCTCGCTGTTGGGCGAGATGACGGCTGCGACGATCGGATACAAAGCCGCCGACCAGTCCAGAGGAATGGTCACGTCGAATCCCGGCCACTTGGCGTGGCCTCGAATGCGATACCGCTCAAAGTTCTCGTTGCTGAACTCCACGCCGCATCGCTCGAGCCAATGGAGCGTCATGGCCACCCAGGGCTTTTCTCCGGGGCGACGGACGACGATTTCGCTGGGGGCCTCGGCCAGGGAACTGGCGATCAGCAGCGCCGAGACCGGCTGCGAGTCGATCCCGTCGATCTCGGTCTTGCCGCCCTTCAAAGGCCCGCGGACGACCAGCGGCGCGTGGCCGTCGCCTTTGGTGGCCACCGCCCACGCGCCCAATCCGTGCAATGCGTCGATCAGGGGCTGACACAGGCGGATGTGCCGGAGCGACTCATCGCCGGAGAGCACGGTGTACCCGTCGCAACAGGCGGCCAGGGCGGCGAAGAATCGCAGGATGATGCCGCTGTTGCCGCAGTTGACGACATCATCGGGCGTGCGCGGGGCCCCACCCGTGCCGGTGACCTCCCACACGTCGTCGGCCTTGGGGTGCACCTCGGCGCCGAACATCTCCAGCGCCTCGATGCCCCGCATCCAATCGTTGGAGACGGCCGGCGAGGTGATATGGCTGACCCCGTCGGCCAGGCCCGCCATCAGGAGAGCGCGGAAGGAATGGCTCTTGCTGGGCGGGATCGATACCTCGCCGCGTAAACGTTGCGAACTGCCGACGGACAGGTCCATGGGCGCTCCTTTGCTGTCGGCTATGCTACGGAGACGCCGGACACAATGCAACCCACCGGCCCATCAGGCGATGCGGTGACCGGTGGGCCGGTGGGCGGGAAATGAATCGCGGTGTTGACGTTGTCGACAACGGTCCCGGCCAGCGCAGTGGCCGGGCTTGGTGGGCGCGGGGGTTGATTGATTTGGCAACTCGCCAACGAACCAAACTCTCAGGCGACGGCGCAAACTGTCGCGGCGGGGTGGTCCCGATGTATCCCGATGTAGATCGGGATGACGCCGCGCTGGGACGCCGGTCTCAAACTTCGCCGCTATTGTTCGTCGGAGTCTTCGTCGGATGGGGCATCGGCGGCGGGTGTTTCGGGGGTTTCAGGCGTTTCGGGGGCGAGCTTGGCCAGGACGGCGGTTCGGATCTCTTCGAGGATGTCGTCGCTGGAGGCCAGGAAGCTCTTGGCGGTCTCGCGGCCCTGCCCGAGGCGCGTGTCGCCGAAGCTGTACCACGCGCCCTGTTTGGCGACGACGTCGTTGGCGACGGCCAGGTCCAGCAGGTCGCCGACATAGCTGATGCCGGAATCGAACATGATATCGAACTCCGCCGTCCGAAACGGCGGCGCGACCTTGTTCTTGACGACACGGGCCCGCACTCGCGTGCCGATGGCCAGCTCGCCTTCCTTGATCGTGCTGATGCGACGAATGTCCAGGCGCACCGAGCTGTAGAACTTCAGCGCCCGGCCGCCGGGGGTTGTTTCCGGGTTGCCGAACATCACGCCGATTTTCATGCGAATCTGGTTGATGAAAATCACGCACGTTCGCGATTTGCCGATGGCGCCGGCGAGCTTGCGCATCGCCTGGCTCATCAGCCGGGCCTGCAGGCCCATGTGCGTGTCGCCCATCTCCCCTTCGATCTCGGCCCGAGGGATCAGGGCTGCGACCGAATCGATCACCACCACGTCGACGGCGTTGGAGCGGACGAGCATCTCGCAGATCTCCAGTGCCTGTTCGCCGGTATCGGGCTGGCTGATGAGCAGTTCTTCCAGGTTCACGCCGAGCTTGCGGGCCCAGGTGGGATCGAGCGCGTGTTCGGCGTCGATCATGGCCGCCACGCCGCCGCCCTTCTGCGCGTTGCCGATGATGTGCAGCGCGAGCGTCGTCTTGCCCGAACCCTCCGGCCCGAACAGCTCGCACACGCGGCCGCGAGGGATGCCCAGACCGCCCAGCGCCAAATCCAAACTCAGCGCGCCGGTCGAGATCCCCTCAATCTTCTTGATGTACCCGTCGGCCAGCTTCATGATGCTGCCGGCGCCGTAGGCCTTCTCGATTTGCTTGAGGGCGGCATCGAGTGCGTCGCCGCGTTTCTTTTCGCGGTCGTCCGCAACGTCAGGAGTGTCTTTCTTGGTCGTCTTCTTGCTGGTCTTAGCCATCGTCGTCACCATGTCTGAATCTCCTTACCCATGCGGCCGCGTCCTTGCGGCCTGCAAGTGTGAGGGAGTGTATGGTATCTGTTCGGGTCCCGCAATAAGAAAACAACCGGTTTGGAAAACTTTTTTCTGCCTATACTTGCTCGCAGATGCGCGGATTCTACGCTCCCAGCAACGCGCCCACAAGGACCAATCTCGCCCTCTAGCCGCTCAGCGGCATCGTCGACATCGGAACGTATATCGGGCCCGCCTTTGTGAGTTCGCTGGAATACAAGACCAAGCTGACGGCTCGGACGGTACCGAAGCCCTTATCGGCTTCGGCCCCCACGGCGGCGCGGACGTCATCGACTCCTCGGCCGCTGCGGAAGCGAACGAGCGTCACGTGCGGCCTGAAGGGCCGGGGATCCACGTCGAAATCCGCCTCGGCCAAACGGTCGCCCAGGACGCGGTGAAGGTCCGCCAGCCCGCCCGTGGGATCGGCCAAGCCGGCCCAGACCATTCGCAGCCTGCCTTGCGACGGCACGCACTGCAGGCCGTGGGAGTCGATCTCGAAGGGCCCGATGGCGGCCGCTGCTGCGGCGCCGGCCTCGTGGGCGGCCATGATCCGGTCATCGTCGATGGGGCCCAGGAAGTGCAGCGTCACGTGCAGGTTCTCCATCGCGACAGGCTTGGCCGATGCCTGGGCCAGCGGAAGCGCCCGGATCGCCCCGCTCAGCGCGCGGCGGACCTCGTCGGAAAAATCCACCGCGAAAAATGCCCGGGCCGCCATGGTCTAAAACCCCACGATCTCGCCGAACGCCGCCAGGCGATTGTCGATGTCGCTGCGGGTGGCGCCCAGAAGCGCACTCAGCGAGAAGTTTTCCAATGCGATGCTGGCCGTCACCGTGCCGTAGGCCATCGCCTTGCGGACGGTGGCCACATCCTGGCGGCCGGTGGCGGCGAGGTGGCCCATCATCGCCCCGGCGAAGCTGTCGCCCGCCCCGGTCGGGTCGACGACGTGGGTCACCGGGAAGCTCGGCAGGGCGTAGACATTCCCACCCATGAACAGCAGGCTGCCGTGCTCGCCCTTCTTGACGACCACCAGTTGCCGCACCACGCCGGCGAGTTCCAGCCCGGCGGTGACGACGTTGGCGTCGCCGGTGAGCAGCTTGGCCTCGGAG
Source organism: Phycisphaerae bacterium (assembly GCA_011050235.1). GTDB lineage: Bacteria > Planctomycetota > Phycisphaerae > SM23-33 > SM23-33 > HyVt-337. The sequence goes on along the minus strand of DRGC01000059.1, from coordinate 1,957 downwards.
TCGTTGACTATGATGGCGTCGACCCGGCCCAGCAGCGACATGAGCGTGGACCGTTCGTTGTTGATCCACAGGTCCATCGTGTCGGCCGCGACGAATGTCGGGCCGTGCAGCTGGTCGATCAGTTCGATCTGCAGCCCCGGGTGCGTGTTGGCCAGGAAGACGTAGTCGCTGTCGCGAAACACGTCCGGGATGGTGGGCCCGGCCTCGGCCAGGACGTTGAGGTCGACGCTGACGGTGTCGCGCTCGTTGACGTCGTCGTGATAGCGGCCGTGCCAGCGGAACGTCTTGCTGCCGGCGCGGACTTCCAGCCCCGCCAGGTCGATCTGCGGGTTGTCCTCCAGCGGCTTGAGGAACTCCGGCGGGCAGTCATCGCCCACCACGCCCACCAGCCGAACCGGCGCAAAGAAACTCGCCGCCTGGGCGAAATAGATGCTCGACCCACCCAGAGCGTCCTCAACCTTGCCCGCGGGCGACTCGACCGTGTCGATCCCGATGCTTCCCGTAACCAGTAGACTCACATTCGGCTCCTTAGGCCCGTGCGGCCAAACAGCGATCGATCCGGGCTAGTGTCTTATCCTTGCCGAGTGTCAACAGTGTTTCGAAGATCGCCGGGCTGACGGTCGTGCCCGTCACCGCCACGCGCAGGGGCTGGGCGACCTTGCCCATGCCGAGTTCCTTGGCCTGGCCATAATCCTTGATCAGCGTTTCCAGCGCCTCGCCCGACCATTCCGCCTCGGCCAGCACACCCCGCAGGTCCGCCAGCACGGCGTAGCCGGCATTATCGCCCTTGGCCAGGACCTTGGCGACGGCCTTGTCGTCGTAGTCGAAGGCGTCATCGGCGACAAACAGCACGCCGCACTTGGTGACGACGTCCTCGAACGTTCGCATGCCCTTGGCCGCTTCGAGCAGGCCGCTCAGCAGCGCGTCGTCGCCAGCTGGGATGGCGGTATCGGCGTGGGCGAGGAAGTCCTTGAACGCCGCCAGGCGTCGCCTGTCGTCGGCGGCGGCGATGGCGTCGGTGTCGAAGGCCAGCAGCTTGTCGCGGTCGAACTTGGCGTTGGACTTGCCGATCCTCTCGAGGCTGAACAGCTCGACCAGTTCGCCCAGCGTGAACTTCTCGACACCTCCCCCGGGGTTCCAGCCCAGCAGGGCCAGGAAGTTGACCATCGCCTCGGGCAGGTAGCCGGCCTGGCGAAACGAGTGGACCTCCACGTCGCCGTCCCGCTTGGCGAGCTTGCGGCCCTGCATGTCCATGATCAGCGGCAGGTGGGCGTAACGGGGCTCGGCGAAGCCGAACGCCTGTCGCAGGGCCTTCTGGCGCCAGGTCTGGCCGAGGAACTCCTGGCCGCGACAGATGAGCGTCACGCCCATCAGGTGGTCGTCGACGACGTTGGCCAGATGATACGTCGGATACCCGTCGGCCTTGAGGATGACGAAGTCGTCCATCTCGTCGGCCGGTATGGTGACATCGCCGAAGATGTCGTCATGAACGGTCACACTTTCGGTGGGCGAGAGAAAGCGGACGACAACGGGTCGGCCCTCGGCGCGGGCCCGGTCGGCATCGGCGGCGGCAGGCAGCGGGTCGGGCCGAGTGTAGCGAAACCCGGTCTTGTTAGCCTCGGCCGCTTTCCGCAGGGCGGCCAGTTCCTCGGGCGTCTCGAAGGCGCAGTACGCCTTGCCGTCGTCCAGCAGGCGTTGGACCTGATCTTTGTAAATGTCCAGCCGCTCGGACTGGCGGTACGGGCCGTTATCGCCGCTTGTCGTGAGCTCGCCGAACGGGCCGACCTCGATGCCCTCGTCCCATTCGATGCCCAGCCACCGCAGATCGTCGATAATCTTCGCGACGGCGGATTCATCGTGGCGGGCGCGGTCGGTATCCTCGATCCGCAGCAGAAACGTCCCGCCCGCCTGACGGGCCAGCACATAATTGAACAGCGCCTGTCTCTTATACACATCT
>DRGC01000058.1 GCA_011050235.1 Phycisphaerae bacterium | reverse complement strand
GCCCCATTGGTCAGGCATCGCTACCATCTCGTGCCTCCATCATTTCTGTAGCTACAGTTTCCTACAGTTTCTCTGCTCAATCATCATCCGGCCCCACCCGCTCGATGAAGATCGTAGACCGCCACTTCATCCGGAAGTCTTCGGTGCGGTGGTACAGGTAACCCGTGTGGGCCAGCGTCGGCGAGCTGTGCTGGTGCCCAGGGTCGACGACCGGGTGCGTGTGCTCCAGGCTGATGCTGGTGGACGCGCTGGTGCTGTGGACGTGGCCGCCGAGGCCATGGACGTGCTGGGCCACGCTGTGCTGATGCGGGTCGGGGTCGATCGCCATGGTGTTGAGCGACCAACTGTGCCCGTGATCATCGATTGTAATCGATTCAACGTCCGCGGTGTGACCGTGAATGTCGTCGCCGAGCCCCGACTGGATGACCATGTCGTTCAGTTCGCCGCCGTGCGAGTGGCTGAACTCCAGCACGGTGAGGTTCTCGGTGGCCGAATGCCCGTGGTCGGGGATCGCCAGATCGTCGATGCCCCAAGTGTGGGTATGGCTGTCGGCCGACAGGTCGAACGACGCCGACCCGCCGTGGTCGTGCCCCCCGATGGAGATGTTGTCGACCGTCCCGCTGTGGCCGTGATCCACCACGCTCAGCCCGCTGATGGTGGCCGTGTGGCTGTGGGCCTGGGTCTCGAACGTCGATAGATCGATATTGTCGTGGTCGTGCGGGTCGACCGTCACACTGAATCCGCTGGTTCCGTGCGTGTGACTGGCGCCGGCCAGGTTCCCGGTGCCCATCGTGTGCGTGTGCGACGCGACGCTCAGCCCGCTGGTGTTGGCCACGTGGTCGTGATCGTTGATCGAGATGCTGTCGATCGTCACGCCATGGCCGTGGTCGGGAATCGCCAGGGTACCCATGTCGTCCCAAGTGTGGGCATGGGAACCTACGGTCAGGTTCTCATCAACGGTGTGACTGTGGTCGTCGATGGTGACGCTGAACCCGTTGGTTCCGTGGTCGTGCGAGCTGGTGCTCAGGTCCAAGGTGCCTATGTCGGCCGGGTGATCGTGCGCCGGCATTTTGAGGTTTCTCGTCAGCGCGTGATTGTGATCGGGGATCGTGACGCTAAAGCCGCTGGTCCCGTGCACGTGACTGTCGCCGGCCAGGGTCCCTACCGTCATAACGTGAAGGTGCGCCGGCATGCTCAGGAGGTTGGTCACCGAATGGTCATGGTCGGGGATGGTCACGCTAAATCCACTCGTCCCGTGATCGTGTGGATCGGGAGTGACGTCCAGGGTCCCGGAGCCGTGAACGTGGCCGCTGTCACTGACCGAGTGGGTTAGCGAAGTATTCTCTGTGTCCGTGGTAGAATCTTCGGGCACAACCTCTTCCGTCTCCCAGGTTAACCCCTCAGGTATTATGCCCGTGAGCAAGTCCATAACAGAAGCAGTTGGAGATATATGGTGCGTATGCGGCCCGTGAGCGTTGATGCTAATCCCAGTCACGCTTGAAGCGGTGGTGCCAATGATCCCCAGGGGTCTACCCAGAATCGTCACGCTCCCCGTGGCCGAGACGCTGGCTGGGTCGACCGTAAGGCTTCCTCCCAGCGACAGCGTCGAAGACGCCACGATCCCGGGTATGCCGGAAATGTTCACGCTCTGGCCCGTGACCGTCACGCTGCCCGTGGCCGATAGAGGCTCCGGATCGACGTTTATAGTACCGTCAAGCACCTGTGCGCTGGTGTTGCCAACGTCGGGGGCCCCGGTGATGGAAATCGACCGGGTCAGAATCAACACGCTGCCGGTGGCCGACACACTTGCCGAATTGACGCCCAGCGTTCCGATTACATTCAGTGAGCCCGACTCGCCGATCGTCGGACTACCCGACAGGCTCAACGAAGTGCTGGCGGCCGAGCCGCTGCCGCTGCCGGTGACCCCCGTGGCATCCTGGATGTCGATCGAGCCGCTCAGCGACGGCGAGGCGGAACTGCTGCTCGGCGCGCCCGTAATCGTGACGCCCGCCCCCGTGACCGACACACTGCCGGTGGCGCTGCACGTCGTCGGGCTGATATCGAGCGTCCCGGTGAGCCCCACCGACGTAGACTGGATCGTCGGCGCCCCGCTGAGCGTCACCGTGGTTGCGGCAATCGTCAAGTCGCCGCTTGCCGAATAGCCCGCCTGCGAGGTGATCGAGATCGTCCCGCTCACCGGGACCGAGGTGGTGCCGATCGACGGCGAGCCGGTCAGCCCCAGGCTGGTTGTCCAGATCGTAATACTGCCGGTGACCCCGATCCCGGACAGCGACGTCGAGGTGATCGACGGCGTGCCGCCCAGCCACAGGGTCGTCGTGTTGACGCTCACACTGCCGGTGGCCGTCAGGCTGGTGCTGACGATCGTCGGACTGCCGATGATCGTCAAGGACTGGTTGCCCGTCAGCGTCGTTCCGCCGGAGTCCGTATCGCCCACGGCCGCCCCCACGCTGATCTGCATCGAGACACTGGTGGCCGCCAGCGTGGCCGAGCCGATCGTCAGTCCGGTGGTGGTAGCGGCGCCCGCCTCGGGGTCGTGGTCCTGGAGAATCCAGGCCGTCTCGTAGTAGGTCCCGTGGCAGTCCGCGGGCTTCCATTCGGTCGTCGAATCACTGGGCTCCGTGTAGGCGTGCTCCTTGGGCCGGATGGGGTGCGAGCCGCCCGTGCTGCCCTGGGGGTCGTAGTCGCAATCCCCCGGCTCGTAGCCGACGGGGACCCGCTGGTCCATGGGCACGAACCGTTTCCAGCCGCCCTTGACCGTGCCCGGTTCGCCGAACCAGAATTCTCCCGTCCCAATCTTGGCGTCCAGACCGTAGCCCTCGGCGACAATCCGCCGGCCCGTGCTGTCTGTTTCATAGGCGATCACGTCGTTCGGCTGGACGTTGGGGTCTTGGGCCGACGTGGCCCGCATGTAGATCCGCGACGTCGTGTAGCCCGAGGTGTTGCCGTAGATGTCGTCCGCGTCGATGCAGACGACCTCCCCCACCTGGTCCTCGTAGCCGCTCTCCCATGTCCACCCCGTAGTGGCCACTGCCCAGCGAGTGTCCGGATTCGTGCTCTCCGCCAACCGCCACGCCAACCCGTCGGTGTCGTGCAGGTAGCGGATCACGTCGCCCACTTCGGGCAGGCTGTCCTGGTCCTGGCAGAAGACGCGAATCGGCACATCGGACAGTCTTCGCCCTTTGCTGTCGGCACACTCCAGGCAGTCGGCCACGTAGTAAGTTGCGTTGACCAATGAGGTATTCAGCTCGGTGGCCCGGGTGTCGGTGACCGTAGTGGTGGTCTGGACCTGGGCGTGGTGCAGGATATGGGAGGCGCCCTCGTTGACGAAGTTTCCTTCCTTGATACGGAGTGCGTAGCCGTTCTCGCCCCGGCGGTCGGAAAGCCCCCTTGGTGCGTTTCGCAGCTCGAGCAGCCCGCGGGTGATCATCGGCGGCTCGACCGGCGGGACCGGCTTGAGGTTGCTGGCGCCGGTGTGCGGCGAGAACTTGCGGGAGTGCTCCGGCAGCGTGGCGCTAATCGCCAGCGTCCCCTTGTGCTCCAGCCGTTGCGTGTCGATGGTCAGTGCGGTGGCCACCTGGTGCGCAACGTCCGGCTCCATGCCGGGAAGCAGGTTCAGCGCCTCGACGATTCGACCGTGGGCTTTAGAGAACATGCCGCTCCTTTTTGAAACTACTCGGGCTCTCGCAGGACCCACACGTCAGTAATGCAGTTCCAAGGCAAATGCTGCCGAAGAAGAAGGGCCCGATCTCCGTCGGGATCCTCGCCATAAGAAGCCGTGAGAATTACGCCGTCTACTCCGACTAGATGCACGTATCCTACCGACCGACAACGAATTCGCCAAAACACACTGGTGTGCTTGGCCTCTTGCCATTCGGACGCGGCTGCCGGATCGAGCCAATCGCACTCAACAAGTTGACCGGGTTTCAGGTCATACATAACCGAGGTGCTCCTATTGCCATCACTGAACTCCTTGAACTTCGATTGAATAGATCTTCGTCCGCTCTTTCCCCGACGCCCCTTTCAGCTCGATCTCCACGATCCGGTCCGCCGGCGAACCGTCCTCGAATCCGTCGTCGAACCGCTGCAACATCACCCCCTCGGCCGTCGTCAGGTCGACTTGAAAATTCGGACTGTCGCGGGTCACCTCGCCGCCGATGCTGTTGTCGTACGGGAAGTTGCTGCTAAGCGGTGAGCTGCTGTGGTTGAGGTAGCGGCGGACGTTCAGGATGCCGGCCTCCGTTTGGGGCTCGAACGTGATTCGCACTCCGCGGCGGTTGCTCCGCTCTTCGTCAAGGAACCTGAATGACCCGAACTTCGCCTCGTACTCGATGGCTCCGATCTGGTAGATGTCGTCGACGCTGGGGGTCGTCGACCAGTCGTTTTGCACGGTGATCGTCGAGCCGCTGATACTGGCGATTCGCTGGGTCTGGTGGTCGCCGTTGGAATCGATCACGGTCACCGGCGCCCCGACGGACGTAGGGGAAGCGTGCCAGTTACCGAAGCTGAAGTCGGCGTCGGCGTCGCGGATGGTGGTCGTGCTGGCCCCGGTCACCGTGCCCCGGACCGTCTCGCTCAGCCCGGTCGGCAGACTGTCCTCACGCAGGCTATCGTAGGGCGCCAGGCCGTCCAGCACGCCCTCGTTCATCAGCACCACCGTCTCATCGGCCCCGGCAATCAGCCGCCGCTCGCTGCCCAGCGGTGCCGTCGCACTGGCCCCCATCCAAAACGGGTACTCGTCTTCGTTCCACTGTTTCAGCCGGTAGTTGTAGCACAGCGCCGACTTGGCCCACAGGTCGTCGTCCAACGCCACGAAGAACCGCACCGTCTCCTCGTCGGCCGAGGCCTCGGCGTGAAACCACTTCGACCGACTCCAGTTGATCCGGCCCCGGAAGAAGTCCTGCACCGGCGGGGAAACCGCTTCCGTTTGGGTGCCTCGAAACACGTAGACCCCGGCACGGTCCATCAAGAAGGCCATCCCCTCGACCCGACACCAACAGCGTTGGTTCAGGCACCCCCGCTCGGCGACCAGCGCAATCCCGGCGTCGCGGCGGGGGTCCCCCGCGGTGGTCAGCCGGTAGATGTGCGACTCTTTGAGCAAGTAGAGGTACGACCCTAGGGGCATTCCTCCGGTCAGCTTGTCGCCGTCCTCTTGGCCGGTGATCACGTTGGTGTAGTTACCGTCGTCGTCCAGCGGGAACGACTCCGGCTCGCCCGCCTCGCTAAAATGGACGTTGTTCCGCTCGTCGTCGTCCCCGATTCGGTAGTAGCTGCCCGAGCCGAACCCGCTGACGGCGCTGGTGCTGAGCACCAGCGACCCGTTGTTGGTAAACTCCGAGATCACCCCCGAGAGCTTCCCTCCGTGATAGACCCGCCGTCCGATCATCTGTCGGGTCCACTGCACGCCGCTGCCACTGACGGTCGTCCCGCTCACACTGGCCGAGCCCTCGGTGTAGTCGGCCGGCACCAGGTACCACATCCGGTTGCCGAAAGAAACAACCACCTGCATGTGCGACGGGGGCGGCCCGAACCGGTTGGCGTTGGGCCAGCCGTCCTCGGTCAGGTACCGCATGGCCGTCTGCTGGACCAGCTCCCCGTCGGTCCGCGTGCTGCTGTCACTTGCGGCCGTGTTGTCGTCGATTTCCACGTCTAAGTAGAAAGTCGTCGACTGCCCGGCGGTGTTCCGCCAGATCTGCCGTCCGACGACCCGGTCTTCGTCCGATACGGGGATCGCGGTGTAGTCGAACTGGCCAAACGAATCACCGGAAGTGACGGCAATCGTGGTGGCCGCCGAGAAGCTCGAGGGCACGCCGGCGTCGTCCACGAACCGCGTGTACACGTCGAAGCTGCCGTAGATGTCCCCACTGCCCGAGCCGGCCACTTCGCAGTGCGCCGTGCTGGCGCTGATCCCTGCGGTCTCGGCCGAGTTCGTTTGGCCGTCCCACCGCCGGGCGCCGTCGATGCCGTTGGTCACGTACAGAACCCCATCCGGGGCCACCGCCATGGTGACCGGCTGGGAGGGGCTCAGTCCGTTGTTGATCAGCGTAACCATGCGGTCTCTTGTCTTGTATTCCAGCCCAGCGTGAGCGTTTCGGTGCCCACCACCTCGTAGTCGTCTTCGACGTGAAGGTGTGTGTCACCGTCCGGCCACAGCTCCAGCTCTACGCGGGTCCGGCCGATGATCCATTCGATCTTGATGCCGCCTTCGCCCCGCAGGCCGTTCGGCTGGGGCACGTCAAGATCATGCGGGAGCTGCTGTGCGGCGTGCAGGATCTTCCTGACCGTGCGGACGGCCTTGTGGTCTGCCATCGGGGTGCCGGCCATCCGGCTCAGGAACTGCTCGCATTCGGCCGGGCTCATCCATGTTTCGCACGGGGTTTTCTCGCGGGGCGGATCTGCCGGTTTGACCTGCTTCTCATGGAGAGCAGCATCCAGCCGCTCGGCATTCGCGTGGCGGAGACAATCCAAGAGGTCACGATCCAAACGCTCTTCCTCCGCTGTTGAGGCTACCTTGAAGCTCGAAGGATCCCCCTGCGTTTCACGCCGAATGAATCGTCGCCGCTCCCAGCCTTTGGGCAGTTTCAGCTCGCCTGTGACAATCTGCTCGAACTCCTCCGGGGTGACTTCAGCGACATGCGACTTATATTCGATCCCCTGCCGGGGCATTGGCAAAAAGCCCAGGGGGACGAATCCCTGGGCGGGCGTGTCCTGATTGACTTCCAATAGCCTAATGGGTTCGGGCTTGCCAGGCACCACCGTCCCCTCCGACGTCAACTGGCAGCAGATATTCAGATCAGCGGCCTCGACGGCATAGACCGCAATACAATCGTCCGACTGATAGTGGATCTGCGCCAAGCGTTCGGTGGCCGCTTCTCGGCCCCCTGCCTGCTCGTTCATGGTAGTCTCCTTTTTCGTAATCAACTCGGGCCCTGCTTGGCAATCAGGTCCCCATTGAGCGTCTGGTAAACCACGTGGTTCATCTCCGGCCGTTCATAGCTGAACAGCGAGACGATCAGATCGCTGCCTCCGCCGCCGCCGCTGCCCAGCAGGATGTACCGGTCGACGATCCAGCCGTATCCCGGTCCGTCCCACTCCCACGCGAACGTGATCCGCTGCATGCCCATCCCCGCCGGCCAATCGGTGGTGTCGACCGTGTAGACCCACGGGCCGGCGCCTGAGAGCACTTGTTGATCCGCCGCTGAATAACCCGTGGCCGGATCGTAAACCGCCCAACTGCACGTACAGCGATCGGCAAGTCCAAATCCGGCGTACCCCAAACGTACCCAGGGGGACAGTGCCGACCGAGGCTGGATATCGTAGCCCAGAGAGTAAAGGGTCAGGGCGTCCATCGGGATCGGTCCGAAGCTGACCGAGTCGCCCACCTCGAACTGTCCCACCCAGCCGCTCGGCCGTCCGCTACCCAACGAGATGGCGTTGTTGATCACCATGCCGACATCAGCTCTCGAACTTCACTGCCCGCATCCCGCCGCGGACCTCCAGCTGCCCCGGCGAGACGACCCGCAGGTTCTTCAGCACCTTGGCCGCCCCCGGCTTGCCGGTAAACGGTCCGCGGTTCGAGACCAGCCCCAGCCAATCGCGGATCTCGACTTTGTCTTGCGGCTTCTCGGCCATATCAGCTCGCCGCGGCGACGATTGCCTTGACCATGGTGTGCAACTGGGTGGTCGTCGCGTTGCTCGTCGTCGTGCTTACAGCGGCAATGTCAGCGGCATTGGTCGTGTTGGCGTCGATCGCGTCGCAAATCGTCGCTGCCTTGTCCTTGTTGCCCAAGGCGATTTCCAGGCTTCTTTGGGTTGCTGCAGAAATAGCCATAAAAGACTCCTTTGATTGGTGATAACCTGCGGAGGGGCTATTCCACGTCCGTACCCATCGGGTAATCCGCCAGGCGGACGCGGCGGACTGTTGGGCGGCCGGCCACGCGGCGCTGGGTGACCCGGTGGTCCGCACCCCGGGCCTGCATCAGGGCGTCGTCGTACAGGGCGATCATTTCCGCCTTGTGCTTCATGTTGCGGCTGACGGCCAGGTGCTTCGTGACGCACGCCAGAAAGGCGTTGTGGGCGGCGGCGTGCAGGTCGATGGCGTCGGAGATACAGTACTTCACGCCGCTCCGCGCGGTGGTGATCGCGGTGTCCAGCGTTACGTTTGTGGCATCCGTATGACCGGCGATGATCCGCTCGTCGTCGTACGGGTAGAGCCCGTCCAGGCCCGTGGGGACGTTGGTTCCGCCCGTGCCCACCCGTAGTGTGGAGCCGACCATCTTGGCGTCAAACGCCGTCCCCACGCCGACCACGGCGGTGGAATCTACGTTGACGGTGATCGTGCCGTCGGTCTCGGCGGCGTCGTGGCCGCTGTAGCGGAGCTGGCGGGCCCGGCGGCGGTAAAGGAAGTCGAGTGTCTCGGTGGCGTCACTGGCCGGATGAATGTAGAGCCCCAGCGAGCCCTGCAGATCAGCCACCTCACCCACCGCAAAGCAACGGATACCTCCGGTCGTCTCGCGGAACCGGTCCAGGGCCAGGATCTCGTCGCGGCTGACCTGTTGTCCGAATCGCCAAGTATCTTCGCCCCAGGGCTGCACCAGGCTCTCGAAGTCGTGGGGCAGGGTGTAGCAGGCGGGGTAGATCTGAAAGGCAGTGGACGCCGCCACATCGGCCCCCGGATTGAGGTTCACGTCGAGCGTCAGCACGGTATCCGAGATGCGGCTTTCCACTCGGCAAGGGACCGAGCCGACCCGCACCGTGGCGTCGACGGCCCAACTCGGCCAGACCTCGGAGGCGACGGGAGTCAGCGTCAACTGCCGCTCGTTGCTTCCGCCGGTGTGGTCGTAGGCCACCGTTCCGGTCGATTCCAGGGCCTGTAGTGGCACCCGGCCCTGCTTCTTCAAGAATGACCAGGAGAAGGCGTCTCCGATCTCTCGATACGCGACGTGGATCGCACGGCGGATGTCCCCTTGCGCAACGCCGGTGGAGAGTCCGCCCACGAAGTCGTTCGCCGCGCTGATCGCGTCTCGGTAGGTCAGAAGTTGGGGTGCAGGCATTTCTTTATCGCTTCACGTACTCGCCTGTGCCTGTAACTCTCAGGGAGGCTCCGTGTCCGTAGATACTTAAAGAACTCCCGCCGAAGCTCTTTGATGACGGCCTTCTTCCCGTTCTTCGACATCTCAATCCCCACTAGGTGTCGGGCATCGAATCAATGTGTCCGGCTCTTTTCTCGATCTGCGTAGCTCATGTACGCTCGCGTTTGCTCGTCGCTCCCTGTCCAACGCCTTCACCGCGATCCGTTCCTGAATTGTGCGCTTCCTTATTTCCTCAAACCGTCCCACATAGACCCTGTACTTGAGACGACTTTTCTTCTTGACTGCTTCCCGGCGCAACCACTCGTGCAGGCTTGCAACCTACTGGCGAAGCTCCTTGATAATAGCCTCTTCCCTTTCGTTGAGCATCTCAATCTCCACTGAGCTGATCCCCGACCTTCTCTACCAACTCCGCCCGCTCCTTCGTGCCGACCGTCTCGCCATTGAGTCGCTTTGCGACCTCCTCTTGCACCAAGTCATCGGCAACCCGGTAGGGCTCCTCGAACAGGTCCGGCGTCTCGTTGACCGGTTCCTCGACGGTGACGCTCCCCTCGCAACCCCAGCCCCGCTCGGCACAGACCCGCTCGACGTCGCCCTTGCCGTCGATCCACGCCTTGGGGTCGCCCTCGTACTTGGCCAGGCCGCCGAGGTAGGTTTTGCCCGTGGGGTTCACCCCGCCGGCCCGGGCCGCGGCCACGCACCGCTTGGCCTTGGCGTCGTCGCCCTCGAAGGGGTTGCCGCGGTTGGCCAGGAACGTCTTATTGGTCCGCAAGCTGGGCGGATCGCGCAGCGCAAAGATCTTGGCCATATTGTGGTCCGTGCCCTTCTCGCGGCACATCTCGTAGAAGGCCTGGACCTGCGGGTCGTCAGAGACGGTCGGGTATTGGGTGGCGGTTGCTTCCATCAGTTTCCTCCGGAGCTCCCTTGCGTCCGCGGCGACCAGGGCGTTGATCTGTTCCGTGGTGAAGTCACACGACGAGTTGTGCCACTCCGGTTCCGGCACGAGCACAACGCGTCGCACTAAGTGTCGCCGCACTTCCCTTTGGGGCGGCCGCCCATTTATGCGTCGGATGACAGGCATTTTCGTATCAACTCCAGCCCGCGATCGACGCCCAGCTTCTCTGCGTCAAGTTCCGCAAGCTTGACGCGATCTTTCATCGGGAGTTCCCACTCCTGGTAGTTTCGTTTTATGTCTCTTATTCGGTCAAACAGCGTGCCGCGGTATTTGTAGAGTGTGTCAAACGCCTCGTCGAGGGTCATCTCGCTACACTCCCTGGTTAGCTGGTGCTCCAGCCCGCGGCGGCGGCGGGCCCTGAGTCGCCGGGGCGGCCGGCGGCTGTGGTACCATTATAGGGATTTGCATCTTCGAGAGATCCACCTCGAACGCCTCGCCGATGAATTCGATTAGAGCGTTGATCGGTCCGCTGTTGCCGGTGCTCTGTGCGAACCCCAACAGCGCCGGGAATATCGTTTGGTTCAGCATCCCCACGTCATCCTGCTGTTTCTGCTTGTTCTTCCTTCGTCCGCTGCCGGCCTCGATCGTGTAGGCCAGCTCCATACTGGCGCGCGCCGGGTCGGCGTTGACCAGCGCGGCCCAGGTCTGCGTCAGGCGGCCCATCTGCGGCTGCCCCATCGGGCCCATGGCCGCCATCTCCTCGCTCAGCAGCGGGGCCACCGTTTGCGGCGCCACGGCGACCCGGGCCATGAACCCCTCGGCCCGGGCGATGTCGCTCTGAAACCGCTCGCCACATTCGGCCATATCTTCCGGGCGGCTCATCAGGTTGCCCTGCCGGATCTGGGCCTCGGCCGAAGAGCGGATCTGCCGGGCCCCTTCTCCACCGTAGAGCAGCGAGTCGGTCCCCATGGCCATCCGAAACGCCTGTTCGACCATCTGGATGATCGTGTAGAGGTCCGTGCTGATCTCGGGGAACTGGACCACCGCGAACATATCCTTGACCACCTTTTGCACGCTCCCCTTGACCGCCACGATTTCCAGGTCGGAACCTTTCTCCAGGGCCTCCACGAACGCCTCCTGCAAGGACTCGGATACGACCGCCATCTGCCGGCTGGTGACCCCCACGCGTCCCATCAGGAACCCGTAGGCCAGGTCCAAAAAGACCTGCAACGGCATCGCCGGCTCCAATGGCGAAGAGGGCCAGGGGGAGTCAGTCCCGGGATAGAAATCCAAGGGGGTCATCGGCCAGGGATTTTCGCTCTGCATGAAGAACGGAATGGGCCACTGCAGCGCGGCGGTGATCCGTCCGGCGACGTCATCGGAGGCCAGCAGGGCCGGGCTGAGATTCATCGGCCAGGGCAGCCCGGGACAGATTGCCAAGTAGAGGTTCTGCCCCAACTGGTCGGCGGCCGTGGCCACCTCCTTGAGCTCGTCGCTGGCCGTATCGTAGACGTGCCCCAGGCCCACGCCGCGAGTGTAGATTTCCCAATATTCGACGATGTCGCCACGGCCCTTGGCCTCGCTCGACGCCTCGTCATCCGCCGCATCATTCTCCGCGTCGGTGGCCGTGTCCCCTTGGACCTCGTCGCTGGACTTCTGTAGGTGGCTCCTGTAGGCACCCCGCAGGTCGTCCGGCGGGATGCCGAATTCTTCGGCCACCTGCCAGACCGACCGCCGCCGTTTCCGGGCGATCCAGCCGGCGTCCCGCAGCGAGTGCTCGCAATCCGGATCGATCAGCAACCCGTCGACCGAATCGTAGAAACTGCCCGGAATCGGCCCATAGGGAGTATGGAACATCTCGTGCCAGACGATCCCGCGGCCTTTGATCAGGGCCTCGGTCGTGCTCTTGCGGCCCTCGCCCCGCAGATCGTACTGGCCGGGAGACCAGTTCAGGAACCAGTTCATCAGCCAGGCCCGGACGTTGTCCTGCTGCTGCACGGGGCTGTCCGGTGCCGGCACTCCCGGAGGCATTCCCAACAACGCCGCCGGGACCCGCGGCCGGCTGGGGGTCACCAGCCGAGTAGGCACCTTGTGGTGGACGTAGGGCAGCATTAACCTGCAATACTCGGTCGTGAGGTTCCGCCGCGTACGGTGCTGGGGCTGCTGAAGGAATTGGTAATCGTCGTCGTCGTCGTAGACGCCCTTGTTGTCCTTGCCCAGGAACCGCCAGGCACGCTGCGCCGTCTTGCCGAACTGGCGGAACTTCACCTTTTCGGCGTGCCTGATCTGGCGGAGCCAAAGATCGACGATCGAGTTGAGCATGCCCATAGTCTCTCCCCGCCGGGGTCACGCGCACGTGCGTCAGGCCTTCTTTTTACCCAGCAGACTGGCCACACTGACCTGAAGCGAGTCTACCGTGGCCTGTAGCCGCTTTAGCTGCACCTCCGAGTCCGCCGGCTGGAATACGCCGGTGTCAGGCTCCTCGAGCCACTGTGGGTTCAACGGCAACAAGGGGTCGTCGACGTGGCGGCAACTCATCCGGGGGCGAAATCCACCGGTGACCAGGCAGAGCACATCCACGGTGCGTCTGCCAATCTTTGTGACGAACCCCATGCATCGCCCCCGCGACTCGGGATGCTTCATTTCGGCCAGATCCGGGGCGAAGAGAATCTTGTCCCCCAGCTTCACCGGCGGCATCTTCCATGCTTCGGCGGCCTGCTTGGCGCCCTGTGGGATATCGCGTTCTGTTTCTGTCGTGGCGGTTGCCATCTCGTTTCTCCTTCTGCGGTTGGTGCCTTGCGGCGAAAGGGTGTCAGCCGACCCGACAGGTCGACTGCTTGGTCCGGGTGGCCTGTTGCTTCCGGCGAAGCGCCCGCATCAGGCGGGTCTCTTCTGCGGCAGGCTGCGATTCGGGTAGACGATAGACCGGATTGCTGGCCGCCCAGTATTCGAGGCACACCAGCACGTCCTCCGGCAACTCCTTCCCCTGCTTCCGTTTCTTCGGGTTCTTACTGTCCATTTGCGCGTTGGCGATCTGGTCGTCCAGCTCGGGCGCCATGCCGCGGGCGACTTGCAGCCGAGAAGTTCCTGTATGGGGGCCCTCGTGCCGGACGGTCATCCAGTCCAACAGGGCCTCTTCACGGGCCGGTACGTCGTTGCTGCCCTCGAAGAATCCGTCCAGCGGTCCCGTTTGCCGGGGATAGACCCCGCGGTCCGTCAATGCCTGGAAATAGAACCATGCGACCGTTTCGGCCTGGCCGGACGAGCGTTGCTTGCCCATCTGCTGATCGATGATCCAGCGCTCGAACTGGCCACCGCCGTGCTGCCGAATTCGTTTGACGACGTGGTCCGCCCAGCCGTTGGCGTCGGTGTTGCGTAGATCAAACGCATCGTAGACCCAGGCGTGGGCCTCGTCCGGGTCGATGGCGCCGAAGATGGTGCCGCAGTGCTGGCGCCCTGGGTCCAGGATCAATTCACGGCAGTAGTCGGCCGGGATGGGCCGCGGCTCGTAGCCGTGCTCGCCCATCGGGTCGTAGTATGGATAGACCTTCCGCCCCACGATGGCGTACTTCCCGAAGACGCGGACCTCGGCCTCCTCGCGCGACAGGCCGTCGATAAACGCCTGTTTCTCCTGCTCGGGGTAGAACGGATTGTCGGCCAACAGCAACGTAAACGCCTTGACGTTCTCCGATCCGGCGTCGGCCCGGCGTCGCAGGTTATAGAGTTGCATGCCGCCGGTCTGCGGGGTGGCCGACCAGAAGCCCAGCGCCCCGCGCCGCATCGATCCACGGCGGGCCTCGACCAGGAACTCCTCATTATCGATCTCTTCATCGAAGTGCCAGAGGTGGAACTGGCGGCCCCGGACCGGCTTGCCCTTCGAGCTCCGCCAGAGCATTTGCCACCCGGTCGCCAGCGTGATGTTCCGCGGAATCCGGTCCTTGCGGCTCTCCCAGGACCTGCCCGTGATCATCCGCGGCGGCAACAGCGGCTCCGATTCCTGCCATTTCTCCCGGTAGGCGGCGTCGTAGGGGTCCAGCTTCCGCGGGTCCTTCGGGTCGACACGCACACTCCGCCACTGCTTGGTATGTTCGTCGCGAATGATGCTATAGGCCCCGGGCTCGGTAAGGGTCCGAAACATGGGGTCAGCCAAGTGATCCCCGTCATAGCCCACGATCAGCGCTCGGCCGTTGTGCCTTGGAAACTTCGCGTCGAGTCCCATCACGGCGCGGGCCACTTCAACTTCAGCAGTCAGCGTCTTACCCGACTGATTCGAGCCGTCCAGCACGCGGATTCGGCTACCGCAGCGGTGGAACTTCGCCGAGATGGGCAGCGGGCGATAGAGATAGAGCCCCTCCTTCTTCCGCTTGGCGATCGTGGCCAGCAGCTCCTTGGCGCGGTGCCTGCGGGCCTGCCGAGGATCGATCCCCTGGAACTCCTGCCGCCGCGACAGCTCCTCGCCTTTGCCGATCAGATCTGTGAGCATGTCCTTGCCGGCCATCGGTCAGTCCTCTTGCCGCACCAATGCCTTGAGCTCGGCCTCCATGGCCTCGAGATCCCCGTCTTCGCCGCCGCCGCGCCCGTCAAAGCAGGTATGGATCAGCCGCGTCACGTCCGACATCACGCGGACCCGGGTCTGCGAGCCCTCAGGGGCAGCCTTGTAGTCCTTGTGCAACGCCTCGGCGATCCCCTTGGCCCCGCCGAATTGCCTCCAGATCGCACCCACCAACTCCTCGATATTGGGGTCCGCGCTTTCACATCGCGCCGCCAACTCGCCGATCAGGTCGTCGGCGTCGGGGCTGATACCCTGCGGGTGACATAGGTGTTGTAAGACACGTCGTTTCTCCGGTGACATATCTTCGTACTTGAGTCCCAGCCCAATTGCTGCGTCGAGTTCGGGGTTTACTGAAAAGGCCACGTTGGTGTTGTGTTGCGTCATGGCACGTCTTCTCCGGTTACGTCCTGATCGGCGGGCGGGCAAACGGCCTCGATGCGATCGATCTCGACTACCATCCGCTGCCGGCGACTAGCCTCAGTCCCCTTGATCCCGCCGCCGGTATTCCAGCTCTGCACGACGAGTTTGCCGGTTACCAGCACGCCGCTCCCGCCGGTTATCTTCCCGAGTCGCTCGCCCTTGCCGACTCGGGTAATCACCGGCACATCCATCGTGTCGACTTCGATTACGCCCTCGCAAAACGTCCCCCTTCCTCCCGGCAGGTCCCGTACGGGCGGCTGTTCGGCCAGCACGCCCTCGATGCTCACAGTAGCCTGGGGCCGGACCCCGGTCGGTACTGGGCAGCGGTCAGCCACCTTGCCTGGTCGCACTTGTTACATTCCTCCTCGGGCCCGCAATCGCATTGCCGGTACGGGGCCCCCTCTGCAATCAGCGCCCGGGCCAGCTCCAGGGCCGCGTGGACCTGCGGCAGG
The DNA here is from genome assembly GCA_011050235.1 of Phycisphaerae bacterium. Taxonomy (GTDB): domain Bacteria; phylum Planctomycetota; class Phycisphaerae; order SM23-33; family SM23-33; genus HyVt-337. Next base: position 1,807 of record DRGC01000058.1, on the reverse strand, counting down.
TTCAACCGGTCTCCCCCCGGTTCGTCCGCCAGTGCGGCAATCTGCTTCTTCAGTGTGCCGATTCGGCCGTGGCACTGAAGCATCAGCCTCCGCGTGCGGAATACGTCGTGCAGCCACCATGGCACCTTCAATCCAAAGACGTCTCGCTCCCGTTGCCGAGCGCGGGGCATCACGGCACCTTCGTAACGACCGAGATGGACTGCTCTACCGGTTCCGTGGCTTCAGAGACTAGCTTGATGTGATCGTGCGTCATTACCTCCGTGGGGATGGCGTGCCACGCGCTGGTCGTCACGTCCAGGCTCACCTCCGCATTGCTGGCGTTACGCACCGGCGAATAGGTGCCACCCAATGTCAGGGACGCCTGAAAGGTCAACGTGGTGCCGCTAAAGGCCGCGGGGATCAGCAACGACCCCGTGGTCACCTCCACGATCGACATCCCATCGCTAACCGACGCCGCGGAGGCGATCGTCAAGGTATGCTGTCGGGTCGAACTCATTTCCAGCTCCTGTCTCCCGTGCCGTCGACCCGCAAGACCGGAATCTGCGGGTCGGGGGCCAGGATAATCGGCTGCTCGACTTCCGCCGGGGAGTTATGGCCCGGCCGTTCGACCTCGGCCAACTGGTAGTGCGAGGCCCAGCAACTGAAGTTGACGTAGGTCGGCATCCCCAGCGCACCGCACCGCAGGCAGAAGTCGATATCTTGCGAAAACTTGATCTTGGTCTCGGTGGCGTCCGTATAGGTGTCCTTGAAGTACGGCACGTCGGGCCGGTACAGCTTTTGAAAGACACGCATGTCGATCAGCATCAATCCCGTGCCCGTGGCGGCGACCTGCTGCCATCCCCGCAGGGCCGCGGCCTGATCCCGATCCACACGGACCAACTGGCCCTGTTTGTTTTTTGTGAAAGTCTGCACCGGCATGTCCGGCGGGCAGCCGCAGTACGGTGCCGCGTAGACCGCCGGCGGATGATCCTGTTGCCTGTGCTGCAGCGCCAGGGCCCAGGCGGCCGGAAAGAACGGGGTGGCATCGGGCGTGCAGCGGGTGTTGCCCTGCGGATCGAGCTGGACGTACTTGTCTACCCGATGGTCCGGATCGAGGAACAGCAGGAAATCTGCTTTCTTCTCGAATGCGTGGGCCACGCACATGTTGCGCATCATGCGGATGCGCGGATTGCTGACGGTAAAGAAGTCGACGCCCAAAGCGCCGGGGCACTTGCTCAGCTCGTTAATCCACTGGGCCAAGTAGGTCCCCATGTCGAGGCATTCGAGCTTGTGCCCGGCGGGCCGGGCAACGCAGATCCGATAAGTCATAGCTTCCCTCGCGTGGAGCGGGTGGCGGGTGGTGTAAACAGCTTGTCGTGGAGGGAAAACCCCGGCGGGCCCCGTACGAGGGACCCGCCGGGAGTTGGTTGATCAGACGGACGTACCGATCTGCTTCAGTCCGGCGTCGACAAAGACACACACAGCCGTGGTGACGGCGGTGTCCGCCGCGGCCTCCATGGCCGTGCCGATTACCACGTCCTTGTCGATGGCCTGGTCGATCGTTCCGAAGCCGATCATCTGGATCGGGACGAATCCCACCTCCAGCGTGCAGTCGGCCGTGGTCATGATGTCGACGCGGCCTTCGTCGACGACGTACATCAGGTCGTTGGCCGGACAGCTCGTCCGCCGGCCACGGTAATAGTCGTCCATCGGTTTGCAGACCTCGCCGCCGGTGCCGGCGACCCCATCGATCTTTGAGCCGAATTCGGTCACGCCGCCGGTCGAAAAGCTCACGCACTTCCGCTCCAGGGTCAGCGCCGAGCCCGAG
>DRGC01000057.1 GCA_011050235.1 Phycisphaerae bacterium | reverse complement strand
GCGGTGCGCCGACCGGTCCGACAGCGGACGGCTGGACGGCCACCCCCGCCGGCGACAAGATCACGGTCGGCAGCAACATTCTGTTTTCGCCCGGGCGCGCCAAGCTCACTGACGCCGGCAAGCGGGCCCTCAACGGAATTGCACGCGATCTGACGGTGACCTATTCGGGCCGACCGGTGCGTGTGTATGGCTTCACTGACGGCGACCCGATCCGCAAGACCAAGAAGCTCTGGCAAGACAATCTCGATCTATCGGCGAATCGAGCGATGGCCGTCACGCGTCATCTGATCGGCCAAGGGGTCGACACTGAACGGCTTGAGACCATCGCCATGGGCCCGGCCCGTCCGGTCGCCAGCAATAGTTCGGCTGCCGGCAAGGCCCGCAACCGCCGCGTCGAGATTTACGCGATACGGTAACGGCACGATTCGGGACGCTGTCGTCGCTGCAGCAGCCGGTCGTGTAGACCGCGCCGGTGTCTTTGAAAAATCTCAAAAATCGTTTTGCGTTCGCGCCCTCAATCGCTATCATTGACGTCGAGAGGGGCACTCGAAGAAGGTTTCGGCAAAGAATTGTCCGTTCGGACGTGATTGCACTACGCCCGCGTCGCACCCGCGGGTCCCGTTGTAAGCTTGGCCCAGACGGGCGCCATGGACAGGTGCAGGTATAAGGAAGGTTCTGGAATGAACGAGGAAACATCCACTCAAACAAGTCAGCAAGGTCGCGACGGCAAGACGCTTGAGGAAGCGGACGGCGTGCTCGAAATCACCGAGAAGGGCTATGGGTTCCTCCGACAGGCCCAAAACAATTTCCGCCCTACGCCCGGCGATGTGTTCGTCGGAAAGGATTTCATCCGCCAGGGCGGCCTGCGCACGGGGTTGGATGTCGAAGGCCTTGCGGCGCCCCCGACCAAACGCAAGGGCGGCCCGAAGCTCGAGCAGATCACCAAGATCAACGGTCAGCCGGCCGACGAATACGCCGACATCATTCCCTTCAACGAAATGACGGTTGTCGACCCGCACCCGCATCTGAAGCTCGAGACCCCCGACGGGCCGCCTGAGATGCGCATTCTCGATCTTATCTGTCCGATCGGCAAGGGACAGCGCGGCCTGATTGTCTCCCCCCCGCGAGCCGGCAAGACGATCCTGCTGCAGCAGATCTCCAACTCGATCACCAAGAACAATCCTGAGTGCACGATCATGATTCTCCTGGTGGACGAGCGTCCAGAGGAAGTGACGGACTTTCGCCGCAAGTGCCCCGACGCCGAGGTGGTGGCCTCCAACAACGACCAGGATCTCAGCAGCCACGTTCGCGTGGCCGAGTTCTCCCTCGAACGGGCCAAGCGCAAGGCCGAATGCGGCCAGGACGTCGTGATCCTGCTGGATAGCCTCACCCGCCTGGGCCGGGCCTACAACCGATACATCGAAGGCTCAGGCCGAACGATGACCGGCGGCGTGGACATCCGCGCCTTGGAGACCCCCAAGCGCCAGTTTGGCGCGGCCCGCAAGCTGGAAGGCGGCGGCAGCCTGACGATCCTCGCCACCGCGCTGATCGAAACCGGCAGCCGAATGGATGACCTGATCTTCGAGGAGTTCAAGGGCACCGGGAACATGGAGATCTCGCTGGACCGCAAGCTCGCCGAGCGTCGCATCTGGCCGGCGATCAACATCCCCCAGTCCGGCACGCGAAAAGAAGAACTGCTCGTCGAGCCCTGGGTCCTGCCCAAGCTGCACGTCCTCAGGCGGTTCCTGTCCAGCCTGAATGCCGATGACGAAATGCCGCAACTGCTCAAGGCCCTCGATAAGTTCAAAACGAACGAGGACTTCTTGCGGTCGCTGGAAGTGCGCGACTAAACGATTGACCGCAGCACCGAAATACGAACGGGCCGACCCAGAGATGGGCCGGCCCGTTTTCGTTTACGCTCGCAGCAATACCGTCGGCGCGCTTAGCCCATCACGGAGTCTTTGGCGGCCTTGGCGATGCGGAACTTCAGGACCGTCTTGGCCGGAATCTTGATCGCCTCACCGGTGGCGGGGTTGCGGCCCATGCGGGCCTTCCGTCGGCGCTTGACGAGTTTCCCCAGTCCAGGAACCGTAAAGCCGTTGCTTGCCTCCTTGTAAGCCAACTCCACCAGCGTCTGGACCACGCAAATTACTTCCTTCTTGGTCAGGCCCGTCTTGTCAGCCAACGTCGACATAATCTGTGACTTCGTCATTGCTTTGGCCATGTGCTCGCTCCTTCAGGACTATGGACCAATCTGCTTCGTGAACGCCCTGAAGCCGACGGCCAAACCAATAGCCGCGACCGGCGATCCGGGCGATCAGGCCACGCGACCTGATTTCCGGGTGATTATGGAAGCATCGCAGCGCACCGGTCAAGATAAAAAGTTCAGAAAAGTCAATGTTTCCGGGGGTATCACGGACGCGCCTGTTGCAGGCAACAAAGGGTCGGCCGACGGCTTGCGACCGGTCGCACCGACCGATACAATCCGACCACTGCCGCAGCGGCGATTTCCCAAGATCGCCGCACCCGAAATGTTCGGAGAGGTGCCGGAGCGGCCGATCGGGCGGCATTGGAAGTGCCGTGTACCCCTTGGGGTACCGTGGGTTCGAATCCCACCCTCTCCGTTATGTTGACACCCCTGTCAACGAAAGCCTTTGTTCATAGGCCTTCGCTGGCGGGGGTGTTCGTCCCTGAAGCCCACTGTCCCCAAGCTGTCCTCATTTGAGCTCGTCAATGTTACTGACGATCGCATCGACACACGATCCGGCGATGGATATCCTTTGTCGTTCCTTGTCCATCCCTGTGAAACGAATACTACGAAGACGAACGATTCCGGCCGCAATGGTGGCAGTTCCTCTGCTTCTTGGCCTCGTCGAGTGCCAGCATGCAGGCATTAGGGCTGGCCGGTTCTCGTTCAGAAAGATGAGGGTATGGTTATGTCTGTTCTGCGCAGCATCACCGAGATCCAATTTCAACCATGGGAACCGCACAACATCATTCCGGGCATGAAGCGGGGCTGGCCGGAACACATCCGGCACGTCGTCGCGACCCATGTGGAGCGACCGCCAGCGTTGGAGGGAACGCTAAGCGATCCGCTCTGGCATGGTGTGCATTACATCGAGCCCCAGGCGCCGTTTCATCATGACAGTTCCTTTGTCTCGACAAAGGTGTATTTGGCCTGGGATGCCGCGGCCTTGTATGTCGGCATTCGCGCCGCCCTGCCGGCGCTACCCGATGCTGTCGAGACCGGAAGCGATGCTGAACATGATCGCCTCGGCGAAGAGAGAGTGGCGCTGGCCATCGATGTGCGGCACAACCACTGCGAAATGCAGACGATCTCGATCAATGCCCGCGGAGAGCTTGAGTGGTATGACGACGCCTCCCAGATGGCGGGCTTCTCGGATGAAGCGGGCTTTCAGTACTATTGGTGGAGCCTGAACGATATGAATCCTGATCCGTCGGCCAGGGCCAGGGAAATGGGCCTGCGCGGCGCCGCGGTTGTCGGGGATAGGGAATGGACCGCCGAGATGGCGATTCCGCTTGCCAGCCTCAATGTCGAGACTCCTTTTCCCGGTCAGACGATGGGCTTGGAGATCATTCGGACTGCGACAGAACTGCCGGCCGAGAGCTTCAACTACCATTTCACCTGGATGCCGCAATACCCGGGCGTACTGTGTTCGCCGATCAAGATGGGGGCCATGTCGTTTGGCCCCGCTCCGGTCAGCCTGGAAGCAATCGATTTTCCGAATTGCAGTTGGGGCATCAACAACGCGTCGGTGCGGCTTAGGAACAATTCGCAGCGCACGATAAGGGCGGAGATGATTTCGCGGGGCGTCTGCGGCTCAGAGCCGGGCAATACGCATACCAACCCTCCCGTCGAATCCGGCCCGGTGGAGATCCCTGCGCAAACAAGCATCTCGACGACGTTCGAGTATCACATGCCCGTACGATTCATGCCCGAGACCATCGAACTGGAACTGCGCGACCATGCCCAGGGAGATCGGTTGCTGCGCGTGTCATACAATCTCGGCACGTGTGCGGTGGTGTACCCGTTCGGGCAGGAGGCCGGCATGACAACGCCGCACCTGGACGATCCCGATTTTGTCGAGAAACGCCATCGGTACATCGTATCGCGCCAGCCGCTCCTGCGCCGCCGAACCACGCGCCAGGGCGCGCCAAGCGATTTCACCATTGAAGCCGTGGATGGATCGATCGAGTTTGATCTGATGCAGGATGGCGTCATGCAGACAATCGCCGACTGGCTATGCTCGCTGTACGATAGCGACATCGATCGCGTCATCGGCTCGACGTTCTTCATGGCCCAACAGGCTGTGTATGTCTATGCGTCGCGACGGGCTCATTTTGCCGCTCTGCTGGACCCACTGTCGAACTTGAGGCTGGGCGGCGGGATGTGCGGAGAGTTCGCTCGGTCGCACGTAGGAGTGCTGTCTCGCATGACCAGCGTGGGGACAGGCAATCGCTTTCACGCTCGGAAGGTCAACCTTGGGGGCGGGGGGCACGCATTGACGACGGTTCGAATGTTCGATCGCTGGGTATTGCTCGATCCGACCCCGCCCAACGTCAAGGCCTTCTTTCACCGTGACCATCAGACCCTTGCCAGCGGCCAAGACCTTCAGCTCGATCCGACACTGATTGCGTACAACGGGTCAACATTGACGAAACCCCCCGGCCCGCTGGTGCAGAGCGTCGCATGCGGGACAACCTGGCCTGACGGAGCGCCCGCCGAGTGATCGTTAGTCGTCGGCCTTTTGGTAGACGCGCACGTAGTCCACATAGAGCCTGTCCGGCAAGGTGGCTTCGGCGATGTCGCCCGCCCACGGGCCAACTTCCAGGCTGAGGATCATATACTGCGGTCGTTTCGAGATCGCCTTGTTCGTCCGCCAGGTCTCCTTGCCGTCAACGTAGAAGATGTAGCCTGCCTGGGTCCACAGCACGCCGAACGTGTGCCATCCCGCAGAGAGCCCCGCCACCGTTGCCCGCCCGCCGACGACCTTGTGATGCTCTCCGTAGCCGTCCCAGTGGAGATTGTGCACGACGTCATCGCCGAAGTTTCGCAGATACTCGTAGACGTCGATTTCCGTGCCCGACACTTCGGTGTTGCCGAGTTCCTCGCCGATCGTGGGGGACTGGATCCAGAACGCCGACCAGTGGCCCACTTGTGTCTGAAGCTTGGCCCGACATTCGAAATAGCCGAAGGTGGTCGCGAATGTCTCATCAGTCCCGATCATCGCGGTGTGATACGCCTCCCCGCTGCGCTTGGTGGTCAGGACCAAGTGGCCCTTTCCGTCGACCGTGACGGTGTCCTCGACGTTGATTGCGTCGCGTCTGGGGCCGGGGCGGCGGTGGCGCCACTTCTGTGTGTCGAGTTCGGCCCCGTCGAACTCATCCGACCACACCAGGACGTATCCCTGCACGGGGATATCCGTGACTTGCTGAAGCGGCGAACACGCACCGGCCAGCAGCGGCAGGCAGATCGCCATGATGGTGAAGAATCTGCGCATACCTGTGGTCTAGGTCCTTCCGTATTCCAGAGCCGTCTGGTACATCGTCAGCACGTTCTCGGGGGGGGTGAAGCGTTGGATCATATGGCTGGGGGAGAAGATGTACCCTCCGCCGGGAGCCAGGGCGTCGATATGCCGCTTCACCTCCCGCTCCACGTCGGCCGGAGTGCCGAAGGGCAACAACTCAATGACGTCAATCCCGCCCCAGAAGATGATATCGTTGCCGAACTCACGTTTCAGTTCGAACGGATCCATGCCGGCCGCTGAGGTCTGCGTGGGGTTCAGTACGTCCACGCCGATCTCGATCAGATCCGGCAGAATGGGCTTCATCGCGCCGCAGCAGTGAAGCATGAACTTTGAGTTCGTGCGGGCCTTGACGAAACGCACGATCTCGGCGTGCCGGGGCTTGACGTAGCGGCGGTAGTCGTCCGGGCTCATCAGCATGCCGGTGTGCGTTGCCACGTCGTCGGCGATGGCGTAGACACAGTCGGCCTCGCTGCCGGCTGCGGCGAAGAACGACTCGGCCGTGGCGAACGTGCCCGCGATCGAGTTGTCCATGATCCGGCAGTACAGCTCGGGTTGCAGGACCATCTCGACCAGCGACCGCTCCATGCCCACCGCGCCCCACGTGGCCATCATGGGTATGAACACATGGTTAATCAGAACCGCCTTGCCTTGCTCGTGAACGGCCGAGATGGCCGTGCGCGTAGCCTCGGGGTCGGCCCAGTCGCGAGGCGTCGGGTCCGGCGGAAACGCGCGGTCCACTTCCTCCGCCGTCAGCTCGCCCGTAATCGCCGGCCGATAGAGTTGCGTGTCCGACTCCCCAGCCGGCAGGCGATAGATGGCGCCGCTGGCTTGTGTCCAGTCGATCGCACCGTCGGGGTGGACCTCCTTCTTGGGCCAGGGACTGTCGGCATCGACAGTATCGGGCTTGGACACGACGTCGACGTGGCGCGTGTCAATCCCGAGCGCTTCGAGCATCTTCTCGTCAGGACAGACAAACGTGCCGGGATGCTCCACCCCTTCAGCGGCTGTGGGCTCGATGCCCAGCAATTCGGCGAGGCCTTCATAGACCTCCCGGGCCATGACGGTCTCGCATGTGCCCAGATCCAGCGGCACGCGATCCGGTTCCTGATGGTTCAATGCTGCCTTGAAGCGTTCGCGCGACGTCATGGACACTGGCTCCTTCACATCCTGCCTCTGGCGACAATTCCGTAACCCATTGCCCCAAAGTAAGCAAGATTCTGTGCGGCACCTCAAGCGAATTGTTAAGATGCCGTCGAAGGTCCCCTGCGACAGCCTCAAGGAGAAACCTCCATGCAACCCGACGCTCTTGAAACCAGCCTCTACGATGCGATGGCGGCACTCGACATCATCGACTGTCATGAACACCTCGGTCCCGAGAAAGACCGAGTCGAATCGCAGGTCGATGTGTTCACGTTATTCTCCCACTACACTCGCGGCGACCTGCTGGTGGCCGGCATGAGCGAGCCCGACTTCCGGTCCCTGTCCGACCACGACATCCCGCTACAGCGCCGATGGGAGCTCTTCCGCCCGTACTGGCAGGAAATCCGTTGGGGGTCCTACGCCCGCGCTGCCCTACTGGCCGCCCAGAAGTTCTACGAGATCGACGATATCAACGACAGCACCTTCGAGCTGCTTTCCGAGAGAATGCAGCAGGCCAACACGCCGGGAATCTATCAGCGCGTCCTGGCCGACACCTGCAACATCCGCGCGGCGCTGACACAATGCGGCTCGACCGACGTGGGCACCCCGCTGCTTAAGCCCCTGATGCCGGTGTTCTTCGATACCCGATCATGGGAGTTTTTGTCGAACGAGCCCTGTGTGGCGGATACAGAGGTCAGCTCACTGGACAACTACGTTGAGGCTGTGCGGCGTTATGTCGTTCGCGTCAAGTCCGAGGGCGCGGTCGGCCTGAAGATGGTCTCGAATCCCTACGGCACGCCCAACCGGGAAGAGGCCGCCGCCGCCTTCGACGCCCTCCGGGCCGACAGCGAGATGTACCTCGCCGATCCTAATCCTCTCAAGGACTACCTGGCCGACCAGGCGATCGCCATCGGCACCGAGGAGGGGATGGTCATCGCCGTGCATACCGGCTACTGGGGTGACTTCCGCCAGTTGGATCCGCTCCACATGATCCCGATGCTTCAGCGTCACGAGAAGGCCAAGTTCGACATCTATCACCTCGGTTATCCGTGGATGAGGGAAGCACTCATGCTCGGCAAGGGCTTCCCGAACGTGTGGCTCAATTTCTGCTGGACGCACATCATCTCTCAGCGTTTCGCCGTGGCCGGGTTGGACGAAGCCATCGATCTGGTGCCGATGAGCAAGATCCTGATATTCGGCGGCGATTACAGCATGGCCGTCGAGAAAGTCTACGGCCACCTCGTCATGGCCCGCGAGGACATCGCCGAAGTCCTCGCCCGAAGGATCAGGCGAGGCCTGATCTCAGAATCACAGGCCCTGGAGCTGACCCGCAAATGGTTCTGGGATAACCCAAAGGATCTCTACAGCCTGGACCTCTGATCCGGCTGGGGCAGATCGCCGTCGCACAGCAGATGGCGTGCAAATCAGAACCTGCCATGGTAAAGGGAGGCCATGAGCAATGAGACACCGAACGTTATCTTCGTCCTGACTGACGACCAGGGATACGGGGACCTGTCATGCCTCGGCAACCCGGTGCTCCGGACCCCCTGCATCGACAGGCTGCACGGTCAGAGCGTGCGGCTGACGGATTTTCACGCTGCACCGGTCTGCACGCCGACTCGGGGGGAGCTGATGACGGGCCGGGACGCCATGTGCAACGGCGCAACGTTCGTGTGCATGGGCCGAAGCCTGCTGCGAGCCGACCTGCCGACCATGGCTGACATCTTCGCGGCCAGCGGTTACACCACGGGCCACTTCGGCAAGTGGCACCTGGGAGACAACTACCCCTATCGGCCGCAGGACAGGGGCTTTCACGAAACCATCTACCATCCCGCCTGGGGCATCACATCGGCCCCGGACGTCTTCGAGAATGACTACTTCGACGACCACTACCGCCACAAGGACGAGATAGAGCAGTACAAGGGCTACTGCACGGACGTGTGGTTCGAGCAGGCCATCTCGTGGATGGGCAAATGCCACAAGGACGGGGATCCGTTCTTCGCCTACATCTCCACCAACGCTCCCCACGGCCCCCTGTGGGTCCCGGACGAATACCGACGGCCTTACCTGCCCGGCGTCGAGTGGCACGAGGCCAGCTTCTTCGGGATGATCGCGAATATCGACGAGAACATGGGACGGCTGGAACGCTTCCTGCAAGGGACCGGGCTTGGCGAGAACACGATCCTGATCTTCATGACCGACAACGGCACCGCAACCGGCATGAACGTGTTCAATGCGGGAATGAGGGGGCATAAAGGATCCCTCTACGAAGGCGGGCACCGCGTCCCCCTGTTCGTAAGGTGGCCGAGCGGCGGCATCGGCGGAGGCCGAGACGTGCCGGGCATGACCCGAAGCACGGACGTCCTGCCGACGCTTATCGACCTGTGCGATCTGGCCGTGGACGATGGCCTGCAGTTCGACGGCATGTCACTGGCAAGTGCAATACGGAATCCTGACGAACCCGTTCCCGAGCGGTTCTCGGTCATACAATACGGCCATTCGAACGAAGGCGTCTGGGGCTACACCGACCAGCGCGAGCGGGCCGTGCTGTGGAAACACTGGCGCCTGGTCTACGGCGAGGAGCTTTTCGACATTGAAAGAGACCCCGGCCAACTGGAGGACCTCGCCGGGAAGCATCCCGACGTTGTCGCCAGGATGCTGGGCTATTATGACCAATGGTGGGACGCCAACGGGTCGACACTGGAGACCTACCAGCCCCTGATCATCGGTTCCCCCCGCGAGAACCCCATGAGGCTCTGCAGCCCCGACTGGGCATGGGCCTACGCCGACAACCAACAGAACATCCGTGACTGCACGACCGAAAGCGGCACCTGGCACGTGGACGCAGCAACCGAAGGCGTGTACGACTTCACGCTGCGGCGGTGGCCGAAAGAATCCGGCCTTGGAATTGCCGCTCCGGCTCCGGTCATGCGCGGCGTCGACGGCGAGTGGCCGGAAGGCAAGGCCCTGCCCGTGGCGTCGGCGTGGCTTAGAGCGGGACGGGCCGAGCAGCGCACGGCCGTGCCGGAAGGGTCAACTGATGTCACGCTCCAACTCCAGCTCGAACGTGGCCCCACGCAGGTGCAGACCTGGTGGTATGACGATCAGGGAGACCGCCTTGCGGGAGCCTACTACCTAACCGTTGAGCGTGTCTGACCACAGACAACAGGCCGCGAGCTACGTGTTCGATACCGTGAAACCCCTGTCGCGAACGGCCTGTTGAAACACGTCGGGATCAAGCTGCAGGCCAAAGCCCGGCAAGCGGGGCACATTCACATGTCCATCTGCAATTGAATACACCGACGCATCCAGGCCCGTCGCGGATGCTTCATCCCATTCCACCATCTCGAATCGGCGGATGCCGCCCGCAAGATGGCAGGCGGCGCAGTTGCCATATAAACCAGCATAGTTATGCGGTGCCGTGCGAATGTTGATGGCGTCGAGTTTTGGCCCCAGCACAACCCAGTCCGTAAAGCCAAAGATGTCGTACTGAACAACGTCGATGAATCCGTTCTCTGCCATGGTCAGGAGTTGCTCGGAAGCGACGCCTTCACCATCGGCAACGAGAACATCCAAGCCCTGCTGCTGCAGCCATTTCTTGAAAGGCCCGTTCCATTGCCAACTCTCGTGAAAGGGCTCCTCGATCCAGTATATGTCCGCATCGGCGGTCTCGGTGAGCATGCGCTTCGCCAAGTTCAGATTGTAGCCGTTGTTGGCGTCGATCAGGATTCTGGCCTCGGCCCCGAGGGCTTCGCGGACGGCCTTGATGACGCGGATGTCCCGCCGGAGCCCCTCTTCAACCGGCATATGCATGGCTCCACGCCCTATCTTGATCTTGAAGGATCGATGCCCCCGCGTGGCGCACTTGACTGCCTCGGACGCAATCAGGGACGCGGCTTCATCATCGTCTTCGAGGTCAAGGTCGTCCATCAGCAATGACGTGTCGTAGCACGGTGCGCGGAGGGCTGTGGTATTCGTCTCGCCGGACAGCAGTTCGTATACGGGTCTGTCAGCCAACTTCCCTGCGAGATCCCACAGTGGCATATCCAGAGCGAGGTAATCTGTTGATACGCCGCGCTGAGGATGAAACGCGTCCTGGAAAGAGAACCCCACAAGTGAGTCTGCCTTCTGCCGATCAATCCGTGACCAACCGAACGCCATCAGGCCGTCGCTGGTAGTGACACGGGCAATCGGCATTAAAAAGTCTTGTCCGTGGCTTCTTGTGTAGGCATTGCCGCGGGCTTCTCGGGCCCGCCGCCCATTGAGCGGAGCCCATTCAATACGGTCGATTCGAACTTCGTTCATTTGATTTCCACCTTCATGGTCGCGTTATGTCGAGCGTCCGACCCGTTCTGTTTCGCAATTATGCGACGTTTCGGCGCTCGTTTAAAGAGGCATCGCAGAGCGCCCTCCGTTGACTCACGGCCTCCTTATAGGAGGCAGCATGCTCTCAATCTTCAGGACACAATACCGAAGCCGGAAGCCTTTGGCGAACGCGGGGCCCGCTCTCAGCGTGCGCGGCCGCTTGCCTTTCCATCATCCGACCTCGCCTGCAGTGTGGACTTCACCGGCCCATGGCGATTACCATGGCCTCGGGACCAGGAGTTGACCTCCGTGCAAATCCGAGCAAACATCTCAGTCAACGCGATCGAGCGTCGCTGCCAGAGGGCGGGGTAAGGGCCAATGGACGAAGCGCCGGCGAACATTCTCAAGAGGGTCTTCGGGTTCGATGCGTTTCGCCCCGGGCAGGAGGAGATCGTTGAGCACGTCCTGGCCGGCGGGGATGGGTTGGTGCTTATGCCCACCGGCGGCGGCAAGTCGATGTGTTACCAACTGCCCGCGCTGATCCGGCCGGGCACGGCCGTGATCGTCAGCCCGCTGATCGCCCTGATGCAGGACCAGGTCTCGGCCCTGGTCGAAAACGGCGTCCGGGCGACGTTCCTCAACTCCACGTTGCCGCCCGATATCGCCACCGAAATCGAAAACGACTACCTCCGCGGCGCGTTCGACCTGCTCTACCTCGCCCCCGAGCGCATCATGCAGCCGCGGATGCTCGACCTGCTCGGCCGCGGCAAGGTCGCCCTGATCGCCATCGACGAGGCGCACTGCGTCAGCCAATGGGGCCACGACTTCCGCCCCGAGTACCTGCAACTGGCCGAGCTGGCCGACCTGTTCCCCAACGTGCCGCGACTGGCGCTGACGGCCACCGCCGACCCGCGCACGCGCGAGGAGATCATCGACCGCCTGCGCCTGCGCGACGGCCGGCTGTTCGTCGGCGGGTTCGATCGGCCCAACATCCGCTACCTCGTCGCCGAACGCCAGGACGCCAAGCGCCAACTGCTGGCCTTCCTGGCCGGGCACGAAGGCCAGAGCGGCATCATCTATTGCGCGACGCGCAAACGCGTCGAGGAGATCGCCGCCTTCCTGGCCGATAAGGGCTTCGACGCCGTCCCCTACCACGCCGGCCTGCCCGATGCGACCCGCCACGCTCACCAGCGCCGCTTCCAGCAGGACGACGCCGTGGTCGTGGTCGCCACCATCGCCTTCGGCATGGGCATCGACAAGCCCGACGTCCGCTTCGTCGCCCACCTGAACCTGCCCAAGAGCATCGAGGCCTACTATCAGGAGACCGGCCGGGCCGGGCGAGACGGCGAGCCGGCCGAGGCGTGGATGTCCTACGGCCTCCAGGACATGATCCTGCTGCGGCGGTTCATCGACGAGAGCGACGCCGACGACGCCCACCGACGCATCGAGCACGAACGGCTCAACACGCTGCTGGGCTATTGCGAGTCCGCCGACTGTCGGCGCGGCATGCTGCTGCGGCATTTCGGCGACGAGCACGACGGCGGATGCGGCAACTGCGATAACTGCCTCACCCCGCCGGAGACCTTCGACGCCACCGTCGCCGCCCAAAAGGCCCTCTCGTGCGTCCATCGCGTCGACCAGCGGTTCGGCGTCTCGCACCTCGTCGACGTGCTGGTCGGCAAGTCGACCGAGAAAGTCCAACGCTTCGGCCACGACCAACTCAGCACCTTCGCCATCGGCGAGGAGTTGAACGAGCGCCAGTGGAAGTCGCTGTTTCGCCAGCTCGTGGCCGCCGGCTATTGCAGCATCGACGCCGACCGGTACAACGCCGTGACGCTCAACGACCAATCGCACATGATCCTCCGCGGCGACCTGACGATGCGGGCCCGCAAGCCCAAACGCGCCGCCCCCAAACGCGATCGCCGCAAAGCAGCCGCTGTGCCATCTACCCCGCTTGGCTCCGACGACCAATCGCTGCTCGACGCCCTTCGCGCCTGGCGTCGTCGCCAGGCAGCCGAGACCAACCGCCCGTCCTTCACCATCCTCCACGACAAGACCCTGCGCGAACTCGCCGTCGCCAAACCCACCACCGAAGCCGCCCTCCTAACCATCAGCGGCATCGGCGAAGCCAAACGCCACCACTACGGCCAAGCCCTCCTCGACCTGATCTCCCTCCACACCTCGGCGTAACGCCATCGGCGTGAGGCGTGAGGCCTGAGGCTTGAGACTTGAGGTCTACTTCTTCTCAATCCGCAACCTGCCTGCCGGACAGGCAGGTCCGAAAATCGAAAACCGCTCTCCCCAAACCTCACCCCTCAAACCTCAAACCTTTTCGCAGCACACAAATCGCGCGCCTCATTCACCGCCATGTAACCCTCATCGCCCCCCCAACCCACGGCCGCACCATCACCTACAGCCGCCCCGATTTCATCAGAATTCCCGCCCCGAATCTTTTGCCGAAAACCGCTGAAAGTGGCCCATTCTCCCAATACCCCCAACGCAGCCGCACCACTTACGCCCGAAAAACCAGCATGTCTCACCACGCGTGCTCGTCCTGAGTACATCGAAGGGCTCAAGCGACATCCGCGACTTGAGGTCTGAGGTTTGCGGTTCAATCGACAATCGGCATTCGACATTCGACAATCCGATCGCCCGACAGTCCCCACAAACGGTCTTACACCCACATACCGCCCAAGCCCCTCCTAGCCTTCGACAATCCCCCCCCCATTCTACCATCCCCCAACAGTCCCCCTCGAAACGGTTTTACACCCACATACCAGCGGACGAAGCGGAGCTTCGTCGTGTAAGGTCAGCTCCGCTGACCGACGAAATCTTGCGGAAGTAAGGTGTTCACCCGATTGACGGCCAACTGCCGGATGTGGTATCATCCGGCTGTCAGGGAAGACGGGGCATCGGCCACGGCGCAGGCCATAACAGCCGGGAGATTGAAAGGGAACGCATCATGAGAAGCTCTATTATCGCAGCAACCGTTCTCGTCGTATCTGTGGGCCTGGCCCAAGCCGGCATTCGCGCGGACCTGTCCGGCGACACCGTGGTGGACTTCGCCACGACGATGAACATGCCGTTCATGAACGTGGGCGATGTCGGCAATGCAGGAGAACTCTCCGGCACCGGCCACGGGCCGGATGGGATCGTCGGCGGTGTGGACTACGCCTACAACATCGGCAAGTTCGAGGTCACCACCGGTCAGTACACCGAGTTCCTCAATGCGGTGGCCGACACTGACACGTATGGCCTGTACAACACCGACATGGGTGACCCTTCGGGCTGGTGGGGCTGCAATATCCAGCGGACCGGTTCATCGGGCAGCTACACCTACTCCGTGGCCACCGACTGGGAGGACCGTCCGGTCAACTGGGTGAGTTGGGGCGATTCGGCCCGTTTCGCCAACTGGCTGACTAACGGCATGCCGACCGGTGTGCAGGGCGCGGCGACGACAGAGGATGGATCGTATGACCTTTCCGGTACGCAGGCATATTACGATGCGGATGGAGGGATCCCTGCACAAGGCACCCCGGATTACGATGCCCTGCGTCAGGCGCTTATGGCCGTAACGCGCGAGGCGGACGCCCGGTATGTGATTCCCACAGAGCATGAATGGTACAAGGCTGCCTACTACGACGGAGATAGCGGCGTATACTACGATTATCCCATGGGCTGGGATAGCACGCCCAGCAACGATGTGATTGATCCCGATCCGGGGAACAGCGCCAACTTCTACGGCACACCTGACGGGGGCATAAAATGGGCGACCGGCCATCCCTACTATCGGACGGAGGTCGGCGAGTTTGAGAACTCCGACAGTCCCTACGGCACGTTCGACATGGGCGGCAACGTCCAAGAGTGGAACGAGGGGATCCCTTCCGAGTCGTGGCTGTCTCGCGGTCGGCGGGGCGGGGATTACAGCGTCATCGACGACAACATGCACGCGTCGTACCGCGGCACCGGCAACCCGGCGGACGAGCACCTCGCCCGCGGGTTCCGCCTCGGCGAAGTCCCCGAACCGGCCACGCTTCTCGTCATGGCGGCCGCAGGCCTTCCTCTATTGCTGAAGCGCAAGCGGAAGTCCCGAGCGTAACTCGGGGCTGGCCCTGGGCGGGCTGACGATGCTGCGAAGGCACAGGCGCAAGCCTGCCTAGCGGCAGCCGGGCATCGGCAGCAGACAGGCCGCATTGGAGATTGGTACTTCAACACCGGCTCATGGTCGACCTCCGGCAACAACTTCGCTCGCATCGACCCCGACGGCCAAGCAGCCGTGTTCAATTGGATAGACGGTAAGGCCGTGGCCAACAACACGATTCTCCAGGCCGGCATCGTAGCCACTGTAAGAAGAGGCACCTGACCCCGTTTCTGTTCCAGCTCTGCTCGCACAACGCCCCCCTTATCCTGAGTTCGCGGATGTAAGCTCACGCCCGGCGTGCCGGCGGAGATGTACAGCTCCCGCGCAAGGGACACTCGGAGCAATTCGGTTTGACGGGCCGGCATACTTGTGCCGCAAAGTCTAAGAAACCGTAGACATACTCTCGGACCCCTGACTTGGGCACCAGCCGCGATAAGAACTCCCTCAGCTGTCGGCCCTCGGCTTTCGTTCTTTTCAGCGTCAGGCCGAAGTAGCGAGAGACAAATCGAAAAGCATTGGTATCCACCGGAAAGTCCTGTTCCATGAAGCAGATTGCGCGAACAGCTGACGCGATGTAGAGCCCGACTCCCGGGAGACGAAGCAGGTCGTCAAATGCTTGAGGGACGTTGCCCCGGTGCCTCTTCTGGATAACAGTGCCGAGTTCCTTGATGGTCTGGCACCTTGAACGGATGCCGATGCGTCTCGTCAGTGCGCCGAGCGAACGAAGATCAACTGAAGCAGCCTTTCGAGACGAAGGGCAGAGCTCAATGACATCCCGCCAGACTGTCTTCGCCAGGTCAGCGTTGGTGCGCTGCAGCAGTAGCTCAGTGACTAAGATACGGTATGGATTACGGGTATTCCGCCAGGGATACCGGCGGGTAAAGCTCCGGCGAAAAGCTGCGGTCAATCGCTTTCGGAGTCCTGGGGTAGCTTCGGGAAGAAGTTTCCGGAACACCCGCCCATGGATTCTCTTTTCGTGTTCACCGGCTCGCCTCAGAGCGCTGCATAAAGCGCGAGCGAGAGGAGGCGGCACTGCGTTGGCAACCTGGTCTATTTGGGAAGATATGTAGCCTTCGAAGAGGAAGAGATCGTCAAACCCTTGCAGTCGCGCTGCCTCGCGAACGGAGATGGCTCTCGGATGCCGCGGATGAACAGGCAACGCCCTGTGCCCGGAGATCAGCGTATCAGCGGGCGATTCCCATACTAATCTACGGTAGGAAATCGGGCCCCCTGGCTTTATTCTCCGCAGCTTTGCCCTGACACGCGACCCATGCTTCATGAATACGTGCGATATGCTCTTTCGCTCTTGGGTCCCCGGCAGGCCACGGAATGCATCACGGACCGTAAGCTTGTCATTTGATGGCCGCAGAGCCTCGAAAACCCCGCTGGCCCGGCCCTTTCTGACCGCGACAAGGAAGAGCCGTTTGCGGTGCTGGGGCGCCCCGAAATCATACGCATCCAGGACCCTACTTGCGACGTCATACTTGGCTCGCCGAAGGCCGCTGATCAGAGAGTCCAGCATATGCCTAGTCCGGACGGTTGCCATCCCTGTGACGTTCTCGAAGACCACGTGATCAGGCGAAAGCTCTTTGACGATTCTCAGCAGGTGTTTGTAAAGGAAGTTCCGGGCGTCCGCAGGATCTCGCCTCCCCGCCCGGCTGAACCCTTGGCATGGGAGTCCCGCAAGCAGCGTATTGGCCGCCCGTATCGGATGGCCGTTGAGCGTCTTGAGGGACTCCGCGAATTCCTCTATCGACGTCCGTTCCCAAGTTCCCGTCGGGCAGTGGGTCTTGGCTGTGGCAAGCGCCTGCGCGTCCGTGTCGATTCCGCCGAGGACGGTAGCCCCGCCTTGGCGGAATCCCTCTGAAAGGGCCCCGGCCCCGCAGCACAGATCAAAACATGCTATCTTAGCACGTTTAGGCATCTTCTCGATGCTCCGGAATTGGCAAGTCGACCGTCTGCGATGCCAACTCACGCATGTATTCGCCATGCTGCGTTTCTAGGCGCTCCCTGTCAGCAGTCTCCCTCAGCCACGTGACGCCACCTTCCCCGACCGTCCTCACGAAGCGGGCAAGCTTCCGCTCAAAATCCAGCTTCCTTGGGCGGCCTAGCCCCCCCAGCGTTGTGGCCCGTGGCACTTGCTCTAACCGAACACGAAACGCGAGATGCAAGAGCCATATCTCGGGCGATTTGTCATCCCTCACCAGCATGTGGGCGTCCGCAGAAATGATTTCATATCTCTGTACGGCCAGCATGCCAGCAACCAGTTTCGCGATGCCAACCGGCACGAAATCACGGTACTTCTCCCTCTGGAGAGCCTTTGCCGACACGTCGCCAAAGGCGGCCCGGTAGGCTCGAGAGAATGCCTGGCTCATCTTAACGTTCTCCGTGATCCTCTTCGACAAGTCGTCAAGGAAGCTACCACTGAGTTGGCCTCTGCTTCCCCGAGCACCTGCGTCAGCGCGGGTCGTTACAAACAAGACGAATTCCCTGCAATTCGCTTGGCGTTGCAGACGAAAAATCTCCCCGATACCTTTCAGGTTCTCCGATATTCGCTTGTCATCTTCCCGAAAGAAGACGGAGTTGTTGTAATCAAGATTGATTACCTGAAAGGGGAACATGTTTCTGAGCTGTTTCGCGCGGCGCGTCTTCTTTTCAGTGAGCAGGTGGTTGATATCACCCTCAAGAAACAGCTCCGGGCGCCCACTGCTTCGCGATATGGCATCACCAAAATGGGCTTCTTCGTAGGCAACCGTTACGACTCCATTGAAAGTCTCGCCATCGTAGGCAAGGAGTCCTTTTCGCTGAAGATGCTTGATGTCCATCATCGGTGGTGAGTACAGCGTCAAATACTTGGAAAGAACCCCCCTGCCTGCAAGTTTCCTTGCATAGGGCACCCACAGCTTGTCGCGAATGTCCTGCTTCAGGGGACATCGCGCCATTCTTTCATCAAAGCTCTTCGACATCACCCCTGGCTTTCAACGCTTTCTTAGCCTGCTGGACGATGTTCTCGGCTTCTTGAATTTCGTCCGGTTCAGTAATCCCTGTCAGTACGAGCGCGGCAGCCAATAGCGCCTTTTCTTGCCTTGATGAACTGCCAACGCCGTCCCGGTGGTCCTGATTAATAATCAACGTTTTCCCGCGAATCCGAAGAAGCAGCTCCGACTTGCCAAGGGCCTCAAATCGCACCCTACGGAATTCGCAGTCTGTCAGCTCGGTAGCCAGACACAACGTCTCCTGAATGTCACGCCGGTTCGCTGCTCGGCGCGCAGACCCCGGAGCTCTCTGGAGCTTCTTGATCGTGGAAAAAACCTGCTGTTGGAGTTTCTTGTGCACCCATTTCGATAGGGCCATGTAGACGTCATCAGTCTCGTTGAAGCTGTTCCGATCGATGTTGAGCGCGCCAGAGAGCCCTTCTGCGTATATCTCTCCAGTGAGTTGGTTGAATTTTTGGCCTTCATTGAACGGATACCGAAGATACGTAGAATCGTAGCCCCCAATTGCCACTCCCCCCTCTCTGACCAGGATCCCATGCAGTATCTTGGGCCGTATTCTCCTTTTGTAGATAATGTAACCACTCGTTCGGCACTCGGGGCGTCCACGTAGGAATGGCTCGTTATCCCAAGTGAAGACCCCCTCAACGGGGTAATCGCTATCGTTGAAGAACGATTTTTCGAAGGGCTTTGTAACTAAAATCCCGTCGATTCTCAGTTCGAATTTCGCTCGAGCTGCCAGGCGTGCAATGCTGTGAAGTTTCCCCCCCTCTTTGTACTCTCCAACGTCAGGGTACCTGACCGGACAGTACACCCCCATTTCCCAGACGAGCCTCTCATAAGGGTACCATCCGAGAGTCATGTCTCTCTCGTTAACTCGAAGCAGTTCCAGCAATCGCTGGTAATTCGGTGAGTAAGCTTTGCTTTTTGACCGATCTGGATTGAGGTCGGCTAGGTCACCTGCAAGGTGCTTCTGGACAAATGCCCTGATCCCAGACAACGCAATGCGTGTGAAGGCCTCGTCCTTCTGATCCGAACCATAGCGTGTTGTCGTTATCTTACATTCGCCGATCTTGAGACCGGATGGCGCATTGCGCGACCTGTGATCGACCTCCTCCAGCGCAGCCTCATCTTTCACTGTCGAGCGACTTACACCGTCCTCCTCAACTTCCTCGAATTGCTCAAAGCCGATCTCGGCGACGAATCCTCCAAGCGTCCCAGCAGTCTTGCTGGTTATTCGCATGACCTTCGCAAGCTGTCCAACCGCGAGCAGACCGATCCCGTAGTGACCGATCGTGCGGCGCTTGATGCGAGTGCCTGGGATGGTGAATGCCTTGCCTGCCTGTTTCTTGGTGAACCCGATGTGCTTGACCAAATCTATGAATTCATCCCTCGTCATTCCTTTGCCGTCATCGGTGATGACGATCTCACGCAACACAGGCCAACCCGTGTTGACCGTAACGTGCCGCGCACCCGCATCGTAAGCGTTGCTGACCAGCTCTTTGAGGGCGCCGGCCGGCGTTCTGTAAATTCCCCGGCTGATATGGCGCAGTACCCTGGAGCTAACGTTAATTGGAACAATCACTGTCTTCGTCATGGGACATGTTCTTCCAGTAGGGGTGCCACTCGTGACCCATCCGGCTATTGAGTGACCATGCCATTTCATCGGCACCCGACTGAGAATCTCTGCACAGGCATCCTATTGTCCTGGGCCGCTTTATGCAAGCCCCAAGCCTCAAGCCGTCGGTCGAACTGCGTTCGGCTTTATCCTCCGGGTGAGCGGTGTTGGAGGTCGAGGATCCAGTCGGGAGTTTCGTTGAGGTAGGCGGCCAGGTGCTCGCCGTTTCTGCAGTTCAATCGGCAATCGGCATTCGACAATCGCTCTGCCTCAAACCTCAGCCCCCGCGGACGCGAAAGGCCAGTACGGTGCGGTCGTCGCTCTGTTGGGCGGTTCCTACGAATCGGGAGACATCTTCCACGAGAGAGGCCACGAGGTCCGCCACGGGTTTCGAACGATGGGTTGTCAGGAACTCCACAAGGCGATCATCACCGTACAATTCGCCCTGATCGTTCATGGCTTCGGTCAGGCCGTCGGTGGCCAAGAGGATGGCATCCCCGGGGGCGAGCGACAGGGCGGCCTCATGGACCTCAATATAGTCTTCCAGCCCCAGGAGCATCGAGCCGGTTCTCGGAAGACCGACCACCGGCTGGGACAGGTCGGCCGGCAGATGGAAGGGCTCAGGGGCATGTCCACAGTTAACGAAGTCCAGACGTTCGTTCGCGTGGTCGTAAATCGCCGCCACCAGCACGACGAAACTGCTGTCGGGGGTGAATTGGCAGAGGTCGCGGTTAACACGGCGGGCAAAATCGCTCAAGGACCACTCGCCCTCGACCCATGACCGGAATGCCATCTTGACGATCACGGTGATGAGCGCCGCGGCCATGCCGTGGCCGCTGACATCGGCGAACACCATCGCGGCCTTGTGGTCGCCCAATTGGGCGGCATCGAAATAGTCGCCGCCCACCTCGGTTTCCGGCGCGAAGCTACTGATCCATTCGAGCGTCTCGGCCAGAGGCATCTGCCGCGGGTCGGGTAGGAGTTTTCGCTGGACCGTGCGTGCGGATGCAAGGTCATCGTGAATTCGGGCTGCATGGCGCGTCAGGTCTGCATGGGCCCTGGCAAGTCGGTAGGCCTTCTCTTCGTTGTCGTACTCGATGCTGCCCATTCCCCGGAAGAACAAGTAAACGGCTGCAAACAAGACCGCCCCTTGGACCAGCGCGGCGACAATCAGGAGTTGCAGGCTGTTGGTGAGAACGAACGCCAAAAGGACGGCCAGCGACAGGGCCACCGCCAATGCCCCATAACGTGGCGCCGCGTGAAAGAGAGCCCGATGATCGCTGAAGTGAAGATGCTTCCGCTCAAACCATCGGACAAGCTGGCTCAGCCGGGTGACGCAGTAGCTGTACTCGACCATCAGAGCTTGGTCACGCACCCGTATTTGGGTGCAACAGAAGTGCACGCCGTGGTCACTGAGTAACTGCCCGCCCACACCCGTGGCCGGCTTGCTGCCGTCGTGACGTGGGGATAGCGCCCGACGATAGGTGTACAGGAACATGAGCACGTCCACGATCTGGTTACTCTCCAGCCGAGTCTCCAGTTCCAAGCTGCGAATGGCTATCCGTTCCAGAAATGCACAGAGCTCGTGGCAATCGGTCAGCTCCAGCGTCGTGTCCATGCCCTCTTTCGGTTCCAGACGGATCACGCCTTCCGGCCGGGCCTCCAGGTGAACGACCTCGTGCCCAGCCTGGCTCGCAGCCGGGAATACGTCTGACTCCAACCAGCGACCCAACCGCAGCGATTGCTTGCCGAGCGATCTGATCCGACATCGCATCGTGGAAAGCTTGTAGCGACAATAGTGGCCAAAGGGTAGGTCGGTCTCCCGCGGAGAGGCCCCTTCTTGAGTGATGTGTTCCGCATGGGTCATTGCCTGATCCTTCTTGCGGCCAAACCGCCGGGATTCGCGCGAGCAGCTTCTTCAGCAGCGGTCTCAGGCGGGCGCGGCTGCACATGTCGCCGACGCCCTCGATCGCCCGCCGAGTATTACATAATTGTAGGCACAGCTATCTCCATTTCAGCTCGTCCATAGAAATCGGCGAAAGATATGCCGCCAAGCCTCACGTCGTCGGTCGGGCAAAGCCCGATCTTACACACCGAGACTGCGGTCGGCTGCAGACCTCAAGCCCCAGGCCCCCTTCTGCTTCTTCAGTTCAATCGCTCCCAAGAAGGGACGCCCTTCGGGCGCCCCAACAAGGGACGTCCTTCGGGCGCATTCGGCAATCCGCAATCGGCAATTGCTCTGCCTCACGCTCCGGGTGAGCGGCGTTGGAGGTCGACGACCCAGTCGGGGGTTTCGTCGAGGTAGGCGGTCAGGAGTTTGGCGCGGGAGAAGTAGTAGCGGGCGTTGAGGCCCTGGAAGATCAGCGTTCCCGCGATCAGCCCGCCGTAGACGGCCAGCTTCACCGCCATGTCTATCTGGCTCATCCACGCATACTGATCGGCCACGCTCGGATTTTCGGCGATCTGCTCGGCGTAGGGGTCCGGGCCGAGGTAGGCGTTGGCGATCATCCACGCGCCGTAGGCGACCAGCAGCGCCATCAGGCCGATCTGGTTCCAGCCAAGCAGTTTCGGGGCCCGGCGGTCGAAGCTGCGGATCAGCCGGCGCCCCTTGAACTCGTTGCTCGCCACCACGGCAAGCCCGACGGTCATGACGACCGACGCGGCATCGAACTCGCCAAACATCAGGTTGACCAGTGCGAACAGGCCCGAGCCGGCGGCGAAGATCGCGAAGGTGACGCCGTTGAACATCGCCACGCCGCCCGCCTTGCGAAGCGTGCGGGCGCGGACGTCGGCCTGTTCAACCTGCAGGAGATGCTCAGGCGACAGAGGCCGGTCGGCGGCGGCAGCGACGGGCGGCGCGTCGGCTTGCCCAAAAGGTCGGAGCTCCGGCCGTAGCGGCTGGGGCGGTTGCTGGGGCGGTCGCGATTGTGAGGGGTCTGTCGGCTGCTGTGTGCTCATCCGTGATTCCTCTTACGGCCGCGTGCTGCGCGACTGCCGTACAAAGCATACCGCAGCCTTGGCCCGGCCCCCACCGAAAAAGGATCCGGGAACCGGGGGCTGGGCCGAATGAGATTCCCTCTATCGCCCCGCCGGGGCTCTGCCCAATTGCGAGCTCGCCCACCGGGCCCTCACGGGCCCGGCTAACGTCTGGTCGTCCCTCCGGAACTGTGGATGATTCGGCCGGGCGCCCCACAAGCCTTGAGATGCGATTGCCCGCCCGGCCCCGCTGCGGGTATGCTTGCGGGAGTGATAAGGAGACCGGCCCATGAGACTGGGAGCCGCCGACGGGACCTTTGCCGCGCCGCGAGTCGACGACCTGTCGCCGCTGTGCGAGAAGCTGGACACCTACGGCCTGTCGGCCATCATCGCGCCGCCGCTTTGGGCTATGACGGACGGCCAGTGCGAGGCCTACGGGGCCAAGGCGCGGTCGTTGGGGCTGACGATCGGGGAGGCATTCTACTTCGCCAACATGCTGACCCGCGACGAGCAGCAGCGGTCGCAGCACATCGACCATGTTCGCTCGGCGCTGGCCAAGGCTGAGCGGATGGGGTGCGGCAGCGTGATCACGCTGGTGGGGACGAACCATCCATCCGACAACCCCACGCACCCGCACCCGACCGATCCGTACATGTTCTCGCCCGCGGCGGCCGCCGAGTTTCGCGAGATCGTGCTTCGCATCCTCGACGGCCTGGACCTGGCGAACGTCAAATACATCATCGAGCCGTGGAACAACACGTTCTTCTACCAGCCCGAGGACATACGGGAGTTCATCGACAGCGTCGACCACCCCATGCTGGGCCTGCACCTCGACCAGATGAACATGGTCTCCCAGGACCACTACTACCGCACGACCGACCTGATCGACCGCACCTTCGACCTGCTGGCCGACAAAGTGTTCAGCGTCCACCTGAAAGACGTCCTGTTCACGCGCGGGCCGGGCGATTTCATGGCCTTTAAGGAAGTGCTCATCGGCGAAGGGTCGATGGACTACGAGACCTACCTCCGCCGCCTGGCCCACCTGCCGGCCGACACCCCCTGCTACTGCGAACACCTCGCAACCGAAGCCGACTACGCTCTAAACTTCGCCCGCCTCCACCACATCGCCCGGGTCGTCGGCACATCCTTCGCCCCGCGCATGCCCTGAAGAGGGGAACCGGCAATCGGGAGCTGGGAACCGGGATACAACAACACACAATCCTGAAATCCCATCAATCCTCTAATTCCGCTCGCCGTTTCAATCCCGCTCTCCGTTCTTTCGCGGGGGATCTACGCCCCCACGGTCGTGCCGCGGGCGGCGCGTTTGCGGGCGTTTTCGGTCAAGTGGAGTTTGCGGAGGCGGATGCTGTTGGGCGTCAGTTCGACCAGTTCGTCCAGGTCGATGTATTCCAGCGCGCTTTCCAGCGTGATCGCCCGCGGGGCCTTGAGGGTGACGGTCGCTTCCTTCGTCGACGACCGCATATTCGTGAGGTTCTTCTTCCGCACGACGTTGACGGGAATATCCTTGTCCTTGCAGTGCTCGCCGACGACCTGCCCGGCGTAGACCGCATCGCCCGGCTGGACGAACATCGTGCCGCGGTCGGCCAACTGCTCCAGCGCGAAGCCCGTCACGGCGCCCGACTCGGTGGCGATCATCACGCCGTTGGTGCGATGGGGCACCTCCCCGCGATGGGGACCGTAGCTTTCGAAACGGTGGTGCATGACGGCCTCGCCCGCCGTCGCCGTCAGCATACGGCTGCGCAACCCGATCAGCCCGCGCGAGGGGATGGTGAACTCCAGCTCCGATCGCGGGCCGGAGGTATCCATGTGGATCATCTCGGCCCGGCGGTCGCCGACAAGCTGCATCACGGCCCCGACGCTGTCGGTGGGCACGTCGATCACCAGATGTTCGATCGGCTCGGTCCGTTTGCCGTGCTCGTCGGTGTGGAAGACCACCTCCGGCTTGCCGACGGACAGCTCGTAGCCCTCGCGCCGCATGTTCTCCAGCAGGATCCCCAGGTGCAGCAGCCCCCGGCCCCAGACAACGAACGTATCGCCGTGATCCTCCACGCGAAGGGCGACGTTGGATTGAAGCTCCTTGTCCAGTCGCTCGCGAAGCTGACGGCTGGTGACGTACTTGCCCTCGCGCCCGGCAAAGGGCGAGTCGTTAAAGCGAAACGTCATGCGAAGCGTGGGCTCGTCGATGGCCACCGACGCCAGGGCGACCGGGTTGTCGATGTCGGCCAGCGTGTTGCCGATATCAACGCTGTCCAACCCCACCACCGCGAACAGATCGCCTACATCGATCCGGTCGACCTCGATGCGGCCCAGGCCGTTGAAGCGGAACAGTTGGGCGATCCGCTGGGTGGTCTGCTCGCCGCGGCGGTCGATGACGGCCACGTTGTCGCCGGCGACCAATGCCCCGGCGAACACGCGCCCGATGCCGATGCGGCCGACGTAGTCGCTGTAGTCCAGCGTGGTGATCAGCGCTTGCAGCGGGGCCTCGCCGTCCAGGTCGGGCGCGGGGACGTGCGTGATGATCGCATCGAACAGGTCGTGGATGTCGCCGCCCGCGTCGCCGCCGGCATTCGGGTCGGCCGACGCCCAGCCGTCCTTGCCGGATGCGTAGATCACGGGGAACTCCAGGGCGTGCTCCTCGGCGTCCAGGTCGACCAGCAGGTCGAAGACTTCCTCATGCACCTTGTCGGGCCGGGCGTTGGGGCGGTCCATCTTGTTGATCACCACCAGCGGGGCCAACCCGGCGGCCAGGGCCTTGGACAAAACGTAACGCGTCTGGGGCATGACGCCCTCGAACGCGTCGACCAGCAGCAGGACGCCGTCGGCCATCGTCAATACCCGCTCGACCTCGCCGGAAAAATCCGCATGCCCGGGCGTGTCGACGATGTTGATGTGGTAAGTGTGCCCGGCCCGGTCGGTGTAGTCGATCGCGCAGTTCTTCGAAAGGATCGTGATCCCGCGCTCCCGCTCGAGCGGGTCGGAGTCCAGAATGCACTCGCCCGTTAGTTCGCCCTGGCGGAACTGGCCGGACTGACGAAGCAGTTGGTCGACCAGCGTCGTCTTGCCGTGGTCGACGTGGGCGATGATGGCTATATTGCGAATATCGGTTCGTTGCACAGGATACTCCGGGAGGCCCCTTTTGCATCGATGGGGTCAGGTGGTGTCGGCGCCCCAGCCGCAAGGCCCGGGGTCAGCCGCAGAGGTCAGGCCGCAGCAGCAGGCCAATGAACGGCGCGCAGCGTCCGCAGCAGGCTCGTGAAGAGCCTCCCAAAGACGCCCAGACCGGATGTGTGAGTCCGCATCATCATGAGAGCCCAATAGTGTATCGGATCGCCCGGCCTGATGCAAGCGTGCGCGCCGCGGGGGAAGGGCGGGCAGTCCAAAGTCAGGGCTGGGGATATTTCCATAATTTCCTTTGACTTCCGTAAGGGCCGACGGGAAAATTAGGCAAATTAGGGCTGACGGGGGTGAGAGGAGTTCTCTCATGGCCGCCAGCAAGCACGGTTAGCATCGCTGTTCGTTTGCAGCTTGCACCCAGGTTTACCGCATCTCGGGAGTGTTTACCACTTCACTGCAGCGGATGAGTCGGCTTGGATGACGCTGGCGAATCTAGTGTGCTGATCTCTCAAGGAGCCATAACAATGGCAACAGGTAAAGTGAAGTGGTTCAACGATTCCAAGGGTTTTGGGTTTATCACGACCGATGACGGCACGGACGCGTTCGTTCATCACGCCGACATCCAGGGCGAAGGCTTCAAGTCGCTCACCGAAGGCGAGACTGTGGAGTTCGAACTGACCGAAGGGCCCAAGGGCCCCAAGGCCATCAACGTCCGCAAGGTCTAACCTGCTTGGATGTGAATCAAGAACGCCGCCCTTCGCGGGGCGGCGTTCTTCTTGCGCCGGCCGCTCACGTCATCCATCCAGCAAACCCCCAAGCCGCTCTTGCCGCCGAAAGGTGCCGCTGCCCTCAGCCTCGAAACGACCTCCCGATGGCGGGTGTCAGACTGATGTCCATCGATGAGATGGCGAGGATGTCGTCCAATTCATCCTCGGGCTCCGAAAGGTCTCCCGCGGAGGCCGGCAATATCCCCGCCATGGGGGGCGCGGCGTGTGGATGGGCGTCTCCGTTGCGGGGGCCAGCCGGAGCGAAACGCAGGCCACGGGGCGCGGGAACCGAATGGTCCGACGCAACATCGGCGATAATGTTCCAAGGCCACGCTGGGCGTCCGAGGCTATCGACGATGGCGACTGCCGGCAACACGTCATCGCGAAGCTGTGGCGGCGCGCTTTGCAGCATGGGCGCAGCTTCCGGGGCGGCCAGCCCAGGCGAGGACAGCGTCACGGGCTCGGCTGGCTGAGGCGCATCCGGCATCGACGTGGCCTCTGGCGCGAGCTTCAGCGCCGAGGACACGACCAACGCCTGGCCGCTGGCCAGGATCGGTTCGGCCTGGGTGTCGCTGCCGGCGAGCAGGGCCGCTGCGCTGACGGGTAATGCGCCGCCCGGGCTTTCGAAGCCGAAGTACTTGGCCATGATCGACAGGTCCGTTACGTCGACCAGGCCGCTGCCGTTGAGGTCGCCGCCGGACCAGCCGACGCCCTGAGAGGCGAAGTTGGTCTTGAGGATCGCCAGGTCGGTCCCATCGACCAGGCCGTCGAGATTGATGTCGCCGTATTCGGTGTTGAGGATATCGTGGATCAGCACGTCCATGTCGTCGCTGTCGGCGTCGCCGTCGCCGTCGAGGTCGAAGGCAGCGTCGCCCTGGTTGGCGTAGAGCAGATCGATGTCCAGGCTGTCGACCAGCCCGTCGCCGTTGAAGTCGCCCGCGACGGCTGGGGCCAGGTTGGCGAAGTCTCGGCCGTCAACGACGTCACTTGGGCCGAGGGACATCGCGTAGTTCACCGGGACCGGCAGGTTCGGCCGGTCGCCGCCCAGGCCGACAATGCTGCCGGTTACGCCGAGAGCAAAGCTATCGAGAACCGCGCCCGTGGCCGGGTCGATGCGATGGACCAAACTGCCGAGACCCAAACCGATAGCCAGCAGCTCGCCGCCCACATAGGCCAACCCGCCGTCCAGCGCGCCCAGGCCGGTGGCGAAGGTGCTGAGCACCGAACCATCCGTCGGGTCAATGGCGATGATCTCGCCCGCGGCGTTGCTGTCGAACAACACACCCAGATCACCCGCGCCCGTCAGCCCGCCCGTCACCACAGCCGCTATCGTCAGCGTCCGGATGAAACTATCACTGGCGGGATCCCACACAGCCACCTGGTCGGGCATGTACTGGATGTAAAGCAGCCCGTCGAGGTAGGCGAGCCCCTTGATGACATAGATAGCCCCAAACGTCAGCGGGTCGGAGTCGATCACCGCGCCTGTATCGAGGTCCAGCTCCCACAGCGTGGGCGTGAACCAGTCGCTGGCGTCGACGTAGAACAGACTGTCCGGCCCGACGGCCAGGCCCTGATAGCCGGCCATGGCCACTGCCTGCGGCCCGGCGAAGCTGTTAAGGATCGCCCCGGTAGCGACATCGAACTCGTGGACTGTCACAGCCCCGCCGACCACCTCAGCGGCGAACGCCCGCTCCTCCACACCCATCGGGGCCGTCTGCTGCCAGCCGGCGGGCACGACCTGACGGACTTCGTAGTCATCCTGCACCAGCCCTGCAAAGCGGTAGCGCCCGCGTTCGGTCGCGGGGTCGATGATGCCGTCGCCGTTGAGGTCCTCGCTTGCGGTCGTGGCCGCAGCAATCACACCGCCAGTCGCCGGATCGACCAACTCCACCGTCCACCCGTCAATGCCAACCTCATCCCCATCCCGCACGCCGTTGCCGTCGAGGTCGCCAAAGACCTGCCCGGCGATCCGGGCATCGGCGAGTTCGACGCCAAAGTCCAAGTCGGTCCGATCTTCACTGATCGACAGCATCACGTCGTAGTAGCCGGCCAAAGGTTCGCTTATCGCCCAGCCGACAATGGGCATTAGCTCGAGTCGATAGTCCCCGGGTACCAGGCCCTCGATCTGGTAAGTGCCTCCCACGGCTTCAGTGAAGGCCACGACTTCCCATGTGTCGGGATCGAGCACCTGTACCAGCCAACCGTGACGCAGGGGTTCACTGCCATCTTGCTGCCCGTTGCCGTTGAGGTCGTAGTAGACCTGCCCACTGACGCTGGCGAACTCGACGGCGCCGAAATCGTAGCCGCTCAGCGACGCCCCCGGGGGGAGTGTCAGCGTGTGAATGCCGTCAGCCGGGACCGTTGGCCAATAGTCGTCCGGCCACGTTATTCGAAGCTGAAAATCACCCGACCAGAGCGTCTCGATGGTATACAGACCGGCTTCGGTCTCGGGATCGATACTGCCGTCACCGTCCAGGTCGATCTCGGCCGTCAGCACACTGGCGATGACCTGACCGGTTGCGGCGTCCACCAGCTTAACCACCCAGTCGTTGAGGCCCGTCTCCCCGGCCCCGCGAGACCCGTCGCCGTCCAGATCGTCGAACACCTGGCCGCTTACGTCACCCGGCAGAACGTTCCCGAAATCACCCGCTGCCCGGTCCCCCCACGTCGTCGTCAGGACAGTCTCACGCGGCTGTAGGCCGCCGCCAGCCAATCGGACAAAGATGCCGTTGGCAGGATCGTCTTCCTCCCCTTCGTGCCACGTGACCGCCACGAGCCCCATATCGTTGACTCCCACGGCCGAGACGTGCTGCCGGGGGGTATAAACGTCGGTCACAAAGGTGAAGTTGCTCGCCAGCGCTGCGTCAGCGCCGAAGAGCTGACCCCCGACCCCTTCGTACGCGGGTGAGTTCGATGTGGCGAATCCGCCGTTGCTTGCAGGAGCAATATCGCTGCGCCCATAGCCGAAGTCAGCCGGATCGCCCAGGACCAATCCATCGACTCCGACCTGTTGCGTGTAGTGATACCAGGCCCCGGAAATCTGCGCGTTCCAGAACAGACGGTACGAATCCGTCCCCGAAGCGATGACAGAAGGACTTGATGCTTCACTTTGGCCGGGAATGACGATCTCCACGGGATCATTGATCGGTGTGCCATCTGCATTGAAGCCCCGGATGTACGCACGCCGATCGTAGTAGTCTTCCCACCAGGAAGCCATGAAATCGCCGTCGGGCAACATCGCGACAGACAAGTCAAAGGCGTACTCTCCCGCATCGGCGTTGACGCGGAACTCACCGCTAATGGGCGTACCATCAGACTCGAACACACGCCCGAAAGCACCGTCCTCGGTGGCTCCATCTTGGCGCCATACGATAACGAAGTGATCGCCGTTAGTGGCAATCGCAGGAAATGATTGCGTGTCATCGACATGTGTGTTGACCAGGAACGGTCCAACGACAGGCGTGCCGTCTGCTTCGAAGACGCTGGCGCGAATGCCATAATCTGAGTCAACGGCCTTATCGACCCAAGTCACGACGAACCGGCCGGTATCGAGCATGGCTACTCCGGGCTGTCCTCCATTGAAGGCTGGATCGACATAGACGGGGAATTGACTGCCCACCGGCGTGCCACTGGCGTCGTGGGCCCGCCCCCAAATGCCACCCATCCCGGAATCATTGGCGCTTTCCCAGACCACCACGACACTCCCGTCAGCGGCCATCGCGATGTCTGGGTCTTCCTGCAAGCCCTCGGCAGGATCACTGACGCGTCTGATCGGGCTCATCATCTGCAGATCAGGCAAGGGCCCGGTCCACTCCCAGTTGGGACCCAGCAATACCTGCCGGACACGGTAGTCTTCGGGGAGCAAACCAGCGAACTCGTAGCGCCCCGATTCGGTCAACGGATCGATGACGCCGTCACCGTCCAGATCGATGTCGCCCGTGACGGTCGTGGACACCACGGCGTTCGTCCAGAAGTCCAGCAGTTCGATCGTGACCCCGTTCAGGCCGACCTCGCCGACGTCGTGCTGTCCGTTGACGTTAGCGTCCACGAAGACCTGGCCGTCTATGACGACGGGGGTAAGTTGGCTTCCGAAGTCGATCCCGGTCACGTCATCGGTCGTGCCAACGACAAGCTGATATAGGGTCCCCGGTAGTGTTTGATGATGCGTCGTTGGCGTGGCTTGCCGCACTTCATATGTCCCCGGGAGAACAGGATGGAAGGCATAGCGTCCCGCTTCGGTCTCCGGGTCGATCGTGCCGTCGCCGTCGATATCCTCGTCCGCCGTTGTAGCCCGGGCTACCGTCAGGCCCGTGCCTACGTCGATCAAGTCTACGTGCCAGTCGTTCAGACCGACCTCGCCCCCGTCGCGGGCGCCGTTGCCGTCAGTGTCTTCGAAAACCTGACCGGAGATCGTCGAATCCGTGGAGACCAGGCCGAAATTGGTCGTATCAATGACCGATCCGCTAACGATGCTGACATCGTGCAGGGCCGGGTTGATCACGCCGGAAAACGCCAGCGACAACGTTATGAAGTCTCTGTGTCGATCAAGCCCGTAGGTGTCCTGCAGAGCGAATGAGATCGTACCGTCGGCAGCCAATGCCGTCAGAAGGTCGTAACTGACGTGGATCTCGTCGGTCAGGACGTCATTAAACACAATGCCCAGGTCCTGCCCTTCGGCGCTTAGTTGGTAATGCCAATGCCACATGTCCCGGTACGCCAACTCCATAGTCAGCGTCGCGCCATCAACCCCCAACGGCATCGACAGCAAATCGACAGGGAAATCAAACTCGACGAGTACCGACGGATCTCTCGGCACCTCGTAGACCGTCTCGGCATGCTCGTATGTGTCCGCTATTGGCAGAGGCGTCGTCTGTTCGTAACCGACCTGACGAATCTGGCGAATGCGATAGTCGCCGCCGGCCAGGCCCGTAAATGAATACAGCCCGGCTTCAGTAACCGGATCGATCGACCCGTCTCCGTCCAGATCATCAGCAGCCGATGTCGTGCTGGCCACAACCTGCCCCGTCTGGATATCGAGCAATTCGACGGTCCAACCGTTGAGCCCGACCTCGCTTCCATCACGGATGCCATTGACGTTGAGATCCTCGAAGATCTGGCCCTCGACGACGCCCAATTCGAAGCCGCCGAAGTTCAAGTCAACAAGTCGTTGACCGTCCCTAAGCGAGACAGTGTAGGCGTCCACGGGCCCAAGGCCCGGGTAGCGCCTGGCCATCATTCCGTCCTGTGCGGGATGGTCCCCGTCCCATAGTGCCACCATGCTTCCGGCGTCACTGACCGCGACGGTTCGATCCCCACCGCTCCAGCGAGGCCAATCGCTCACCTCGAAAACGGCGCCAATAGGCGTAGCGTCCGCTTCGAACCACTGCGCGAACGTTTGGTACCAGCCGTCATCCACGGCAAAGTCGCCCCAAATCACAACGAATTGGCCGTTAGCTGTCATATCCACGGCGAACCGTGCACGGCCGCCACTTGGCACGGCGTGCTCGCCGCGAAGGACACCATCGGGGCCGAAGGAGCGGGCGTACATGTTGTACGCGTCTTTCCAGACGACCACATATTCCCCAGCCCCGTTGGCGGCCACCGTACTTTCCGGAAACGTGTCCCCGCTACTATACGTATCCAGTTCCAGCGACGTCCCCAGGGAAGTACCATCAGGGGCAAGCCTTTGAACATGCCAGCTGTTTGCCCCCCCGGCGGGCCCCCGCCAAGTCACAATCAGCGTCCCGTCATCGGCCTGGTCGATCCACTCTTCCGAGAAATTGACCCAACCTGCTCCGTCGATCTGAAGAGCGAACTCAGCGCCGCTGGCCGCCCCGTTACTGTCGAAGTACTGGCCCCGTGGCCCATCCTCATCCGACCAACAGACCAGGAAACTGCCATCGTCCTCAAGGAAGACCTCGGGGTCGATGCCGGTGGCGCTGATCTGCAGTTCGCTGCCCATTGTGGCGCCGTCAGCGGAATAGCGCTGCGCAGAGATCCCGAACGTCTCTTCCACGCTCGCCCAAGTAACGACGAAATCGCCTGCATCATTGATCGAAACACCCGCATAGCGTTGGAGGCCCGTGGTTGCCGTGTTCACAATGAACGGTTCGGACCCAGGCGAACCGTCTGGGTTGTAGAAACGAGCGAAGATGTCGTCTCTGTCGCCGTGGGCATGCCAGGCAACGACAAACGCCCCCGCGTTGTTCATGGCTATGGCCGATACGCGGCCGTCAGCTACTTCGAATGCCTGTGCGTCAAAGACCGGAGCGGTTTGCGACCAATCGGGCGGAACGACCTGACGGACTTCATAGGTCCCATCGACAACGCCGGTGAAGGTGTAGAGGCCGGACTCGGTAAACGGATCAATGGTCCCGCTGGCGTCGAGGTCGATGTCGGCTGTGACTTGCGTATCGACGACCGTGTTCGTCAGCTGATCGACCAACTCGACCGTCCAGCCGTTCAGGCCAAGCTCACCGGGGTCCCGGAGGCCGTTGCCGTTGAGGTCTTCCCAGACTTGGCCTTCGATTGTGCCGTTTAGCAGTAGGCGGGGTTCGAGCGGTTCGAACGCCGGCCGGTGGAGTGTGCCCCAACTGTCCGTGTCCCTCATAAGGCGCCTTCTTCATTTCAAGGCGGCCGCTGTCTGAGGCACTCCCATCCGTGGCGAGCCCCAGGACAGACAGGCCCCATCGCGAGCTAACCGAGTAAATGTTAGAGCGCAACAGCAGGCGTGTCAAGAGTTTTGGGAGAAAAACATCAACTGCCAAAATACAATTTCTGCAAATTCCAAGTTCCAAGAAGCAAGTTCCAAGAAACAGAATCCCCCCTATTGGGCGTCCACCGGCGATGCGGCCAGCCTTTGTTTCTTGCATCTTGGAACTTGGAACTTGTCTCTTGGAACTTGTATCTTGTCTCTTGGAACTTCCGGCCCGTTGCTGCCAGGGGGATCAGGCAGCGTATTCGTGGGTGGTCGGACAGGTCGCGTGTGCCAGCGCGGCGGCGACGGTGGAGAAATGGTGGCGGCTTAGCAGGTCGCGCAGTCTGGGTTCTGTGCGGCTGAGGTTCACGCGGTGGCGGAAGCGGCTGGTGCGGGTCATGGGCAGGACGGGCTGGTCGGGGTCGAGTTCCCAGGGGTGCAGGTAGATCATGGCCGGTTGGCCCGCCCGCTCGGCGCGCCGGATCGCGCGGCGAATCAGCGACGTCGGCAGCAGACGCAGGTACCCGCCCCCGCCGACGGGCAGGTTCACGCCAAAGGCCCGGGCCGTCAGCGGCGGAATTTCGACGATCTCCCCGCCGGCCGGCCCGATGGCCCGGTGGATCCATCGCGGCGCGTCGGGGATGCCGTAGCGGTCGTGACGGATTGGGAAGATTGACGAGTCGTAGCGGAACAGCTCTTCGGCCAACACGTCCAACGCCCACGCTGTTCGGCGGGTAATCGAGAACGTCGGCGCGCGGAAGCCGACGACCGGCTTGCCCGAGATATCTTCCAGCAATTTTCGGCTGTCGCGAAGTTCGGCGCGGAACTCATCGGCCGTCAGCTCGCCCAGCATTCGATGCGTCATCCCGTGCGAGGCGATCTCGTGCCCGGCTGCGGCGATCTGCGCGACGACGGCCCGCTCGTGCCGGGCCACCCACCCAAGGACAAAGAACGTCGCGGTCACATCTTGGTCAGCCAGGATGGCCAGGACCTTCTCGATCGACGCCGGCAGCCGCCGCTCGTAGGTTGCCCAATCCTCGACGCGCACACCGCCCTCGGCGGCGGCCTGGGTCTGGAAGTACTCCTCCACGTCGAAGCTGAGCATGTGCATCGTCATCCCGGGTCTCTCACGGGTCAGCGCGCGGGCGCCGCGCGGCGGGTCAGGCTCGACAGGTCGCTGATGATGTATCGATACTTGCCCGCCGGCCCCGGCGCTATCTCATCGCGGAACTCCACCGAGACGCTCGCCCGGTCGCCGAGGCGATGGGCGATCTCGTCGGCGATAGCCCGTTCGCTGCCGGGGGTGAACTGGTCGTCGGTCGTCAGCAGGATCGTCACGTGATAATCGGCCTGCTGGAGCAACTGGAACCGCACGATGCCGGGTGTCCCGCTCAGCGCCGCATGGACGGCCGAGCCGTGCACGATGTGGCCGTCGGGCGCCACGAGGAAGTCGTTGCTGCGACCTTTGACGACCGTCATGATCTCCAGCCCCCGCTGGCAGGGGCAGGGGTCATCGGACAGTTGCCCCACGTCGCTTGTCCGGTAGCGGATAAACGGCATCGCCAGGCAGTCCAGTTGCGTCACGACGATCTCGCCGTCTTGGCCCGGCTGGGCGGGTCGGCCGTCGCGGAGGACCTCGACGATGACGTTCTCGCTGGTGATGTGCATTCGGCCTTGCGGGCATTCGTGGGCGACAAATCCCGCCTCGCGGCTGCCGTAGTTGTTCGCCACCGCCGCGCCGCCGAACGCCTCGGAAATGATCGTGCGCTGGTGATCGTAGAGGACCTCGCCGGTGAGAAAGACCGCCCTTACGGGCATCTCGTCCAGCCGGATGCCCGCCGCAGCCGACAGCGTGCACAGCATCTCGATCGCACTGGGATAGCCGAACACACACCGCGGAGCGAAGCGTTTCAGCGCCGCTGTGAATGCGTGGATCGTCTTGGGCCCCAGCGTCGAGACCGGGAAGATCCGCTCGTTGGTCAGCGTGTCGCGCAGCCGTTTCAGCCGGCCCGTGCCGTCCAGCTCGATCGGCGCGTTCCAGATGTGCGCCTCCCGCTGGCCCAGCCGCAGCCCCCACCAATCGTGGGCGCGGATGCGGGCGGCCTTGTCGAAGGCCTGGCGGAGCTTGTCGAAGTAGAAGATCATCGGCTCGCCCGACGAGCCGCCCGTCCGATAGCGTCTGGCCCCGCCCGGGACGCCGCGGTTGACCAGGTCCCCCCGATGCGCCGAGATCGTTGCTTTGTCCAGCAGCGGCAGGCGCTGCAGGTCGTCCAGCGTTTGCGGCCGCCAGCTTCTGTCGAGACCCGCGAAGTCGGCGTAGAAGTCCGAGTTGCTCAGCGCGACCCCGACGAGCCGGCAAAGCTTGTCCAACTGCAGTTGGCGCAACTGGTCCGTCGACCACCACTGCGACCGCCGGAGCCGGCGATATACGCGCATGGTCCGGCGCCCGCACAGGATTTCATGCAGCGGAAAGACGATCTGTCGCACCAACCAGGGATTCATGGCCGCGCCTCGAGCACGTCATTATAGATCGCCAACACCCGCTTGCCCATCGCATCGGCGCTGAAGCGTTGCTCGGCCCGTCGCCGGCCCGCACGCCCCATCCGCTGACGCAGCGACGGGTCCTCGGCCAGGCGCGTCATCGCATCGGCCAGGGCGTCGGCGTCGCCGGGGGCGATCAGGAACCCCTCCACGCCGTCGGTGATGACCTCCGCGACCGCCCCGACATGGGTGGCGATCACGGCCCGGCCGTGCGCCATCGCCTCCAGCAGCGCCATCGGCATGGCCTCGACATAGCTGGGCAGCACCACACACCCCGCCGACGCCAGCGCCGCCTGCTTGGCCGGGCCGGCCAGCACGCCCAGGAAACGAACGTGGTCCTCCAGGCCCGCCCGGGCGGCGACGTCGGCGAGTTTGTCCCGCTGATGGGGGGCTGTCTCATGGCCGGCCAGATCGACCCGCAACTTTCGCCCGCGGCCCGCGGCCAGCGCTGCCGCCTGAACCAACTCGGCGGCGCCCTTGTCGCGGCCGAAGTGCCCCAGGAACAGGAACGTCTCGCCGCGCTCGCCGAGCGGGCCCTCGGCAAGCGGCACACCGTTGGGAACGACTCGCCAGCGGGCGCGCGGGGCATAGGGCATAAGTTGGCGGCGCCAGGTGTCGCCAAGGACGATGACGGCTGAGGCCGATTCGAACGCGCGCCGCATCACGGCCCGGCCGACGGGCCCGCACCCGGCGGCAAACTCGGCGAACCGCCCGCCGTGAACGTGCCAAATAACCCCCCGCCGCATCAGCCGGGCGACCAGCGCGTGCACGCAGTCCCGCCAGAACGTCCGCCCGCTGCATGTGTGGATGTGAACCAGGTCAGCGCGCCCGGCCGCAATCGCCACGAT
>DRGC01000056.1 GCA_011050235.1 Phycisphaerae bacterium | reverse complement strand
TCCGCGGGTAGTTGCCGGTTCACCACCAACAGGCGGCGGATACAGCGGGCCAGATACGTGAAATCCTTCCCATCACCGCCTCTGGCAGTGGCGATGTAGTACAGATCCGCTTCCGGGGCCACGCCGACCGTCTTGCCGACGGCAAACGAGGCCACCGCCGGGCCGTGCATTTGCGTCGTTCGCCACCCTCCTTTGATGTCGTCCGTCTCCTCGTACAGGCGGAGCCGGTCAGTGTATTCCTGATGCTCGACCAGCAGTGTCTGGTCGATGATCGCGACCCCCACGCCGCGGCCGGTGATTCCAGCCTGGTGAAGCTTGCGAACGCCCAGCCCGGGGTTCTTTGCGAGCTCCATGATCTGTGCGGCGTCGAAACCCTCGGGCAAGGCTGTCGGGAGCGGCCATTTCGTGGCCTCGTCGAAAGACGCTTGCAGGAGGTCATCCAGTCTGTGACGGAGGATGAGTCCTGAGGCGTTACAGTGCCGGAGATCGACTTGCCAAGAATTCCGCCGTCCTTGTGACGCGTCGAACGCCGGCAACGTTGTCATGCGTGGGCGCACCCACCTCGCCGGGGCGGGTCGTCGATCGATTTTCGGAAACTCAATGGTGGCTGAGACCGGTTGGCTGTCGGGCTCGCGCGCCCCAGTGGTACGTTGGGCCCTGGCGAGCGAAACATCAGTCGAGGGCAGAACCAGCATCAGACCGACCCGAGCGGCACAAGCGAAACGTCCACGATTCATGGTCAAACCCCTTTGGAACTGAACGGACGAGGATGCTCGCACAAGTAGATCCATGCGCGAGACTCAGCATTATACGCAAGTTACGGGGCAGAGCCAGTTTGTAGGGTGCGTCCCCGGCGCACCGCCTAGCCTACGCCCCCGATCGTCGCGCTGGCGGTCTCGCTCCAGGGACCGGTCTCGCCGCGCGAGGATTCCCAGCGCAGTATGTAGTGCGCGACGGTGTTTGCACTCGCGGCTGTGCTTTGGGTGACATACGGCCAACCGACAGCAAATGTCTTTCGCCCCTCCGGGGCTACGCTTCGCTTGATCGCATTTACCCAGGGCTCGCGCCTTGGGCTACGATCTTTCGCCCCGTCCGGGGCTGACCGTTGCAGCGCCGCACTCGGGGCAGCGGCCGGTGACGTTGCCGGTCAGATCGTAGCGGCAGACCTGGCAATGATCGAGCGGAATCGGGCGGTAGAGCCACCAGAAGCGCGCGGCGATGAGGGCGAGCAGGACGGCTGCGACGTAGTAGGGCCAGTCGAAGTCGACGATCGTGACCGGCCCGAGCGCGCCGCCGGTGAACATGGCGAACAACCGGGCCATTTGTTGTTCGGCGGGGCCGTCTTGCGCAAACAGGCGTGCCAGTTGCCGTTGGAAGTACGCTGAACGCGCGAGAGGTACCGCGCAGACAAGAATGCCAAGAAGCGTCGGTCCCCATTTGAGCAGGCGTTGTTTGAGTCGTCGTCGGTTCATGTCGTCTCTCCGCATTCGGGGCAGCGGGTGGTAGTTTCTAGTGTGCATCCTCGGCGTACCGCCCAGCCTACGCCCCGATGGTGGCGCTGGCCGTCTCGCTCCACGGGCCGGTCTCGCCGCGCGTGGATTCCCAGCGCAGCATGTAGTGCGCGACCTTGTTGCAGTCCGCGCCGGCGAGCACGCGCCACTCCTACTTGACGACGGTCGCGCTGACCAGTTCGCCCCAGGGACCGGTCTCGCCGCGGGTGCTGACCCAGCGAGCCTGGTAGTAGACCGTCAGGCCGCCCTGCGTCATCTGGTAGTCGAGCGTCATCCGCGCCCGCGTGAACTCACTCACGAACTCGAAGTCCGACTCGCCGGCGGGGGGCGGATCGCCGATCTTGCGCCAGAGCTGCACGCCGCGCACGCCGGTCGGCTTGCCCAGCCCCGCGCCTTCCTCGGCGGTCTTGGTCGCCTCGACCACGTGCCGCAGCCGTTCGGCGGTGACGATGTTGAGCGTGGGGGCCGTGGTCGGGGCGGGCACCGGCGTCGGCTCGGTGTCGGGGATGGTGATCCCCAGGCCGCCGCGCTGCTCGTCGGTCGTGCCGGTGCGCTTCTGAATCTGCTGGCTGAACGAGCGCAGCAGAGTCATGTACGTCACGCGCTCGGCGTCCTTGGCCGCCCGCGCGGCCTGGGCCGCGGCCGAGGCAGTCAGATGCCCGTCATAATCGGTGTCCCAGGCCGTCTGCGCGGCCTGAATGGCGGGAATGTCGATAAGCGGGTCGAGCCCCAGCGCGACGGCGTTGGCCGCCGCGTACGTGAGCCAGTTCTGCTGCCAACTGTCGAACTCGGCATCCGGTCCCGGAACGTAGTCGCCTGGCATGTTTATAAACCTCCGCCTACAGTGTGGGACAGCCGCCCCCGGCTGTCATCGTGGTTCGTCCGCACCCGCGCGTGCATAAGTGTGGCCGGAGTGAGCGGACCTGTCAACCAGCGGCCGGGACAACATCCTACGGCGACTCGCGTTCATGCGGACACGATATTTGCATGACCCGCAGCGCTCCGAGCAGCTCCCAGAACCTGTGCGGGACATCCTGGGAATCTTCCAGGACATCCTGGAAAAGCTCCAGGACATCCTGGGATGGTTCAAGGACATCCTGGGATAGTTCCAGGGCCTCCTGGGATGGTTCTAGGACATCCTGGGGTAGTTCCAGGACATCAATAACCGATTGCGGGGCATCCGGGACTCGTCCAAGGACGGTCAGAATCGACCGTGAGAGGCTGGAAAGCGGGAATTGGACCGCAGAGGACGCAGGGAAAGGTGAACGTTACCACTGAGGCGCAGAGGCACGCAGAAGAGCGGGCTTGCGGCGGGCGGGCAGAGGGTTCAGCGTTTGGGGTTCACTGAAGATGGTGCGTTCGCGATGCATCCTACCCGAGTTGATTCAGGTCTACCGGCAGGTGGGCCTCTCTCAGCTCTCGGCCAAGACTCATTTGCCAAGCGCCAGCCGCGTCGAGCGGGACGTACACCACGCCGTCATAGTCAGACGGCGTTTCGAGCCCCTCCTCGCAAAGGGGGCAAACTCGCTCCCGCCCGAGCTTTCCGAGGAAGTAACCCAATTCCAGAATGACGTTTTGGCGCGCTCTAGGTTTGGCGGCTTGAGCGTCGGCGCGGTTAGCGTAGCCCACGTCATCGCCTGTGAGCAGCACAACGGCGAAGGCCACGTCGGAGTGTGCCTCGAATTTCTCTATGATCGTGCGGCCCTTGTTGGGTTGCTCATGTAATACAACTGGGTCCAGGCCGACATGTTCCAAGAAACGTGCCACCTTGCTCAGGGCAGCCTCGTTGTGACCGTGGACCACGAAGACCCGCTTGGAGACAGGTCGCTCTCGCGTACTCTTAATCTGGCTATCGACCTCCTCCTCGGTCGTGTTCACGCAACTTGCGCCGAGCCATTGCAAGCGATTCCTGACAATCTCCGAGAAGCGTCGCCGAAAATCATCGTCGTTGTAATAATGGCGGCCGACGACGAGATTCGAGCCCGGCAAGGCTGACCACCCTCCAGAGAGACCCAGTTTCGGAAAACGCTTTTCCAGCCAAACGGCAACGTCTTCATCCCAGAATTCGAAGTCTCGGTGAACGTCCACAACGTCCCCATCTACGCGCGCCAACTGCCTCCCCTTGGCCAGGAATGACTCAAGCGTCTGTTGTGATGCCATCGGCTACCTTCCTCACGCCAGCTTTCTGGCAATTTCCTCATCAAGAATCTCGCGGACCGTCAGGGCGATGATGGCCTTGCCGCTCTTGCGGAAAAAGGCGGCGATCTCGCGCAGGGCGTCGGACGTGTAATCGAACGCGACGAAGAAGCCCTTGGTGCGGTCCTCGCGGGTCATGACCGCCTCGAAGGAGTCGATGTCGGGGCGGCCGACGCGGTCCTTCTGCTTGGCCTGGATCGGGTACCACACGTCCATGAAGTCCAGCTCACCCGAAGCTGCGCCCCGCGCGCCATCGCGATCTACACTCGCACAGCCCGCAGACTGTCGGCCGGGACTCCCCAGCGACTACGGCTGTTTTCGCGGGGGCGTGCCCTTCTCGAGATTCTCCGCGAGTCGCGGAAGGTGATACATGGTAGCAAGCATGTGCACCACGATGTCGAGCATGCCGACCACCTTTTCGAATGTGGGCCGATAGCCACGATGCGCGGCGGCATGCCCGACCTGCGTCGCCGTCTCCAGGAAGTTACCGTCCCGTTCGGCAATAAACCCGTGTTTGACCAGTTCGCCAAGTTTCTGCTTGAATCCGCCGCAATCTCCAATCTTGTCGCTACAAACAGCGTCGATCACTGCCCTGAGTCCCATTGCCGCCAGCGCATTGGCTTGTTGCGTGACAGCGATACCGATCTCTTTCAAGAGGTTGGCCACTTCATCCGGAAGAGTCTGCTGCTGCTCTGCGTCCGTGAGTCTGCCCCCCGTTAACTGAGCGATAAACTCGATGGTGGATCGTCGCTCGATCGCGTCCAGCCAGGCCGGTAAGGGCTTTATCGTCCTGCCTGGGAATTCAGAGACGGATTCCACGGGTTCCGCTTCAAGCAGATGCCGGTGGTCGGGGTCCTCGTCCTCCTCGTGGAGTCCATACTGCCGTCGAATCGCGAAATGCACCTCGTCGCAGCCGCAACACTGAACGATCTCGAAATGCCGCTCCTGCTCGACGCACTGGAACCCATCTCCACCGTCGTCGATGTCGACGCACTCGTCAACATCCCCCGAAGCCACATGCTGCGCCAATACGCGATGGTTGGTGCGCCGCCTACAGCGGTTGCAGCGCCTTTCGCACGAGGAATCGCTGTTCGAAGTCACGGCTTGTCTCCTTCTTATCCCGTCTGCCAACGTAGTGCGCGTGGGCCGACGGTGCGTTCTACGCAGTGCGGCTGCACGTACTCGATGTACGCCGCCGTCGAGGCGTGGCGGTGGTCGAAGTTGACGCGCGGGCCGCTTCCTGACGGGCGCGGTTCGGCTCGGTCGCCCCAGAAGACCTCGTAGTTGCGGTTGCTGTTGGAGGGCAGGTCGATGTAGACCAGGTCCACGCAGCCGTCGGGGAGCTTGCCGAGCTGGTCGAGGCAGTCGCCGCAGCAGACGATGCGCGTGTCGAGCAGCGCCGACGGCCGCGCGGCGAGGCTCGGCAAGGCGGCAGGCTTCGCGGGCTTTACCTTCTTCGACGAACGTTTGGCGGCCATGGCGGACAGTGTACGCAACGAGGCGGCAAGACGGCAAGGCGACGCCACCGGTAGCAAACCGGTGCCACATCCTGAACCCTGAACCCCGAACCCTGCTGCCTTGATCCCTCGATCCCTCGATCCCTGCGGCCGAAGAAGGGGGGTAGCTCGTCGGCCTCCCTGCCGCTTACCCACCCCGCGGGGCTGGCCGCGCCCCGCACCCCCCGCTTCGCGGCGTCCGGCCGCTCAGGGCCGTTGCGGAGCCGGAAAGTGCAGATGGCGCTGGCGACGGTCGTCGTAGCGTACGGCGCGCAGGCGGGGTTTGTGCTGAGCGAAGATACCGTTGTCACGGTTCTGGGTGTGGGCGTGGCGTTGATTCTGGGGATTGCGCACGAAGACGCCGGACGGGGGCGAAGATCGGCGTAGTTGAGACGCGGGAAGGGTCTCCCGTGGGAAGGCGTGCGAGAATCCCCGCGCGCCGGGATCGCACCAGCACACACGTCGGTGAATTTCGTTGCACCGAGCCACACACGCGCGGTAGAATGGAGCACACGTGGCTCGGGGGTACGAGGGGTGTGCCCATAACACGCTCCAATTCGGCTCTGCGGATTTCCGAGCACAGCGGCTCAGCGCCGAAACGACGCACGCCGTCGGGATGCCGGATGAGGCCGGACGTAGCACTTCGCTCAAGGAGCAACTTCGATGAGCAGGTCAATCGTCACACTGCTGTGCGGATGTGTGCTCGCGGGCCTGCTCGCGTCGGACGGCGCCCAACACAGACGTTAAGGAGCAGTGCAATGAACGCACGATCTAATCCTCACCCGATTTGGCCGGCCGCGTGTGCGGTGCTGACCGCCGCGCTGCTACTGACCGCGGCCCAACCGGCGGCGGCCCAGCCCGGCTGGGTTCTCTCCCACCAGAAGATCAGCGCTACCGAAGGCGGCTTCACCGGAATCCTGAATAATGGGGATTGGTTTGGCGGCTCGGCGGCCGCGCTGGGTGATCTCGATGGCGACGGCGTGACCGACCTGGCCGTGGGGGCGCCCCTCGACGACGGCGGGGGCGTCTTCCGCGGGGCGGTGTGGGTGCTGTTTCTCAACAC
>DRGC01000055.1 GCA_011050235.1 Phycisphaerae bacterium | reverse complement strand
GTCGGCAGCCGCTGTCGCCGCGCCGCCGACGGGCCCGCCCCTGCGGCCCGGGCCAGCACTCGCAGTGTGGCCGCCACGCCGATGCGGGCCATCGCGGCGGCGCCGCCGATGTAGACGGCCGCCATCGCAGCCGTCCACCAGCCGACAGGCGTCATCGAGGTCGCCGTCGAGGCCGCCTTCGGGTCGGTCAGAAAGCTCAGGGCGATCACG
This sequence comes from Phycisphaerae bacterium, assembly GCA_011050235.1. GTDB lineage: Bacteria > Planctomycetota > Phycisphaerae > SM23-33 > SM23-33 > HyVt-337. The sequence continues at coordinate 163,322 of DRGC01000055.1, read as the reverse complement.
AAGCCAATAAGTATCCAAACTTGCATAATGGGGCCGCGATTCTAATCCAACGCCTCCCAGCAGAAAAGGTCTTGCAAACCCCCCCGCCTGCTCGCGAGAATACTCGTTCGCTGCGGCGGCGTAGCTCAGTTGGCAGAGCAAGGGATTCATAAGCCCTGGGTCACTGGTTCGAGTCCAGTCGCCGCTAGTTATTGTTCGGCTGACGGGACGAACCGCTGAACGGGCCAGGTGTTGCCGCCGGCCGCGATCTGGCGCCCGATGGCGGAATGGATTGTAAGCGGTCCAGCCGACCAGGCTTGGCAATGAAGGAGATGATGATATGCTGGCATTATTTGGCGGTGTCATTCAGTTGTGGCAGCTCATTCCCCTGGTGATCTTGATTGGCCTGATTATCTTCTGGGTCCAGTACCGCAAGCGCCAGTTTTAAGCTCGTACATCGCGGGCGGACGGCAAGTTGACCCACCCGGTCGGCGGGCCGTTGCGCATCGCTGAACGGGTGAACCATGCCCCGTGGGTCCGTCGTCGTCGGCCGGCCCACGGGGTTGGTTTGTTTGCGGCCCGCTCGATCGTGCGGCAGGTTTCGGGAGAAGATTTTACCGACGGGGATTTTGTGTTATCGTTGCGGCTATGACGTTGCAACCGGTCAAACCTGTCTACGTGCTCGTCGGCACGGACGCGTATCTCCAGGACGCCCATCGTCAGGAGATCATCTCGGCCGTCGTCGGCGAGGCCGACCCGCAGATTGCGGTGGCCACCTACGACGCGTCGGCTGAGTTGGCCGAGGTGCTGGATGCGCTGCGGACGCTACCGTTTCTGGCGGCCCGGCGGGCGGTGGTCCTTCGCGACGCCGATGCGTTCATCAGCGCCAACCGTGAGACGTTGGAGAAGTATCTGCAAGCGCCGGTCGAGACGGCTGTGCTCGTGCTGATGGTCTCGAGTTGGCCGAAGACTACACGGCTTTACAAGCTGGTCGCCAAGATCGGCCAGACGTTTGACTGCGCTGTTCCGGAAAAGACCGATCTTCGCGGCTGGCTGATGCAGGCAGCCAAGAAGCGGGGCAAGACGCTCGCCGGCGATGCGGCGGGTCTGCTGGGCGAATGGATCGGCGGCGACTATGCGGCGCTGGATGGGGAGATCGAGAAGCTCTCGCTCTACGTGGGCCGGCGCGACACGATCACGCTGGCGGATGTGTCGGCGCTGGTGACGGCGACGGCCGGGCCGGCGGCCTTCGCGCTGACCGATGCGTTGACGGCCGGCGACGCAGCCGGGGCGCTGACGGCGATGGGCGGGATGCTGACAGTCCGGGGGGAGGAGTTTCGCGTGCTGGGGTTGATTGGGTGGCACGTGCGGCGGGTGATGCAGGCCCACCAGATGGTGGCGGCCGGCAAAGGCCCCGATGTCGCCATGAAGGCCGTGCGCGTTTACTACAACAGGCAGCAGTTCGCCAACCTGCTGCGCCGCCGTCCGATGAACCGGCTGGTGAGCGATTTTCGCCGCCTGCTGGCCGCCGACCGCGCCATGAAAACCGGCGCCGACGCCAAGACCGCCCTGCAACAACTCGTCGTCGGCCTCTGTGCCCAAAGCGGCTGAGGGGATTGTCCCGTTGTCATAGCCTTCGGCGTGGGGCTACCACTCATCCAGGAGCTTTTGGGCTTCTTTGGCGGCTTCGGTTTCGCCGTAGAGGTCGATGCAGTCCTGGAGCTTCTGTCGGGCCTTGTCGATCATGCCGTTGCCCTTGTAAAGCTTCGCGACGCCGATAAGGCTGCGGGCCTTGGCCTCCTTGTCATCGGCCGGCTTGTTGTCTGCTTTGTCGTCGTCGCCGCGATCCACCTCGTCGTCGCTATCTGTTTCGTCGACGCCCGTCTCATCGTCGTTCGTCTGGCCGACAAGGTCAGCGGGATCGATCTCGCCGCGGCGGACCTTATTGAAGTCAATGCGGATCTTCGGGTGCTCGCGGAGGAGTGCCTTCTGCTTGTCCTGGGCGTCTCTGCCGGTCTTGGTGCGCGAGGTGAAGGTGTCGATGATTCTCTGGTAGGCCAGGGCTGCGCCGAGGAAGTCCTCGTCGGTGAGAAGCTCTTCCACGTCATCGTTGAGATCGTCGATGTGGCTCTGCATTTTTTCGCAGAATTCTTCGCACTGCTCGGCCAGTTCAGGTGGGTGCCAGACCTTCTTCAGCTTCCACAGGGCCGGCTCGGCCTTGGCGTAGAGACTCTTTTCCAGATCTCTGTTGGCCCGTTTGAGCAGGCGGGCGATCTGGACGCGGGTCCTCTTGCCGGTGGGCGGATGGTCGCGGGCGATCTCGCTGGCGGTCTTGCGCCAGCCCCCTTTGCCTTTGGCCCCGACGGTCTCGTAATCTCCCCCGTCCAGAAACTCCCCATTGGGCTTGAACAGGCCCCAGACGGGCAAGTTGCCTCCATCGACGTTCCCCCGATAGCCCGGGCCGTGCTTATCGTTGGGGACGATCTCGATCGATCGGATAATGAACTGCCGCGTGATCGACCGGAGGGTCTGAGTTATGAGGATTGACTTGGCCCGGCGGGCCTTGGGCGAAGCCTTGGGCTTCCAGTAGACGAACATGACCAGCCGACCGGCGTCGTCAGCGCGCGTGAAGACGTCTTCGTAGAACTCATCGAAGTCCTTCGACGTCATCTCGGAGACAGGCCTGCCCGTGGCCGCCGAGACCACGTCAATGATCGGCCCGCCCGATCGGCCCCACGGCGCCACCAAGGCGGCGACGACGATCAAGACCCCAGTTAAATGCTTCATTTGCCGGTTCCTCGGCCCCCGCATTGGGGGGATAAACTCAGTCCCACAGATTATACCCACCCATCAGGCTGGCCGCAACGCTGCCCCGGGCCGGACAGGGGCCGATCGCTACCGCTGGGCGGTGAATTCATCGCGAACGATCTCGATATCGGGCAGGGCGTCGACGAAGGCTCGGCCGTAGCGTTTGGTCGCGATGCGATGGTCCAGCACGACCACGAACCCCGTGTCCTGGGTCGATCGGATCAGGCGCCCGAACCCCTGCTTGAAGCGGATGACCGCCTCGGGAAGTTGGTATTCCATGAACGGGTTACCGCCGCCGGTGCGGATGGCGTCGATGCGGGCCTCGGTCAGCGGCTCGTTGGGCACGGCGAACGGCAGCTTGGTGATGATCACGTTGGATAGCGCCGCCCCGGCCACGTCCACGCCCTGCCAGAAGCTGGTCGTGCCCAGCAGGATCGACCGCGGCTCGGCGCGGAACGATTCGAGCAGCAGGTTGTTGGGCATATCCTCGCCCTGGACCAGCACCCGATAGTCGCAGTCGGCGGCGAAGGGCGCCAACCGTTCGGCCATGGCGTTGAGCATCGCGTAGCTGGTGAACAGGACGAAGCATCGGCCCTCGGATTTCTGCACATAATAGGCGATGGCCTCGGCCGCGATCGGCGCGAAGGCGGCGAGGTCGTTTGGCTCGCCGAGGGTCGTCTCGACGTAGAGCTTTGCCTGGCGTCGAAAGTCGAAGGGACTGGCCAGCAGGACCTCCTGGCCGTCTTCCAGGCCCAGGCGGTGTCGCATGTATTCAAAGCCGTGCCGATCGCCGCGCGCCGTCGCCAGCGTGGCGCTGGTGAGCACGGCCGAGGGGACGGCGTCGAACAGCAACTTGCTGACGATGGGCGCGACGTTGATGGGGGCTGCGGCCAGCGTGATGGCCGGCCCCTGGCCCCGGCGCGGCGGGCGGATGGTGGCCCAATAGGCGCGGTCTTCGTCGGCCTGGTCGACAAGGGCCTCGATCTTTTCGGCCAACTCGCGACACTTCGACTCATACCCGAGAAGCTCGAACGCCTGGTCGCTCTGGCCGGCCGATTGGCGCAGCTGCCGCAACTGCTTAGCCAGCGCCTGCAGCGCCGGCGACAGATCGTTGGGTACGATATCTCGCTGGACGATCCGCCCGTTGGCAGCCAGCGCCGGACCGTGGTAGTCGGCGATGGAATTGAAGAACCCCTCCGCCGACTTGGACGCCCGGCGGGCGGCATCGAAGGCCTTGCGATCGTCCAGCAGCGCCAGCAGGCCGCGATGGTGACGGTCGTCGTATAGATCTCGCAGGACGCGCTGCACCCCGGCGGCCGAGACGCTGGCGCCGAAGTGGTTGCTGACGACCTGCTCGACGGTGTGGGCCTCGTCCAGCACGACCAGATCGTAGGGCCCGATAAAGCCGGCGTGCTGGGCCCGCAGCGCCAGGTCCGAAAAGAACAGGGCGTGGTTGACGATGACGACATCGGCCTGCTGCATTCGCCGGCGGGCGGCCTGCATGTAGCAGCGCGGGTAGTGTTCGCACTTGGCGCCGCTGCACAGGTCGATTTCGCTGTAGACGTGGCGCCAGACAACGTGCGAGAGCGGGAAGTCGATTTCCTGACGGCTGCCCGTTTCGGTCTGCATGGCCCAGTCGGCGACGGCCTGAAGTTCGTCGAGGCGCCGGGGGTCGGCGAACAGCTTGTCCCGCCCGCGGATCGCCAGCGCCAGGCGACGGATGCACAGGTAGTTGTTGCGCCCCTTGCCCACGGCGGCTGCGAACTCGATCGGCAGGACCTTGGCCAGGAAGGGCAGGTCCTTGCCGATGAGCTGTTCCTGCAGGGCGATGGTATAGGTTGAGATGACGACGCGCTGGTTCTCCTCGGCGACGCGCAGGATCGCGGGGACGAGGTAGGCGAAGCTCTTGCCCACGCCCGTGCCGGCCTCGGCGAGCAGGTGCTGGCGGTCGCGAAAGGCCTCGTCGACCGCGTGGGCCATCGCCAGCTGTTGGGGGCGGAGTTCGTAGCCGTCCAGATGGTCAGCGATCAGGCCGCCGGGAGCGAGGATATCGTCAACGGAGAGTGTCATTCGGCTGCGTGGCGGGCGGGGGCGCTGTGGGGTGGCGGAGCTTTTGGACGAACCGTAGCGTGTGCACCACGGACAGCAGCACGACGGTGATGGTGATGATCGTCGCCAGTACGGTGATCAGCGTTCGCCCGCGGAGGATCGTCACCCGCATCGACGAGGCGATCCGCTCCTTGGCCAACGTCAGCATCGCCAGCATGACGGCCCCGACGGTGATCCAGACGCTGATCGAATGGACGCCGCTGTAAATGAACTCGCCCTGCGAGACTTCCCTCTTGGACTGGAGGAAGTAACGATAATGGCCGGCCGAGTCCTCAACGACCCATCCGTTGACGGCCTCGCCATACAGGTAGGAGTAGCCGATCACGAACGCCAGGAAATTGACCAGACCGATGACGATGATCCACAGGCAGATGCGAGTTTGCCGATGCATCCGCGTGACCTCCGCCGAATCGGCCGGTGGGGTGGATGGCGGTTGGTCGTCGATTTGGCTCATGATCGTTCGGCTCCGATGACACCGTCGAGGGGGCTGGAGGCCGTGGCGTAGAGCTTTCGCGGGATTCGGCCGGCCCGGGCGGCGAGATAGCCCGCCTCGATCGCCAGGCGCATGGCCCGCGCCATCGCTAGCGGGTCGTCGGCCCCGGCGATGCCGGTATTGAGCAGCACGCCGTCGGCGCCGATCTCCATGGCGATCGTTACGTCGGAGGCCGTCCCCACCCCGGCGTCGACGATCACCGGGAAGTCCGGGTCGCCGTCTTTGAGCTGCTCGAGGATGATGCGGATATTCCAGGGGTTCAGCACGCCCTGGCCCGAGCCGATGGGGCTACCGGCCGGCATGACCGAGGCGGCCCCGGCCTCCTTCAACCGCTGGGCCATGATCGGATCGTCGCTGGTGTAGCACAGGACATCGAAGCCGTCGGCTTTGAGTTCCTTGAGGGCTTCCAGCGTGCCGACCGGGTCCGGCAGCAGCGTCTTCTTGTCGCCCAGCACCTCAAGCTTGACCCAGCCGGCCCCGGCGCTACCGAGGCCCTCCAGCAGCTCGCGCCCCAGGCGGGCGGTGCGGACGGCGTCTTCGGCCGAGAAACACCCGGCCGTGTTGGGCAGCAGCGTGTAGCGGTCCAGGTCGAGAAAATCCAGAATGCTCCGCCCGTCGGGGTCGACCATCCGCTCGCGGCGAACCGCGACGGTGACGACCTGACACCCGCTCTCGGCCAGGGCGTCCCGCATCAATTCATACGTGGCGTACTTGCCCGTGCCGACAAAGAGCCGGCTGGCGATTTCGAAACTACCAATGGTGATCGGGGGGATATCCATGACTATTGGTTCTGATGACCATCCGGCTTGGGGGCTGGCTTGCAGGAGTGGGTCAGAATGGCCAGGGCTACCAAAGCTCCGCCGATCATAGCACCTCCACCAGCGCCGGCGGCAAGGTCGTGGTTCAAGCCTTCCACAAGAACGTAGCCTCCCCAGCCGAGGGCGATGAGCGAGGCAACGAAGAGGCAGATCCTAATGACACAGATCACCATTGTGGAGGTCCTTTCTTACCCGCCACCGACGAGGGTGACGATTTCCAGTTCGTCGCCATCGGCCAGGGCGGTTTCGGTGAAGGTCGCTCGCCGCACGAGTTGCTTATTGCGTTCAATGGCTACGCGCGTCGGCTCGAGCGACAGCTCGTCCAGCAGTTGGGCCACGGTCAGGCCGTCTGCCAGTTCCTTGTCATCACCATTGATTCGTAAACGCATTTTCAACCTCGCCAGCCGGAATCTGTCCAGCGGCCGCCAGGAGTTGATTATAGGTCACCGACAGGCCGATTCAAGCCGCGGCCGCCCCGTCCGAGGGGGCCGCCAAGACGTCCCTCTGGAAAACGGTCTCACTCGGTAGTAAGCTGTCGCCTCTCAGCCGTCGGCGCTGTCCGGCGGCCAATAGGAGTGTGCGATGATTCAGCTCTATTGGAAGAACGCGACAGATAAGGTCGTCGGCGATGCCCACGGCGTCAGCCAGGCCGACCTGGACGAACTCAAGCCCCGCATGTGTCAGGCCCACGAGGCCGTCAAGGCTCAGATCGACGCCGGCCGGCTCGGCTATGCCGCCCTGCCCACGCACGCAGGCTATGCCGCGCAGGTCAAGGCGCTCGTGGACAAGTATCGCTCGACGACGACCGATCTGGTGGTGCTGGGCATTGGCGGGTCGGCGCTGGGCAACATCGCCCTGCAGGCCGCGCTGAACCCGGCCATCTACAATCTGCTGTCCGACGCTCGGCGCGGCGGCCCGCGGCTGTTCGTGCTGGACAACGTCGACCCGGCGATGGTGTCCGATACGCTTAAGCTGGTCGGCCGGCGCGGGGCCCGGGGGCTGCTGGTCAACGTCATCTCCAAGAGCGGCGAGACCGCCGAGACGGCCAGCCAGTTCATGATCTTCCGCGAGATGCTCAAGAAGAAACTCGGCGACGACTTCGCCTCGCACATCGTCGCCACCACCGATACCGAAAAGGGCACGCTGCACGAAATCGCCATCGCCGACGGCTACGACATGCTGGCCGTCCCCGGCGACGTGGGCGGGCGGTTCAGCGTGCTCTCGCCGGTGGGCCTTTTCAGCGCGGCGATGTGCGGGATCGACATCGACGAGCTGCTGGCGGGGGCTGCGGAGATGCAGGAACGGATCGCCACCGCCCCGTGCATGAACCCCGCGTGTCGGCTGGCGGCGATCAAGTACATCGCGACCACCGCCAAGGGCAAGCCCACGCACGTGATGATGCCTTACTCCAACCGCCTGTATCCGCTGGCGGACTGGTATCGCCAGCTCTGGGCCGAGTCGCTGGGCAAGCGGGTGGACCGGGATGGCAACGAGGTTTTCACCGGGCCCACGCCGATCAAGGCCCTCGGCACGACCGACCAGCACAGCCAGGTGCAGCTCTATCGCGAAGGGCCCAACGACAAGCTGACGGTCTTCCTGGAAGTCAAAAAGCACCCCAAGGACGTCCGCGTCCCCGACGACTTCGCCGACGTGCCCGGCCTGACGTATCTGCGAAAGACGAAGCTCTCCAAGCTGCTCAGTGCCGAAAAGGTCGCCACCGAGTATGCCCTGGCCGCCTCGAATCGGCCGAGCGTGACGATCCGCTTCGACGAAATCATGCCGCATTCGGTCGGCGAGTTTATCTATCTCTACGAGTTTGTCACCAGCCTGATGGGCGAGCTGCTGAACATCGACGCCTACGATCAACCGGCGGTGGAACTGGGCAAGAAGGCAACGTTCGCCCTGATGGGCCGGGAAGGCTACGACGATGTGGCGGCGGATATCAAACCGTTTACGCGCGTGGATAGGAACTATCTGTCGTGAAAGGCCGCAACCCGTGAAGGAACCCAATTGCCAGGAGGTCGCCGAGTTGACTGCAACGCACCGCATCGAAATCAGGCCGCAAGAGGGAACCGGCGACCCGCAAGGGGCGGCCGTTGCGCATGAGATCGCCGAACTCGGCATCTCGTCGGTCTCCCACGTGCGGGCGGTGCGGCTGTTCTTTCTGTTCGGCGACCTGTCGGCCGACGACGCCCGCCGTGCGGGCGATGACCTGCTGACCGATCCGGTCACCGAGACCGCCTACCTGGGCTCCTCGCCTGGGCTCGATGGCGGGGCGGTGATCGAGGTGCACCTCAAGGCCGGCGTGATGGACCCGGTGGCCGCCTCGACAGAAACCGCCATCGCCAACATGGGCCTGGCCATCGAGTCGGTCCGGACGGCCCGTCGATACGAGCTGATCGGGGATGTATCGCCCGAGCAGTGCGAGACCATCGCCCGACGTCTGCTGGCCAATAACGCGATCGAGGAAGTCTACTTCGACGCCTACACGCCGCCGGCCGCCCAAGGCCAGTCCTACACGCTGGACATCGTCGACGTGCCGATCCGCGATCTGGATGATGCGGCTCTGGAAAAGCTCTCCAAGGACAATGACCTGTTCCTGAATCTCACCGAAATGAAGGGCATTCAGGACTACTACCGCCGCATCGGCCGCGAGCCGCGGGATATCGAACTGGAGACGCTCGCCCAGACCTGGTCCGAGCATTGCATCCACAAGACGTTCCGCTCGGACGTGGCGTATGAGGGGACACCGATTCCGGGTTGGCCTCAGGACGAATGGCGGGTGCGATCCTCGGAGATGCTGGCGGATCGAAAGGACGCAATCCTGGCCAGTCTCGCAAATGCCGGTATCTATGATGACAGCATACCGAGGGTCTGGGATGAGATATGCCGTATCGCGGAGGAGGAATTTGCGACGGGCGAGGCGATAGTCAGTCTCTCCTTGGAGGAGGAGACCATCGGCGTTCGTGTTAATGAGCGGGAGGTCTACGGAGGCCAGTGGGTGGATATGGACGGAAAGCCCTTTGTCAAACTGAGGATACCCGACCTCCTTAAGACCACGATCTTCTCGGTCACCGAGCAGTTGGCCAAGCCGTGGTGCATCAGCGTCTTTAAGGATAACGCCGGCGTGATCGAGTTCGACGACAAGCATGCGATCTGCTTCAAGGTCGAGACGCACAACCACCCCTCGGCCATCGATCCTTATGGTGGGGCGGCGACCGGCATCGGCGGGGTCGTGCGCGACCCGATGGGCACGGGCATGGGGGCCCGCCCGGTGGCCAATACCGATGTGTTCTGCTTCGGCCCGACCGACATGTCGCTGGACGATCTGCCCAAGGGTGTGCTGCACCCGCGGCGGGTGATGCGGGGCGTTGTGGCCGGCGTGCGCGATTACGGCAACCGCATGGGCATCCCGACCGTCAACGGGGCGCTGTACTTCGACGAGAAGTACCTGGGCAATCCGCTGGTCTACTGCGGCACGGTGGGGCTGTTGGACCGCGACAAGTGCTTCAAGCATCCCCAGGCCGGCGACGCGATCGTCTGCGTGGGTGGGCGAACGGGCCGCGACGGCATCCACGGGGCGACGTTCTCATCGGGGGAACTGACGCACGAGCACGAGACGGAGTTCTCCCACGCCGTGCAGATCGGCAACGCGATCACCGAAAAGAAGATGCTCGACGTCATCATCCAGGCCCGTGACGCCGGGCTCTACAGCGCTATCACCGACTGCGGGGCGGGCGGCTTTTCCAGCGCTGTCGGCGAGATGGGCGAGGAGCTTGGCGCCGAGGTGCATCTCGAGCGGGCGCCGCTGAAGTATGCGGGCCTGAGCTACACCGAGATCTGGATCAGCGAGGCCCAGGAGCGGATGGTCCTGGCCGTGCCGCCGGAGAATGTCGACCGCATCCTCGCGCTGTGTGCGGCCGAAGACGTCGAGGCGATCGTGATCGGCCATTTCGGCACCGAGGGCCGAATCCTGCGGCTGTTCTACGACGGCCAGGTCGTCGGCGAGTTGGAGATGGAGTTCCTCCACAACGGTCTGCCCCGCCCGACCAAGGAAGCCGTCTACGAGAAGGCGGATCGCCCCTCACCTGCTCCGCCGGACCGCGACAGCTACAACGACGTGCTGCTGAAAATCCTGGCCGCCCCGAACGTGGCCAGCAAGGAATGGGTCATCCGTCAGTACGACCACGAAGTCCAGGGCGGCAGCGCCGTCAAGCCGCTGGTGGGCGTGGATGGGGACGGCCCGGGCGATGCGGCCGTCGTGCGCCCCGTGCTGGCCAGCCGAAAGGGCGTGGTGATCTCCTGCGGCCTCAACCCGGCGCTGGGCGATCTGGACCCGTATCAAAGCGCCCTGCACGCCGTGGACGAGGCGCTGCGGAACATGATCGCCGTGGGCGGCAATTTGGCGCGTACGGCGCTGCTGGATAACTTCTGCTGGGGCAACTGCAACAAGCCCGACCGCATGGGCTCGCTGGTGCAGGCGGCCAAGGCCTGTCGCGACGCCGCCCTGGCCTTCGAGACGCCCTTTATCTCCGGCAAGGATTCGCTCAACAACGAGTTTCAGACCGACACCGGCGAGACGATCGCGATCCCGCCGACGCTGCTGATCTCGGCGATCAGCGTCATCGACGACGTCGGCCGATGCGTCACCGCCGACGCGAAGGCGGCGGGCAACTACCTGTTCATCCTCGGCCGGACCGGCAGCCTGCTGGGCGGCAGCCATGTCCTGAAGGTCATGGACCTCCCAAGCGGCACAGACGTGCCGCCAGTGGATTTGGCCGTGAGTCGAGAGGTGATGGAAGCCCTGCAGCAAGCGATCGAGGCCGGCGCGGTGCGCAGTTGTCACGACCTCTCCGAAGGCGGCCTGGCCGTGGCGGCGGCCGAGATGGCGTTTTCCGGCGGGCTGGGCGTGGATCTGGACCTGGCGGCGATGCCCGACGGCGAGCCCGGCCTCCCCCCGGCGGCGCTGCTGTTTGCCGAATACGCCGGGCGCTTCCTCGTGGAAGTGACCCCCGAGCAGCACGACGCCTTCCTGCGCATCGTCAAGAGCTGCCCCTTCGGCGAACTGGGCCAGGTAACCGACACCGGCTGTGTTGTCCTGCGATCGAAAACCCAAACACTCATCGACATCCCCGCCGCCGATGCCAAAGCCGCCTGGCAGCAGACATTCAACTGGTGATTCAAATGTGGATTGCGGATTGCGGATTGCGGAATATGCCACGACCGGTCGTTTCTTCTACTCCGCAATCCGCACTCCGCAATCCGCAATGGCAGTAGAAGGATTACAACACAACGACCGATTGGACAAGTAAGCGAAATGACCACACCCAAAGCATTGGTTTTAAGGGCTGCTGGGACGAACTGTGATCGGGAGACGGAGTTTGCGCTGGAGCAGGCGGGCTTTGAGGCCCGGCGGGTGCATGTGTTTCGACTGATGGACAAGCCCGAGTTGCTGAAGGACTATCAGTTCCTGCTGATCCCGGGCGGTTTCAGCTATGGCGACGACGTGGCGGCCGGGAAGATCCTGGCCGGGCAGATGCTGCAGCGGCTGGCCGGGCCGCTCAACGAGTTCGTGGCCGCCGGCAAGTGCGTGCTGGGTATCTGCAACGGGTTCCAGGTGATGGTCAAGAGCGGCCTGCTGCCGTGGGGCAACGTGACGGCCGATCAGGCCCACCGCGACGTGACGCTGACGTGGAACGATAGTGGGATGTTCGTAGACAAGTGGGTTCGCCTGCGGTGCGATAGCGACCGCTGCGTGTTCCTGCCCAAGGGCGAGGTCATCGACCTGCCCATCGCTCATGGCGAGGGCAAGTTCATCGTCCGTGGTGGCGACGGCGACGCGCTGGGTCGTCTCAAGGGCGACGAGCAGGTGGCTGTCCGCTATGTCGACGCCGACGGCAAGGCCGCCTTCGAAGGCGGCTGCCCCGACAGCAATCCCAACGGCAGCGTCGAGGACATCGCCGGCATCTGCGACCCCTCCGGCCGGGCCATGGGCCTGATGCCGCACCCTGAGCGGTTCGTCGACATCACCCACCACCCGCAGTGGACCCGCGGCGGCGTGCAACGGGCCGACGGACGACTGTTCTTCGATCGAGCATTTGAATACCTACGGCAGGGGTGATACCCAGGCCGATAAGGAGGCCTCGAAATGGCTGACCGGGCCAAACCCAAAGGCCTTTTCGTTCTGTCGGAGGGGAACCACAAGCTGCTCTATGCCCTTGGCACCGACGAGGCGATCGGGGAGTTGGTCAATCTCGTGGGCGAGCGGCAGGACGCCGAGAGTGTTGTCGCCAACTGCCCGCAACTGGCCGATGTTGAGTTGCTGTTTACGGGCTGGGGCGCGCCGACGCTCGACGAAGCCTTCCTGGCGGCGGCGCCGAAGTTGAAGGTTGTCTTCTATGGGGCCGGCTCGGTGCGCGGCATGGTGACCGACGCTTCCTGGGATCGCGGCGTCCGTATCGTCAGCGCCTGGGCAGCCAACGCCGTGCCCGTCATCGAATATACATTCGCCCAGATCATCCTGGGCCTGAAGCTGACGTGGCACCTTGTGCGCGAGCAGCGGCGCGAGGGCGCGTGGAACCGTTCGCTGCCCGTTTTCGGCGCCAACGGCAGCACGGTGGGCATCATCTCGCTCGGCAAGATCGGCCGGGGTGTCTGCGAGCGGCTCAAACAACTCGACGTCAATGTGATCGCCTACGATCCGTTCGTTGCCCCGGCCGACGCCGCAGCGCTGGGGGGGGACCTTGTATCGCTCGAAGAGGTCTTCGCCCGGGCGGACGTCGTCTCGCTGCACACCCCGAACTTGCCTGAGACCAGGGGCCTGATCACGGGCGCACACCTGGCGTCGATGAAGCCCTATGCGACCTTCATCAACACCGCCCGCGGGGCCGTCGTCCGCGAGGACGACATGATCGACGTTCTGCAGGATCGCCCCGACCTGATGGCGGTATTGGACGTGACCGATCCCGAGCCGCCGGCTGAGGGCTCGCCGCTGTGGTCGCTGGCCAACGTCGTGCTGACGCCACACATCGCCGGGGCCATGGGCGGGGAATGCGCCCGCATGGGCTGGCTGATGGCCGACGAGCTGAAGCGTTACCTGGCCGGCGAGCCGTTGGCCCACGAGATCACGCGCGAACAGGCCGCGAAGTTGGCTTGATGAGTTTCGGATTTGAGCAATGAGTCCCTTTAACGAGGAATGACGATGATTCATCCCGGTTTGTGTTCGATCACGTTTCGTGAATTGTCGCAGCGACAAATTGTCGAACTGGTGGCCGAGACGGGATTGGCCGGCATCGAATGGGGTGGGGACATTCACTGCCCGCACGGCGACACGGCTTCGGCTGCGCAGGCTGGGGCGATAACGCGCGATGCGGGGCTGGCTGTCAGTTCCTATGGGTCGTACTACCGCGCCGCGAGGCCGGCGGGCGGTAAGGACGCCCCGCCGTTCGAGGCTGTGCTGGCGTCGACCGTCGCGATGGAGGCGCCGCTGATCCGCATTTGGGCGGGCGGGTATGGCTCGGATGCTGCCGAGGCCACCGAAGCCTATCGCGCCGAAGTGGCTGATGACGCGCGACGAATTGCGGACCTGGCGGCCCCCGTCGGCGTGCGGATCGCGTTCGAGTACCACGCCGGGTCGCTGACCGACACGTTGGAATCGACCCTTCGTCTGCTGGCGGCTATCGATCACGATAACGTCGGCTGCTACTGGCAACCGCCGTTCGGGGCAGCCAAGTCCGACAACCTCACCGCCATCGAGGCGCTGGCCGACAAGCTGGCCAACGTGCACGTATTTCACTGGCTGACCGCACCGGGGGACAAGATCGATCACCGCCCGCTGGCCGATGGCCAGGGCGATTGGACAGACTACTTCGCCGAGATCGCCGCCATCCCCGGCGACCGCTGGGCGCTGCTGGAGTTCGTTCGCGACGGCTCGGAAGAAAACTATCGTCGCGACGCGGCAACGCTACGCCAGTTGCTCGAAGGGTGGTAAGGAACACTCATGAGCGGCCGACCCACCGATCACGCCAACATCGACCTGTGTCAGTTGAACCTCGACGTCGCGTTTGGGCGAGCGGGCGGCAAGATTATCTGGCAGCCTCGGATCGGGGCGTGGCTGGACTACAAGCGGTTCAAGGGCATTCCGCTGCCGGAGTGGTGCGCGGATAAGAACGCCCATGAGATCCTGCGCGAGCTCGGTGTCGCGGCGAGGCTGTACGATTTCAACGGCTGTTTCGTCAGCTGCGACGACCCGCGCGTCAAGACCCACCAGGAGGTGCTCGACGAGCGGCGCGTGCAGAGCACGATCGAAACGCCCGCAGGCGACCTGACGGCTATCATTCACAGCAGCGAGGACAATTGGACGCAGCGACAGCGGAAATGGTTCGTCAGCACCGAAGAGGACATGAAAGTCGCCACCTGGCGCGCGGAGCACCAGACGTGGAGCTTCGATCAGGACCTCTACGACGAGTTGCTGGCGAAATGGGGCGACCTGGGCGCGCCGACGATGTACATGCCGCGCACGAACGTGCAGGGACTTTACATCCACTTCGCCGGCGTCGAGGGAGGGATCATGGCGATCTACGACCACCCCGATACCTGCGAGGCGTTCTTTCGAGCGTTGGATGATTCGCACGATCGGCTGTGCGATGTGCTGAACGAATCGCCGGTGGAACTGATCAATTTTGGGGACAACGTCCATGCCGACACGTGCTCACCGGCGCTGTTCGAAAAGTACATGCTGCCCGCCTACCAGCGGCGGTGCGAGAAGCTCCACGCCGGCGGCAAGTTCGTCTTCGCCCACTGGGACGGCAACTGCAAGCCGTTGCTGCCCTATGCCCACGAGACCGGCTTGGACGGGATCGAGGCAATCACGCCACTGCCGCAGGGCGACGTGACATTGGAGGAATGCGCCGAGGCGCTGGGCGAGATGGTCATGATCGACGGCCTGCCAGCCGTCTACTTTGATGAGACCTTCTCCGAGCAGGAGCTGATCGACTGCACCAAAAAGATGATCGACCTGTTCGCCCCGAATCTGATCCTGGGCATCTCCGACGAGATCTCCACCTTCGGCGACATCGAACGCGTCCGACTCGTCACGCAAGTGGTCGACGACTACAACGCGTCGCTGTGATCGGGAACCGGGAACCAGGAAGCGGGCCTGTCGTCCGCAGCTCGTGTCCTGCGAAGCCACCGGCGAAGCATGATCTACGAAGGCGGCGGCCGCTGAGAGGGCGGGCGAAATAGTTGGTCGTTCGGCCCTCTCTGAGGTATGATGTGGCCCTGTGGCTGTGGCGTTCTGTGGGTGAGAAAGCCCGGGAACGGCTGTGAGATGCGCCCCGCACAGTGAGTGGTCGGTTTCTTCGGTCCGGCCTGTCCACGGCAGAGATGGGGCGGCCATATTGGAGCGTAACAACAGGTGTACCCTCTAATCTGGGTTGTGGTCACCACGGCCCTGTCGTGCTATTTCACACTGGCCGGTCGAGTTCTCAGCGCGTATCAGCGCGTGGAGTTGGAACAGGCCTTTCGCGGGGACAAGGGCAAACGCCGGCTCGAGCTTCTGGAGCGCCACCTGGACGCGCTTCGCTGGACGGTCGGTCTGCTGGGGCCGTTGGCCTATCTCGGGATCGGAATCGCCCTCGTTGAGGCATTTGGTCTGCGCCATGAGGCGACGGCTGGCGCCGTCGTTGGCGCGGCGGCCGTGTGGCTGGGCCTGGTCATCGTCTTTGGCGTCGCCGTTCCGTTGGCATGGGCCCGTTCTGCGGGCGAGCGTGTGTTGGCCGTGACGCTGAGGTTCCCGCTGCTGCTGCGGTGGCTGTTGTGGCCGGTGTTGTGGGTGGTCTGGGCGGTGACGCTCCTGGTGCTTCGGCTTTGCGGCTTCCACGAGTCGGCCGAGGAAAACGATGAAGCCGCCAAGCAGGAGATCCTCCACGCCGCCACCGAAGGCCAGGCCGAAGGCGCCGTCGATGCCGAGGAAGTCGAGATGATCGAGTCGGTCATGGAGCTGGACGAAACGCACGCCGACGAGATCATGACGCCACGGACCGATATTTTCGCCCTGCCCGTTGAGACGAGCTTCCGCGACGTCTGCCGCGAGATCACCGAGGCCGGCCACACGCGCGTGCCCATCTACCAGGGCGACCTGGATAATATCATTGGCATCCTCTACGCCAAGGATCTGCTGCAGTACCTTGTCGGCGAGCAACCGACCGATCTGCGGACGATCATGCGCAAGCCGTTCTTCGTGCCCGAATCCAAGGTGCTGGACGACTTGCTGACGGAGTTCAAGTCTCGAAAGTTTCACATCGCCGTCGTGCTGGACGAATACGGCGGGACGGCCGGGCTGGTGACGATCGAGGACATCCTCGAAGAGATCGTCGGCGAGATCGACGATGAGTACGACAAGCCCGAAGGCGAGTCGATCACCCTCATCGACGCGCGGACGGCCGAGATCGACGGGCGCGTCTACATCGACGACCTCAACGACGTGCTGAAGCTGCGGATCCCCGAGGACGAGGACTACGACACCGCCGCCGGGCTCGTCATCAGCGAGATGGGCCACATCCCCGTCGTCGAAGAGACCATCGACGCCTACGGCGCCCATTTCACCGTCCTGGCCGCCGACGAACGAAAAATCATGCGACTCCGCGTCGAAGTCCTGGATGAAGGCCAAGGGCAGAAAAAGGCAAGACGTCTTCCTGCAGTGTGATTTTCGATTTGTGAGTTCGATCCCCCGGATGCTTAGATGCTTTGCCTAATCGGCATTCGACAATCTCGAGAGGAGCCCCCGTGGTCCACGTTCCCGATGATCGCAGCACGTGTGAACCGTTCTTCCTGGCCTACATGGGGCTTGGGCCGGATCCGATTCCGCATTGGGAGCATTGGTCGTGCCCGGACGCCGAGACGTACCTGACCGGCATCGACTATTACGACTACCCGCGCGAGTGTCGGCTGAAGTTGGCTGAGCTTTACCCGCAACTCCAGCTCGGCCTCCCTGAGACCGACGAGCCGGTCGCTCGGCCCACCCTTGGCCATGACGCCGACCAGGCCAGTTCCGACGCCGACGCCCACACCGTCCGCTGGGGGGCCGGCGCGACGGCGACCTTCGAGCACGGGGAAAAGTTCTTCAAGAGCGCAGGCGACGTCTTCGCCTTCAGCCCACTGGCCCAGGGCGACTTTCGCGATTGGCCGGTCATCAACAACTCGGACTTCCGCGACGAGGAAGAGCTCTATCAGGAGTTCCGCGCCGGCTTCCCGGACCAGTGGGGCGATACGGCGCCGGAAGGGTCGGCTTCGGCCAGCGGCTTCTACAACACAATGTTCATGTGGCCGATGCTGACGTTCGGCTGGGAGCTGTTCCTGGAGTGCTGCCTCGACCCGCGCTTTGAGCGGATCATGGACGAGTTCGCCGAGATCAACCGCCGCGTGTTCCGCAGCATCGCCCGCCTTCCGGTGAATTTCGTGGTCTGCCACGATGACATCGTCACCACCCGCGGCCCGGTCTGCTCGCCGCAGTGGATGCACAAGTACATCTTCCCCCGCTACGAAGAGTTCTGGGGCCTGTGCCGCGCGACGGGCAAGGAAGTGATCTTCATGGTCGACGGCTGCGTGGACGCCTACGCCGACGATGTGCTGGCCTGCGGGGCGCGCGGGATCATCTCCGAGCCGATGACGGACTACAAAGCCATCGCCCGCCGCCACGAGGGCAAGAACCTGTTCCTCGCCGGCGAAGGCGACAACCGCATCCTCACCCGCAACAACCCCGACGAAATCCGTGCCATGGTCGACTCGATGATCGAAACGTCCAAAATGACCGACGGCTACACCATGTGCATCGGCAACCACATGCCCTGGAACGTCACCCCCGAAGGCATCAAAACCTACCTCGACTACGCGGCTGAGCTTGTGCATCGGTAACGAAACAGCTTCACCACAAAGGTCACAAAGAGCACAAAGGGGTAGAAACACAAAACAAAGGTACTCCGTGATTTCTGTGGTGAGCTTCTGTTTCCTCTCTTCCCCTTTTCCTCTGTGCTCTCTGTGGCAAGCCTCTGTTTCTTCTTCTTCTTTCTCCCTTCGTGCCCTTTGTGTCTTTTGTGGTGAGCTGTTGTCGGTTGCTGTCCCGGCGGGGCCACGCGGAATGCTTGTAGGCAGACGGGTCAACAGTCACAATGGGTGGGCCTTAGCTGAGGGAGAGCGATCCTATGGAAACTGCTGAAAGCAATTCGCGGGCTCAAACCACGTGTCTGATCATCCTGGCCACGATCGCGGCGGCGGTCGCGGTAAGGTGGCTTCGGCCGGCGCTGATTCCGTTTGTGCTGGCCGTGTTCCTGATGATCGGCCTGACGCCGCTGGCCCGCATGCTCACGCGGCGCCTGCGCCTGCCGCGGATACCGGCGGTGATGATTACATTCGTGATCGCCTTCCTCGTCCTGGTCGTTCTGGGCGTCACGATCTCCGGCTCGCTCAGCGGGCTGGCCGACAACGCCGACACCTACACCGACCGAATGCAGGAATTGCTCAACCGGATCGCCGACGCCTTGCCCCTGGAGCGCATGGCCATCGATCGCGAGCAAATCCTCAAGCCGTTCTCGCAGATCTCCGGCAAAGCCATCGGCGGCCTCATCGTCACCATCGGCAGCGCCCTGGCCGATCTGGTCTCCAACGGCGTGATGGTGCTGATCTTCCTGGGCTTCCTGATGTTCTCCCGCCCGCGTCAGGCCACAGCCAGCGGCCACTGGGAGGAAATCGAATCCAACGTCCGGCGATACATCGTCACCAAGGTACTGATCTCTGCGGTGACGGGGATATTGACCGGGTTGATCCTGTGGATCCTGAAGGTGGACCTGGCCGTGCTGTTTGGGCTGCTGGCGTTCCTGCTGAACTTCATCCCGACGATCGGATCGATCGTGGGCGTTATCCTGCCCTTGCCCATCCTGCTGATCAGCCCGGACATCACCACGAGCAAGGTTGTCCTGGCGCTCGTGCTGCTGGGGTCGGTGCAGTTCGTCATCGGCAACATCATCGAGCCGAAGCTGATGGGCAAGCGTTTCGACCTCCACCCGGTCGTGATCCTGCTGTCGCTGATGTTCTGGGGCATGCTGTGGGGCGTCATCGGCATGTTCCTGGCCGTCCCCGTAACAGCTGTCATCAAAATCATCCTCGAAAAACACGAACGCGCCCGACCAATAACAGAACTCCTCTCCGGCAGAATGAGCTGACGCGGCGCTGAATGTCGAATGAAGCGCGTAGGGCGTGTCCGCCGCAGGCGGATTGCACGCGCGATCGGAAATATGTGGTCCTACAAGTACAATCAGTACGTCACGCTCGTCATTAAGCTTACGGTGACCCGACTTCTTCCTTTCGCCGTTGTGTGGCTTGGCCTGTGCGCTCTCTTGCTCTACGCCGGGCTCTTCAGCGCGGCGTGGTTGGTCGGCGGCCTCGGTTTCCTTTCATGGTGTGCGATATGTATCTACTACGCCCCGCGCTTCTGGCGGATATTCCTATTCAGCGACAAGAAGGACGATTCTGAGGAAGGGGGGTAGGACGGCGCTTGGCCGGGGCCCACCGATTCTCCACGCGGTTTTCTTCGCCATCTCCCCGGCGGGATCAGGGCGCGGGCTGCCTGCGATCAATCCGCACTCCCCACTTTGAAATGTCTTCTCCTCTGCGCCTCCGTGCCTCTGTGGCCATTAGTTGCTGTTTCTAAACGACACCGTCTGGAACTTACGATCCAGGCCCATGCCGATGGCGATGTGCATTTGGCCTGCGCGGGGGTGGAAGACCATGCTGGATAGCGTCCACTCGTTGTTGATGCCTTTTTCGTGGTCGATGTCTTCGCTGTCGGTGATGAAACTCTTGGCGTTGTCGATGGTGATGTTGGGGTAGCGGGCCTTGACCAACTCGGCCATGCGGCAGTCGCGCTGGCGGAGTTCGGGGCGCTTGGTCTCATCGTTGCCGAACAGGGGCGGCTCGTAGATCACGTTGGCGTGCGTGAAGAACGTTTTGGAGTAGCTCGCCCCGAACGCGCTGGGCGCTGCCTCGACGCTGCAGATGCCGTCCGACTCGTGCGCCAGCAGAAAGGAGTTGGGCATGGTGTGCGGGATCGAGCGCAGGTAGTCGACGGCCTCATCGAGCGTGCGCTTGGTCAGCGTCTCGCGCGTCATGACGCAGGAGGGCAGGGCGTAGGCGCGGTCGCCGTTGTCGATGTACATCCACATCAGCACCAGCCCGGCCGAGTTCATACCCATGTAGGCCGGGATGCCCGGGTGCGTGTAGGTCAGCGTCTCCAGCCCGTCTTCGTCGATCAGGTGCAGCACCACGTCGTGGGTGGCCTCGTCCCACTCCCACGGCCGTTCGTCGTTGTTCTCGGCGCAGATCAACCCGTCGGGCGTAAAGGCCGCAAACGACGTGCACCCGCCTTGCTGTTTGGCCGCATCCGCCTCGGCCGCCTTCTTGGCCTTCTCGACCTCGGTCCAGTACAGGAAGCTCTTGTCGTACGCGCACACCAGCAGCAGGATGTCGTCGAAGGGCAGGTCGGCCCCCTCGGCCGTGCCGTGCATCTCAGCCAGTGCGGTCGGTGCGTGCTTTTCGATCAGCGGCACGGTCGCCCGCGCTTTCGGCAGCCACTCCCGCAGGCTCCCGCTGCGGTCCAGGATGTTCATGAAGTCCTGGCACTCGAGCAGCCTTCGGATGCCGGCCCCACACACTCCGCCCACGATCTTGCCACGAGCGAACGCGTCCCCTTCGGCGACAATCAGACGATCATTCATGCTCCCATCGTAGCCCACAACCATCCCGGTGAACAGAGAGCGGGATCAGAGGAGTGATGGGATCAGGGGATTGGCCCGAAGAAATCGGGCGGCAGTGGGGCGGGTCACTTCTTGCGGCGGGCCTTGCTGAGGGAGAGGATGTCGGAGCAGTCTTTCAGGAAGCTGTGGGCTTCCTTGCTGGCGGCGCCCAAGTCGATGCTGATTTCCGCCTCGGCGGCGGCGGCAGCGGCTTGGGCGTTCAGGAAAAAGAAGGTCGACTCGCAGATCTCGATCGTATCGCCGTGGTGCAGGCGCCGGCTGGCGGCGCCTTTGAGTCGGCGGCCGTTGACGATCGTGCCGTTGGTCGAGTGTTCATCGACGATCGACAGGCCACCGTCTTGCTCGCGAATGATCGTGCAGTGCTGTCGCGACACGCCGGCGGCCGACAGTTGAATGGAGTTGGTGGCGTCGCGGCCGATGGTGGCCGTTTCGGTGGCGATGACAAAGGACGCGCCCACCAACGGGCCGGTGACGGCCAGCAGTCGGGGCAAATCCCCCTCGCCCTCGCCCAGTTGCGGCGACTGGATAAACTGGGTGACGTCGATTGGCATATCGTTTTGCATAATCGCGCCCATCCGGAGGCCGGAGTTCTTTATCCTCGCAGCCCTGGTGCAACAGGATACCTCTTTTGGGCCCGTTTGGCCATTGCCGAGTCAACGGTCGGGCGGAAGGGCCATCAAGAGCGACCCCTCAATCCCGTCGATCATCTAATGGCGATCTCTGTTTCTTGCCGCCGAAGGTCCTGCTGAGCCAGAAGGGCATATAGACGATCATCATCAGGCCCAGCCCAACGCCCTCGAGCATCACGATGTACCACGGCCATGGCAGGAAGAAGAACGGCGAGTCCCCATGCGGCGGCTCGGACAGGAACATGTAGTTCGCCCCCAGCAGCCAGTTCGCCCCAGCCACACAGAGCAGGTACACGTTGGTGATGACGGCGATTCGCAACATCGCTCCGCGCTTCGGCCGAAGTCCCATCGCCACCGTCGCGAACAGCACGCCGACGACGATGGCGCCGTGGTTGATGAAGTAGGTGAAGTACCAGGTGCTGGGGAAGTCGTCGCTGAGGCTGGGGGTCAGGATCGCCTGGACGGTCCCGGCCAGGCCCCAGAAGTAGGCGACTTCGTAGAGGAGCTGGCGCGGGGCCAGCAGCACCCAGACCGTCAGAAAGATGCCGATCCCGCAGATGTGCAGCGGCAGGGCCTTTTGCACGAACTCCGTCGGCGACTGTGTGATCCATGATTGCCACAGATAGACGGCCTCGCTGCCCAGCAGCACCGTCGCCAGCACCCAGGCGACGACGCGCGTCAGCCGTTGCGACCGGGCCGCTCGCACCAGGACCGGCAGGCCCGCCCCCACCAGCACAACGGCCCCCATGGCGACCCAGTGCGAAGCGCCGAACGTCTCAAAACTGTCGCTGCCTTCAGGCGTCATCATGATATGGTCGCGGGCATTGTCGCTCCGTCACCGGTGCGGCACAAGCGTCGCCTGCCCCGAGGTCGGTCGGCCTATGCCATCAAGCTCCGAATGTGCGTCTCGACCGACTCGGCCAGGCCCGCCAGGCCGTAGCCGCCTTCCAGGACGCTCACCACGCGCCCGTCGCAGCAGTTGTCGGCGATCTCGCACACCATCTGCGTCAACTCGCCGAAGCCACGCGGCGTGACATTCATGCCGCCCAGCGGATCGTCCACGTGCGCGTCGAAGCCGGCTGAGATCAGCACGAACTCCGGCCCGAACGCCCGCGCCGCCGGCAGCAGCACGCTCTCCAGCGCGCGGCGAAAGTGGCTGTCACCGGCGCCGACTGAAAGCGGGGCATTGACCGTCAGGCCTTCGCCGTCGCCCGTGCCGGTCTCGGCCTCGGCGCCGGAGCCCGGGTAGAAGGGCCAGCGATGCACCGAGAAATACAGCACGCTCGCGTCGTCGTAGAACACATCCTGCGTGCCGTTGCCGTGGTGGACGTCCCAGTCGACGATGAGGACCTTCGCCGCGCCGCGGGCCTGCTGAACGTGGCGGGCGGCGATGGCGACGTTGTTGAACACGCAGAACCCCATGCCCGCATCCGGCGTGGCGTGGTGGCCGGGGGGGCGAACGGCGCAGAACGCCCGCCGCACCTCGCCCGCTGTGACGGCGTCGCAGGCCGTCATCACGCCGCCGACCGCCCACAGGGCTGCGGCCAGCGAGTCGGGGCAGACCGCCGTGTCACCCGTCGACAGGGCGGGCCGGCCTTGGGTGATCTCATGGCAGGCCGTTTGGATATAGCGCTGGCTGTGGACCAGCGCGATGTCAGCCAAGCTTGCCTGGCGGGCGGGGGTGTGGGTCAGCGAATCCCACAGGCCCGAGTCCTGGAGGCGCTCCACAATGGCGACCAGCCGCTCGGGTCGCTCGGGATGGCCGGGCCCGGTGAGATGCCGCAGGCAGGCGTCGTGCGTGACGAAGCCGACGGAATGATCGTTGGCGGACATCGTTGAAACCTTTCACCCGGCGATTCTAACGCAAACCGATCGGCCTCGCACCTGCCGCGGCGGCTCCGCCGACCGGCGATGCGACCAGCCGCGTTGACTTTCGCTCGCCCAGGGGCGACAATGCCCCCCGACTCGGCCGGCCGATGGCCCGGCCGACGGATCACGCGCCCGTAGCTCAATGGATAGAGCGCTTGCCTCCGGAGCAAGAGGTTGGAGGTTCGAGTCCTCTCGGGCGTAGTCCAACAAGCCACAACGCGGTAACGAGTTGTGGCTTTGTTCTTCTTGGGGCAAGAAATGATGCCTGTCCGCCGGCTTGTCCGGCGTAGCTTCAGCGAAGCCGGAAGCCTTGGCGAAGGAGGGTGACCCCTCTCACGGCCTCCCATAAGAAGGCCCATGCATGGGCCTCTGTTGTCATCACGATAGCGAGTTCAGGCAACTGTTCGCAACTGGGCCACGGTCAAGGAGCCGTGAAAGCATCTGCTCCAGCTAGGCCGTTGGTGGGGGCCGGTACGGGCGGCTTGCCACGTTCATTCTTGAGCAGCCATGCGTGGAGCTCATTCGTTGCGTGCGTCGCTGGCGTCCGGAAGCTGGAGCTCGCCGACGATTTCGTCATCTACGCATAGAAAGAGTAGCCCGTAAGTCTCTCCGCGCGGAGGCATGGGCAACACAACCTGGCCGCTCACCCGACCTGAGTCTTCGGTCAACCGTGTCTCAGTAAGCACGTCATAACCGTCAGCAACCTGCACCGTCTTGCCGGCCAGTTCCTTGACCGCAAAGATGTTCACGCGCACGCGGGTCAGGTCTTCGTAGTAGCCCTGCGCCGTCGCCTTGAACGGCTGTTCGATCGTCTCGGACAGACGGACCCGGTGCGACTTCCTGGTATTGGACAGTGTCCCCGCCAGCGGGTGCCACAACGCCGCCATCCAGCCGTCCGAATCGAGGTCACCGATAAAGACCTGGACGCCCAGCTCTTTCCCGACCGCGGCGTCAATTCTCGCCGCCTCCCACGGCACGAACACTTCGAAGGTGTATCCGCTCTCGGTCCGGACGCCTTTCGCAACGATACCCTCGACCTCGACGGCCGCTTGGCCTTCTTCCAGAAACTTGGCGACGATCTGTGCGTCCGTGTGCTCACGGGCCATTCCCGGCGAGATCACTGCTCTGAGCATGGCGCTGACGCCGCGCTGACCGATCACGTATAGGCCGATGCCGTCCGTCTGCCCCTCCCACAGCCGTGTGGGGTCGGTTGCCTCCCCCACGTCGTCGTCGACGACGACACCCGCAATCAGCAAGCCGTCTTCGGTCCACCCCAGTCTAAAGGCCGGATCGAAATCCTCCGGCGATTTCGGGCCGAGCGGACGCATGAACGGCACCCACAGCCCGCGATCGCCCCAGTCGCTGTCATCGCCGTCTATCGTAATGCCGGTGACGACAGGAATCCCGAATACGGGCGGCTCGGCCAAGACGGCGTCCCTTTCGATGTCACGGCTCCCGTCATACAGTTGCGGAGTTGAGCCCCCTGCCCTCGCCGCGTCAGGCTGCGCCGGATGTTGGCCGGTGGCTTCCGGCTTACGAGGGTCCGTATCGTTGAGATACTCCTCAACATTGGTGTAGCCGTCCTTGTCGGCATCGGCATTCCCGTCCGCTGCGATGTTCGGGTCGAAACCGTGTGTCTTCTCCCACGCGTCCGGCATGCCGTCCGTGTCCGCATCGGCCGGCGGCGCAACGCTCCTTAACTCCGGCCATCCTCCCACTTGCCTCGGATGGCTGATAATAGTGCCGGTGCGATCGTGCACCTCCTGGACCAGGCGAGCGTCGGCGGAATCCCGTCGCGGAAGCGTGGCGCCGACGTATGGCAATACGAACGTATGCAGGTCCTTGGCGGCATGCGTTACAACAGGTGGGCAGTCGAACTCCTCGTCGACCTGACGGCCCGCGCCGACCATTGCCATGCTCTCCGGATCGGATGATTGGGTCCGGATGGCGCCGAGGTTGTCTCTCAGGAAGACCTGAGTCGGGACACCGAGAATGAGGCAGGGCTGCACGCGGCCGGTCATGCTTGGCCCGGGGATGTACCGATTGCCGATGAAATTGAGCCGGCCATTGTGGTTGGTCTTGACATAGGAAACGGCCGTGGCGAAGCCCCAATCGTAGACCAGGTTGTTGCGGACATCGACGATGAACGGCAATTCGCCCTCGGCAGGGAGGTTGGGATTGCGGTCCCCGTTGTGGGCGATCAGGTTGTGGTGCGCCGACACCCTCGACGCACCGTAGGCAATCATCAGTCCTTTGCTGCTGTGGGGGCCTCTCGGCAGAGGGGTCCGGTTCAGGCCTTCGGCGATGATGGACCACTGGACCGTGATGTCGCGGGAGCTATCCGATACGATCGACAGGCACTCGTCGACACCCCAGGTGACGGAACAGTGATCGATAATGACGTTCCGACCGCCGCGGATCTCCACGGTGTCCGGTTTGTATCCGTCCTCCGGCTCTCTCCCGCAGCGAAAACGCACATGCCGGATCACGATGTCGTGGGTGTTGTGAATAACGAAGTGATCGCCACGGATGCATATGCCGTCTCCGGGCGCTGTCTGGCCCGCGATGGTGCAGTAGGGCTCATCGATCCGCAGAAGCGCCTTCAGTTCCACGGTGCCCGAGACCCGGAACACAATGATTCGAGGCCCTTCGGCCATGCACGCGGCGCGGAAGCTGCCGGGAATGACGGCTTCGGTCTCTGGGTCGAAGTCCTCAATGTTCGTGACCGGGATAACTCGGCCGCCGCGGCCGCCCTTCGCGTACGCGCCGTAGCCCTCGGCCGTGGGGAATGCCCGGAGGCTCCGGTCTTCCGTCCCGCAACCAGAGAGCGCGAGGATGATCACGCCACAGCACAGGACAGCCGCAATGATTCGTGGAATCTTAGATATGATTACCATGTGTTTTCTCGCCTCCCGTCACCAGCACCTTATCACGCTGGGAAGCACTTCTCAAGCCTCGCCGCGCACATCCCGATCGTCACGGTCGGTCGTAGGGACGCGGCTCATTCCTGGGGGTAGGACTGGTGGCTCTTCTCGACGGTTTCGGCCTGCCAGTCCTTGATATGTCGGGTCCATTCGGTATCGGCGTCGCGCTCGGCCACGTTCGTCGTGATGCCGGGCGAGGCGAGGACAATGGCTTCGAACACCTTGTTGGCGAGGATCATGTTGCCGACTTTGTTGGCGTGGACAGTGTCGGGGTGGATCAGGTGGTCCTTCTGGGCCTCCGCACTGTAGATATCCGCGTAGACGCAGCCGCGTTCGGCCGCGAGCTGCTCGAGCATGCGATTGTACTCGTCGGTTACGGCCACGCCGCCTTTGTCGTAGGGGGGATAATGGCAGTAGGCAGACTGGTGATAGACGTTCACGATTACCATCATCGCGTCAGTCGATTCATCGATGCGGTCGAGCACGGCGACCAGCTCGGCCTTGAAATCCGCCACGCTCATCCCGGCCCGCATGTCGTTCAGGCCGTATGCGACAACGACCAAGTCCGGATTGTGGGCGATGACTTCCTCGTCAAGTCGTTCGGATGCGCTCGGTTTGACGGACGCCTCGTAGCCGGGGCTTCGAGGTGAGATGACGCTCGCGCCGACGCCGGCGTTGTGGTAGGCGAGGGCTTGTTCCTGGGCGTGCTCAAGCAGGTGCCAGAGAAGATTGGCGTATCGTTCATCCGGGCCTGACAGCCAGCCGCCTCCTTCTACGGTACTTTCTCCGAGCACGACCAATGACTTGAAAGGGCCTCGCGGCGGATCTGTGTGCGGCATGTTGACTCTCCTGTGTGAGTTGACCTGATAAGAAATCGCTTTCATCGCTTGTCGGCGAAGCAAGAATGAGGTCCAGCTTCAACGGCTAATCAGCGACGTTTGTACTGGAATGGTAGCAGGTTCAGATGGTCCTGACCTCCTTAATTCTGGAGCAACCCCTGTGCCGCCAGGATTCGCCCGGTGCCAATTTGACGAATTGAACCATTCCGTTGATGCAGTCCACAATGATCGTCGCACACAGGGCCGCTGGTGAATTTCGAGCCTTTTCTCTGGGTCTACCCCTGGGGGGGCTATGGATTGGGTCCCTTTCTTGCCCGCAGGAATCCCTTACGGAGAAAAGTAACGATGCTCTTCGGTGAACTTATTGGGTCACGGATCGTATTTCCAGAATGGGTCGTCGTCAATGAACTGACCTGTCTCCATGCTGTTGCGAACGGTCTCCAGTGGTACGCCTTCATTCAGACAATTGACGCCGTAGGACTCCATTTCCTTGAAGAAAGCATCGATCCTCTCTTGGCGATTCGGTGCGTCAAACGGCATGCGTTGAAGTCTTACATACGTTATTGCCAGCAACTCATAGTGAATCCTTTGACGGAACGTCTCGTTCTCGGCGAGCCTTTCGGCCTGGGAGATCAAGGATTCACCCGTATCGAGGAACTCCTTTGTGAACATTCTTCCGTTTGGTGTGAAGTACATGCCGTAGTGGAAATTGTTCTCCGTTACATGCATCTCCATGAACTTGATCCATTGCTTCAGAAGAGGCGCTGCAGATGTGCCATAGTAGAACGCCAGGAACTCATCCATGCTCCGCTCGAAATCATAATAGGGATCCCACATTAATTTCGCGGATAGGTAGTTGCGCATATCCTGGAAACCGCCCTTTGCGCCAGCGCCGTAAACGCTCTGCATGTATATGCCAACGACGTGGTTCTCTGCAAAGAACTGCACGTCCTTTTGCATGACATGAAAGTTCGGCAGGGGTTGCAGGTAGTTATGGAAGTTCGTCAGATAATCCCATACGAACACGCGATCCGACAATTCACCCCATCTACGTACCAGTGATACAAACCGTCTCGGGAATGTGTTTTCTGCCGCCACCGGATACGCACAGTCCACAAGCGGATGTGACATGCATGATTCATAGTCGCACAGCCTTACCAGGATGTTCTTGTGGGGCTTTGTCTTTGTTGGCGGATTGACTGTGAAGAAGTACGCGAGCATATGAATGAGCTTGTTGGGATACTCCTCTTCGATCGCTTCGGCGATTCGATTTGCCAGACGTAACTGTCCACCCATGGGGTTTGGTCTGTACAGCATGCCCTCTTCCACATAGATGGCCATGCAATCAGGGCAATGGCAGAAGCCGGGGCCATCATCTTGCGAAACGCTGAAGATATCGATATCGGGGTTCTCGACGATCCATCGCTTAACCGTTTCAATGCATTTGCGTATGACTTCTTCGTTGGAGGTACACAGCTGATACGGCTGGCGCTGGCCATCGATCATGGCAAACCATTCCGGATGCTGGTCGAAATGTTCTTTGGGATCTATCAATGCACTGAATGAGTGCCCACCGGGATAGATCCTTACCTTGCCGCCTTGGTCATCGGTAACGGCTGTGCCGGTCCCGTTGAGTTTGTGTTTGATAGGCCAGTTATTGCCGCCTTCCCGGTTTGATATGCACAATGTATCGCGGCTAATGAATGTGGGGATGTCTTTACGATCAATCGGCAGGATTTCAATAACCTGCCTGGCCGGCACGAGCTCTTCTTGTGGAGTCCACCATCTGCAACCTAGATAGTCCTCCAGGAAAGAGTATACGGCATACATCGTGCCGCGTTTCTTGCCGCCTGCTAGGATAAGCTTTGTCCCGATCGTCTTGATGATGAAACCATCGTGACCAAGTTCGCTGTAATCATAGCCGGGCAATAGGGTGTCCGTGCGGCTACCGAATCCCAGGACTATCTCCGCGTCCGTCTGCGGGCTCGCATCGTCAACAACTTCAAACTCTATACCTGATATCAGTTCCAGGTATTTGGCCAGTTCGGCGGCAGCTATCCGTTCAGTTGAGGTTGGTTCGCTAGGCACGACAATCCTGTAATCCGTCTTGCCATTGGCTGCGATGCAAAACAGCGGCTTGGGGATGTTGCTCTCCCATAGTTCATTACGTGAAGTTGTCTCAATCATATGACGACCTGCCTTTACAGATAACGCGGGATGGTTGCCATTAAGCGACGCGGGACGGTACCTGTGTGTCTCCGCAATGAAAACGGTAGCCACCCCTGTTTGTCCATTTGTTGTCCCCGATTGCCCCAATATCCATACGCCTATCAAACCAAGGGCGATAGTCACTAGCGGCACGACACACTTCAGAATGACCGATGCCCTTGACGAGGTAGATGGTCGTCCGCGCACATATTCCATCACGATCAGCCAAACCGCTGCAATGACGAACCAGGCGCCTGCCGACCCAATTCCAAGCCAGGTAATCGCTAACATTCTTAGCCCTTACTCCATCATTTCTCTGATTGCCCCATACGTGGGCAATCCAAGGTAGCCGAGAGTTACCGTTGCCGCTCTGTATACCTATTTCTGCACCGCCGGCGGCGCCGGATCAAGAATCAAGTTCTGTGCGCCACCAATACTGCATGGCCGGATGTCATTGAATATCGTCCGCATGTGCCAAGACCCTTTCTAATCGAGCCAATCGAGGGACACAATGCCTAATTCGCATCGGTACCGGAATCGGGGCGGGCGGGGGCGGCGATCGGCCTTACGGACTACGGCGAGGTGAAAGGCGGCGGGCTGGAGCTCTTCTTCCGGGACGAGCCCATGACGCTGGCGCGCAAGCCAAACGAGGGCTTTATTTTCATTTCGGGTCGCGGGGATCCCGACGCCGCCAACGACTGGCGTGTTTCTTTGGGTGTTCGCGGGTTGGCGTTGGCGATCCGAAGAGGATAGTCTCTGCACTACACCTCAGCCAATCGGAGAACGACATGAACGTGATACTGGTGATGTCGGACAGTTTTCGGCGCGATCACATCGGCGCGCTGGGGAACAAGGGCATCAAGACCCCGGCCCTGGACCGGTTCGCCGCCCAGGCGACGGACTTCCCCAACTTCCGGATGGGGTCGTTCGCGACGATTCCCCAGCGGACCGACATGATCACGGGCCTCTACAGCTACCCAACCCGTCCGTGGCAGGCGTTGGAACCGGACGACGTGGTCCTGGCCGAGTTGTTGAAGGCCAAGGGCGTCAGCACCTACGCATCGGCCGATACTCCGCATCTGTTCCATTCGGGCGGGATGACGTTCATGCGCGGCTACGACGGGTTCCACTGGAGCCGCGGCTCAGAAGGCGACATCTGGTGGACCGATTACTACGGGGAGAAAGACTACAAGAGCCCGTCGGGCAAGGGACGGATCCGGTTCCGGGAGGAGTTCTTCAAGGGCATCTGGAGTCAGGGGCAGCGACGGACGCGGGAACTGGACTGGACCACGCCGCAGACATTCCAGGCGGCGATCGAATGGCTGACGCAGAATTACCGGCGCAAGAGCTTCTTTCTCTACGTCGATACCTTCGACCCTCACGAGCCATGGGACCCGCCGCGCTGGGCGCGGGATTTGTACCTGCCCGACGCCAAGGGGGTCCCATACGCCTGGGCCGAGTATGGATCGGCCAAGCAGTTCGGCGCGTATGAACTCAAGCATCTCCAGGCCCTGTACGCCGGAGAATGCACGATGGTCGATCGCTGGTTCGGCAGGCTGATCGACACGGTGGACCTGCTTGGGCTTTCCGGGAACACGATGGTGATCTTCATCAGCGATCACGGCCATTACCTGGGCTACCCCAACGACGGGGGGCAGGTGGGCAAGCATCAGGGCTACCGCCGCAGTGACGGCAAGTTGGCCGGCGCCGATGCGGACGTGTTCGTTCCCTTGCTGGACTCGGTCAGCAACCCCCCCTTCCTGGTGCGCATGCCGGGCCAGGAGACCGGGGCCGCCTGCCGGGAACTGGCCCAGCCGGTCGACGTGATGCCAACGGTTCTGCAATTCCTCAAGGCACATGTTCCCGGCGGGCTGCACGGGCAGTCGCTGTTGCCGCTGCTGGCCGGAAAGAAGAAAGCTCTGCGATCGACGGCCATCACCGCCTGCCACGGCCAGTTTGCGCAGATCAGCGACCGGCGATGGTTATACGGGGTGTGGATACACGACCACGCGCCGCGGCTGTACGACCGAAAGGCCGATCCGGACCAGAGGCGAGATGTCTTCAAGAAGCATCCGGACGTGGCCCGGAGACTGCATCGCAAGCTGATCGCCGAAATGCGACGCTTGGGCGCCGCCGAGGACTGGGTCCGCCTCCTGGACGCCCGCAGCGCCTGAACCAGTGGCGCACCATCCCTGGGAGAAGAGGATCGTCGCCAACGGAGACGGGAAGAAAGCGGCCACTGTTGAGGTGTATGAATCGGGAATCGGGGACACAGTGCGTATTTGTCTTGTGCAGGGCCGGGGGCCTGCCTCTCTACGGCGGCGAGTGGAGAACTTGGGGACGAGCCGCACGCGCCCGGTTTCGGCTTCCCAGCCTTGAATGCCCCGGATATCCTTGAACGATCACCCACGAGACTCAGCGAACAGGCACGCTTGACACATAGGAGAAAATCGAATGAAACATGCTCTTCTGATTTTTCTGGTCCTGTGTGCGTTGACATTGAGCGGCTCTATGTCCACTAGCGATAAGACACTGATGGCCGGCGCTGCCGAAACGGTCATCACCCGCGTGAAAGACAGGCCGGAGGTCTACCAGGATTTATACGCCCGCGCACTGGTGCTGGCCGAGGGCGCGCAGCGCCTGGCCGTCGTCACGCTGGATATCGGAACCGTTAACTACGCCGTCAGCGAGCAGTTGCTCAAGGCCATCAACGCCGCCACCGGCATCCCCGCCGAGAACATCCTCATCTGCCCAAGCCAAACGCACAGCGCCCCGGGCGTCGACGGGCGACATCTGTCCCCTGAATCCAGGGAATGGTTGGCCGGTAGTCTTGCAGAGCTGGTGAAGGCCGCAGCCGATGGCCTCCGGCCCGCTACGCTACGTGTCGGCCGCGCGCCGGCGCAGATCGGTTACAACCGCCGCCTCATGAAGAACGGCCGAATCGTCATGGAGCCGAACCCCGACGGCGCCGTGGTGCCTTGGGTGGATGTGCTGGCCGCCTATGACGAAGAAGGAAATCGGATTGGCGTGTTGTTCTCGCACGCCGCCCACCCGGTGATCGTTCACTGGTCCAGCAAGGCGATCGGGCCGGACTTCCCGGGCTACGCCGTCAAGCACCTGCACAAGCTGCTGGCTGCGAAGGACCAGCCCGAGGGCGTGTTCATGTTCGCTCAGGGCTCTTGCGGCAACATTAATGGTTATCCGCTGCGCGGCGGCTTCGCGGCCTGCGATGCGGCGGGGCTTTCGTTGGCCTTCGCCGTGACCCAGGCGCTCGAGGCCGATCAGGCCATCGCGCCCGGACCGCTGAAATCGCGCTCGCTGACGCTTTCGCTGCCGCACCGAGCCAATCAGAATGGTGAGCGACAGTTTCTGCATTTTCCCATGCGGGCTGTCGCCATTGGCGATGACGTGTGCATCCTGACCGTAACGGGCGAGCTGTTCGCCGAGTACCAGTTAT
The DNA here is from genome assembly GCA_011050235.1 of Phycisphaerae bacterium. GTDB lineage: Bacteria > Planctomycetota > Phycisphaerae > SM23-33 > SM23-33 > HyVt-337. The sequence goes on along the minus strand of DRGC01000055.1, from coordinate 130,382 downwards.
GGGTGGACGAAGCGTCGCCATTTAAGCACACGTTCGTGTTCAACCACGTCAACGGGCTTTCGAGTTATATCGCCACCAAGAAAGACTACGACCTCGGCCCGGCCGGCGGCTATGAGGCCTGGGACGGCCCCACACGCGGCGGCGGAATGCCCCTGGACCCGTCAGTCGAACAGATCGTCAAGGACGGCATGCTGAAGCTTCTGAACGACCTGAAGTCAGCCGGCAAGTAGCCGGCAACGCGCCCGGCTGAGACGTCAGACAAGCGAGATGGGATTTGTCCAGGCCCGGTGACCGGCCCGGTCGGTGACAACGGCCCGCACGAAGGACCAGTCGGGCCTCGGGATAGAGAACACGCTGACCCCTCTGCCCGCCGACGGCGCCCGACGCACGGCTTTCTTCCGGCCCGGGCCGGCGAGCGTGATGGTCCCACAGGATGAGCATCGCAATTCGACCGTCTCGGACGTGACGTGAAAATCCTTTATCTCGGGGCCGGTAGACGCATAGCAGGCGCCGGTGCGGATCGCCGACAGGACGGATCTCTTCGACAACGATTTCATCTTCAGCCAGGTCCACGCCGTCGCCACGTCCGATTCCTCATGAGCATCGTCTGTCGCTATGGCCGGCAGGTAGATGCCGGCGTCAAGCCCCTGGGCCCACTGTTGCTCTCGATCGCCACCACCGGTCGCCTGTTGGTGCGAGGCCCAAAGCTCGAACGCCGCAAGGCCGGGCATATCCGCATAGAGATGCGGCCGCACATCGACGCCGGGCGGATGGGCGAGTATCGCAATGCCGCCGAGGTCCTCGATCTGCTGCATGCACTGGCGGACATCTTTCTGGGCCGCACGTGACAGCGGGTAACCATGCGGAACACCAAGGCCAACAATGTGATGATTCCGACACTTGTGGCCCGGATACAGGGGATGCAGTTCAATACCGTTGATGACAAGAAAGCCCGGCCCGGACAGCCCCCGGATATCGTTCGACCGCTCGTGATCGGTCAGGGCGAGAACATCGTACCCTCGCTCTCGATAGAGCGCCGCGACGACCTCCGGCCACCACGCACCGTCAGATGAGCTGGTGTGCGTGTGCAGGGCGGCCTTGTACCACTTGCCGGGCAACTCGAACGGATTGGACAGTTGTTTGCGGTTCATTGCTGCAATCTCACCCGCAGGGCTCTGCCGGGCAAGAGAAAACCGAACCGTCAAGGCCCAAGACCCGCGCTCGGTTGACACCGCACGGCGTCTTGCAGTAGAAGCATACGGACGAATATCATCCGGAAGGGCTCCTGTGAAACCAAAGTTCACCAACCCGTTCGAGTTGCCCGGCAAGTGGTACAAGGGCAACTTTCATCTCCACACGAGAACATCGGACGGAGGCGTCTGGGTCGAGGACGCCGTTCGGATGTACCGCCAGCGCGGGTACAACGTCCTGGCCGTCACCGACCACATCAACACCAACGACATCAGTGGACTTTCCGATAAGAAGATGATCGTGATCAACGGGGCCGAGGTGCATCCGCCCTTCCACAAGCGGGTGAACCCGAACGTGGAGTATCACATCTGCGCCATCGGCCTCAAGCACGGCTACCCCTTCCCCCGGAAGATGTGGCGGAACGTGCAGGATTGCCTGGACCATATTCACAAGGCCGGTGCGGTGGCCATCATTGCCCATCCCAAGGACGTCAGCCTGGTCCCCGCCACGGAAATGGTGGGCCTGAAACATGTGGCCGGCGTGGAAGTATGGACGTCCCTGTCCGAGATCGACATGGACCACGGCTGCGCGGAGGAAGAATGGGCCGAGTGCATGGAGCACGGGATGTTCCTGGCCGCCACCGGATCCGATGACGCTCACTGGGCCCCGCGGCACGGTTGGTCGGAGGCCTTCGGCGCTTGGACCATGCTCAAGATGCCGTCGCTGACCGAGGCCAATGTGCTTAAGGCTCTGCGGACAGGCGCCTGCTACGCATCCGGCGGACCGACCGTAAAGGACTTCAGGGTCGTGGACGGCCAGGCGATTCTGAAGTGCTCACCTGTGACGAGAATTCACTTCAAGTACGGCTTGGAGGATCGGCTGAATCGGTGGGCGAAGCTCGGCAAAACCATCAATGGCTTCACGGCTGATGTGTCAAAGTGGAAATGGGTACGGGCGGTCGTCGTCGATGCCGAAAACCGGAAAGCATGGACGAATCCGATTCCCGTGGTCTGAGACCAGGGATGACCATGGCAAATCATTCGGGACATTCTCGCTCAAAGATCCGTCCCATGAAGTCCTTCCCCGCGCTGCTGGTCATCTCGCTCGTTGCATTGCTGATCGTCTGTCCCCGGCCCGCCGGCGCGCAAACGGCGACGATGCATGCGGGTCAGTTCCCCCGCATCGAGCCGCCCACGGAGTTTCCCCCGCACCCGCGGCTGTTTCTCAATCAGAAGGAAATCAAGGAACTAAGAGCCTGGATCGCCCGCGACGCCAAACTCCGCAAATACCTTCGCCCCTTCGTGGCCAGGATGCGCCAGGCCGCCGCCAACCCCGACCTGCCGAACGCGAACAAGAACCGCAACGTGCGCGTCGCCCGTCAGGCCAACGAGCTCGCCCTGGCCTACACGCTGACCGGCAAGGCCGAACTGGCCAAGGCGGCCGCGGCGATCCTCAAGGGCTACGTCAGACTCTTTCCCAGCTACCAGGTCAGCAACTACAAAGGCAAAGCCACCGACTCGACGTTGGCAGAGGTGCAGTGGGCGGCTTACGCCTGCGGCGCCTACGACCTGATCTATAACTCCGGCGCGTTGACCGAGGCCGACAAGACCGCCATCGAGCAGCAGGTCTTCAGGCCCTCCGCCGAGGCCTTGCTCGCCTGCAACCACGCCCACCGTAGTAACTGGCGCATCGCCGGGACTTCGGGGGCCGGCGTGATCGGTTTCTGCATTGGCGACCGCGACCTGATCGATCGTGCCCTCAACGGCCAGCGGGATGGCGCCGGGCGCCTCGTTCACGGTGGGTTCGTCAGCCAGATGGCCTGGTCCATGCTCGCCGATGGCGTCTACTACGAGCGGGCGCTCGGCTATACCAACATCTCCCTGCTGTTCTACAGTTGGATGCTCGAGGCCGCCCGACACAGTGGCGTGGATCTCTGGCACGGCGAGTTCGGCGGCAGCGACCTCGACCTCGGCAGCGATGTTGACCGGCAGTTCGACCGCAAGGGCCCGAAGGTATTCAAGAGCTACTTCGACGCCATCTGCTACCGCACGTTCGGCGACGGATCGGTGGCCAAGGTCGGCAACGACGGCGACGGGCGACTGAAGCGCGCACACTACTGGGCGGCCGCCTGGCGGGCCTACCGCGACCCCAAGTACGCCCGCATCTTCAACCAAGGGCTAGGCAGCGCCCCCGTCGGCGATCCGCTGGAGTTGATGTTCGTCTCGCCGAAGATGCCGGCCGGCAAGTTCGACCTGGCCGCCGACGCCCAAATCGGCCTGACCGGACAACACACCAACGCCTGCACGCTCCTGCCCAATGGCGGATTCGCCATCCTGCGCCAAAGCGCCGCCCCCGACGCCGTCGCCGTGGCCGTCACCTACGGCGAGTACGCCAACGCCCATTCGCACCCCGACCTGCTGAGCATTTCCCTCTACGCCGCCGGTCACGTGATCGCGCCGGATATGAAGGACTACAAGTACGGCCACGAGGGGCACCTGGGTTGGGCCAAGCAGACCATCGCCCACAACACCGTCACCGTCGACGAGGTCTCGCAGTACCCCCAAGGCGTTCACCAAGACGTCTGGGTCGGTGACACCGAGCAAAAGCCCGCCTTTGGTCGATTGGTCCTGTTCCAGCCCGGCAAGCGCCTCAAGGTCGTCCGGGCCAAGACCGATACCGCCTACGAGGGCGTCACGCTCGACCGAACGATTGTGCTGGTCGATTCGGTGGTGGTCGATTTCTTCCGCTGCCGGTCGGCAAACGAACACCAATACGACCTGGCCCTGCACATCGACGGCGAAGCGGCCAAAGCCGACGTCGACTTCAAACCCCTCGCGGGCGGGAGGCTGTCGGACCGGCTCGGCTATCGGGTCCTCATCGACGTCTACCGAGCGAGTATTCCCGGCGAGCGGGTGGAACTGACGTATCGATCCGGCCGGTCCGGCCCGACCACGCGGGTGACGCTGCTGCCCGGCGCCCCGGCCGAGCTGATCGCCGCCAAAGGCTACCCCAACCAGGCCGGCCACCGCCGCAGCGTGCTGATCACGCGCCGCAAAGGGACCAACGTCGATTTCGTAACTGTGATGTCCATCGCCGGCGCCGGGAAGGTCCGGGACATCCAACGCCTCACCGACCTCCCGCCCGGTCTGCTGGGCGTGCGGATCGACCGCGGCGCGGGGCGGACCGACCTCGTCATCAGCGCCGAACGGCCCGGAACCTACACCGTTGCCGGCCAGACGTTCACCGGCCAGGTCGCCGTCCTCCGCCCTGGCGACACCAAAGCCATCACCGCTGACAAGGCAGACGACGCCGCCGCGACCGAAGAGACGGATGATGCCGCCGCGGCCGAGACCCCTTCGACGCCGAAGCCGACTCCTCCGTCCGACGAGGACCGCGCCAGAGGCCTGGTACAACTGGCCAAGATGTACCACAGCCGCAACATGACCGATCAGGCCATCGCCAAGCTCAAGACCTGCCTCGAGAAGTACCCCGACACCGAAGCCGCCAGCCAGGCCAAGGCCCTACTCAGCGCTTGGCGGTAGGTCACGACACGCCCTACGGGTTTGGCAGCGCCCGCTAGGGTTGCCATTCGTAAAGCCAGCCACGGCCAGCCACGGCCATTTCGACGCCATCCAGCGCCACGGTCACAGCCTGGTCGTTGAAGTTCTCAACGACCCAGCTCCCATCGGCGAACAGATACAGCGATACCCGATTAGGGGCCTGCAACGTTCGGCCCAGCGGCGCTAGTAGCGGCTGGCGGATTGCATCCAGGTCGGCCTGCGGCAGGTCCAGGAGTGACTTGGGGTCACCCTTAACCGGCAAGACGCTGACGTTCGAAGCGTCCAGGGCCGCCCGCCCGACCAGCCGCTGAGCCAGGCCGTCCGTAACAAGCACGGCCGCGCCGCGAGCGATCAGTTTCGACAGCCGCTGAGGGAGTTCAGGATCTTTCAGCGCGTGTGCGGAGAACAGCGCCGCCTCAGCGTCCTCGGGAAACTCATGACACGGCGCCAATGGCAGGCCCATCATGCCCACGAAGTCGAACACGTGCGGTTCGTTCTCGCAGTGACTGTTGGGCGGCATGTAGGCGGCGACGCCAACGGCTCGCCGTCGGCTGACCTGGTCGGCAACGTGCAGCAACTCGGGCCTGCACGATCGAAGGGCCTCCAGGTTGGCGGGCCCCGTCCCCTTCAGAAGCGAACCGTAGCAGAACAGGAGCGACTCAGCCGCCCCGGCCAGTACTGTTTGCCGGGCCTGCTCCACGTACGTTGACTCCCTCGTGCCATAGGGGTCGTACCAGCCGCCGCCACACTTCCGGCCGCCAATTCCGCCCAGCCACTTCATGATGAAGTAGGCCTGGTATTGCGGCCGGCCTCCCCATTCCTCGTCGTCGTAGTCGCGTGTTTCCGTGCCCACCCAGATGCGGTCGAAGTCTGCCGTCTCGCGAACGACCTCGTAGCCTTGCTCACGAAAGCGGTCATACCATTCGGGGAACTTAATGATCAATCTCACCTTCGGGTTGGCTCGCTTGGCGGGCGCCAGGATCCGCTCCCTCGCCAGATGGACCATCAACTCGCAACGGTAATCGGCCCACGTATCGCCGGCCGCGGGATAGCTCTTGTCGCCGATACGGACCGTCTTGGACTGTCGCGCGCTGTCGCACTCGGCGCACTCGCAGTCCGTGAACCAGAAGTCGTCGATCATGATCTCGTCGAACAGCTCGGCCGTGAACCCGAATATCTCGCCAAGTCGGTCCTGCGTCTGCGGGTCGGTGTAGCAGGCAATGATATTCCAACCGGTCGACTGCTTGCCGACCACCGTCGTCGTCACGCACCCGGACACTTCCAAGCCGGCGCCTCGGAATCGATCCCTTACGTGACGCAGCGTTTCACGGTCCGCCAGATAGCCGCTACGAAAAGTCTCGACGTACACCTTGGTCACAGCCTGTCGCCGGCACCAGTCGATGGCGGCGTCGATACCGTCGTCCGTAGCCAGCAGATCCCGCACCCCCTGGGCCTCGATCAACGTCGAGAAGCGGTGGGGGTCCTGATGGGGCATCGATGTCATATCTCCAGCACCACATCCTGTCGCCGCAGCTCGGCCTGGACCGGACCGATATCGACCGCATTAACGGGGACGGCTTGCTTTGTCGCCTCGGCGGCGGCGATGCCGGCTGCGCGACCGATCACCAGGCAGCCGGCCTGGCCGCGGATCATGCCGGGGCGCTGCGTGCAGGGGTTCTTGGCCGAGCCGACGATGACATTGGGCGGCTTGTCGCCGAGCAGGATGCTGAGGGGGATGTTTCCCGCTTTGCGGAGCAGGCCGAACGGCTTGGTTCTTCGGTCGACCTCGGTCACCAGGCCGACGACGTCCGGAAAACGCTTGCCGTCTTCGAAATCGTCGGCGCTTAGCCTGCTCTTGCCGACGAAGGTCCTGGAGATCCGGTGTCCGATTTCCGATGCCGTTTCCAGAAGGTAGGCGTTCTCGAAGCCGGGGAAGTGCTTGATGAGGAACTCAGCCTGCATCTCCGCCAGCAGTCGGCCTTCTTCCTCGCGCTCGCTTTCGGCGATGACATCGTAGCAGTCGCCATAGAACCAGTTGGAGTTGATCAGCACGGTTCCTCTGTTGCAGCGCGCGGAGAAGAGCCCGAAGCAGGCCAGGTTCTCCGCGCGGGTCCCGAACTGCTCGGCGTACTCGCCGGATGCCAGCGCATCTCGGACGACGCCGATGGCTTTCCCGCCGCCGTGAGGAAGATGGAAGACGCCATACTCCCGCCAGTTCCGGATCGTGTCGGCCAGCGACGTGGGGACATCGCATTGGGGTAAGTAGCTGTCCGGGTTCTGCTCGATCCAGTCGATGGTCTTATCGAGATCGACGTTCGCCATCCGATTCAGCAGCGTCGAGCCGTCGTCCTTCTCGTCATACTGGCCGCCGGCCCTGCCGATGATGCTGAGATCGCCGGAGGCATCGACGAATTGGCGGGCCGTCACCGCGAAGAGCTGGTCGCGCGCATGGAAGAGGCCGGCCTCGACCGCGCCGCCAGCCATGAGCACATCGCACAGGAGGGACCCGTAGAGGGTTCTCACGTTGGACTCCCGAAGCATCTTGATCATGACGCGTTTGACAACTTCGGGATCGTTGGGGATCTGCGGCTGGGTCGGTCTGCGGTAGTCCGGCATGGTCCCGCCCTCAGCGACGAGGCGGTCGATGAGTTCCACCGGCAGGCCGGTCGTGACTTTCGTGCCGTCGCGGGTAACGAAGTAGTTGCCGATGCTGCACATGAGACCGCTTGTCGAGACGCCGCCGGGGAAGTGGTTCTTCTCGACCAGAACGGTGTCGACGCCTGCACGGGCTGCGGAGACAGCCGCGGCGAAGCCGCTCATGCCGGCCCCGAGAACGAGGACGTCGCAGTCCAGCAGGACGGGAGCTTCCCTTTGCAGCGTTGTCAGTGTCTTGGTCATGGAATGCGTCCGTGTGTCGTGTCGCGGTCAATACAGCGTGAAGTTTGTGCCGGTTCCCAAGGGGAGCGGGGCGTTGGGCTTGGCGCCCATTTTATTGGCGAAGATGCAGACCTCCGAGGCGGGGTCGGCCCAGAAAACCAGGTCCACCCGGCCGTCGCCCGTCATGTCGCCTTTGGCGCACCTACCGATTTCAGCCGCGGGCACGTCGAAGACGCCGACCTTTTGGCCGTGGCCGTCGAACATCGCTGCGGCCGTTCCCATCACGATCGAGTCGAGGCCGCCGCCGAACCAGTCGACAAGCATATGATGCCGGCTGCCGTCGGTGATGATCTGGCCCAGCAGGTTGCCCCGATCATCCAGCACCCACAAGGGACTATAGCCTACCTCGCGGTGATCGATGTCGACCACGACCTGCTTGCCCGGCACATCCGCGCAGACCTTGCCGACATCGATCGATTCAAAATGATGGCCGGTCACCGACCAGACTGGGCCGCCGTCCCCATCGATCATGGCCACGCAGTAGCCCGTGCAAAGCGTCAGGGCCAGGCGGGAATCCCTTGGCGTCTTGCCCATCTCAAAGACGCGGACGCAATCCAGGTGGCCTGGCTCGATCGACAGCTTGCCGACGGCTAGGTCCCAGCGACTCGTGCCGTCGGGGTTGAGCATGGCGTAGCCGGCCATGATCTCGTCTCGCCCGTCGCCGTCGATATCCATCGGACGCGGCTGGTGGGCCGTGCCGTAGCCGGCCGGCTCTTCGATGGTCCACAGCAGCTCCCCGTCGCGGGTGAAGGCCCATATCTGACCATAGCGGGTCTTGACGAGCACCTCGCTCGCCCGGTCACCGCCTGACAGATTCGCGAACACGATGCAGTCGGCTGAGTCGGGGGGAATGGGAAAGCGATGCTTCTCCCGGCCGGTCGCGCCGTCCAGTTCAACGACGGCGTCCTTGGTCGCGACGACGACCTCGTTCCGCCCGTCGCCGTCCCAATCGTGGATTTGACAGGCCACGTCGTGGTGCAGTGTGTTGCGGCCCCCGGCGGGATCGCCCCATCGCCACAGAACGCTCCCATCCAGCCGGTGGACGATGACCGAACTGGTGTAGTGAACGTCGTCGGCATCAAAGTTCTTCGCGCTGACGATCTCCACCTGGCCGTCGCCGTCCACGTCGCCGGCGACAATCCACGCCCCGGCGTAATCGGGATCGAGCGCAATACGCTTCCAGGGCCTGATCACGGGGACCCCTTCGCTGGAGAGGTCGTTGGCTCTCACGTCAAACAGGCTGGGCGTCATCGTCTGTCCGTCTTTATGCATCAGACCTCCCGGCCAAGGCGGCGTGGGCTTGCTCGAAGTTGAACGCCGGCTCCCAGCCGAGGATGCGCTTAGCCTTGGAGATGTCGTAGGCCGGACCGATCCACTCGCCCGAGTAGCCATTGGCGACCAGCCAGTCGTAGGCGTCGGGCCAGCATTGCTGGGCCAGGCGATTTGGGTCGCCGCCCGCTTCGCGACACATCTCGGCCGTGTAAGGCAGTCGGTTGACGGTATTGAACGCTTCGAAGTCTTCCACCGGCCCGCCGGGCTCTTGGCGGCCGCACAGGACGCGTACGGCCGCGACGTGGGCGTTGGCGATGTCGTCGACCACGCAGAACGATCCGATCATGGATAGGCACGTGTCCAGTTCGTTTCTCGGCATGAAGGCGGGCGGGCGGAGCGCGAAGGTGCGGACCTCGCCGGCGCCCGCGCGCAAGCGGGCGATTGTCTCCTGCGTATACTTGGTGTAGCTGTAGATGTCACTAAGGGGGAACAGGGAGTCCTCACGAATGGGCCAGTCGTCCATCGAGATCTGGCCGTAGCCGATCGCGGCGATGCTACTGGTCAGCGCGATGCGGCCGATGCCCAACTCGGCGGCCAGGGCATACAGGCTCCATGTGCCTTTGACGTTGGCGTCGATGTACTGGTCGTCCGTGTAGGTCTTCCACGGATGCAGAGACGCCGTGTGCACGACAAGGTCCACGCCTCGCAGCGCTTCGCGCAGCGCATCGCGATCCGACAAATCGGCCTGAGTGAAGGCGCATTCGTCGAGCAGCGGCGCAGCCGGCGGGGCCATGTCCAGGCCGCGCACATCGAAGCCTTCCCCCGCGAGCATCGGAACAAGATGACTGCCGAGATGCCCGGCCGCGCCTGTTACAAGAACGGTGGTTGCGTTGCTGTTGCTCATAGTTATCTCACCAAGGCGCCTGGGCCATCGGAATCACGACGACATCGAAAACGTTCACATCCGGCGGGGCTGTGGCTACGTGCAGCACGGACCGCGCGATATGCTCCACTCGCAGCCAGCCGGTGGCGTCTTCACGTTTCGGATTCGTCAATGTCGTATCGACCACGCCCGGACATACGAGGCTGACGGCGATCTGCGAGCCCGACCCGTGGAGCTGACGCGCCACCGATTCGGTCATGCTGCGCAGGCCGGCCTTGCTGGCGTTGTAGGCCCCGCCGTCGCCGCCTTCGGTCCAGTGGGAACGCACCGAGCCGATGTTGATGATCTTGCCGACATCGCCGGTTTCCTTCATGAAGCGCACCGCATGACTCATGCAGTTGAAGGCGGCGACAATGTTGAGTTCCAGGCATTTGCGGACATCCTCGACCGCCAACGTCTCCACGGGGCCATGCGGCGCAATCCCGGCGTTATTGACAAGGATGTCCAACCGGCCGAAGCGCTGGCGGACCTCGTCGAACAACTTCTCCACGAACGGCTCATCTGTGATATCACCGGGCAGCGGAATGGCCTCACCGGAGGCCTCTTTCATTTCCGCTGCGAGCTCGTCCAGTTCTTTCGCCGTTCGGGCCGTGGCGATGACGGTGGCCCCTTCGGCCGCAAAGTGCTCCGCCACGGACCGTCCGATTCCCCGTCCCGCTCCTGTCACGATCGCGATTTTGTCCGCGAGTTGTCCCATAGTAGGCTCCTGCCGGTAAGGTGGGCGTGTCCTTTATTCTTCCCACAGCGAGGCGATGGCTTTCTTGATGATGATTTCGGCGCCGACTTCCGGCGGGCCGAACCATTCGCTCAGCGCGCCGCACGCCCACCAGAGCGGCAGCTTGCCCGCTTCGTAGCCGCCCTTGGGGCCCATCGCCAGCGACGCGTCGTCGGCAATGTAGCCCTGGCCGAAGTTGGTGTAGGCCAGCGTCATGTTGTGTTCGAATGGGGCGTTGGCATCAACCCACAACTCGTATTCGCTGAACATCTCGTGCGGCAGGGCGACCAGGATCCATTCCTTGCCGAGCATGATGGCGGTCACGTCGAGCCGACGCGGCTTGCCGCGTTCGACGCCGCGGCGAACCATGTCCTCGGCTTCGGCGAGCCGGTCGAGCCTGCCCTTGTTCTCGTCGCTTGGCTCGGTCGACTGAATGCGCTCCAGGTGCTTGCGCACCTTGGCCAGGTCTTCCATGGACGGCAGCGAGGCGCTGGGTAGGTCGACGTGGGTGACCTCGCGCACCGTGAACTCATCGGCCGTGATCAGGACGGCCGTTCGAACGGCCTCGGCTACGGCGTCGCCGAGCGTGCGGCCGACCTTGTCGGCATTTTCGTGCGTGGTCCGCAGCGGATAGGCGTTGACGTCGCCTCCGCAGCCCTGAACGAACAGGGGCACGACATCCTCGCCAAGCAATTCACGGATTCGCACCACGGCCCCGCCGGGATAGTCGGCGCTGATCAGGCCGCTCGTGTCGGGCACGATCACGGGGTGCGCGGCATGTTCGAAGAGCACCGCCAGCGGCGAGCCGTCGGCCCGTTCGGCCACGAGAACGTTCACCCACGGCACGAGCGAGCCGTCGGCATTGGGGGCCATGATGACTGAACCGTCTGCGACCATCACGCGCCGGTTGTACCCGACCTGGGTCTCGGCCCGTCCAACACGCAGACGAGCCGGGCCGAGCGAGTCGACCGCCTCGGCCAATGCCTCCATGATCTTGTCCTGCACGCTGTTGATCCAATGGCCATGGGGCGTGTCCTCCTCACTACGGCCCGTGAAGTACGGCACGGAGTGAGGGTGCGAGGAGTTCAGCAGCAAGTGATCGATGCCAAATCGCTCCTTGGCTGTCTTCCGCCAGGCCTCGGTCTGCTCGAGATTCATCCCCAGCAGGTCAAAGCGTATGATGCCGATGCGCTGTCCAAGGCGATCCTCGATGACCAGCACGGCGAGCTGCAGCGGATCGTTAACGCCGACACTTGGCCTTGGCGGCTGATAGATGATTTCGCCCACCGGCGGGGTGATGTCACGTTGACTCGCACCTGCCTTCATTGTCGGGCCGGTATTCTCGGACTGCGTCATGGCGATTCCCTTATCCGAAACAGCGGCCGACTGATAGCGTTGCAGCACCGCCCACACAGCAGTCGCCACAATAAGCAGGCAGGCGCCCGCTATGATTTGAGTTTTCATCAACACTCCAGGAGAGGGTGAATCTGAAACAAGTCGCTTGTGATGACGTTGATTGTAGTCCCTCCGCGCTAATCTGCAACTGTGGGCGGCCGGTCCGGCCACGGGCGTCTTATAGGTCGGTCAAGTACCCGGCCGCCTGGTACATGGCCAGCACGTTATCGACCGGCGTGTGAACTTGGATGTCGTGGCTGGGGGCGAGGATCAGCCCGCCTTTTGCGAACAGCCGCAGCCGCGTGCGGACCTCCTGGCGAACCGAATCGGGCGAGCCCTGGGCCAGGATGGATTGCACGCACATGGACCCGCAAAAGGCGATATCCGCGGCGAAGTCGCGGTGAAGGCCCTCGATGTCCATCCCCCTGGCAGCCACCTGCACGACGTCCAGGATGTCCAGGCCGATCTCGATCAGGCGCGGGATCATCGGGCGCACCCCGCCGCAGACGTGCATCATTGTTAGCGCCCCATGCTTGTGGGCCAGGTCGAACCCACGGCTGAAGCAAGGAGCGAACAACTCATCGAACGTCGCCATGCTGATCAGAGGGCCGTTCTGCCCGCCCAGGTCCTCGCAGAAGTGGACCACGTCGATCTCGCCGTCGGCGGCCTCGAAGACTCGCCGGTCCGTTTCGTAATGACACTCGAAACGCTTTTCCAGCAGCAGCATGAACACCGGATCGCGCAGGCCGATATCGAGCATCGTTTGCGTGACGCCGCGCGTGCGGGCAATGTTGTTCATGAAGTCATAGCTGTAGGGCGTATACATCGCCACGCCGCCGCGGGCCTTGATGGCTTGGCAATCGGCGCGGACGTTCGAGACGTCGAACCAGTCGGCGGTCGGCCAGGGGTAGTCCGCCAGTTCGGCCGGGTCGGTGACATCGGCAAAGGGCAGGTAGGCGGCCTCGCCGTAGGTGCCGGCGGTGTCTCCCTCGCCGTAGGCCTGCGGGGCGTAGATCTCCCCCCAATTGCCGATGTGGGCGCCGTCGGGATAGTCGTCCACGTTCCCGCGCGTCGTCGGCGAGACCGTCTGGGTCGGACCGACGCCGTCGAAGACATCCTCGACCATGTCGTGGAACTGCTCGTGGTCCACGCCCAGCCGCGCGTAGAACTTGCGGTGAAACTCCGGCGTTCCGTAGTGGTGCGTGACCGGGATGCGGTCATAGCCGCCGCGCGCCATGCACGAGAAGAACCGTTCTCTTCGGGTCACCGCGATCTCCTTTCCATTCCTGTCTTCGCTTCCTCTTCAGCCGCCGCCATCACTGTTCAGCAGCGCGCATGTCTGCCATAGGAGCGTCACTGCAGGAGTTTGGCAAATCCAGGGCAACAGTCTACAACTGCAGACGCCAAGGGTCGAGCCGCTCGGGGCCGAGCTGCTCGCCTCTGTTGCCAGTGCAGGGCCCGGTCCGGGTCACACCCTCGCCCTTGACACACTGACCGCGGACCGAACTTACAGTTCTGGTGAAAGATCCCATTGCGACCCCCAAGGCCCTTTCTCTGACGTCGCGCATTGGCGTACAGTAATGGGCAGCATGAGTAAATCACCGAATATTCTTCTCATCCACTCCGACCAGCACCGCTATGACTGCCTCGGCGTCAATGGCCATCCATTCATTGAAACTGCGAATCTCGACCGGCTGGCGGCCGAGGGCATGAACTTCACCCACGCCTTCACACCGATACCGCTTTGCACGCCTGCGCGCAATTGCCTGCTGCACGGCCAGTGGTCTTTTCAGCACGGCAACATCATGAACGCCGACTCCGAAGCCCCGGCCGAACCGCCCGTCGGCCTGCCCAGCTTCAGCCGGCAACTCCGCGACCAGGACTACTACCTCGCCTACGTCGGCAAGTGGCACGTCTCGACCACGCGCGGGCCGGACGCCTACGGCTTCTGCGAGTTTCCCTCCCACGACGCCTACGACCAGTGGCGCGAGTCCCAGGGCTGTCCGCCCGCTGAATACGCCAACGGCTGGTTCGGCGAGACCGTCAGCGGCCGAACGCCCGAGCAAACGCATCTCGCTTGGTGTGCGGACCAGACCATCGACTACCTGCGCAAGGGCGCCGACCACGAGGGAGGGTTCTTCATCCGATGGGATCCGCCCGAGCCGCACCTGCCGAACATTGTGCCCGAGCCTTACGCAAGCATGTACCCGCCGGAGACCATCCCGCCTTGGCCGAACTTCGACGATCCGCTCGACGGCAAGCCCATCGTCCAGCGGCAACAGCTTCGAACGTGGAAGATCGACGACTGGACGTGGGAGGATTGGGCGCCCATCGTCGGGCGATACCTCGGAGAGATATCGTTGATGGATGCCCAGATCGGCCGAGTGTTGGCGGCGCTGGAGGAGCTTGGCCTGGTTGACAATACGCTGGTGATCTACACGACCGACCATGGGGATGAGTGCGGATCACACGGTATGATCGACAAGCACTTCGTCATGTACGATGAACTGGTGCGCGTGCCCCTCATCGCCCGCTGGCCAGGCCGAATCGAGCCCGGCTCGCGGTGCGACAGCTTCGTCTCTCACGAAATTGACCTGGCGACCACGTTCTGTGAAGTCGCCGGCGCGCCCGTACCGGAGACGTTCCAGGGCCAGAGCCTGATCCCGCTGATGGGCGGCGGACGTAACGACCGGCAGGACATCCTGAGCGCCTATCACGGCAATCAGTTCGGCCTGTTCAGCCAGCGAATGGTCCGGGACCGGCGATGGAAGTACGTGTGGAACGCAACGGCCGAGGATGAGCTGTATGATCTGGACAGCGATCCGCACGAGCTGACCAACCGCACCGGCGACCCCGCGTGTGCCGGTGAGCTGACGCGGCTGCGACACCGACTCATCGACTGGATGCGACAGACCAACGATCCGCTCTGCAACGAGTGGATCGTCACTCAACTCAGCGAGGATCTCAGTATCTAGCAACGTCCACACAGCATGGCAAAGCGCAACATCATCTTCTTTCACGCCGAAAGCTGGGACGGCCGCATGATCGGCCCGATGGGCCACCCCGCACTCCAGGCAGCCACGCCGAACATCGATCGCATCGCCCAGGCCGGCGCGATGTTCGACGACGCCTACTGCTCTCATCCCATCTGCTGTCCGTCACGCGCCAACATGTGGTCCGGCCGGTATACCCACAACTGCGAGAGCTGGAACAACCACAAGGGCTTGGAACCGGGCATGTGGTCGCTGCTTGATGAACTACCCAAGACGCACACCGTCGGCACGTTCGGAAAATTGGACTATATGTCGGGCGGGCACACTCAACTTGCCCGTCTCAGCGCGTGGCTTGGGCCGTCGGGTGTCCGCAAGCCCGTCTTCGACGAGGATCCGTCTCAATGCTTCACCGTTGCCGATGATGACGAGGTGCGCTGTCACAAGGGCGACTGGGAGTTGGTCGACCAGGCTATCGAGTTCCTCAAGCAGGAGGCCGGCGAGGACAGGCCGCTGTTTCTCTATGTCAGCACCAATCTCGTTCACGCCTCCTTCCATACGAACAACTACTGGCTCAGCAGGATCCTCGAAGACGCGGTGGATATTCCACCGATCGATCGCGGGAACCATCCTGCCCGTCGGTACCAACTGATGGCGAAGGCATGGCGGTACGGGTTCGATGAATCCACCGTCAGACAGGTGCGCAGAATCTACATGGCCATGTGCGCCGAGGCCGACGCCATGGTCGGTGCGCTCTACGATGCGATGCAGGAGGCGGGACTGAGCGACGACACCTATTTCGTATTCTCGAGCGATCACGGCGAGATGGCCATGGAACATCAGGATTGGTACAAGATGTCGATGGTTGAGGCTTCCGTTCGTGTGCCGCTTGTAATGACCGGTCTGGGGGTCCAACCTGGCCGGCGCGTGACCAACCTGGTGTCACTCATCGACCTGTGCCCCACGTTCATGGAGATGGCTGGGATACCGGCGCGAAGCGGCCTCGACGGGGAAAGCCTGCTGCCTCTGGCGACGGGGCGCACTGCCAGCAGTCGTGATTGGGCCTATGCGTGCTTCACGGGCTGCACCTTGAACACCTCCGCCTACATGCTTCGCAAGGACCGGTGGAAATATGTCGCCTATGCCGGCTTGCCTTCGCAACTGTTCGATATTGACAGCGACCCGCAGGAGCTGGCGGACCTGAGCGGGCACCATCCTGATGTGGTCGAGCGCCTCGATGCCGACTTGCGGTCTCTTGTCGACTACGATCAGACACATCGCGACTGGACGGCATACTGCAAGGACGCTTTCCGGCAGTGGCGGCAGGAGGCCCTCGACGGGCAGCATGTTGATGGCAGCTACTCGCTGGCGGACAATCCGTCGAGCGACTATTGGACAATCATGGCCAACTGCTTCACCGGCTATGATCAGGACGACGAGGCAATCGTGAATAGGTGGCTAGATGGCGAATGACAACGGACGCGGATGGCAAGCCCGACTGGCCAGGCAGGACCGATACTTCAAGGAGGGGAAGGGCAACTTCCTGATACTGGGCGGCTACTCTGAGGGTCAGCCCGAGCGGACCAGGACACACGACATCGAAGGCCAGATCGACGGACTCCTGTCCGAGCCGTTCCTCAAGGACCACGCGTACGACCTGGGAATCCAGACCGCACTGTGGGCGACGCACGAGTTGGCGGTGCGCGAGCAGTTGGATGACGACGCTCTTCCCTGCCACGCGATCGATTTCGGCGTCGGGTCGACCGCGTCACTGTTCACCGGTGGCGAGGTGTCCTTCCACGAATGCACGAGCTATTCATTGGATACCTTTGTGAAGACATGGGACGACATTGACCGACTCCGGTTCGACCCGGACAACCGGTGGGTGCACTACGACCTGGAGTTCTGGCGCGGGTTTTCGTCGGCCTATACGCCGGGGCTCGCCATTAGTCCGCACTTCTTTAGAAGCCCGCCTGACCTGGCCAACGACCTGCGCGGCAACCAGCTCTTCATCGACATGCACGACGAGCCGGAGCAGGTCGACCGTCTGATGACGGTCTGTGCGGACATGACTATCGAGGCGGCCGCCTTCCTGAGAAACGAGATACCGCTGCTGCGCGAGGCGCCGTCGGGCATTTGGGGCATGGCCACCAGCTCACCCGACATCATCGTCATCAACGGCGATACGGTCGATCTCATTTCCGTGGAGATGGGCGAGCGGTTCAATCATCCCCACATCGACCGCATCGGCCGCGAGGCTGGGCCGGTGTTCTTCCACCATCATACGCTGGGCGTATCGCGGGTGACGAGTGTGGCCAAGATGGAAGGCATCATCGTCCAGAACTTCATCTACGACATGAAGGCGCCCAAAGTGCTGGAGATTCTCGATGACGATTGGATCGAGGCGTCCAAGCGCGTGCCGATTGATGTCTGCCAGGATCTCACCGAAGCGGAGGACCTGGATGCCGTGCTTGAGACTATGTCGCACGGCCGGTTCATCGTCCACTGTTACGCTGAGACCAGCGACGAGTGCAACGAACTCATTGCCCGCATCCGCAGCCACGAGAGCTCATGAAACATAAAGGCGACACGTGGAACGAGTCGAGCGTCCACAAGGACGCTGAGACCGGGCGAACCGTAAGACGGCTCACGACAATGGGCCTGTGGAACGAGAAGCCCACCTACCACACCAACACCGCCTTCACCGCTGACGGCGAGTGGCTGATCTTCGCACGTGCCCATGAAGGTCGGACCGCAATGATGAAATGCCACGTTCCGTCCGGTGAATTGACGCAACTGACCGATCCGGTCGACGGCGTGGGCAGTCCGTGGGGAGTGCACAAGATTGGGACGTCCGAGTACTTCGACGGGAAGGGGATCAGCGGCATCACAGTCTGTATCGCCCCCCGCAGCCGCACAGCCGTGTTCGGCGTTGGCAGAAGCATCCGAAGCGTTCACCTCGACACGCTTGAAGAGACAACGCTGCTCGATGACTTCGGCGCCGACTGGATCGACGGCGCCATGAGCGTCAATCCCGCCGAGACCCACGCATTGCTTCCGCTCATGCCGGCCCATCCGGAGGTGCTGGCCGGTAAGAGTCCGAGCAAGACCTATGTGGAGAGTTTCGCCGACGGCGGCATGCGAACGCGATACGTCGAAATCCCCCTCGATGGCGGCGAGAGCAAAATCGTGTTTGAAGATGAAGGCATGGGCTGCGCCCATTGTCCTCACTGCCCCACCGACGATGACCTGGTCCTCATCGACCGCGACCGCGCGCCCCTGTTCTGGTGCGGGGGCGATCATGGCATCAGCGCCCGGTGCTGGACGCTGCGCCTGTCCACCGGCGAGCTGACCGAGCTGTGTCCCCGCAACGACCAGCGATTCCACGTACACGCGGCCTGGACTTGGGACGGCGAGCACGTCGTCTACCACGCCTTCATGCGCGAGGGCGGGTATTACATTGGGATCACTCACAAGTCCGGCCAGGTCCTCAGGGAATATGAACTCCCGGATGCGGGCGCTTATGGACACGTCTCGGCGGCGCCGGACCGGCCGGCGATCGTCCTGGATGGCAATGTGTCCGAAGATAAGCTCACTTGGCTTTACTACGACCGGGACCAGCCGCGCCTGGAGACGATCGCCACCCACGCCACCCAATGGCGCAGCATTCCCGGCCAGTATTCGGATCCGCATCCGCAAACCGACCCTACTGGCCGATGGATCGCGTATCACGTCGCCAAAGACAAGAGGACCGACATCTACGCCGTTACGGTCTGAGGCGGATTCCATGGAGAACACAATGGCCAACTCCAAGCCGCGGCGCGAGCGCTATCGGCCGCAGTATCACTTCTCCATGCGGCAAGGATGGATCAACGATCCCAACGGTCTGGTCTACTATGACGGCCTGTACCACCTCTTCTGCCAACATTACCCCGACGACACCACGTGGGGACCGATGCACTGGTCCCACGCGGTGAGCGACGATCTGGTCCATTGGAAGGAACAGCCCATCGCGCTGTTTCCCGATGAACTGGGCACGTGCTTCTCCGGTTCAGCTGCGGTGGACTGGCACAACACCAGCGGTTTGGGCGTTGACGGGCGTCCGCCGTTGCTGGCCTTCTATACGGCCGCGGGCGATTGCGTCGAGCCGCCCAAGCCGACCACCCAGGCCCTGGCCTTCTCGACCGACAGCGGCCGCACGTGGGCGAAGTTTGACGGCAACCCCGTGCTGGAAAACGTCATCGGCGCCAACCGCGACCCGAAGGTGTTCTGGCACGAGCCGACCCAGCGATGGGTCATGGTCCTCTACCTGGACGTCAACACGTTCGGCCTGTTCGGTTCTCCCGATGCACGGACCTGGCAAGAACTGAGCCGCTTCGAGGTGCCCGGCAACTGCGAGTGCCCGGACCTGTTCGAAATGCCGGTCGCCGGAGATGAATCGCGCCGCAAATGGATATTCCTATCCGGGGCCGGCCAATGGGGTGAGGGCGACTGCGCACGGTACGTGATCGGGTCGTTCGACGGGGTCACCTTCACGGCCGAGTTCGGCCCTATCCCGATCGAGGACGGTGCGTGGAACTATTCCACCCAGACCTATTCCGACGCGCCGGACGGCCGACGCATCTTCGTGAGCTGGTCCTCCACGCCCTTCGGCGGGGCGTGTGTTCTGCCCGGCAATCCATTCAACGGCCAGTACCGTGTCCCCTGGGAATTGTCCTTGGTCGAAACGGACGTGGGTCTCCGTCTGGCCCGGCAGCCGGTTGACGAATTGACGACACTGCGAGAAGCGCCGCTGCAACTGCCCGCCGGTGAGCTTGCGCCCGGTGACCACGCCGTGGCGGGGCTCGATAGCCGTAGCTTCGATATCGAGTGCGTGATCGACCCTGGGAAGGCGACCTCGATCAGATTTCGGGCTGAGGCGGTGGAAATCGTGTGCTACGATGTCACATCGCAAACGATGCGGGTCCTCGATCGAGAGCACTCCTGGCCGTTGGAATCGGATGGGACATTGACGCTCCGCATCCTTTTCGACGTCAACTGCGTGGAAGTCTTCGGGCCCCGCGGCCTGAAGGTGATGTCCAGCGTCTACTCGCCGAAGACCCTCGAGAATCAGGATGAAACCAAGCCGCTGCTGAGCGTCGGAGTTACCGGCGGCCCGGTCCGCGTAGATCAGATGAACGTCTATCCCATGCGGAGTATCTGGTGAGATGACTGAGCAGCGACAGAGAACGGTCCGTGTTCCCGGCCTGGCCGAGCCGCTGTCGCTGGCGCTGCCGCCGGACCTCGAGGCGCTGCGGGAAGAAACGCTCCGTATTCACAAGAACGATGGTCCTTATTGGGAGTCGCCACCGGCCGTGGTGGCTGCCGTTGCCGAGGCATGGCAGGGATACGGGCGAAACGAAGACCGCCAGCTCTGGTGCGCACGGCGTTTTGCTGTCCGCCTGGCTCACATTCCCCTCCAGCTCGAAACGGGTGAAACCATCGTGGGCAAGCCCCTCGTCCGCGGCCTGTCCGATGCAGACACAGCCCAGATCGATCGCATCAATTCGGCGTGCGGTGATATTCCGTTTTGCCCTGGCGGGGACGCCGGGCACTTCCACCCCAATTACGAGAAAATCCTTCCCCTCGGCGTCGTCGGCCTGCTGGAGACAATCGTCGCTTGCCGCGATGCGGCTGGCGATGACGAGCAGAAGCGCATCTTCTACGACGCTTGCGAAATGGCGATGCGGGGGTTCCAGTCCTTCATCCGCCGCGTGGCTGCTGCTTGCCGAAGCAAGGCTGACGACTCCGCGCATTGGGAGGAGACGGCGACGATCTGTGAGAAAGTAGCTATTGACCCGCCGGCGACCTTCCATGAAGCCTGCCAGTTGATGTACTTCGTCCTCATTGCCAGTTGGGTCGGCGAAGATCACGTGATGACCTGCTATGGCCGGATGGACCGAACGCTCGCGCGGTTCTACGAGGCCGACGTCGCCGCGGGTCGGATCGGCCCACAACGAGCGATGGAACTCATCGCGGCCATGTTCATCCAGCTCAACCGGATATGTCCGATCGGGCTGGCCGATGCCGTGATGGTGGGCGGTCGAGACGCTGCCGGCCGAGACACGACCAACACGTTGACCTACCTGTGTCTGGCGGCGCGCCGGGCGACGTGGCTCCGCAATCCTTCGTTGGCCATTGCCTGGCACGAGGGCGTCCCCGATGACCTGATGGAGTTTGCGTTCAAGATGCTGGGATCGGGCATTGGCTGTCCCGCTTTCTTCAACGATGAGACCATCTCGGCCGGGCTGCAGGATCACGGCGTTTCAGTTGAAGACTCGCACAACTACATGAACTCAACCTGTGTTGAGATCAAGACCGCCGGCAGCAGCAATATATGGGTCGCCACGGAGTACGTGAACTGTCCGAAGGCGCTATTGGAAGCGATGCGCCGCGAGGTCCAGGGCGAGTGCCCCCCAGCCGCTGACCTGGACCAACTGGAACAGCGCCTCCGGGACATCATCCAACAGCAGGTATCCAACACGGCGAAGGAGTTGGACCGGACTTGGAACGAGCGCGCCGAAACGTGGAGCATGCCGTTCGCGAGTTGCCTGATTGACGACTGCCTCCAGCGCGGCCTCGATCATGACCGCGGTGGTTGCCGGTACAACTGGGCGGAGAACTCGTTCGTGGGCCTGGCGAATCTTGCCGACGGCCTGGCGGCGATCGATGAGTTGGTGTACGCCAGCGGCGAGATGACGCTGGCTGAACTGTACGCCGTGTGCGAAAGCAACTTCGAGGGCCGCGAAGCACTCCGGCAGCGGATCGTCAACGACCTTCCCAGCTACGGCAACGATGATGAGCGCGTCGACGCAATCGCTCGCCGATGGGCTGACTTTCTGTGCTCAACGACCGAGGCGTGCGAGGTCGCCGGCCATCGCTACGTTCCAGGTTTCTTCTGCTCGCAATTCCACGCATGGCTCGGGTTCGACACACCCGCCACGCCCGACGGCCGATTGGCGGACAAGGCCCTTGCCAACGGGGCAGGGGCGTTCCAGGGGCGCGAGCTGTCGGGCCCGACCGCCAGTGCGCTGTCCACCACCAAGTGGTCACACCGCAAAACGCTCGGCGGACTCGTGCACAACGTGAGATTCTCCGACTCGGTGTTCGCAACTGCGGCCAACAGACAGGCCGCCCGCGGGGTGATCGAGACGTATCTCCAACGCGGCGGCTTCGAGATCCAGGTGAACGTGGTCTCGGCCGACACCTTGCGTGCGGCCCAGGAGCGGCCGGAGGACTACCGCGACTTGCTCGTCCGCGTTGCCGGGTACACCAACTACTTCACCAGCCTTTTGGAATCGCTGCAGGAAGACGTCATCGCCAGAACCGAGTTCACCCCCTGACAGGCGCAAGCGAGGCCCAATACATGAGACTCAGACCGCAACTGACTGTCGAGCAGGTCGAGCGCATTCATCACAACGCGCTTCGTGTCCTGGCCGAGATCGGTGTTCGCGTTGAGCACACGGCCCTGCGCGAGCGGCTGGCTGACATCGGCGGCCAGCGCGATGAACACGCCGAGAGAGTGCGGTTCGCTCCCGCGATCGTCGAGCGATTGATCGAGGATGCTCACAAGGACCCGATGTGGGAGGACAGAACGCACATCGCTCTTGGGTGTGGCGTGGGCCAATGCCTCTATCACGATCCCGAGACCAACGATCTCGTCGAGTTCGACGAACATCGACTGGCTCTCTACATCGCACTGGCCCGCAGCCTGCCCGACATCGGCTGCACAAGCCTGTTGGGCATCCCGTTTAACGACAGCGATATTCCGCGGGATCTCCACCCGCTGGCCGAGAAGCTCTACGCCTGGAAATATGGCGGCCATCAGGGCCAGAGCGTCCAGGCCACCAGGCTGTGTCAGCCGGTGCTGGACATGTTCGAGTGTCATGCGAGCTACACCGGTCAGGACCTGGCCGACATCGTGCGCGTGTTCGGGTTCATGGTCTCGCCGCTCAAGCTGGCTCGGTCGGAATGCGAACGATTGCTGTTCTTCCATGAGCGAGGATTCGCCATGGGCATCGGGCATCTGGCGACCCAAGGCGGGACAGCGCCGGTGACGATCGCCGGGTCGCTCACACTGGCGCTGGCCGAGCAGATGTTCATCTTCCTGCTGCGGCGAGCGTTGGACCCGGAGACGACCTTCAGCTTGTATGCGTCGGTGTCGACCATCGACATGCGGCGCGGCGGATTCTGCTACGGCCGGCCTGAGCAACACCTGATCAATGTGCTATTCGCGGACATCGCCCGGTTCTACGGCTGTAGTTGCAGCGGGCACACGGGATTGACCGACGCGAAGATGCCGTCGGCCGAAGCCGGCGCACAGAAGGCCGTCGGTGCGCTGGTCACTGCGCTGGCAACGGGTTACGGCAGCATCGAAGCCGGCCTGCTCGGCACGGATGAGATATGCTCGCCGATTCAGATGTTCCTGGATTGCGACATCGCCAACGGCCTGCGCGCTCTGCTTGCCGAGCCCGTCATCGATGACATTGAGTGCGCGTTCGATGAGATCAAGGCCGTCGGTATTGACGGCAATCACATGGGGACCGACTTCACGGCCGAGAACTTCCGCCGCTGTTTGTGGCAGCCTGATCTCTGGTCGTCTGGTAATGTGGCGACGTGGCTGGCGGCTGGCGGCAAGGCCGACGCCGACCTGGCGCGAGAACGGGCCGTCGACTTTGCGCGCAATTTCGAACCAACCAGCTTCATCTCAGCCGACGAGGAACGCGACCTGCGAGCCATCATTCGGCGGACGGCCGAGCTATAGCCAGACCCGTCTGCCATTCATTGCCCTTTCGGCCGGCGTAGATCATCGTGTAAGTGTCGCCGACCTTGATGACCTGCGGCGTCAGCACGCCGTCACAATCCCAGGCGTCGGGGTCTTCGTCGGGAACGAATACCGGATTGAGGGGGCTGGGCTCGAAGGCGCGGAAGTCACGGGTCCGCACATGCCCGATGCGACACGTCTTGCCGTCACAGCCGCCGTAAAGCATATGGATGTATTCCGGCCCAACGAACAGCTCTGCCTCGCGAACGCCAAAGCTGTCCCATGGCTGACCCGTGCCCGTGAAAACAGGATTGGCGGGATTCTTCGTGACGTTGGCCGGGTCGCTTGTCGGGGCTGTCGCGTGACAGATTGTGACGCCTTCCTCACACGATCCCGTTGGCCTGCCCGTGTAGACGATGTGGATCGTATCGCCCACGACGGCCACGGACGGATGCGTCGCCCCCCATCGTTCATGATCGGTGTCCGCCAGGATCACGGGGGTTGTCCCGACGCGTCGCCATTTGCCGAGATCGCCATCGCTGACCAACAGGCCTGTCTGCTCGGGCGCGTTGTGGCCTTCCCCGCGGTAATACATGTAGAAGGTCCCATCCGCAGGATTTCGGAAAGGGAAGGGGTATTCGACCGACTTGTCGTCGAACCCATCCGCCGAGGGTTGCAGGATCGGGTTCCTTGGATCGTGCTCGACCTCCCAGGGGCGGCTGACAGGCGCCGTGCTGTGCATCAACACCCACCGGTTGTTCTGATTTCTGGCCCAGATGTAATGCAGCGTATCGCCCACAACAATGCCGTGGGTCGCAGCCGCCCACTGGGGCGGCCCGCAGGCGATGATAGGATTGCCCTTCTCAATCCGTTTGAAACTCGCAAACACTTCGAACGGAAGGATCTCTCTCTTTGCAGGCCTTATAGGTCCTCTCATTTCGTCTCCTGGCCCGATAGGTTCACCTGCGCCCGCGCTCAGGGTCACTACACCTTGCAGACAAGGTCCTTCCCACGGCCCGCGGTCAGTCTGCGCGGGCGGCTGAACTCGATGGCGCCTTTTCCGGTCAGTTCGAGTGTCTTCAGCTCCAGTTGGCCGAACAGCACCTTCAGCTCCACGCGAGTGCCGCTTCGCGTGGGTCGCTGTTTGATGGTGCCCCAGGCGTAGCCGTTGGACCAGAAGAACGTGGACGGGGTGTCCGTGGCGGTAAAGGCCATGGTCTTGGTCACGCCCGAATACTGGAAGCCGGTCAGTGTGGTGACGGCCGCCCAGCTTGCCATGGCCCGGCCGTAGTGATGGCCGCATTCGGCTTCGTTGAATGGGCTGCGCTTCTTGCCGTCGTACCGGTCGCGGATATCCTTGATGCACGTTAAGCCCTGCTTGGTCAGGCCCTCCTGCAGCATGTGGACGGCCGCGGCGTACTCGAAGCCCGTCATCACGTCGGCCTGGCCCGGCACGGGGATCTTCGGCCGATCGCCCTTGGGGTACACGGCGATCAGCATGGCCGACTCGTCGTTCAGGACGAACGAGTTGCGGTAGTTGAGATGCCCGAACATGTTCTCGCGGCGGTTGTATTTGAAGATGCTCCGCAGCGTCTTGCGGATGTGGCTGGGCTTGAACAGGTAGCCCAGGCCGCACACGTGGGCCATGAACTGGCCGGCGAGCTGGTCGACCAGGCAGCCCGAGGCGAGCTGGAACCAGGGCTCCTTGAGATCGATGTCGGCGGAGGCGAGCAGACCCTTCGCAACGTTCGAGGCTTTGCCCGGCGGGACGATCTGCTGTTCGTAGTACTCGCCGTTGAAAAGGTTCTCATCGGTCCACTCGCGGCCGCGCTCGAAGAGGGAGCGACATTTGTCGGCGAAGTCGTCCTCGCCGAGGTACCGGGCCATTTCCTCGCACGCGCGTAGCGCGCCGAGGTACCAGCCTTCGCACAGCGGGTTGGGGCCGAAGTATTCGGTGTCCAACGTGTGGTGCTGGGCGCCTTCCATCACGCCGTCCTGGTCGCCGTCCCAACCCTTGGGAATCCAGCAGAACTCGAGGGCCTTCTTCGCAGCCGGCCAGTAGCGGCGGAGCACGGCCTCATCACCGGACAGTTGCCAGTCGCGGTAGAGCTTCATGATGCAGCCCATCTGCCCGTCGGTGGCGGCCCAGTTGTAGCAACCCGGCTCGGCCAGCAGATGGCCCGGGCGGAAGTCCATGTGGCCGTCGGCGCGCGTGGCGTCGATGAACTCCACTTCCCGCATGGTCAGCGACAGATCGCCGAACAGGTAGGCCGTCGCCTGCTCGTAGTTCCACACGTGCGTGCACGTGCCGTTGCAGCAGCCGCTCTTGTCGAAGCAGCCTTCCCAGGCGTAGAGCTTGCCATCGGACAATCGAAAGCAGGTCTGTGTCCGCAGCGTGCTGGCATTGTAGAGGGCGGCCTCTTTGACGACGTCCGGCAGGTCGCTATCGCAGAAGCTCTTGACGAAGGTGAGCGTCTTGGCCTCCAGCTTCGGTAGTTCCGCAAGCGTCTTGGCGGCCACGTCCCAGGCGTTTCGGTACTGCTTCGTGTAGTAGTTGCCGATCTGATCATTCGGCGGATCGCAGCAGGTGTGCTTGGGTCCGTACGGATCGCCGGGCCAGGCGATGCGGTTGGGGAAGTGCCACGTCAGCAGGAAGGTGAAGGTCTTTTCGCCTTTGGCGGGAATCGTGCCCTTGACGGCGAGCGATCCTCTCGGCCCGGAGACGTTGGGGCTGCGCTTGCGGTGGGTGAGCTTGCCGTCGGCGCTGAAGTCGTCGAAGAAGTCCATCACCGCGTGGCCCCACCAGCGGTCGAGCCAGGCGGTGCGGTGCGAAACGCCGGTCTTGGCGGGCGTGGCCAGGGCCATGGTGCCGAAGCACTCCGACTGGGCCGGCACCTCGCGCGAGGTCATGTAGATGCCGCGAAGGCCGTTGGCATCTTTGAACGTGTTGACGTTCTCACCGACCTTGCCGTTAGTGCCGTCGGTGCCGATGGTGTTCTGGACCGTGCCGGCGATCGCGGCTTGGATGGGGCGATGGGTCTTGTTGCGGACCACGAAGCGCAAGACCGCCACGGGGATGCTGCTGGCGTCGGTATCGGCCGGAATGAACGGATTGAAGCCCTCCAGCCGCACGTCGACCGGCATGTCCGGGTCGGATAGCAGCACCTGCCCGAACGGATAGGCCGCATGGAACTCGCAGTTGCGGAACCGCGGCAGGTAGTGGTTCTGCGCGTTGCTGCCGAGAAATCCCTCGTAATCTTGCGGCTCGAGCAGGCCCTCCAGGCCGAACGTAACGGGCGCCTTGCCGGGCTCCTTGGCGAATAGCGCAAAGAAGGAATCGCGCGGGGCGTAGCCCTTGGCCGGGCGGTTCATGATCTCCCAGTCGCGGAGATCGCCGCGGCCGCCCAGCGACACCGTGCCCGTGCCGATCCCACCCAGCGGCAGGGCGATTCGGGTCAGATGGTCTTGATCGTAGCTCGTCAGTACCGGCCAGTCGGGGTTCAGTCGTTTTGCCATGCTATCCTCTGTCTAGGCCCAAGGGTCGGACCATTGGTTGACGCACGTGTCGTTGGCTTCGTAGTAGTGGTCCAGGCCGTCCCGTTGAAGGTACGCCTGGCCATCGAGAAACTCATCGCCGAGGGCGTCGAGCCGGGCTTGTAGCTGTCGCTCTAGGTCCGCCTGAAGTTCCTTTTGCTCAGGCCGGTCAATCAGATTGCACATCTGGTACGGGTCGGCCTCGTTGTCATAGAGCAACCAGGGGCCATCAAGGTCTCGAACGTAGGTATAACGCGCCGTCCGCAGGCCGCGGTAGGCTTTCATGCCGTTGATACGAAGCTCATGGAACTCAGCCGGCATGACCAACAGCGCGGCCTCATCTCCGGTGGGCGCTTCTTGGCCACGAATGAACGGTGACCAGTCCTTGCCTTCGACCGTCTCCGGTATCGGCACGTCGCACAGACCGAGCAAGGTGGGCATGATATCCGGCGCGTCGAGTGGCAGCGGCATCTGGCGGCCTGTGTCGTGCAAGGCCGGCCAGCGAAGGAGGAAGGGAACTCGTATGGACTCATCCCACGGGAATAGCTTTGTGCCCAATCCCTGCGAACCCATCATGTCACCATGGTCCGAGGTGAGAATGACGATCGTGTTCTCGGCCATGTTGGCAGCATCGATCGCCTCCAGCACGACGTTCAGGCAATCGTCGAGGGCGGCGATGTGGGCGTAGTACCCACGCAGATTGTCGGTGGCCTGTTCGCGCATCTCCGGAGGGACGTTGGGCCGCAACTGGATGGGGCGATTCTCGTAACGCTGTCGGTATTCTTCGGGCGCTGAGTCCAATGGAAAATGCGGCGGCCCCCAGGAGAGCATCAGCAGGAATGGAGAATCCCCATCGGTGCGGGCTTTGATATAGGCGGCCGCATCGCGGCTTTGCGCAAGTGCGTCATAGCCCTCCCACTCGCGCGGCGTGGGGTCGTCGTTGAAGAAGTACGTTGAGTTGTTGTAATCGTGGGTGCACTCGAACCCCTTCCAGTAGTCGAAACCCATCTGGCAGTCGCGAGGCACGAACGTGCTGCGCCGCGAGTACTGTCCGTCCGGACTTCCGTGCACATGCCACTTGCCAATGTAGGCCGTGTCGTAATCGCCTGCCTTGAACGCACGCGCGATTGAGACGCACGTCGGATCCAACTCCACGTCGTTGATGTAGACCCCGTGCGTGAGCGGGTACTGGCCGGTCAGCAGGCTTGCGCGGTACGGACAGCAAACAGGCGCTCCCGCGACGGCATGGGTGATGTTGACGCTTCGTGATGCGAGGGCATCCAGAACGGGCGTGTGGCAGTTGGGATCACCGTTATAGCCCGTGGCCTGCATCCGCCACTCGTCACCGAAAATGAAGACGACGTTCGGTCTCCGGGACACCGGTCACTTACTCCTGACAACAATGAATAGGGACAATCGCCTATTCTATGCGGTCGACCACCGTGATGCCAAGACCGCGAAAGGTGTTCATGTCCATCAGGGCAGGGATGGATTCTTCCAGCGTGATTCTGTTGCCAATGAGCTTCTCGGGCGCCAGCGTGCCCTGCTGGATCATGCGGAGCATGTCCGGATAGGCGTGTGCCTGCATGCCGTGACTGCCGATGACTTCGAGTTCCTTCGCGATGATCAGATCCATGGGGACGGGCGAATGGTTGTGGCCGCCCAGCATCAGGCCGACCTGGACATGCCTGCCGCGCGGTCTCAGGCAGGAAATGGAATTGAAGCATGTCTCCGGACTGCCCAGGGCATCGATCGACACGTGCGCGCCGCCACCGGTCAGTTGCTTGATCTCCGCCACGACATCATCGCAGGAGCTTGCGTTGATGGTGGCTGTCGCGCCGATGGTCTGTGCGAACTGCAGCTTGTCGTCCGCGATATCGATGGCGATCACGCCTGCCTCCAGGGCATGAGCGATCATCACGGCCGACAGCCCCACGCCGCCGCATCCGTGGACCGCCACCCATTCGCCGGCCGTCACCCGTCCCTGAGCGACCAGCGCGCGGAAGCTGGTGGCGAAGCGACACCCCAGGCTCGCAGCCGTAACGAAATCGATCGACTCGGGCAAGCTCACCAGGTTCGTGTCCGCGTAGTTGATGGCGACATATTCAGCGAACGATCCCCAGTTCGTGAACCCCGGCTGGAACTGGTCCGGGCAGACCTGCTGATTGCCCGATACGCATTCCGCGCACGTGCCGCACCCGGCTACGAACGGCATCGTCACCCGATCTCCGACCTGCCACTGGCGGACATCCTTGCCTGTTGCCTCGATCACACCGGCCAGTTCATGCCCGGGCACGTGCGGCAGCGTGATGTCGGGATCATGTCCCATCCATCCGTGCCAGTCGCTTCTGCACACACCCGTCGCTTCAACCTTGATGACCACACCGCCGTCACTTGGGCTCGGATCAGCAACAGTCTGGATCGCGGGCGTTGCCTGGAACGCTTCGTAGACGACCGCCTTCATACCGTTGTTTCCTTCATGTGAGCTGCTCAAATCGTTGGCATGGATCCGCGCGTATTGTAAGCGGGCGCTGACGTGCCCCCAAGACCTGTTCCAGGTTGAATGAGTGACCCGCTCTGTGGCCTCCAAGGTGCTATTCGTGTCTTTCGTTTGGGCGAGGGGTGCGTATACTTGTCGCTTTGCTATGGAGAGGAATCCACCACGATGAGCGAACTGAAACTGAATCCGACCACGTTCGCCCCACTGCCGCTTGGCAGCGTGCGGCCTGAGGGTTGGTTGAAACGCCAACTGCGCATCCAGGCCAATGGGATCAGCGGCAAGCTCGATGAGTTCTGGCCGGACGTGATGAACAGCCAGTGGTTCGGCGGCGAGTCGGAAGGATGGGAGCGGGCCCCTTACTGGCTGGACGGCGCCATCCCCTTGGCGTTCCTGCTGGACGATGAAGCGCTGAAGGCCAAAGTCATCAAGTACATGGAGTACATCCTCGAGCACCAGCAAGAGGATGGCTGGCTCGGCCCGCGTGACATGAAAGCCAGCGACGGCGACCAGACAAACTCTAACTACGATGTATGGGGTCAATTGCTGGCCACGAAGGTGCTAGCACTGTACCACGAGGTCGTCGACGATGACCGTGTGCTCCGCGCCCTGGAGGTCAACCTTCGCAAAATCGAAGCCCACATCGACACATCGCCCCTGTGGAACTGGGGGGCGTTCAGGTGGTTCGAAACGCTCCTGGCCATCTACCTGCTGTTCGAAGAGACCGGCGAGCAATGGCTACTCGATCTGGCAGTAACCATCCACGCCCAGGGATTCGATTGGCGTTCCTTCTTTGCACGCTTTCACGAAACCAAGCCCACCAGGAAGGATCGCTGGAACTACATGGGCCACGTCGTGAACTGCGCCATGGCCATCAAGGCGCCCGGCCTGTGGTGGCGGGTCAGTGGCGATGAGGGCGACCGAGCGGCGGTCTATGACATCATCGACAAGCTGGATGATTTCCACGGGATGGTCACGGGCGTGATGAGCGGCGACGAGTGTATCGCCGGCACGAGCCCGTCCCAGGGCACCGAACTGTGCGCGGTGGTGGAGTACCAGTTCTCACTGGAAGTGCTGCTGTCGGTGATGGGCGATCCGGCGTTCGGCGACCGCCTTGAGAAGATCACGTTCAACGCCCTGCCGGCTACGTTCTCCCCGGACATGTGGTCGCACCAATATGACCAGCAGGTCAACCAGGTGGAATGCAGTGTGGTCGAGAACCGGCGATGGAACACCAACGGCGCGGACGCCAATACTTTCGGCGTGGAGCCCAACTACGGATGCTGCACAGCCAACCTCAGCCAGGGCTGGCCGAAGTTTGCGATGAACCTTTGGATGAAGACCGATGACGACGGCCTGGCGGCGGTCGCCTATGGGCCGAGCCGTGTCACGACGGACCTGGCCGGCACGCCGGTGACGGTGGTGCTCGACACGGAGTACCCGTTCCGCGATTCGCTGCGGTTTACGGTCACAGCCGAGAAGCCCACCAGCTTCCCGCTGGTGCTTCGCATTCCGGCATGGGCTGCGGGTGCGACCGTTCAGGTGGCCGGCGGCGAAGCTGCGGTCGCAACGCCGGGCACGTTCCACCGCATTGAGAGGGAGTGGAGCGGATCGACGGAGGTGCTGTTGACCTTGCCGATGGCGGCGAAACTGACGCGCCGGCCCAACAACGCCGTGGCCGTCGAACGCGGCCCGCTCATCTACTCGCTGAAGATGGGCGAAACCTGGAAGCGCATCAACGAGGACAAGCCCTACCGTGAGCTGCCGCACGCGGACTGGGAGGTGCTCCCCACGACGCCGTGGAACTACGCGCTGGAGGTGGATGAGAGTTCCATTGCCAGCGACGTGACATTCGCCGAATCACCGGTTGGCGATATGCCTTTCTCGCCGGACCAGGCGCCGGTTCGCGCGACGGTCAAGGGCAGGCGAGTGCCAACCTGGCAGATGGAGAACGGCTCGGCCCAGGACGTGCCCGCCGGCCCAGTGGAATGTGCGGACCAAGTCGAGGAACTGACGCTAATCCCGTACGGCTGCACGAATCTGCGCGTGACGGAGTTCCCGGTCGTGAAGCGCTGAGTCTCGGCTGGCGCGGCCGTCGTAGGGTGGGCAACTTGCTTGCCCACGGGAGAGCTACCTGTTCTTGCGTAACCGGCGGCCAGTCGGTAGCGTGAGCGCATTATCAACGTCCGCCTGCGGTGCGGCCGCAGGGATTTCCAGCTTCGTAAGGAGGCATACTGATGCCACTGCATTTCAGGAAGCAGTTCATCTCTGAGGAACGGTTCGAGTCCGCCGGCGTGTTCGATGTCGACGGCGACGGCCATCTGGATATCGTCAGCGGCGGCTACTGGTATCCAGGGCCGGACTTTCGACAGAGATGCCCCATCGGCGAGGTGATGGCGGCCGGCGATTACTACGACGACTTCTCCACGATCCCGCTGGACGTCACCGGCGACGGCCGGCCGGACTTCATTACGGGCGGTTTCTTCGGGGCCGCCCTCCAGTGGCGCGAGAATCCCAAGGGCCAGCGCGATCAGGCGTGGGAACTCCACGAGATCGACAAGTGCGGCAACATCGAAACCACCCGCGCGTGGGATATCGATGGCGACGGCCAGATCGAAATCATCCCCAACCTGCCCGGAGGCCCGTTACTGGCGTTCAAGCTCGCCGGTGGTGAGTTCAAGCGATACGTGCTGTGGGAAGGCGAGCAAGGCCACGGCCTGGGCTGCGGCGATATTGCCGGCAACGGCCGAATGGACATCGTGCTGCGGCATGGTTGGCTGGAATGTCCCGAAAGGCCTCTGGAAGAGCCTTGGACGCTGCACGAGGAGTTCGACCTCGGTAGCGCATCCGTGCCGATTCTCGTCGCCGACGTCAACGGTGACGGCCTGAACGATCTGATCGTCGGCCAGGCGCACGAGTACGGCCTGCACTGGTGGCGGCAGCAGCGTGAAGGCGACAAGCGGACGTGGACCCGCCACGCCATCGACCCGTTCAACAGCCAGTACCACGACATGCAGTGGATCGACATCGACGGCGACGGCCAATGCGAGCTCGTTACCGGCAAGCGATACCGCGCCCATTGCGGCAACGACCCCGGGGCGGACGACCCGGTCGGCATCTATTACTTCAAGTGGACGGGCGAGGGCTTCAGCAAGCAGGTGATCGACTACGGCGCGGCCGGCAGCGCCACCGGATGCGGCATCCACTTCGCCATCGCCGACCTGACCGGCGACGGCCGACTCGACATCGTCGCGCCGGGCAAGGGCGGGCTGTGGGTGTTCTTCAATGAAGGCGAGCGCTAGAAGAAAGGGCCGGGTCCAATGGCTCTTAGTTAAGCAATTGGCGGCCCCGCCCTAAGATTCCTTGAGGCCAACGGCCTCGTATGTATCAGCCTGGGGCGCAGCCCCAGGAAAGGAACGACCCAAATCGGTGAGCCCTGACGGGGCGGAATGAGAGAGGCGGGTGCTCAGCAATCGATCATTACGCCCCTACAGGGCTCAATCGTTCGCTTGCTTTCATCCTGGGGCTTCGCCCCAGGCTAGCGCATCTGAGCCCTTTGGGCTCAACAACAACCAACAGGAACCTTATCCTAGGGCCCCAATCGTTAGTGCTCGGAAGCAGTAAAAGAATAGGCTATGGCTAATCAACCGAACATCCTGTTCATCACATCAGACCAGCATCGCTGGGACAGCTTAGGCTGCGCGGGCCATCCGTGCGTGCGGACGCCTCACCTCGATCAGCTCGCCTACGAGGGCGTGCGGTTTGAAAACGCGTATGTCGATTGTCCCGTCTGCATTCCGGCCCGAACGACCCTGATCACGGGCGTCAAGAGTTCCACGTACGGCTGTCCGTACTATGGCGAGGAGTTTCGCATCCAGCGCGACCGGTCGCAGTTCCTGGGCAGCCTGATGACCCGCGCCGGCTACCAGACCGCCCTGGTCGGCAAGCGCCACTGGCACACGGCTGAGGACTTCCGGGCTGGGTTTGAGACCGTGATCCCGACCGAACGCTGCAACCGCCAACAGCAGTTGCACCTCGGCCGCGACGGCTGGGTGTTCGGCACGGGCGCTAACGAGCTGCACCCGACGCTGTCGCCGCTGCCGCCGGAGCTTTACAGCACGGACTGGATCGTCGACCGCTGCATCGAGATTCATCGGGAGCGCGAAAAGGATCAGCCGTTTTTCCTGTGGTGCTCAATGGACGACCCGCACCCGCCGCTGGCGATCCACGAGCCGTACTACAGCATGTACGACAACAGCCCGATCCCCGAGCCCGCGATCGGCACCTGGGAAGACGCCGACGATTGCCCCGTCCAGCAGTTCGGCCATCGCACCGCCTACAACAGCAAGCCTATGGGCTGGGATGAACTTCGCAAGGCCCGCGGCGTCTACTACGGCATGATCACCAACATCGACCACCAGCTCGGCCGACTGTTCGGCTACCTGATGACGCAGGGCCTCTGGGATGACGTGTGGATCGTCTACACCACCGACCACGGCGAGCACCTCGGCGACCACTACGACATTGCCAAGTCCAGCTTCTACAATTCAGCCGCCCGGCTGCCGCTGATCGTCCGCCCTCCGCGAGCCCTGCAGAGCGAAAAGGGCGGATGGGTCTCAGACGCCCTGGTGGAACTGGCCGACCTGCTACCCACCTTCTGCAACCTGGCCGGCGCCGACGTTCCGGATGATGTCGACGGCGTCGATCTATCCGCGCTGATCGCGGGTCAGACCTCAAGCGTGCGCGATCGTCTGTTCGGGGCCATTGACGATCAACACATGGTCCACGACGGAACCCACAAGTACCTCTACTTCACAGCCGACGGCCGAGAGCAACTCTTCGACCACAACGCCGACCCCAACGACCTCAACGACATCGCCTCGTCAAATGAGAGCATCGTCGCAACCATGCGACAATCCCTCATCGACCGGCTAAAGTCGATCAACAGCCCCGACCTAACCAACGGTGCCCTCCGTAACGACGGCTACACGGAAAAGAATGCCCAAGCCCTCCGCCGTTACAACCCCCTAGGCTGGGGCGGCATGGGCCGCGCGTTGGAATAGGCGGGGACCGGCCAGAAAACGCCGAAAGCCAAGATACGGAGCCCAAGTGAGCATGGAGCCGTTCCACCTGGACATTGCGTTTCGAGATGGCGTCGACCACGGGATGCGGCCGGGGTTTCGGTTGTCGAATTGGGCTGATGGGACGTGGGAGATCGAGGGCGGCTTGCTGTGGCAGCGGCGGAGCCGGATCGCTGAGCTCGACGAGCGGCTGGCCTACCGAAAGGAGCACTACGGCGACGGGCCGTCGTGGATCAAAATCCCCCGAGCGCCCTTCCCGGCGCTGGTGACCGGCGGGGTGGAGTGGACGGACTATACGGCTGCGGCGCGGGTGCGCGTTGTCGCCGGCGGCAGGGCGGGGTTGGCTGTTCGCTGGGAAGATGGGCGACACTGCTATTACGTTTTTCTGGAGAATGGCTGCGAGGTAGCAGTCTATCGTCGGCTGCAGGATGAGTTGGTGGAGTTGGCGCGGGCAGCGTTTGTCCATTCGGCTGAGGCGTTCTACACGTTGAAGGTGGAGGCGCACGGCGAATCGCTGATCTGCTCCGTCGATGATGGGCCGACGCTGGAAGTGACGGACGATCAGTTCCCGACCGGCGGCGTGGCGTTGGTGGCCGAATGCCCGGCCGCTTACGAGTGGCTGAAGATAGACGGTCTGCGGCGCCCGACGCGGGCTCATAAGTTGCCGGGCCGGGTTGTGCCGCGCAAGCAGCTATCCATCCCCATTCCAGCGCACGATGCAAGTAGCACGCTTCGGCCGATGCTGTGTCAACTGGACGGACAGCCTTTGATCATCCTGCGACTCAATGAAGGCAGGGAGCTGCGCTTGGTCGGGCCCGACGGCGCCGAGCTGTGCTCGATCGGCCCGTGGGACGAAACGCTGGGTCGTGTGGGCCACCTACCGGTGCAGGTGTTCGATCTAAATAGCGACGCCTGCGATGAGGTCGTCCTGATCGCGGGCGGCCAGATTCGGGTCTACGACCTTGCGGGCGAGCAACTGGCCTCATGCGACCTCCCGCCGCCCAACCCTTACGGCGAAGGCGCGAACGACCCCGAGGCGACTTGCGTCAACGACTCCCTCTGCCCGGTCCGTCTCAATGTGCATGGCGACATGGGCTTCTACATCAAGGACCGGTACTGGAATATCCACTTTTACGATTCCGGTCTGCGGCATCTGTGGCACAAGGCGATCAACACGGGCCATTTCCCCTTTCCGGTCGATGTCGACGGTGACGGCCGCGAGGAAATAGTCTGCGGCCACACGCTGTTGGATATCGATGGCAACGTCATCTGGAAAGTCGACCTGCCCGACCACACCGATGGCGCGGGCTACCTGAGCCTGATCGAGGGCGGCCCGCCGCTGCTCTACCTGACGGCCGGTGAAGCCGGGCTGGTGTGCCTGGACCCAACCACCGGGGAGATTCTTGAACGACTTCAGCTCGGCCACGTCCAGCACGGCTGGTTCGGCCAGTTCATCGACGGCCAATCGAAGCAGGTCCTGGTCGTCACGCTGTGGTGCGAGAACAACATCTACTATCTGCTCGACGACCAACTCCGCGAAGTCGCCCGATGGGAACTCGACTTCGGCACGAGCAGCGAGGGGCCCAGCATCTTGCCCTGGGGTGAGCGAGACCTGCTGGCCAGCGGCGACGGCCTGGTCGATCCGCTGACAGGGCGGTTCTTCGATGGCGTCGATCCTTGGCCACTGGCCGATGAACTCCTCGCCCAGTGGGTGGTCGATTGGCCCGGCGCGGGTCCGAGCCGGCTGGTGCAGTTGTTTCCGGACCGGATCGACATCTGGCGGCCGGACGACGATCACGTCCGGCGCGCCTCGCCGGTAGGGACGTTCTTTTCCGGTTACCTACCGCACACGAGGAGATGACATGACATCGAATGCCGCCAAGCCCGTATACGGTACGACCAACCCGACCCCCGGGCAGGTCGAGGCATCGGGCGTAAAACGCATGGGCTCGGTCTTTGCGCTCGATCCGGAACACGAACAGCTCTATCGCGACCTGCACGCCAACGCCTGGCCCGGAATCGTCGAGCAGCTTCACAAATCCAACATTCGCAACTTCTCGATCTTCATCACCGAGTTGGCCGGGCGGAAGTATGTCGTGAGCTACTACGAATACATTGGCAGCGATTTCGAAGCCGACCAGCAGGCGATGGCCGAAGACCCCGAAACACACCGCTGGTGGCAGGCGCTGGGGCCCTGCGAGATGCCCGGCATCGACTGCGGCGAGATGGACCCCGTGTTCCTGATGGAGTAGAACCCTATCAGCAACGGCCGACGGTGGCGTCGGCCATAACAGCAGCGAGGAACCCATGAGCCAATTGATAATCGATCGAGCCGTTTTCCGGGACAAGGTCTATGCCTGCTGGATGGGCAAGAACATCGGTGGCACGCTGGGCGGGCCGTGGGAAGATAAGCAGCACACCCATTCCTTCACGTTCTATGAGCCCGTGCCGGATGAGGCCGCCCCCAACGATGACCTGGACCTGCAACTGGTCTGGCTGAAGATGCTCGAGGACTGCGGGACCGACCCGTCGGTGCGGACCTTCGCCGAGTACTGGAGCATGTACGCCGAGCGGTACCCGTGGAACGAGTACGGGTTCTTCATGCGGAACTTCGGACGGGGGTTGCGGCCGCCGGTGGCGGGGTGCTTCGAGAACTATTACGTCGACGAGATGGGCTCACCCATTCGCAGCGAAATCTGGGCCTGCCTGCACCCGGGGGACCCGCAGGCTGCGGCGCGGATGGCCTGGAAAGACTCGGCCCTCGACCACGCCGGCGGGGAAGGCATGCACGGGGAGATGTTCTGGTCGGCGTTGCAGGCGGCGGCGTTTGTGGAAAGCGATCCGATGACGCTGATTAGGATCGGGCTGAACATGATTCCGCTGAGCAGCCACATCGCCCGGTCGATCCGCGAGGCCGTGTGGTCTCACCAGAACGGCAAGACCTGGGGCGAGGCCCGCCAGCGAATCGCCACCCGCTTCGGCCACATCCAGTCGTGCAACGCCGTGCCCAACCACGGATTCACCATTATCGGGTGGCTGTACGGCAAGGATTTCGGCGACCGCCTCTGCCAGGCCGTCAACTGCGGCTTCGATACCGATTGCACCGGGGCGACGCTGGGCGCACTGTTGGGCATCTTGGAAGGCACGGCCGGCATCCCGGCCAAGTGGACCAAGCCGGTTGGCGACGGCATCGTGCTGTGCCAATTCACCGGCGAGTGTGACGCGCCGAAGACCATCGGCGAACTGACCGACCGGACCGTCAAGCTGGCGGAGGTATCGCTGGCGACCAAGGATGATATCGCATTCGGCGACGCGCAGAAGCTTCCCGATGACCTGCTCAGCCGTCTGTTCCGCAGTGAGGTGGCCCGCAGCGCCGGCGGGCAGGATATCCACGCAGCGGTGGAGCTAGCCGGCGAGCGGGAAGTGTGGCTCCACTACGGCGGCGAGCCCGTCGCTCGGCCCGGTATCGCCAGGGATGTCGAAGTGACCACGGTGCCGGAATCGGCGTCGGAAGTAGAACTGACCGTCCCGGACGACTGGGGCTGTGAGCGCTTGGGCCCGACGCGGTTCCGAATCATGGGGCCCGACAACGTGCCCGACCGGAACACGATTACGGTCACGGTCGATGGCGCTTCCATCGACTTCACCCTCCTCGGCCCGGGCGAGGCCCAAGGCTTCGCCGCCGGCGACAACGTCGAAAGCTGCACCAAGTGCTGGGCCCGCGTGGAAGCCTGCATGTGCGAAAAGTGAATCGTAGGGAGGGCAACTGCGCCTGTCCCATTGGGGTTGCAGGAATTGGGTCCCATTTTCTCCAAGAAGGGATTCCTTGTATGGGACCCACCTTCGATCCCAAGACATTATCCGGTATAATGTTGCAGAATCCGGTATAATGCCGCAGAACATAAAGAATAACGGAGTATTTTTTATATTATGTCTTGACCGCGGTAATTATAGCTAGTATAATGCGGCAATTGGTTGAGAATGAAGAGGTGATGCTATGATTATATGCTTTGACTGCGACAAGAAGACAAAAACACTACTGGATGATATCTTGGATGGCGATGATTATAGTGCCTATGACGAGATTATAGTTTCTGCTGTCCATAACCTTTACGTCTTGAGGAACAGAATGGGCGATTCAGGGTCGGTCGTTCTGTCAGAGGGGAATGCCGGCGGCAGTTCTCAAGCGACCAGCCCCGAATCGTTCGGTACTGAGGCAAAGACTAGGCCGTGGATCAGTGGATCCAACGGTAAGAAGGAGCGCGCCGATGTTGAGGGGCCTAGGTCAGTACCAACGTTCTTCACAATGCCCGAGTTGGTGACTGAGGACATTTCGCTGGCCCCGCTGGTGGCGGATCAACTGCCTGCGGGCGGGAGCGTACCAATGCGCGAGTGGCTCTTTGGCCAATACAACAAGCTCTTACCCGCAAAGGCTAGTTGTCGGGGGCTGGTGAGTCTTCTCCAAGACAGCCCTGATGGTGTGGAATTGGAGCGCGCAAGAGACAGGGTCTCGGCGGAAGCGGCCAGGCTCTGTACCTACCTGGCTTGGCTGGATGAGCGGCATGGGCGGGGCAAGGGGGAATCCCTAGCGACAGCCTTCCCCAAGGAAGGTAACGAGAAGTCAATCCGCAGGTATGCCGATCAATTCGTTGGCAGCGTCAACAAGAGTGGCGCACTGTCTGGGATACTCGTGGGCCTGAAGTTGGCCGACAAAGTGTCAGAGGCGGATGGGGCCTATATGCTTGGGTTGACCCGCGCAGGTCTGGCTTTTGCCCGGCTCGCCAACCCTCTGCTCGACGCGGCTGGGCGCGAAGCGCCGGAAGGGAAGTTCTCGGACGAAGAGCGAGAGTTCCTCGTAAACCATATCAGAGAAAACGTCGCCGTCGAGTACTACGCCTACAAGATGGTGGCCCGTGGGGTCCTCGAGGACGCGGATGCTCCTGAGTCTCTCAAGCATTGGCTCGCCCAGAGCGTTCCTCTCGGCGACGGTAGTCCCCCGAGCGAAGCCTATCTCGGGTCGCAGAAGGCAGGTGCTGTGTCTCGCATGATCGACCTAGGTCTGTTGGTCAGATCGCACGAAGGGCCACACGTTCGCTACCAGGTGACTGACAAAGGACAGGAATTGCTTGCGCCCTAGTTGAGGCTGGGAACATGACTGATAAGACAGATAAGAACAAAGCTCCAGGCAAGACGGTCACACTTGATCACGAACAACGCTTGACGGAGGTGTCCTCGAAGGATCCGGAAGCCTATCAGGATGAGTCGTTGGCAGCGCTGACGGTCTACAGTCTCTATTGGTTGCACGCTTGGGAATTGCGGCGCACCATCGAAGCGGTGGCTGTGCTGAACTGGCGACTATTCCCGGCGAAATTCGGCATGGTGGGCTTTGAGCACTTCCCGGATGCGTTTCGGACAAATAGGTCATTGCTACAGGGACAGCCGAAGTATCGGAACTGGTTGACCGGCTCGGCGAAGAAGGGCTATAACCTCAATGCTCGGGGCATGCAGCTCGCCGAAGGCCTTATTTCGAGGTTAGGCCCGCCGTCTCTTTGCGATGGTAGCCAAGTGCAGGTCCGTCGTCCCGCGACACGAAAGCCCTTATTGGGGCGAGCAAGGACAGTGGAGCCTCGGCGAGTAGTGGCGAAGATACGACAGGGCATGTTGTTCAAGAAATGGCAATCACAAGCGCTCGGTGAAAGAGACATTATACATGTGCATTCGCTTCTCGACATATTCGATCATACCCCCGCAGACGTAATAGACCGAAAGCTCACAGACATAATCAAGCATGCCAAGGACGCGGGTGACGAAGAGGTTGGGAGGTTTCTCGAAGAGATACAAGGGGAGTTCCCAGAGATATTTGAGAAATAGATCCGATTAGACCGCTAGCCGAAGGAAGGGGTTTAGACATGGCCAGAAGGAAGATACAGACAGCAACCCGTGAGGTCTTGAGACTAGCCAATGAAGGTGTTGGTAAGAGTTTCCTGAAGACAATAACGGAACTGACAACCAATGCGGATTCGGCGCTCAAGGACCAGGCTTGTGTTGCCCATGCTTCTGGCCTTGTCGAGCTGTTGCTCGACCTAAAGGTGGGGGATTTCGTCGAGACCTCTCAACTGAAGAAGAAGATCCCGCACGCGTCCACGCGAAAGATCGTGATACAGGTCTACGCAACAAGCACGCACGGCATGCCGGGACGGACCTGTAGGGTCATAGACGCGGGTCCGGGCATGACGGAGCAAGAGCTTGACCAGAAGTTCGGTGAGTATGCATCGGCGAAGGCCAAGGGCAAGCAGACGCGAAGCCTCTTTGGTAGAGGCGCGCTGGATGTATTCCTTTTTCACGACGAAGCGGAGATACTCTCCGTGGCCAATGGTGTCTTGTCTCGCTGTCAGTTTTACAGGGATTCCTGTGAATGTGACCCAATGGAGATAGGCCCGGTGAACGAGAAACTCCTCAAGAAGTATCGTCTTCCTGACTATCTGAAGCTCTCCGGCACGGTGGCCCAATTTCGGGTACGGGATAAAGTTGCGCGTATACCTCAGCAGGCCGAGCTATCAGCCAAGGCGTCTTCGTTCTACATGCTTCGGTTGATTGCCGCCGACCCCAATACCGAGGTGATTGTCGAGCAGTACCGTACGAGCGGCCATCAGGCTGACCGATTGGTGTATGACTTCCCGGTCGGCCAGGTCGTCCTCAGAGCTAAGGATAGACTCCATTGTGAGGACGGTTCGGTGCTAGCCGTAGATATGTTGGTGGCCCGGGCAGAAGATCCACTGCCCAGCCATCCCAGCTCCAGGGAGAAGCGACAGAACGGTTTGCTGTTCGTTGATGAAAATGATGCCGTATTAGATCTGACGCTGATGCCGGGCTATGACAACGTTCCCTACCTCAAGCACATTTATGGCGTAGTCAGGATTACGGGCATCAGAAAGATATTGGAGGACAAGCTTGAGGCGAGTCCGCCTGAGGCAGTTCTCGCAGCGACCCGTGATGGGTTTGTTACCACAAAAGAATTCACGAAGCGATTATTCAAGCTTGTGGAGAAGCATGTTGGGCCTGTTTATGAAAAGGAGGAGAAGAGGCAGAAGCGGGGACTGGGCAACAGGTCCGAAGAGTTGGCGAAACGAGTGAAAGACGCCTTGAAGGCGATCAACGACTTCACGACTGAGGAAACGGGGGAAGACGATGGGGTAGGCCCGGAGCCGGCTGAGAAGAATGACGCCATTTACTTCGGCATGGACAAGACGAGGCTACACGTTGATCGACCCAGAAAGGTCACGCTCTATGTCAATCTGAAGAAGGTCAAGAAGGGAGAGGGCGTATTCTTCATGACGGACAACGACGAAATCAAGGTTGATCCTGATTCGGAGGAGGTCAAAGGTCGGAAGAATTCAACTCGGCAGAAGATACCAGTCACGTTGAACTGTAGTCTCAGTGGCCAATCCGGGACGGTCAAGGCCGAGACGCTCGACAAGGACGGCAATGAGGTGTCGGCTGGGCTGAAGATACTCAACGTTGAAGAGCCGCCCGTATATGTTCCCCCCGAAGACATCGAGTTCTCCGCTCCGCGTTTCTCCGGCACCCCCAACAAGGTACAGCGAGCAACACTTCGAGTGAACCTCGACAAGTTCACCGGGATGCCAAAGATCATCTTCTGGCTGGAGAAGCACCAAGCTAGCGTCAGTCTTGGGGAAGCGCGCGAAGATCGGTATGAGGTCAAAGTTGAATCGGCACACATAGTTGTTCCTGACCATCGAGTAGCGCAGGTGTCTGCGCCGTTCTACGGGACAGCCTGGGGCCAGTCGGGGATCCTTAGGGCAAAGGCAAAGCTTTCCGATGGCAAGATCGCGGAAGCGAAATGCCGCCTGGTCTTTCAGCGGCCGCCAGGGGATGAGAAGTTCACTGATTTCCTGTATGAGGAATTGGATCGGAATGTTCTTGCCGATGTTGCCCGAGACAAGATCTACGTCAACGGCAAGTACCCTTTGCATCACAAGATATTTGGCAGATCCCAGGAGGATTTCGACAAAGCTCTTGAGGAGAATCCCATTGCCCAACTGCGAACAGCCCAGATTGTCGTCGAGGCGGCCGTTTATGACGCAGCGGCAGTAAAATTAAGGGCAACTGGTGGCATGTTAATAGATATGGACGATCCTATCGGGTCGACTCGGACGTATATTGAAGAGCGACGGATGAAGCTTGAGCCGCGTGTGATACAGGCATTGGCAGCGGCGGCTATTTCGAAGGACTAGCTAGCGGCATCCGCGCGGGCGAGTTATCCCAGTCTCTTGGCTAGGGATTGCCGAACATAACCGGCAGGCGGCGTTGTGAGCGGAGTGTTCTCGGGTGGCTGGTAAACTGGTTTGCCAATCGGTCGGATCTTTAGGCCCCCTGAAGCGGCGGCCTTGACCCGTTTGCGGGCAGTGGCGACGTACTCCTTGACGTAATCGACTCCAGCTGCCCGCCTGCCAAGGAGAATAGCCGCAACGGGCGTTGT
The DNA here is from genome assembly GCA_011050235.1 of Phycisphaerae bacterium. Lineage (GTDB taxonomy): Bacteria > Planctomycetota > Phycisphaerae > SM23-33 > SM23-33 > HyVt-337. The sequence continues at coordinate 86,964 of DRGC01000055.1, read as the reverse complement.
TCCTGCGCCCATAAACGGATCCAGGACCAAGTCGCCGGGGTTGCTGAGGGCTAGAATAAGGCGAGCTGGGAGTTCGATCGGGAATTGGCAGGGGTGGCCAGTCTTCTCGGCATGGTTTGCCTTGACGTTGGGGAAGACCCATACGTCTCCCGAAACTTCATTGGTCGGGAATGCCCAGAAATCACCGGGGTTCTTACCTAGAGGGTTGCCCGAGTACTTGCCCCGATTCTGCCCGTTGTAAGCTTTCTTTCCCGGATACTTCTGAGGGATGCGGACATCATCGAGATTGAAAAGGTAGTCGTCTCCCTTGGTGTACCAGAGAATCGTCTCGTATCGGCCGGAGAATCTCCTCTTGCAGTTGAGGCCGTGCTCGAAATGCCAGATGATCCTATTGCGCAGTTGAATGCCATCTGTGCGGCGGTGCGCGTCAAACAGAGGGTGCAACGCAATGTCCAGGGGCAGAATCCGGCCTTTGGTACGGACGTGATTGCCAACCTGCCAGCAGATGCTTCCTCCTGGCTTCAACGCGCGGACACACTCAGAAATGGCCTCAGCCTGAAACGCCAGGTACTGGTTCCAGTCGACGTTCCTTTCGTACTCTTTTCCGATTTGGTATGCAGGCGAAGTTATGACCAGTTGAGTTGAGTTCGGGGGAAGGCGCCTGAGGAAGGGCAGCGCGTCTGAGCATTTGAGTGTCACGTGGTTGCGGTGGTTGTAACGGGCGGCCATTCGTAGCCGTACGATACCAGTCTGTTTCGAAGCTGAACTTCGAGCGGTCAGCTTGCCTTTCCGGTCGCCACTTCTGGGTTTGATCTTCTTGCTCATCTCACCATAACTCTGCGCTCAGTATAGTATAACGCTCCGTTGCGGACAGATCCAGGGCTTTTTCGAAGACATGGCTAGAACGCAACCTAGGAAGCCTTTGTGATGGCTCCTGAGATTATTGTTTCTCGGCAGTTACGCAGGATTGTCGAATGCCAAGGGGACGCTCTCGATCACTCACAAGAACTTCGTGGGTGCGAGGCTGCCTGCCGTAGTCCCGGCGCGCCAGGACGAAAGTAGGCCTGCCTGCTGTAGCCCACAGGGCGAAGGCAGGTCCCGCCGGGCGTATCTTTCTTGCGCTGGCCCGGAAGGCGTGCGCCGGGGTCAGGCCCAGAGGCTGGTGACGAGGTCGTGGATGATTTTCTCGGCGCCGACGGCTGGGGGGTTGTAGTGGCGGGTCATCACGTCGCACGAGCCGAGGTTAGGCAGGCAGCCGGCTTCGTAGCCGCCGTTGGTGCCCAGGGCCAGGGCCGCGTCGTCGGCGACATAGCCGGTGGCGCCGTTGGTCAGGCCGAACGTCATGTTATGTTTGAAGGGGGCGACCTCATCGACCCACAGCTCGTACTGGCAGAACATCTCGTTGGAATAGGCTACCAGACCCCACTGGTCGCCCAAGGAAACCACCGTCGCCTCCATCCGCCACGGCGGAGGAGATTCGCCCCGTGCGAGCATCGCCTCGAGCTTGTCGAAGTGGGCGATGAAGTTGTCGATCTCTTCCTGTCGCCAATAGGGGCTGTCGCCGGCGACGAAGTCGGCCTTGAACTTCTCGACCGGCTGGCGGATGACGTCCCACGGAGGCAGCTCGCACGTTGGCATTTCGGTTCGGCCGGTGCGGATGCGGAGCGTGTCGGCGGTGATGGGCTCGGCCGATTCAATTGCCTGCAAAACCGCATCGCCAAGCTTCACACCGGCGGCGTCGGCGTTCTCGTGGGTTGATCGCAGCGGATGGCCGTTGATGTTGCCCTGGCAGCCCTGGGCGAACATGGCTATGACGTCGGGGCCGAGGGCTTCGCGGACTCGCACCACCGCCGCTCCGGGAAAATCGGCGCTGACCAGGGCGGTTCCGTTGGGGACGATCACGGGATGGGCGGCGTGTTCAAACAGGATCGCCAGGGGTTTATCCCGAGCCCCGTCGAGGGGCTTACCGTCGGCGTTATCAACCTCGAGGACGTTGACCCACGGCACGACCGGGCCGTCGGGGTTGTCGTCCATATAGACGTAGCCGTTTTCAGCCGTCACGCGGCGATTGAAGCCTACCTGCACCGCAGCGCGCCCGGCCTTGATCGTGACGGGCGCGAGCTTGCCGAGCGCTTCTGCGATGACGGCTACAAAGGCATCGCGCGCGCCCTGTGCCCAGGCGACGGCCTCTGCGGATTCCTCGGGTAAATCCCCATAGCCGCCAAAGCCGCGGGACGAATGCGGGTGGGCGAAGTTCAGCAACACGTTCTCGATGCCGAGCTCATCTGCAATTCGCTTGCGAATTTCGTCAGCGGGGCCGAAGTCGGTGCCGATCAGATCGGTGCAGACGATGGCCAATGTGGTTCCGGAATCGTCCTGCAGCACCAGCGCTTTGACGAACAGCGGATCGTGGGCGCCCACGTTGGCTCGGACGGGGTGGGTGATCTCCAACCCCACCGGCGGCGTAACGTCTCGTTCGGCTGCGCCTGCTTTCATCAGTCACCTCTGGTCTGCCGCCTCTGACCCGGGCGGCGGTTTCAGTCTCAGGCAGGATAGTCGGCGCGGAGGCACGCGGCAAGCCACCCTTATGTTCCACGACCACCGATCTTGACATGGGCGGCGCGCATGCTCACCTTACGGATATTGGGCGCCACGCGCCTGGCCGGACATTGAATGAGGACATTCCATGACAACCACGTCGCCGCAATCCCGGCCGCGGCAAGATCCCGTAGACAGCTCTGACATGACATCACGTCTAAGACATCACCTGCTGTGCGGGTTGCCTTTGTTACTTGTCGCAGGGGGATGCGGGTACGGCCCGTTCGACAACAAGGGCTACGTCGGGCCCAACGTGATTCGCATGGCCCAGCCTCGCGAGAGCGGCCTCGAAGAAGCCCTTGAACAAGACAAGATCAAGACCATTGTGAACCTGCGCGGTGAGAACGCGGGAAAGGACTGGTACGACACGGAGTTTGCCTTTGCGCAGGAAAACGATCTCGAATTCCGCTCGGTCAGGCTGAGCAAGGGAAGGCTGCCAACGCGGCAGCAGCTCGGCGACCTGATCGAGATATTCAAGACAGTCGAGTACCCACTGTTGATGCACTGTCAGAGCGGGTCGGACCGCACCGGATTCGCCGCGGTCGTCTACCGGCTGGTCGTATTGGACGACCCGCTCGAAGCGGCGTTGGAGAGCTTCTCGATATGGTATGGCCACATCCAACGACGCACGCCGTTGGACAAACTGTTCGACGCCTATCGAGACGAAGCCGCCGGCAGAAGTTTCGAGAAATGGTTCCAGCAGGACTACGACGTCGCCCGCCTGGAGGAAAAACTCGACCTCCCCCCCGACGAGCGGACCCAGTGACATTTCGCCCGCCTACGGCCCCGATGCGTGGTCTAGCCCGGTGTGGGTGCGGCGGCGCTAGCGGGCCGGTCGCATCCAAGTTGCCTTGAAGGTCCGGTGTGGGCGAAGTAGAGTTTGCGTCTTGCCTAGAGGAGTTGAGATTTGAGTAGATATCGCGCGAGGCCGAAGAGGTCGAACACGGGGTGGGTGGCTGGGATTATCGTTACGGCTGCTTTGGTGGCCATGGTGGCGATCGTTGTGCATCTGCGCGGCCGGACGGATGAGCCGTTCGAATCGCCCGTGGCGACATCGCCCGAGCCGTCGCTGCCGCCGGAGGTGGCGGCTGCGACCAAGCCCGCGACCCGGCCTGCGCCGGTTGCGCCGCCTGCGACCAAGCCGGCAGCGACATCTCCCGCCGTCGAGTTGGTGACCACCTCTCCGGCAATCGGGCCGGTGGTCGCGTCGACTGCCGCCGCGCCGGTGACCACATCGCCTGCGGTCGAGCTGCGTGCGGCCAAGCCGGCCGCGCCCCCTGCGCCGGTCCACGAGCCAATCTTCGGCCTGCCCGCCTATGCGAGCGAGCACTTCCTGATCTACAGCAACGCGTCAGCCGAGGGCGTCGCCGATGCCGCCGCGCGCCTGGAGAACATGTACGCCGAGTTCCGCCGCGATTTCGCCGACGTGTACGAGCCGTCCGATACCAGGGCGAAGGCGTTCTTCATCGGCAACAAGGACGCCTTTGAGGCCGCCGGCGGCGTGCCGGGCCCGCCGGGGGCGTTCCGCGTCATCGGCGATTCGGTCGGCCCGCGGCTGCTGGTCCGCCACGGCGGCGACAACATGTACATCGAGATCACCCAGCTCGTGCAGCACGAGGGGTGGCACCAGTTCTGTTGGGACCACATCCGCCAACGCGCCCCGATCTGGGTGGACGAGGGCCTGGGCTACTACTACAGCAACGCCATCTGGACCGGCGACCTGACGATCCACGGCGGCATCAATCCGTCTGTGTACCGCAACCTCTCGGCCGCCACGTCCAACTTCATGCCTGTCGGCGATCTGGTGGGCCTCAACGACACATCCTGGCAGTTCTGGCAGAGGCAGGTGGGGTTCTGGCCGCCGTATATGGAAGTCTGGTCGATCATCTATTTCCTCAAGCACGCAGACGGCGGGCAGCACGAGCCGCTGCTGCGGCAGTACATTGCCGACGTCGCCGCCGGGGCCGACACGAGCGCATCGCTCGGGGCGATCGTCGCCCTGCAGGATCGCTGGATGGGGTGGCTTAACTCGTTTAAGCCGACCGCCACGCACGTGAAGTTCTTCGAGGCGATCGCCGCCACGCTGACCGGCCACCTCGCCCGCGCACAGATCAACGGGCAGACGTTTGAGTCGATCGATGAGTTCCTGACCGCGGCCAAGGCCGGCAAGCTGCAGCTCGGGCCCATCGGCAGCGACACGTGGCTACCACGATCGATCATGGGCGAATGCGTGCGGTACATCAACATGTTCGGCAAGGGCTATGTAGCCCGTGGGGACGGGCCGTTCGAGATGGTCCTTGAATACGTCGACGGCGTGCCGGCCGCCCGGGTGAAGCTGGGCAAGGTCACTCTCGACATCCGCGCCACAGCCACAGTCATCGACGGCCGTGTCGTGTCGGTGAAAATCGAGCATCTCTCCCAGGCCCACCCGGATATGCAGTAGGGGTCCGACGGGCGACCTCCGGACCGGCGCGAATTCCCCAGACACCTCAGGCGTGCATCCGGGCGCGGGGGATGGTCTAATGCCCCCTTTCCGGCGGCGGCGTATTTGTCGCCACGGGCCGTCCCGCCCCAGGCGCCGACAACAGGAGACATCATGGCCAAGTCACTCAAGCAGCTTCAGCAGCAGCGCCGCAACTACCTGGAGGAGTTAACCGGCAGGGACAAGCGCGACAAGGGCTTGCGCATCGCCGCCAGCCGGAAGTTGTTCAAGATGAAACTCGCTACAGCCGATCTGCACAGCCACTCGAAGTACTCCGACGGGCAAAGCTCCGTCGCCGAGAACGCCGCGCGGGCCAAGCTGGTGGGTGTCGATCTTTTGTTCGCCACCGATCACGGCCGGATCACCCAGAAACGCGACACCGCCAAGCTCCCTAACGCCACCTGGGGCGAGGAATCCCACGCCGGCGGGTTCGACATGGGCCTGCTCCAGCCGAAGCGCGCCCACAAATACTCGCCAAACCAAAGCGCCGCCGACGGTTTCGCCCAAGGGCGTACGCTGGCGCCGTTCGTCTGGGCGGCTCATCCGGTGGGCTTCAGCCCGGTCAACAAGGTGTGGTTCAAACGCATGTTCAACGGCCTCTGCTCGATCGACGATCTGGCGATGGAGGTGCTCAACGGCTTCAATGCCATGCGGTCGTACTTCCGCACGGGCATCTGGGGTGTGCGGATGATGGATGCGCTGCTGTGTGCAGGCCGCTCGGTGACGCCTGTCGGCGTCAGCGACGCACACTTCCTGGTCGAGATCGGCAACAGTTGGACGGGCGTGCTCGCCGCGACCAAGAGCCCGGCTTCGATCATCAAGGGCCTGCAGGAAGGCCGATGCTTCGCCTCCGAAGCGCCGCTGCTGGAACTGCGGTGCAACGGCAAACCGATGGGCTCGAAGCTCAAACCCAAGAGGGGCTCGGCCCTGAAGCTCCGCTTCCGCGCCGCTGATTCCTTCGGCCTAAGCAGCGTCCGCCTGATCTCCGACGGCAAAGTCATCAAGGAAGTCGACGCCAAGGGCGCCCAGTTGGTTGAAGACGCCCTCACCCGCAAAGCTGCCGGCAAACGCACCTACTTCCGTCTGGAATGCACCGCCAACGACGACCTCCGCGCCTTCTCGGCGCCAATCTATGTGAACTGGTAGGATTAGGTCTGAGGTTTGCGGTTTGAGGCGTAGCAAAAGAGACTATCAATAGGGAAGGTGGATCATGAAACGATTGGCGATCTTGCTTGCGGTACTCGCGGCTGTGGCGCTCGTTGGGTGTCGCGACACGAAGGACGATAGTCGCGAACAGGTCCGGAAGGTGCTGCGGGAGTATAGCCAAGCGGTGCATGAGGAGGTCGTTCCGCATATGCACGATCTCGGCGAGCAGGAGATTGTTTCGATTGCGAAGCGAATCGCCCGGGACAAGCTCGTTCCGCATAAGGCCTTGCTCATTGCCGACGCCCAGCGACGTCTTGCCGAGTTCCCTCATCTTGTCGATCTGGGCGACCGAAGCGATTGGGAGAATGTCATTGAACCCATTGAGTTCACAGATGGGGACCTAGTCAGGCGGTGGCTCTCACAGATGACCGGCGCCAGTGATGAGGGTGGGGGAGACCTTTCGGAAGAGGACGTTCTTGTGTTCGGTTTCTACGATCCTTTCCGTGTTGCTGGGATGGCCCAAGGCTGGTACCTCTCTTCCGCCCAGCCGCTGGGAGACCTAGCAAAGCGCAGTTACTTGGCTGCCCTGGCGCCGCCCGCCGGCGGCGTGGCGGACCGCAATCCGGAAAACCCCGTGATCGTCAGTCTACGAGGACCTGAGATCACGGTCGTGAAACTCAGACGCGAACAGGCGGGATATTACCGTCCGGTCCGCATCGAATGGTTGAGGAGAAAGGGCGCCGCCCCGGCGACGCAAGAGGCAGAATGAACACATTGGAGAAATGTATCGCTGATGGTGTCTTCCCGATTACCTTCCACAACTACAGCTCGTGGGGTTCGCCCGCGGCTGTGCCGGAGGCGGTTAAGACTTGGACGGACTTGGGCCTGACGGTCGGCCGTACGCCTGGGTACGACTCGGGCAAGGTCGACAAGGCCGATATGCTGGCGATTCTCGACGCGTGCGCCGAGGCCGGCATCAAGTGCTTCGTGCCCGACCGCCGGGCCGGCACGGGGTCGCTGCGCGATGCCGATGAAGACAGCTTCCGCCGCAGCTTCGAGGAGGCGCTGAAGGATTTCGGCAGCCACCCGGCCGCGTTCGGATTCGACGTCGGCGACGAGCCCGCCCGCCAGCACATCACGCCGGCGTTTCGCACGGCGGCGCTTCATCGCGAGATGGCCCCGCACCTGACGTCGTTCCTGTCGATGGGCGGCTATGACCCCGGGGCGGTCGAGTGGATGGGCATTCGCAGCTACGGCCGATATCTGGACGAGTACTGCCAGATCGCCCAACCCCGCATGCTGTTCCAGAACAACTACTACGCGCTGCACGAAGGCGACTACGCCCAGGACTCCTACTTCCGCAGCCACAAGATGTTCACCGACTCCTGCAAGCGAAACGGCGACATCCCCTATTGGGTCACGCTGTGCTGCTCGGGCCACATGAACATGCGGTGTCCGTCCGAGGACGACCTGCGCTGGCAGATCAACACGTCGGCCGCCCTGGGGGCGAAAGGCTTCGCGTGGTTCCTGGTCTATGTCACCGAGCCGCATATGAACTACCGCCTCAACCCCATCGACGAGCACTGGGAGCGGACCGAGACGTTCAGTTGGCTGAGCCGCCAGCTGCGGACGTTCCAGAAATGGCACGGGCCGACGCTGATGAAGTTGACGTTCCAGAAGGCCTTCTTCTGCCTCGGCGGCGGCCCGACGGGCGGCTATCCGACGACCATCGACAGCGAACTGGTCAAAGGCGTGCGGGTGCGGGACGACAAGTTCGAGGTCCTGATCTCCGAGTTCAAAGACGCCGATGGCCGCGACTACGTCGCCATCGTTAACCGGTCGCTGACCGGCTCGGGCCAGGCCATCCTTCGCTGGCACGGCAAGCCGAAGGTCTTCCACGTCGGCTGGGAGGGCAAGCAGTCCGAAGTCCGCGCATTCTTCGACGACGACTGGCCCGAGAACCCCTACCTGGAAACCGGCCCGTGGCTCGCGCCGGGACAAATGGAACTATACCGCGTCGAATCCGATGCGCCGCAGCGGCTATAGACAGGCTTGGGGCGTGGGGCTTGAGGCTTGCAAAGAGGATGGCGTTGCCGCCCCCCAAGCCCCAAGCCCCTGCACAGGCCTGAGGAATGGATATGCGAGACCATCGGAAACTGACGGCGTTCCAGTTGGCTGACGCATTCGTCTTGGCTGTCTACAAGGCCACCAAGGCGTTTCCTCGAACCGAGCAGTTCGGCCTGACGAGCCAGCTTCGGCGAGCGGTGGTATCCGTGGCGGCAAACATCGTGGAAGGCTCTGCACGGAGCAGCGAGAAAGACTACGTGAAGTTCCTTGGAATCGCTTTTGCGTCCTTGCGGGAAGCCGGCTACTTCATTGAGTTAGCGGGTAAGCTGGCGTACTTGGAGCCAGCTGCGACCAAGGATCTGCTTGCACAATACGATCACTGCGCTCGGGTCTTGTCCGGCCTGGTGTCCAGCTTTCGAGAGAACGGCTAATGTCGCCGCTTCTCAAGCCCCAAGCCCCAGGCCCCAAGCCTGCTGAGGTAAGCATGAATACTCTTCAAGCCATCATGGATCGGGGCGTTTTCCCCGTTACGTTCCACAATTACAGCTCGTGGGGTTCGCCGGCCGGTGGGCCTTGGGCGGTCAAGGACTGGGTGGACCTGGGCATCACCATCGGCCGATCGCCCGGCTACGATCCCGAGCGCCATAAGAAGGAAGACATGCTGGCGCTGCTGGATGCGTGCGCGGAGGCCGGCATCATGCTGTTTGTCAACGATGCCCGCTGCTCGGTCAGTGCGATGGCCAAGGCCAACTGCGATGAAGACGTGTACCGTCGCGGGTACGAGGCGTCCTTAAAGGATTTCGGCGATCACCCGGCCAACTTCGGCTACGACGTCGCCGACGAACCGGCCCAGGACGCGATCACGCGGACCTACCGCGCCTATGCGATCCATCGCGAGATGGCCCCGCACCTGACGCCGTTTATGAGCACGGCCGGCTACACGCCCGAAGGCGCATCGTGGATGGGCCTGCGGAGCTACCAGCGATACATCGACGAGTTGGTCGAAACATCCGACCCGCTGCTGCTGTTCCACGGCAGCTACTACATGCTGCACGAACAGCCCGACGCGATCGAGAAGCACTTCCTCACCCACAAGATGTTCACCGACGCGATGATTCGTCACCGCCTGCCGGTCTGGCTGACGCTGTGCTGCACGGGCCATTACACGCTCCGATGCCCCGACCAGGAGGACATCGCCTGGCAGATCGGCATCTCGACCGCCCTGGGTCACAAGGGCCTGGCGTGGTTCAACGTGTACACCCACCGGCCGGAGGAGAACTACCGCTGGGCGCCGATCAACGAGTTCGGCGAGCGGACGCACACGTTCGAATATCTCAGCTACGAACTGCGACGCCTCCAGAAGACCCACGGCCCGACGCTGCTGAAGCTGGACTTCCAGAAGGCCTACCACATCGACAACGAGCGCCTGGGCGGGTACCCCAACACCATCGACAGCGAACTGGTCAAGGCCGTCGAAGCCCGCACGATGAAGTTCCCGCTGATGATCTCGGAGTTCAAAGACGCCGAAGGCAACGACTACGTCGCTCTGCTGGCCAACACCAAGACGGGCTACGGCCAGTGCGTCATCACCTGGCACGGAAAGCCCACGGTCTACAAGATCGGCTGGGAAGGCACGGAAAGCGAATACCGCGTCTACTTCGACGACAAATGGCCCGAGAACCCCACCAAGCAAACCGGCCCGTGGATGGGTCCCGGACAGGTGACGCTCTACCGCGTGGAATCCGACGCGCCGAAACGACTATAGATTCGTGGATTCGTTAATCCGTTAACTCGTCAATTCGTGGTTTTGCCGCGAGACGAGGGCTGGATTGACGAGTCGACGAGTTAACGAACTAACGAGTCAACGAAGTAACTACACATGAATACTCTTCAAGCTATCATGGACCGGGGCGTTTTCCCGGTTACGTTCCATAACTACAGTCCGTGGGGTTCGCCGGCTGGTGGGCCTTGGGCGGTGAAGGACTGGGTGGACCTGGGTATCACCGTTGGCCGGATGCCGGGCTACGATCCCGAGAAGGATAAGAAGGAAGATGTGCTGGCGATCCTCGACGCGTGCGCCGAGGCCGGCATCATGTGCTTTGTGACCGACCGGACGTGCTCGATGGGGCGGATGTTCGAGCTCAACGGGGATGAGGATGCGTACCGCCGCGGGCTGGAGCGGTCGCTGAAGGATTTTGGGGATCATCCTGCGCTGTTCGGCTACGACGCGGGCGACGAACCCGCCCACGACAAGGTCCAGATGGCCTACCGCACCTACGCCATCCAGCGCGAGATGGCCCCGCACCTGACGCCGTTTATGAGTTGTGCGGGCTATTCGCCGGCCGGCGCCGCGTGGATGGGCCTGCGGAGTTACCGGCGCTACATCGATCGGCTCGTCGAGGGGTCCGATCCGCTGCTGCTGTTCCACGGGTCCTACGCGATCTGCGCCAACGAGCCGGAAGCGATCGACATGCACTTCCTCACCTACAAGATGTACAATGACGCCATGCTGCGTCACAACCACCTGCCGCTGTGGACGACGCTGCTGTGCACGGGCCATTACACCTACTCCTGCCCGACGGCCGACGAGTTGGGCTGGCAGATCAACATCTCCGCCTGCCTCGGCCAGAAGGGCCTGGCGTGGTTCAACGTCTACACCCATCGGCAGGAAGAGAACTACCGCTGGCCGCCGATCAACGAGTTCGGCGAGCGGACGCACACGTTCGAGTGGCTCAGCTACCACCTGCGACGGCTGCAGAACACGTTCGGCCCGACGCTGCTGAAGCTCGACTGGCAGCAGGCCTACCACATCGGCGCGCCGCGATGGGGCGGCTTCCCCAACACCATCGACAGCGAATACGTCAAGGGCGTCCGCGTGCAGGAGTGCGACAAATTCCCGCTGCTGGTCTCGGAGTTCGAAGACGCCGATGGCCGGCCGTACGTGGGCGTGCTGAATAACTCCCGCGAAGGCTACGGTCAGGTCGTCATCAGTTGGCACGGCCAGCCAAAGGTCTACAAGATCGGCTGGCAAGGCGAAGAGACCCCTCACCGCAAGTACTTCGACCACAACAATCCCAAGAACGCGACGATGGAAACCGGTCCATGGATGGCGCCGGGCCAGATGGAGCTCTACCGCATCGAACCCGACGCGGCGGAGAGGTTGTAGAAACAGCTCACCACAAAGGTCACAAAGGACACAAAGAGCCAACAGCAAAGTTTCTTCTTTGCCTTCGTGATCTTTGTGTTCTTTGTGGTGAAAGAAAGAAGGCGAATGTGATGGACACACTCGATCAATGCGCACGCGACGGCCGGTACCCGGTCACGCTGCATAACTACGTCGGCTTGGGTGATAATGGCGGAACGGTTCAGACCGTTGACGACTGGCATGAGTTGGGGATTACGGTGGGCAAGACGCCTGCGCAGTCCGGCGGGGAGGCCGTGCCGCTGGTGCGGGCGATGCTCGACCGTTGCGCGGAGTTGGGGATGATGTGCTTCGTCAACGACAGCCGCTGCGCCGGGCACGTGATGCTGGGCGGCGGCAGCGAGGATGACCTTCGCCGCGGCATCGAGGCGGCACTGAAAGACTACGGCGACCACCCGGCCCTGATGGGGTTCGAGGTCGGCGATGAGCCCGCCCAGCAGAAGATCACAGCCGTTTTCGGCACACACGGCATTCAGCGGGAGATGGCCCCGCACCTGACGCCGTTTCTGAGCATCGGCGGCTATTCGGCCGGGGCGCTGGAGTGGATGCAGATTCGCAGCTACGGGCGGTATCTGGAAGAGCTGGCCGAGGTTGGCAAATCGCGCGTGTTCTTCCACAACAACTACGCCCTGGCTGCCAAGGACGGCGAGAATCACGTAGACAGCTTCTTCCTGACGCTCAAGATGTACGCCGACAAGGCCCGCCAGCTTGGCGATATCTGGACGTGGGTGACACTGTGCTGCGTGCCGCATGGGTACATCCCGGACCTGAACTGCGACGACATTCGCTGGCAGATCAACGCCGCAGCCGCCTGCGGGTTCAAGGGCATCGCGTGGTACTTGCTCTACATGTCCCGATTCCAGAACTACCGCAACGCCCCCTACAACATCCACGGCCGCAAGACCGACATGTATTGGATCCTCTCCGACCAGCAGCGGGAGTTTAACCACATGCACGGCAGCACACTGGCCAAGCTGACGTTCAAAGAGGCGAGCTTCATTGGCGGCGCGTATGGCGGCTGGCCCAGCACGCTCGACAGCGAACTGGTCAAGGCCGCCAAGGTCTTCGAGAACGAATACCCCATTATCATCTCGGAGTTCAAGGACGCCGACGGGCGCGACTACGTCTCGATCGTCAACAACTCCGGCGACAAGATGGGCAACGCCCTGATCACCTGGCACGGCAAGCCGGACCTGTTCCAGATCGGCTGGGACGGAGACGAGTACAAGCCCCGCGTCTACTTCGACGACGACTGGCCCGAAAACCCCTCACTGCAAACGTGCGTGCCGTTGGCGCCAGGCCAGATGGAACTATTCCGCGTAGAATCCGACGCGCCGGAACGCTTGTAGCGGCGCGCCACAGAGAAATGAAGTTCTCGTGAACCCTTGGAGCCCTTGGGCGTCCAAAGCTCTGACGGAAGAAGCCCGGCCAAGCCGAGCCGTTTACGAGAGACGCGCAGGCGATGGATCCTCGTGCGGGACAATGTATTGAAAGGGCAGGCAATCATGTGCGGAGCGAACTCGTGGCGACACACGATGAGCGTGTGGCTGGTGATGCTGGCGGCCGTCGGAGGATGCTTGGGGCGAAAGCCACTCCCCAAGCCCATCTCGGTAGGGACGTTTCTGAAAGACTATCCTGTTGCCAGCGATGGCCTCACGATCACTTCTGGCGACGTAACCGCGGGGCCTTCGTGGGGACACATCTTCCCTGCTGAACTGCCAGAGCATTTTCCCGGCCTCAGAGGCATGGGTCTTCTTGTGGAGACGCCTGACGCGATTGAGATCGTTACGTCTTACGCTTCGGACGGGACGGGCGGACAGTATCTTGCCGGAGAATGGCAGCTCGGCCGTGAAGGAAGCGAGAACAAGAACCCCAAAGAGAGCTTCATCCGCCGAGTCGACCCGGCGGGAGGGACCGTTCTGTGGGAGCGACGTCACTACTCGCACTACTCGGGCACGTTCTTCATACGCATGACGCGCGTCATCAGTGACGCCGAGGGTAACGCCTACCTCACGGGCTGGGGCATGCCTCCTTTGAAGAATCGCACCGACAGTAACGTGGGCGTGTGGGTGGCGAAGTATGATCGCGATGGTGAATTGCTGTGGGATCATCGATACGGCCATCATCCAAGATGTGCTCCGCAGGGGATTGCTCTCAGCGGCGACGGGATCCTAACGGTGTTCGTAGAACGAACGTTCCAGGCTAGGCCAACGCCGGCGTGGTTGTTGCGGATAGACGCCGCCACAGGCAAGGAACTCCTCTACACCCCCATCGACTTTGAGATGCCTCCCTCTGTTCACATGGCTATGACCCCCGACGGCCACATCTGGCTGGCCATGGCCTATTGGAAAGGGCCTAACGAGAAGCCCGTCAACGTACCCACCGACGCGAACGCCATCTGTTTCTTCCGCTTTGACCGGGACAACCGACTCCTGCAGAGGGAGAGCATCAACACCCCGCTGACCGACAGCATCGTCCAGTTCCGAATAGACTCGAAAGGTGTAATGTGGTTGCTGGCGAGCGCGGCTCAAAAGGTCCCCATTGGATATGGGCGCCCCTTTAATGGCACGGTTATCGATGGCCCGCCCATCGTGATTCAAGAGCACTACTACTGGGTCTCTCTCAAGCCCACAATCAGAGAGAACTGGTCACCTCAAGACTGATCGGGCAGCGACGAGGCAAGGCCCGGCAACTCCTTGGGTGGCTTGCAGGCAGAGCCTTCTTGGGCGACAATCCGCCCATGACTTGTCTATCAGACAACGACCGTCAAGTACTTCGCGACGCAGCCAAGCAGGTCGCTGAGATCGCGGCCGACCCGGCGCAGGAGGCGAAGCTCGCCGAGTGGCGGCGGCATAACAGTATGAGGCCCGGCAAGCCCTTGGTGTTGGTCTATCCGGAGGATGTGTGGGATGAGTTCCTGCCCCGTAGTGAGATGCAGTGCGAGGGCGAGGCCGCCCGGTCGAAGGAGTGGGGGCTTCGGTCGCGGTTGTACATGGCGGAGCACATTCGCGACGACCGGCCTGTGTCGGCTGATTGGGATGTCGAGTTGGTCATTGACGATCCCGGATGCGGGTTGGCGTGGAACTACTCCCGCCATGACGTCGACGGCGGCCGACGCACCGAGGAGTTCCAGTCGGTCATTGCCGACGATGCCGACCCGGACCAGATCGTGCACAACCGGACCGTCACCGTCGACCACGAGGCGACGCAGCGTGAGTTCGACGAGAGGAGCGAGTTGTTCGGCGATATTCTCAACGTGCGGACCCACGGGGTCAGGGGCTTTGGGATCGCGGTGGTCGACGTGTTTATCCAGTGGCGGGGCATCGAGAAGATGATGTGGGATATGATCGATCGCCCCCAATGGCTGCACCGGTTCTTCGAACTGATGACCGAAAGCGAGATCGACGCCGCCCGGCAGTTCGAGGCCTTGGGCGTGCTGGAGTGCAATAACGGCAACAATGGCGTGGGCTCGGGCGGCCTGGGCGCGACGGATGAATTGCCGGGGCCGGGCTTCGACGGGGAGCACGTGCGGCTGCGCGATATGTGGGGCTTCTCGACCTCGCAGATCTTCTCGGAAGTCTCGCCCGCGATGCACGATGAGTTCGCCATTACCTACGAGGCCAAGTTCCTGGACCTGTTCGGCCTGAACTGCTACGGCTGCTGCGAGCCGCTGGATAAGAAGGTGGACCTGGTCCGCAAGCTGCCGCGCATCCGAAGGCTATCAATGAGCCCGTTCGTGGATTGGGTTGTCGGGGCCGAGGCCATCGGCGGCGACTTCATCTACTCCGCCAAGCCGCAGCCGTCATGGCTGGCCAGCGATGTCTGGGACATCGATCTCTGCCGCGGCGAGATCGTCACCATCCTCGACGCCTGCAAAGCCAACGGCTGCACCGTCGAGTTCGTCCTCAACTCCACCCTCACCAGCCGCAACGAGCCCTGGCGCTACGACGAATGGACCGACATGGTGCAGGAAGAAGTGTCACGCTACGCGTAGGGAACCGGGAGCTAGGAACCAGGAGCCGGGAAACAGAGATGACGTCCGTTTCGCAGCATGACCGCAGCATCATTCGCGAGTTGGCCAAACAGGTTGCGGAGTTGGCGGCTCGGCCGACCGAAGCGGCCAAGATCGCCGAATGGAAGCGGCACAATCGTTTTGAGCGCGGCAGGGCGTTGCTGGTTGTCCGCCTGGAGGATGTGTGGGACGAGTTCGTTCCCGCGGCATCGCTGGCGTGCGAGAATGAGCAGTTGCGCGAGGCCGAGCGGATTCTTCGGCAGCGGCTCTACATGGCCGAGCATATCCGCGACGACACGCCGGTCGACGGCGGGTGGGACGTTTACTTGAAGGTGGCCGACCCGGGCTATGGGTTTGCCGAGGACTGCCGGCAGCTCGCCCCCGACGGGCATGGCCGGACCGGCGCGAAGTACTGCAAGGTCCTCCCCGACGGCGCCGACCCGGACGAATGGATCCGGGATCGAGAGCTGATCATCGACCGCCAGGGCACGCAGGCCGAAGCTGACCTGATGAGGGACGTGCTGGGCGACATCATGCCGGTCAGTACTCGGGGCAAGCAGGGGTTCTGGTTCACGCCGGTGGATACATTGGCGATGCTGCGAGGGCTGGAGCAGTTCTTCGTGGACATGCTGGACGATCCCAAGTGGGTCCACGCGCTGCTCGACCGCATGACCGAAAGCGACATCCACTACGCCAGGCGCGCGGAGCAAGCGGGCGCCGTCGACCTCAATAGCGGCCAGCGCGGCCTGGCGGGCGGGCCGGAGAACTTCACCGACGAGTTGCCGGGCGCAGGCTTCGACGGCCAGCACCCGCGGCTGATGGACATGTGGGCGCTCGGCGCGGCCCAGACATTCTCGGAAGTCTCCCCCGCGATGCACGAGGAGTTCGCCACGCCCTACGAGGCGCGCTACCTCGATCTGTTCGGCCTGACGCATTACGGCTGCTGCGAGCCGTTGCACAACAAGATTCACATCGTCCGCAAGCTACCCCGCATGCGGCGCGTGTCCATGAGTCCGTGGGTCGACTGGGCAGTCGGCGCGGAAAACCTCGGCCGGGAGTTCATCTACTCGGCCAAGCCCAACCCGGCATTCCTGCAGGGCGTCGGCTGGGACGTCGACATCGCCCGCCGGGAGATCGTCACCATCTTAGACGCTGCGCGCGCTAACGACTGCCAACTCGAGTTCGTCCTAAACGGCACACTCACCTGCTGCGGCGAGCCCAGCCGCTACGACGAATGGACCGACATGGTCCAGCAGCTCACGCAGGAATATGCATAGGCTATAGAGCGTGCATACCTGCACACGGAGTGTTCTAATTGTCCCCTCGTGCTTTGAAAGGGATCGGTATGCTCGACAATATTGCTCGAATAACAAATGGCAAGACAGCCCGGCGGTCGTCTTGGGAGACGAATGGGCGGAATTGGGATAACTGGACTGTTCCGGCGGGGGAGTCTCGGGTGTTGGCGGATATTGAGGGGCCGGGGCAGATCACGCACTTGTGGCTGACGCAGGCGTGTGGGTATCGGGAGTGCCTGCTGCGGATCACGTGGGACGATGCAAAGAGCCCCTCGGTCAACGTGCCGTTGGGCGATTTCTTCTGTCTGGGCCATGGGATCGTCAACAGCTTCCAGTCGCTGCTGTTCACGGCCTCGACCAACAGCAACAACCAGTTCGAGGCCGGGGCGGCGCTGAATTGCTACGCGCCGATGCCATTCGCCAAACGAGCCAAGGTCGAGCTGGTCAACGAAGGCAAGACCGACCACATGCAGTACTTCTACGTCGACTACGAGACGTTCGATCAGCCGCCGGCCGATCTGGGCTATTTCCACGCCGAGTTTCGCCGGACCAATCCCTTCGGCGGGTGGGGCCATGAGGTGACGGTCAACACCGCCGAGGCCAACGTGGTCAACAAGGGCCGCGTCGCCTGGGACAACAACTACGTGATCCTCGAGACCAAGGGCCGCGGCCATTACATCGGCTGCAATCTGTCGGTCACCAATCTCCAGGGCACATGGTGGGGCGAGGGCGACGACATGATCTGGGTGGACGGCTACAAGTGGCCGCCCGACCTGCACGGCACGGGCAGCGAGGACTACCTCAACCAGGCCTGGGGCATGCAGGACAACGCCTTCCTGCGCAACGGCTCGAGCATCTACGAGCCCAACACGCTTCCCCCCACAGCCGGCTACACCGGCGGCTACCAGACCAGCTACGTCCTGCACCCGGAAAACCCCGTGCGGTTCACCAAGGAAGTCAAAGTCACCATCGAGCACGGCCACGGCAACCACCTGCAAAACGAGATGTCCTCGGTCGCCTACTGGTACGCGGCCAAGCCCACCCGCGTCGCCCGCCCGCCGGCCGTCGCCAAACGCATGCCCATCCTCAAGGACAGCCAGGGCAACTGGATCATCGACCCCAAGAACCAATGCCCGGGCAAGCCCGTCCGCCTCACCGATGAGATGAAGCGGATGAAGAAGAAATGGGCGAAGCGGCGGCGGTGACGATCATTTCAATTTGCGCTCCCTATCGCGCCGGTGAAGGGGTAGAATGATCATCGACCGAGGGGCCCGGCCGATAGCCGGTGCAGTTCTCAAACATGCAGGTGACTGCGATGAGGATGACAAGTCGGATCATTGTGACGACTTTATGTTTCCTGTTTGCCGGGGCAGCGCGGGCGGAACTATCCGACGTGACCGGCGAGAGCTACAGTTGGGTCGCCTACAACAACATGACGGCCACCTTGGGCCAGACCTTGCCCGCCAATACCACCGGCTTTACCGTCGACAATGACCGCACGTCGTTGGAGGTCCCTTCCGGGGAATTGGTTGCTTACGCTTCGGGTGCGGGGACCGGCGTGACACTGACCGTCAGCGAAGTGAACCCAGTACCCCAGTACCTTTGGGTTGACACCACCGCAGCGCAGAATCCGGGGCTCATCTTCTCAGATGCTCTGGGCGCCAGCTACACGGGCAACGTGATCGCCCACAACCTCGGCTCGACCCAGTTGCTGACGTTCGCGGGCTTGGATCCCAGCGTGACCTACACCTTCGCCGGTGTGGCGACCGCCCCCAGCCGCTACCACAACAGTCTCTCGACGGTCGTCATTCAGGGGGCGGACGCCGCGGTTAACGAGAGCGTTATTACAGCTAACCCGACGTTGTCGTGGCGCGGGAATTCGATGACGGCTAGTTCTGCCGGCGACACGATGTACATATCGTTCTTGGACGACGACCTGGCGATGTGGAGCGGCATCGATCCTGGGGCCGATGCCTCGTTTAGTGTCCTTGTGACGAGTGTTCTGATTGGCGACCGTGAGTGGGCGCCCGGTCTCGATGCGATTGTCCTCGCCGCCGAAGGGAGCGCCGGCGCGCCGCTGCCCGGCGACTTTGACACTGACGGCGACGTTGACGATGACGATGTCGATCTGCTGCGCGACAACCTCGGCGACGGCCAGTATGACCTCGACGGCGACGGCGATGCCGATGGGGACGACCTGGTCTACCTGGTCGAGAATCTTCTCGAATGGTACAACGATAATCCCGGCGCGGGCGAGGGCACGGCCTTGGGCGACCTCAACCGTGACGGCCACGTCAACGGCGACGACCTGACGCTGATGAAGTTCGGCTACGGAGGCCGCTGGGCGAACGGCAATCTCAACACCGACAGTCTGGTCGACGGGACCGACCTGGCCATCCTGAAAGTCAACATGGGCTTCGACGCTGCCGGCAGCTCTGGTACGACAGAGCCCCCCCCAGACGTTCCCGAGCCCGCCTCCGCCGCCTTGCTCGTGTTGGGCGGCTCGGCGGCGCTGGTTCGAAGGCGTCGCCGCACGGAATAGAGATCGCGCGGCTACGGCGGGGCAAGCCCGATGACGCTGACGATCCTGCTCGTCGGGGCGACAGTGATTTTCAAACGCCGCCGCTAGGTCCTCGCCCGGCGGATCTGATCTCGGCCAACACGTCCGGCAGGCGGTAGATATAGGCGATCATCAGATAGGCCGCCAGCGCGCCGAACAGGTGCCACAGAAAGTGCGTCCCCATCGGTATCGCCTCCGGCCACCGGCTATCGGTCGTCCGGGCCAGCAGCGCCAGCGCGAAACACACGACGGCCGCCAGCGTGAAGAGACCATTGCGCCCGCGCGTTTTGATCAGGACGCCCGCCGCGGGCACCAGGATCACCATGCCCAGCAGCGCGTACGTCACGGGGATGGCGACGCGGAAGTTGCGGTGGAAGATCAGGCCGAAGTTTAGCGTTAGGACGATGACGACCGCCGGGATCAGCAGCAGGGCGTAGGCCCACCGCTGCCGCAGCAGCTTGGCCCACAGGTAGACGCCCGCCGTGATGCAGAGGACGAGGATCGGCACCCAATCCAGCATCAGCCATACGCGGTGTGCGCGGAAGGCGTGGTAGACCGTCCCGCCGACGCCGCCGACGATCATCAGCGGCAGGCAGCACGTGATGAACGGTCGCGTTCGCCAGCGGCCGCGGAGACGGACGATCCACACGCCCGCGACGATCAGGAAGGCCAGGGCCGACGCCGCATTGACCGGCTCGACGATGGTGCGGGTCAGGTCGGTTTCGAGATACCTCGGCCCGCCTCCGGGGATGCGCGATCGCACATATTCCGCCTTCGCCAGCAGCGCCAGCATAGGATGGACTATCGCCTCTACCACGGGCGGTATCATACGGCATCGGGCGGCATGTTTGTGCTGGCATCGGCCGGGCCGGCGCTGGATACTTGATCGTCGGCGCGGTCGTCGCCGATGGATTGTTGGTTTTTTTTTGTTCACCCGATCACCTGCGGGGGGTGGAGAACCAGCGATGAAGAAGAAGACCAAGCAATTTTCGATTAGTCTGGCGAACAAGTCCGGGCAACTGTCCCAGGTAACCCGGTGCCTGGCCGACGCGAAGATCAACATCATGGCCTTGTCCGTCGCCGACACCGCCGAGCAGTGCCTGCTGCGGCTGGTGGTGGATAAGCCCGGCGAGGCAGCCAAGCTGCTCAAGGACTGTCCGGTCACCGTCGCCGAGACCGACGTGCTGCTGATCGAGCTGCCCAACACCGTTGGCGCACTGGCGAAGGCGGCCGATCGTCTGCGGTCCAAGCGGGTCAACGCCAACTACATCTACGGCAGCACCGGGCGAGGTCGTGCCAAGACGTTCGTGGTCGTCGGCGCGGCGAATCTAAACGCCGCCTCCAAGGCCCTGGTCCGGCTGTAGCCGCCCGCGCCGGGGGGGGCGCGTGCGCCAGGTCGATCGGGGGGAAAGCTTGCGGTCTGGGTGCATCCGGCCGCCGGGTGGGGCAGTTCCGCCGGCCGACGCCGATGGTGGAACCGCGCAGACGGCTCTGTGACACCGCCCACCGCTACGGTAGAATGCCCCTCCGCAAGCCGCCAACCAAGCACTGCGATGGGCGGCCCCTGCGCCCGCCCGCGATGGAGGGCGGCAGTGAAAGGACAGCGATCATGACCACCGGTGATTTTCCCTCTGCGTTTCCGGGCGCTAACTGGATGGACGAGGTCGAGCAGCAGGCGGTTCTCGACGTCGTCAAGAACCGCGCGCCGTTCCGTTTCTACGGGCCCAACGAGCCCACCCACGCGCTGGCCTTCGAGGCCCGGGCCCGCGAGGTGTTCGGTAAGACGTTCGCCCTGGCCGTCAACAGCGGCACGGGGGCGCTGTCCTGCGCGATGATCGCCATGGGCATCGGCCCGGGCGACGAGGTCATCGTGCCGGCGTTCTTCTGGGTGGCCTCGGTCGGAACCATTGTCCATTGCAACGCGATTCCCATCCTTTGCGAAGTCGACGAGAGCCTCACCCTCGACCCCAAGGACCTGGAAAAGAAGATTACGCCGCGGACGAAGCTCATCATCCCCATCCACATGTGCGGCGCCCCGTGCGACATGGATGCGATCATGGCCGTCGCCGACGCCCGCGGCGTCGACGTCATGGAAGACTGCGCCCAGTGCAACGGTGGATCGTTCAAGGGCAAGCCCGTCGGCACGTTCGGTCGCGTGGGCATGTTCAGCTATCAGCTCAACAAGAACATCACATCCGGCGAGGGCGGGCTTCTGATCACCGACGACGAGCACCTCTACTGGAAGATGAACGCCGCCCACGACCTCGGCGTGCCCTGGCGCGGGGCCGAGCCCGACAGTCAGCCCGCTGATTATCTCTGGGGCGCCGGCCGGCGAATGGGCGAGCTGTGCGCCGCCGTCGCCAATGTCCAGCTCGAAAAGCTCCCCACCATTGTCGAGCACATGCGGGCCAGCAACCGGCGCATTCAGAAGGCCGTCAAGGACCTCCCGGGCGTCACGCTCCGCAAGCTCAACGACCCCGCCGGCGATACCGGGCCGTTCCTGGGCGTGATGCTCACCGACGCCGACACCGCCCTGGCGGCCGTCGACAAGCTCAAGGCGACCGGGCTGACCGATCTGTGGCGGCTGGCCGATTACGGCCTGCACTGCTACTTCAACGTGCCGCAACTGGTGAACAAGACGCCGCTGTCGCCGGCGGGCAATCCCTGGTCGATGCCGCAGAACGCCGAGTTCGTGCCCGACTACAACAAGGGCGCCTGTCCGGTCACCGACGACCTGCTCGAACGCACCATCGTTATCAACATTCCGTCGAAGCTCACGGCCGAGCAGGAACAGACCATGATCGACAGGATTCGTGAGGGCCTTTCATGACGTCGAAGCAGCGTATCCTGGCGGCCTGCACCGGCAAGCCCGCCGATCACACGCCCATGACGGCGTGGTGTTTCGGTTTCCCCGCTCCCGAACACCTCAAGTGGGAGACCAACGGCCGACCCGTCGACTACTGGTACACCAAGCGGCTGGAGCACATTCACACGCTGCCCCAGCCGTGGGAACTTGAGGATGATTTCAAGCGGGCCGAGGCGTGGCTGTTGGTGGGCATCGACGATCTGCTGGAAGTCTCCGTGCCCTGGTCGACCGATCCGGAGGTGAGTGTCGCCGATAGCACGCTCGCACCCGGCGCTGCCGGCGGCGATCCGAACTACCCGGTCCTGGTGCGCGAGTACCAGACCCCTTCGGGGCCGATTCGTCACGCGATCAAGAAGACCGATCCGGAAGGGCCGGGCTGGCCCATGCAGCCGGATTGCGCTCCGCTGTTCGAGGACTACAACATCCCGCGGGCCGTCCAGCACGCCGTCACCGAGCCCCGACACGTCGACGCCATCGCCCACCTGTTCGCCCCGCCGGGCGAGGCCGAGACACAGTGGTTCGCCGAGCGAATGGCGGCTATGAAGGCGTTCGCCGACGAGAAGGGCGTGTTCACGCAGGCCTGGAGCGCGTTCGGCATGGACGCGGCGGTATGGCTGACCGGCGGTGAAGGCGCGGTGATGATGTCGTTCGAAACGCCCGCGGCGTTCGGCCGATTGATCGAACTGATCAACGATACCGACGCCGCCCGCACCGAATTGGCCGCCGCCACCGACGGGGTGGACATGGTCTGTCAGCGCGGCTGGTATTCGTCGACCGACTTCTGGTCGCCGGGGCTGTTCGATCAGTACGTGTTTCCGCACCTGGAGAGGCTGACCGAGATCGCCCATCGCAGCGGCAAGCTGTTCGCTTACGCGATGACGACCGGTGTGGAACTGCTCGGTCCGCGGCTGGCTGATGCGGGCGTGGACGTGCTGTACTTCATCGATCCCGTGCAGGACCACGTCTCGCTGGAAGCGGCCGCCAAACTCGCCGAGCGCATTACGGTCGTGGGCGGCACGAATGCCCTGACGCTGCAAAGCGGCGACCCCGGGCGCATTCGCGATGAGGTCCGCAAGGCGGTCGATGCGCTCGCCCCGACCAATCGCTTCATCCTGCACGCGGTGGATGCCGTCTTCCCCGATACGCCGTGGGACAGCGTCGAATGCATGATCGACGCCTGGCGCGAAGCGAGCGGGTTGTAAGAGGGACGGCATTTGACAATCGGACAGCTTGCTGAGCAGTAGAAGGGCTTCAGACATGCAGGGAAATGACCAATGTCCAATGACCAATGTCCAATGTCCGATGGCGGCGCGATCTGGGGGTGTTTGGTCATTGGGATTTGGTCATTGGTCATTCCTCAGCTTTGAGTCGAACCCGTGAAGATGCACTTGAGAGGTCCGGAAACATGAATCCAGCACGATCATTCATTCCGAGAGTCGGGGTCGCCGCGCTGTCCAGCCCGTTGGAGATCGGCGCCGATCGCGCCCCGGCGGCGGCCGCCGACCTGGCTGCGCTGCTGGTGTCGGCCGGCTGCGAGGTCGTCGAACTGGGACCCATCGGCGACCCGGACCATGCCGTCGCGGCCGGACGGAAGCTGGCCGAGTCGCACGTCGACGCCGTGGCCTTCGCGGCGGTCAGTTGGTACGAAGACTACCTGGCGCTGGATCTGCTGGAGTACTGCTCGGCGCCGGTGTTGCTCTGGTCGCTTCCGGGGATGGAGACGGGTGCGCTGTGCGGCTCGCAGCAGTTGACGAGCTATCTCAAGCAGTTGGGCCATCCGGTTGCGTGCGTGTTCGCGCCGCTGGCGGCCGGCGGCGAGCTGGATCGGGCAATGGCGTTTTTGCGGGCGACGGCCCTGAAGCTTCAGTTGCGGCGAGCGCGGGTCGGCATCGCGGGCCATCGTGTCGCGGGCATGACCGAGGTCGCCGTCAGCGAGTTCGCGCTGAAAAACTCCGTCGGGCCCCGCGTCGTGCCGCTTGATCTTCCGCACCTGCTGGACCGCGCGGGCCAGATCGACGACGCCCCCGCCCGGGCTGCCTGGGCCGATGTGACGGGGCGCGCTGCGGCGTGCAAAGTCGACGACGCCACGGGCATCGATTCGATGAAGGTCTACCTCGCCGTGCGGGAATTGGTCGAGCAACATGGATTGGCGGCGCTGACGATCGGCTGCTATCCGCACCTGATGGGGCGGGTGTGCCTGGCGTCGAGCCTGCTGGCCGGTGAGGGCATCCCGCTGGGCTGCGAGGGCGACGTCAACGGCGCGGTCGGGCAACTGATGCTGACGCGGCTGACGGGCGAGCCGACGCACAACACCGATTGGCTCGAACCGCTGGACGACGGGACGGTGGTCTTCACGCACTGCGGGTCGGGCTCGTTTCAACTGGCCGAGCGGGCCGAGGACATCACACTCGATTCGGTGCGGCTGATGGGCCAGGGCGTCTGCGCGCTGTTCCCGGCCAGGCCCGGGCCGGTGACGCTGATCAACCTGATCCCGCGCGAGGGCGGCTACCAGTTGGCGCTGCTGGAGGGCCAGGCGCTGTCGACGGAGATGGTCTTCCCCGGCAACCCGCTGCGCGTGCAGTTCCGCCAGCCGACGGTCCAGGTGATCGATTGGATTCACGACGAAGGCATCGGCCATCACTGGATGGCGGGCTATGGGTGTGTGGGCGATGAACTCCGCTGGTGGGCGAGCCTGGCCGGCGATGCGCTTCGGCTGGTCGAGTTGTAACCCGTCTGCCGGCGGACAGCTTAGGGAATTAACGAATGCACATTCAGGCGCTTCGGGCGGAGGACATCGAGCGGATTCATCAGGCCTCGCTGACCGTGCTGGCCGACGTGGGCGTGTTGTTTCACAAGGCCCCGCAGGTGGAGGAGTTTCTTGTCGCCAACGGGTGTCGGGCTGAGGGCGGACGCATTCGGTTTCCGGCTGAGTTGGTCGAAGACTGTCTGCAACGCCTACCCGATCGCGATACGCTGACCTTCGGCGATCCGTCGCTGGGCTACGGCGAGCAATTCAGCCTGGCCAAGGGCGCCAGCAATATCACCATCAACGGCAACGCCTACACGATCTACGACCACCAGGCCGGCGCGCCGCGCCATTGCGTGGAGGCCGATTCGGACGAGTTCTCACTGATCGCCGCCCATCTCAAGAACCTCGTGGCCGACCCGTGCGATTTGGTGTTTCATTCCGAGCGGACCAGCGCGGGCCGGCGCAAGCAGATCACCTTCGACAGCGCCGACGCGCGCGGGGAGTTCCTGCGGCGGTGGCTGGCGGGACGGCAAGGCATCGAGCGGCCGTTGGGGCTGAACGTTCGCAACTATTCTTCGCAGGAGGTGGCGCTGGCGACGCTGGCGCTGGCGATCCGCGATGGGGCGGCCACGCTCGAGCAGCGAATGAGCCTGTGGGAGCAATACATCTGGTTCAACCCGCTCAGCCCGTTGCAGTGGCACGCCGAGCAGGCGCCGATTGTTCTGGAGCTTCTCGATCCGGCCCGCAAGTGCACGCTGGTGATCATTAGCCCTGAGGTGATGATGGGCACCAGTTGCCCGGTGACGCTGGCCGGGGCGCTGACCCAACACAACGCCGAGGTGCTGGCGGCCGTGACGATGGTCCAGCTCGCACGGCCGGGCGTGCCGACCATGTACGGCTTTGTTGGGGCGCCCACCGACCTTCGCACTGCCGACATCTCTCACGGCAGCATCGAGACGGGGCTGCTGAACGTCGCGGCGGTTCAGATCGCCGACCGCTACGGCCTGCCCAGTCGCATCTGCCCGGGCAACCCCAGCGCCAAGGCGCCCGGCGCGCGGGCGGCGGTGGAGACGGCCCTGGGGTTGGCGCTGGGTCTGGCGGCCGGGGGCAATATCATCATGACGGCCATCCTCGACTCTACACTGATGCTCAGCTACGAGCACCTGATCGTCACCGACGAGATCGCCGGGCAGTTGCTGAATATCAACGGCGAGATTCACACCGACGCCGACAGCCTGGCCGTCGAGGTGATCGCCGCCTGCAGCGCCCAGTCGGGTGGGAGTTTCGCCTTCAACGAGCACACGCTGAAGCACATGAAGCGCGATATTTATTACTCGGACTTCACCGGCCGCGTGGCGGCGTCGCAGGAGGACTGGTACGATAAAGCGCACACGCGCGTGAAAGATATTCTCGCCCGTCGCAGCGATGGTGTGACCGGCGCAGAGACGCTCGAACGACTCGCCGCCGTCGAGAAGCGCCTGGCTGAGGACGACCGAAGCTGGCGCGCCAAGGCGAACGATTGGTGGCGCTTCTACGTGCAGGATTTCGCCTAGAGCCGACCCGAGGACACACCCATGACGTCGCAGGACACACCCCGCAGCTTCGCCACCAGGGCCACTCACCTGGCCAACATCCCAGGCTTCTCGGCCGTGCCGATTTACATGGGCGCCGTCAACGAAGGCGAGTACACCCGCGACCGCAACCCCACCATGGATGTGCTGGCCAACGCCCTGACCGAACTGGAGGGTGGCGCGATGACCGTGCTGTCGGCCAGCGGGATGGCGGCCATCTCGCAGACGCTGATGACGCTGCTGCACACCGGCGGGCGGGTGATCCGCCACCGCACGATCTACGCCTCCACGCTGGCGCTGCTGGAGAAGGTCTTCGAGCGGTTCGGCGTGACGACCGACGTGGTCGACCTCCGCGACCTGGCGGCGCTCGATGAAGCGCTCAAGGCCCCGGCCGCCGTCGTCTACGGCGAAACGATCAGCAATCCGAACATGGACGTGATCGACATCGCCGCTGTCGCCGAGCGGGCCCACGCCGCCGGCGCGTCGCTGGTGATCGACAGCACGTTCGCCACGCCCTATTTCTGCCGGCCTTTGGAGCATGGCGCCGATGTCGTGATCCACAGCGCCACCAAATACCTCTGCGGCCACGGCGATGCGATCGGCGGAGCGACGATCTGCAGGGACGAGCGGTTCGCCAAGACACTGTGGGACCTGATGACGCTTCACGGCGGGTCGATGAGCCCGTTCAACGCGGCGTTGATCCTGAGAGGAATCAAGACGCTGCCCGTTCGCATGGAAGTCCACGCCGCCAACGCGGCGAAGCTGGCCGCATTCCTCAAAGGCCATCCCAAGGTCACCTACGTTCATTACCCCGGCCTGCCGGACGACAGTGAGCACGCGCTGGCGGCCAAGCAGTTCTCGGGCTTTAGCGGGATGGTGGGGGCCGGCATCGACGCGGACCAGGCCGCCACCGAGGCCTTCGCCGACCGGCTGACCGTGGCCAAACACGCCCCCAGCCTCGGTGACGTGCATACGCTGGTGACGATCACGCGCAAGTGGGATCCGCTGGCCATTGCGGGCTCGTACGCTCGCATATCGGTCGGCCTGGAAGACGCCGAGGACCTGATCGCCGACTTCGACCAGGCCCTGCGGGCGATCTGAACGGGTATGGGGGGCTAGCCTGCTTCGGGCTCGCGGCCGACGTCCACGCCATCGGGCAGACGGTCACCCATGAACTCGGCTACGCGGGGGCTAACCCATACGACGCTGTCCCAGCCGCCGTGGGCGGCGAGGAACTTGTCGGACAGCAGATATCCCGGTCCGGCCCCGGTGACGCCGGGGGTTTGCTTGCCGGCCAATTCGTAGTAGAGGTCACCCCACGCCCGCCCGTCGGCGCAGGCGCCGCCGAAGCCGCGGTCCATCACACCCACGCCCTCGCGGGGCGCCGCGGTCTTGAACAGGATCAGCCGAAAGCATCCGCAGCCGGTGTGGGGGACCTCGTCGAGGCAGTGCAGTTGGACGCGCTGCGTCCGGCCGTCGGTCATGCGCTGAGCGTGGGCGTTGACGCCCGACCACTCGCCGCGCACCGGGTCGATACACTCGCCCTTGTCGATCACGATGAAGGAATTGACGTCCTTCTGCAGGCGGCTGTGATGGATGCCGCTCATGTCGTCGTAGGCGTATTGGGCGTTGGTCTTGAGCAGCCCCATCGGCCGCCCGCACTGCGTGGGACGCTCGGGCGTGATGATGCACACGTGGTCCGGCGCGAACGGCGAGCACCCCGTGCAGCCGATGAACTGCTCGGCCGATTCCTCGGTGGCGCGGGCGATCTGGTCGGCGCGGGCGAGCTTCTCGGCCCGAACGTCGGGGGCGATCTCGCCGAGCGTGGCGACGTCGAAGATCACCTCCACGCGGGTGCGGTCGTGAAGCTTGGGAAACTGGTTGCCCACCGCCGCCAGCAGCGCCTCGCCGATCCGCTTCGGATCCAGTTGAATGCCCTCACCCATGTGGATCGTCAGGCCGTCGTCGTCGGCATCGACGGCCACGCCGTCCATCATCGCCAGCGTCGGCAGGACAGCCTGCTCGATGTAGTCGCAGTCGACGGCATCCATAGGCTCGGCGTCGGCCGTCACGACAATGCCGATCGGCCCGGTCGGCTTGGCGGTGACGGCGAAACCGGGCTTGCTGACCGATCCCTTTCGGACGATGAAAAAGCTCTCGCTCGTGCCGCCCCAGGTGACGGCCGGGGTAATCTCCTGGCCGGCGAATTGCCCGTTACAGTAGGGGGGCAGTTGCGGAATGTCGGGCACCTGCAGGAGCCGCCGGATGTTGGGCAGGCCTACGACGGTCTCGGCGACCTGGTCGGGCGTGTCGGCTTGCAGCGTGCGGCCCAGGCCGAACGGGTAGTCGGCGGGCACGACGGCCGGGACGCCCATCTTCATCGCCGCCAGGGCCAGCGTCCATTCCAGGTCGCTCAGCGCCCCATGACAGACGATCACGCCGGGGGCCAGATCCTCGACGAAGTGCGAAAGCGTGTGGCTGTCGCCAGGCGCCACGGGCCCGTAGACGAACGCGTATCGGGCCAGCATGCTCAGCAGCACGTACAGGCCGGTCGGCCGGGCCGGGCCGGAGAAAAACTCGAACAGCCACCGGTCGTTGACAGCCGATTCCAGCGCAGCGCGATCGCCGTCTCCGACGACGGCGATCCACCCATTGCGGCGCTTGGAGTTGAAGCACGTCGCCACGAACGGCATGTCCTGGAGAATATGTTCGGCGATGTCGGGCTGATTGCACTCGTAAAGTTCCAGCAGGGCCAGGACCTCGTCCAGGATGCGGATGGGGTCCGAGTCCTTCCGCGCCTCGATCTCGACCCGCAGGGCATCCAGGCCCGGCAGCTGGGCGTGGGCGACGGACGTCAGCGGCAGGGGGAACTTCTCGGACGCCACGGGCTGGAAGGTCATGGCCTCGGTCATCTGCAGCAATTCGTCGATACCGCGCCGCAGAATGTCGCGGGCCCGGTCGCTCAAAGCGGCGCCGGCCCCGTGGGAATGGTCCGAATCATGATCGTGGTGCGCGTCGGAAGGAGCCATGGTCATGTGTTCTCCCGTGGCCGCTTGTGGCAGCCGTAATGGCCCGGCGCCGGCGGCGAAGACGATGTACGGCCCAGTCGAAACTCAGAAGTACCGCTGCAGGTATCGTTGGGTTACCGGGTCCAGTTTGCTGATATCGGCGACTTCGAACGTGTTGCCGTCGACATCGCGGAACAGGCCGCGCGTGGGCGAGAGGATTCGCACATCCTCACGACTGTTGAAATCGAAGGTCACCTGTCCGCGGTCGGTCTCGGCCGTGACGGTGGTGATGCCGAACTCACGCTTGTGGCTGAGCACGCGCGTGATCTTGGGGTTGAAGACCTTGTCGGCGAGTTCGGCCTCGGCGAGTTCGCGGCTTCCGGGGTCGAGTTCGTGGAGCGTGTGGAGCATCGCGAGTTCTTTGCCGTCGGCGTCGCAGATCGCGAAGTAGTGCTCCGGCTGCGACCAGGGGAAGTAGCGTCGGACGCGGACGTCGGTGAGGGGCTCGTCGCAGCCCTCGAGGTAGGCGACGAGTTGGCCCTTGCTGTTGCGCTCAAGTTTGCGGACACGCAAAGCGTCCAGGGCC
This sequence comes from Phycisphaerae bacterium, assembly GCA_011050235.1. Lineage (GTDB taxonomy): Bacteria > Planctomycetota > Phycisphaerae > SM23-33 > SM23-33 > HyVt-337. Next base: position 56,822 of record DRGC01000055.1, on the reverse strand, counting down.
ACTTCGGCGGCGTTTCGGTGGGTATTGTCGGCGTTGCACATAGGTATTGGCTCGGGCATCAGGTCTGCAGGGCGATGTAGGACTGCATTTCCTGCTGCTTTTGAAGCAGCCGGGCGTATAGGCCGCCGTCCTTCCTGGCCAGTTCGTCGTGTGAGCCTTGTTCGACCATCAAGCCCTTATCGATGACGACCAACCGGTCGGCTTTTCGTAAGGTCGACAAGCGGTGGGCGATGGCGATGGTGGTCCGGCTGGCCGTCAGGCCGTCCAGAGCTTTCTGGATCGTTTCTTCGGTCTCGGTGTCGACGGAGCTGGTGGCCTCGTCCAGGATCAGCAGGGAGGGGTTATGGAGGATAGCCCGGCTGATGCTGATCCGCTGGCGTTCGCCGCCGGAGAGGGTCTGCCCGCGTTCACCGACCATGGTGTCGTACCCGTCGGGGAAGTTGATGATGAAGTTGTTGGCGTTGGCGGCCCGAGCGGCGGTGATGATTTCCTCTGACGACGCCTCGGGCATGCCGTAGGCGATGTTCTCCCCAATTGGCCCGTGGAACAGGAAGGGCTCCTGCAGGACCATGCCGATCTTGCGTCGCAGCTCGCCGATGTCGTAGTCGCGGATGTCGACGCCATCGATCAGGATTTGCCCTTCGATCACGTCGTAGAAGCGGCAGATCAGGTTGACCATGGTGGTCTTGCCGGCGCCTGACGGCCCGACCAGGCCGATCATCTCGCCCGGCTCAATCGTCAGGTTGATGTTCTTGAGCACCTTGTTGACGCCGTCGTAGCTGAAGCTGACGTTGCGAAGCTCGATGCGGCCTTCGATGGTGTCGGGGGTGTGGGCGTCGGCCTTGGTGTAGATGCGGGGCTCGGTATCGAGGATTTCGAAGATTCGTTGGGCGCTGGTGGCGGCGCGGTTGAGCTGTTCGTCCATGTGCGCCAACTGGTGCACGGGACGAAGGAACATGTTCATGTAGAACAGAAAGGCCATCATCGTTCCAAAGGTCATGGTGGCCGTTTTCGGCTCGGCTTGGACCATTGACCATTCGCTGCAGATCGTCCAGCCGGCTACAAGGTAGATAATCAGCGTACTCAGCGAGGTGGCGAACATCATGGTCGGGGCAAACAGCGACTTGGCGCCGCGGATATAGTTCCGCTCTTCATCAAACAGGGCGGTGGATCTTTCCTCGAACCGGTCGACCTCGCGTTGTTCCTGGCTGAAGGCCTTGATGACCCGCATGCCGGGCAGGGCGTCGGCCACGACGGCCGTCATCTGGCTCCAGCGGTGCCACTGCTGCCGGAAGCTGCGGTGGAGGCGCTTGTGGAAGAAGGCCGTCAGGAAGATCATCAACGGCACCGGCATCAGGGCGAACATGGCCAGCTTCCAGTTCATCAGGAACAGGGCCACGCCCACGCCGACGATGGTCAGGATGGCCAGGACCATTTCGATGGCAATGGATGCGGTGAAGCTCCACAGGCGTTCGGTGTCGTTGGTGACGCGCGTGACCAGGGCGCCGGTCTGGCGCTTGGCGAAGAAATCCAAGCTCAGCCGGTGCATGTGGGCATAGACGGCATGACGAATGGCCCGAGCAACGCGTCGGGCGACCTCGCCGGACAGACGCGATTGTCCCCACTGGCCAATGGCCCGAAACATCAGCAGACCCAGCATGCCGCCCACCGACATGAGGACGATGGCCCAGTTCGCTTGTTTGCCCGGTCCGGCGCCAAGGCCGTCGTCAATTAACCATCGCGACAGCAGCGGAGTGAGTAGCGCCAGCCCCGTCATCGTCAGGGCCAGGAGGAACGAGGCGATGGCCCGGTCCTTGTAGGGGATGACGAAGTCCAGCAGGCGCCAGAGGATCTTCCGGCGACTCATGCAGGCCCGGCAGACTTCCGACCATGAGGGGATCGGGCGGTCGCACTTGGGGCAGCGCCCGCGCTGCTCGTCGCCGTGTCGCGGGCGGCCTTCGTCTTGCTCCTGGTGGCTTTCACCGTGGACCAGCCCCTCCAGATGGCGATGGAATCGCCCCAACTCGCGGCTGTGCTGTAGCGTGAAGCGGTACTCGGCCACCAGCCGTCCGTCGGCCATCAACTGCAGCAGGTTCATCCCCAGCCCTTCGACCAGGGTCGCCTCGTCCAGCTCGCCTACCTCGAGCCATTCATGCATCCATTGGCCGTCGCGATGGCGGAAGTGGCCAAGCCGGCTGTCGGTCAGCAGCAGGTACCCTTCGGTGTACTTCCCGTGCTCGTCGAGGTCATACGGCACGGCGGCCACCACGTCAGCATGGCGCTGCGTCTGGTGGAGGTGTTCGATCAGATCCTTGGACAGGCCGTCGAGTGGATTGGCTTGTGTATTTTGTTTCATCACTATTGCAGCAGTGCATCACCCCCGGCCGAACGTTATGATGACTTCCACCGGGTTGTCTGCACAGCCCTCCAAACGGTCGGGCTTTCGATAATATCTTGTTATCCTCCCATGTCGTGGCCGTTAATGCAACCCCCTAGCTGTCGAATGGTCACTGCAGTCTCGGCCGTGTGCAGACACGGGAGGCGGGGTCTGGTAGCATACCCGCGCAAAACCGCCGCCAGCTGTGGGATTATCGAATGGATATCGCAGGCCAACTGCAATCGCACCCGCTCTTCGCGACCTTTTCGCCCGAGGCCATGGCCGAGGCCATCCGTGTTGGCGTGGCTGTTTCCTACGAGCCCGGCGAGGTCTGCATCCGCTGCGGCGAGGCGGGCGAAGTGCTCGGCGTGCTGCTGGCCGGCCGTCTCGAGGCCGTCCAGGGCCATGACACCCCGCAGCGCCAGCGGCTGGGCACGATCGAGCCGGGGGAGTGTTTCGGGGAGATGTCGCTGCTGACGGGCAACCCCTCCAGCGCCGACGTGGTGGCCGTCGAGCCCTCCCAGGCCGTGGTCTTCCTGCATGAGGCGATCGCCCCGCTGATCGCAGCCAACATCGATGCGGCGCGGTTCCTGGTTCGGCTGATGACGGCGCGCCTGGCGCCGCCGGCCGGGCGGATGGCCGCCCCCAGGCCGACCGCCGTGCGATTTAGCCTGGGCGCCTATGAGCCCATGCGGATTCTGTCGGTCAGCTGCCGCCAGGGCGATATGCGCTACCGGTACTTCGACACCGCCTCCGAAGGCGCCCTGGCCGGCGGGAGTGTCGACGGTCTGGGCGGGCCGCAGGCGGTTCATGCCTATTGGGGCCCGGCCGGGGCGGGCGAACAGCCCATCGATCCGGCCACGCACGAGGCGGCCCTGAAGGCGATGCTGGCGACGCTGACGGCCACAGAGGGGGGCGTGCTGTCGGATGTGTCGGAGTTGTCGGCCATCGGGCACCGCGTCTGCCACGGCGGCGGGCGCTTCAACGGGCCGGCGCTGGCTGACGATGAGGTCACCGACGAGATCGCCCGCCTGGCGGACCTGGCCCCGCTGGAGAATCCCTACAACCTTCGCGGCATCGAGATCTGCCGGTCGCTGGCCGGCGACGTGCCGCAGGTGGCGGTGTTCGATACCGCCTTTCATCTGAAGATGCCGCCCGCGGCGTATCAGTACGCCCTGCCCGATGACCTGACCGACGGCGGACGGTTGAGGCGGTTCGGCTCGCACGGGATCTCGCACGAGGGCGCCGCGCGGGCGGCATGCGAGTTTCTGGGCGTCAACTTCGAGGCGTTGAAGATCGTCGTCTGCCATCTGGGCACGGGGGCGTCGCTGGCTGCCATCGACCGCGGCCGCTGCGTCGATAGCAGCATGGGCCTGACGTCGCTGGAAGGGCTGGTGATGTCCACCCGCCCGGGCGACCTGGATCCGGGGCTCGTGCTGCACCTGATCGGCCGGCGAGGGCTGGACGCCAACGAGCTGACCCACCGCCTGTACACCGAGGCGGGCCTGCTGGGCCTGTCGGGCGTTTCCGGCGACGTGCTGACGGTGATGCAGGCCGCCGAGGCCGGCCACGCGCGGGCGCTGTTGGCCATCGAGATCTACTGCCGCCGCGCGCGGAAGTACCTGGCCTCTTACGTCGGCCTGCTGGGCGGCGCCGATATCGTTATCTTCACCGGCGGCGTTGGCGAGAACGCCACCGGCGTGCGGGCCCGAATCTGCCAGGGCCTCGACAGCATGGGCGTTCGACTGGATGAGGCCCACAACCGCACCACCCACGTGGCGGCCGGCGAGGTGGCCGAGATCTCCGCGGGCCCAGGCCTCACACGCGTGTTCGCCGTCGGCAGCAATGAGGAACACACGATCGCCCGCCAGACCGTCCAGGCCCTGGCCAACCGGCGCGTCACCGACATCATGCGCCTCCACCACGAGCCGATCCCCATCAGCCCGTCGGCCCATCACCTCCACCTGACCGATGAGCACGTGGAGGCGCTGTTCGGACCCGGCCACGAGTTGACTTGGCACGCCGACCTGAGCCAACCCGGGCAGTTCGCCTGCGGGGAGACGGTCACGCTGCAGGGCCCCAAGGGCGCCATCGAGCGCGCGCGCGTTCTTGGCCCGGCCCGTCCGCAGACCCAGGTCGAGATCTCGCGCACGGAGGAGTTCAAGCTGGGCATCGATGCGCCCATTCGCCTGTCGGGCGATCTGGAAGGCACGCCCGGGCTCACGCTGATCGGCCCGGCCGGCCAGGTGACGCTCGAGTGCGGTGTGATCTGCGCGATGCGACACATCCACATGTCACCGCAGGATGCGATGGAGTTCGCCCTGCGCGACCACGACATTGTGCGCATTCGCGTGCCGGGCGAGCGGTCGCTGATCTTCGGTGACGTCATGGTTCGCGTCGATCCGGACTATCGCCTGGACATGCACATCGACACCGACGAAGCCAATGCCGCCGAACTAAGCCCCGGCGCCGTGGGCTACCTCGACTCAATCCAGCAGCGCGCCTAGGCAGGGGATTATCCCACAGGGAAGTCAGTAAATATTGTCAAAATAGATTGTTATGGTGTTTGCTTTGTAGGGAAACGGGGCCGGTGGGCGGAAGAAGCCACCAATCAGATCGGATGTCGAAAAAAGAATGGAGTTTTGTTTGCATACCCAAACAGGTGATTGTATATTCCACCGCCCATGGCGAATACGCAGAGAAAGTTCGAGCCCCAAGGCCTGACCCACAGCGCGTCGCATCACCTGTTGGCGGTCGATGAGTCGATCGGGCGGCAGGGCTACGCGCGGGTGACGGATATCGCTCGCCGTCTTGGGATCACGCGAGGCAGCGTGTCGGTGGCGATGCAGTGCCTCAAATCCGCCGGCTATGTTCGGCAGGACGGGAACCACTTTTTCCATCTGACCGACACCGGCCGGCAGGCGGTGGCGAGCCTGAAGATGCGGCACGCGGTGGTTGAGGAGTTTCTCACCGAGGTGCTGGGCATGTCGGCGGAGCAATCGCACAGCGAGAGCTGTCGCCTCGAGAATCTCATCAACGCCCCGACCGCGCGGCGGCTGTCGGCGTTGGTGGCCTACTGGAAGGATAACGATCTCAGCGGGGTGCTTGACGAGCGGCTCGGGCCGGAGTGCCCGGTCTGCACGGGCCGGCCGAACGATATCTGCCCGTGTTGCGGGCTGGAGTGCATCGACGGGGCGTGCCCGCTCGCCGAGACAAAGAGCGCCTGACCCGCACCGAGAAAACAGCAACGACCCATGGCCCACGAGCCCGACCATTCTAGAAGCGACCGCGTTGACACCGATTATCCGGCCGAGCGAAACGGCCCGGTGATTTTGAACGCCGAAAAGCTCTTCGGCGGTGCGCGGGAAGTGCGACTGATCTACCGAAGCGAGGAGTATCGGCTTCGGATTACGCGAAACAGCAAACTGATTCTGACGAAGTAGCGTTCCCGCCCGCTCGGTGCGGACGGTGACGCGGCCAGCCAGTTCCAGCCCTCTCGGGCAAACCAGCCAGCCAGATGAGATAAGCCACAACTGCGCCGCCCGTCTTGTGCGCCGGCGCGGTGAACAGGAGCACGAATATGGCTGCCAAAACGAGAAGCAGGAACGACACTGTTTGGACGGGCGCGCCTGGCGCCCGCGGGTTCACGTTGGTCGAACTTCTTCTGGTGATATCGATCATCGCGCTGCTGGCTACGCTGCTGCTGCCGGCGATTAGCCGGGCGCGCGAGTACGCACGATCCACGGTCTGCCTGACCAATGTCCGGCGTCTCGGGATCGCGGGGCAGATGTACCTGGCTGAGCACCGGGTGTTTCCACCCGTACGGCTGAAGTACAACAAGAACGGCAGTGATTTCGTCAATGAATACGGCCGGACCAAGCCGAGATGGCAGTGGTTCCTCGACCAGGGGGCGGGGCCTGTCATTGATCCGGAGCCCTATGGCGGCGCGACCTTCGGCGACGGCGACTCGCGGACGATGACAAACGACTACTACATTTGTCCGTCGCTGCGAGACAAGTATGAGCGCGACATCCGTAACGGCGCCTACGGGTACAACTACCAGTACCTGGGCGATTCCCGGAGCCTCGAGGACGATGGTTACTTCACAAACTTCCCGGTCTCCGAAGAACGAATCGAAGTGCCCGCAATGACGGTATTCTTCGCCGACAGCCGCGGCGGCGACCCCAACCACGGCAAGCATTCCTATACGCTCGACCCGCCGAAACTGGCGGCGAGCATGGGAATCCCGAAGTTCGGCCCAACCGCCGGCCCGGACGGGCCGATCGGCCACTCGCCGGCCGAGGCACGTCACCGCGGGAATGTGAGCGTGGCTCTCGTGGACGGGCACGCCAGCTCGATGACGCTGGAAAAGCTCGGCTACAAACTCGACGAGGACGATGTCGTCATCCCCGGGGTGGGCAACAACCGTCGATGGACTGGCACGGGCCGCGACGAACCCGCCACGGTCAGCGACGATCCGGATGAAGGCAGCGATGGACCGTAACGCATGAGATTGGCGCGGCTGTGACGCGCCGGATTGGCACAAACGACCGGTCCGGGCATAATGCTCGGGTCGGTCGTTCGTCTTTGGTCTACCTGAAATATCGCTCAGGCCGTAGAATGGAGGGTTACAGGGCACGGACGCCCTGACCATTGGAGAGTTGAACATCTGTGATTAAGCGAATCGAGACGAGCCCCCGTATCCAGCGGCTTCGCCGCCGGATGGTGGGCCTCGATCACGTGCGGCATCGTGTTGCCCGGCCGGCCGATTGGTCGGTAGCCGAGTTGGACTGCTCCCTCCCCGAGCGCCGCGCCCGCGCCCTGCACCTGGTATGCGAGCAGATGCCCGTCGCCATCGAGCCGGACGAGTTAATCGTCGGCATGCGGACGATCATCCCCCCGCCGGACGATGCCCGCCCGGAGCTTGTCTGGATGCCAACGCTGCCGGAGTTCTACCGCGATGACGATGAAGCCGCCTGCTACGACCGCGGCCGAGCCGCCAGCCATAACGTGCCTGGCTACGCCAACGTCATTGACTACGGCCTGGGCGGGCTGGCCGATCGGGCCCGCCGGCGCCTGGCCGACGAGAGCGATCCGACGCGGCAGGACCACCTGCGGAGCTTTGTGATCGCCTGCGAGGCCGCCGGCGTGTTGTCGCAGCGCTATGCCGATTGTGCGGCCGAGCTGGCCGGCCGGACCGATGACCGGGGCCGGCGAAGCGAGTTGGAAACGATCGCCGACGGGTGCGGCCATATCGCGACCGGCCCGCCGCGAAACATCCACGAGGCCCTGCAACTGCACCGGTTCGTCTGGCTGGTGACGACGCTGGAGGTGGGCTCCCTGGTGACGTCGGGGCGGTTCGATCAGCTCATGGGCCCGCTGTGGCCCAGCGACCCGGACGACCAGGAGCGGGCGCGGGAACTGATCGACTGCGCCATTATCAAGTGCAACGATCAGGACGACCTGTGGGCCGGCGGGAGCCTGGTCAACAACAACCTGATGCTCAGCGGCCTGACGCGCGACGGCGTCGACGGCACGAATGCTGTGACCTGGGCCGTGCTGGATTCGGTCGCCCGGCTGAAGCTGCCCGACCCCCAGCCGGCCGTGCGCCTGCACCAGGGCAGCCCGCCCGAGCTGGTCCGCCACGTCGCCGAGCTGCTGCGAGACGGGGCGGCGCAGATTTGCGTGTTCAACGACGATGCATTCGTGCCGGCGCTGATCGGGGCCGGCTTTCCCCCAGCCGACGCGCGCGACTACGCCATCGACGCCTGCCAGGACATCAACATCGCCGGCAAGAGCGACTTCTACCTGGCGGCGGATATCGATCTGACCGACCGGCTGTTGGCCACGCTCGAAGCGATCGATGACGATGCAGACTGGCAGACGTTCTATCAGGACTACTGCGACCGGACCGTTGCGGAGATCGACGTTCACTTGAAGGCCTATTGTCAGGCAATCGCGGACAGACCCGGCGAGCCGCTGCCGTTCCTGTCGGCGCCGATGGACGACTGCATCGCCAACGGGCTGGATGTCGCCAACGACGGCCTGCGCTATCGCGACAAGGGCGTGTTCCTGGCGTCGCCGGTCTGTGCGATCAATTCGTTGGCGGCCATCCACCAGGTTGTCTATGTGGATGGGGCAGCGACCCTGGCTGAGGTCAAGGCCGCCTGCCGGTCGGATTTCGCCGATGCCGAGTCGCTGCGGCGGCGATTGATGGCCGCCCCGAAATGGGGCAACGACGACGACGCTGTCGATCAGATCGCGGTGGAGTTCCTGGAGCTGGCGTGTCGTGAGATCATTCGCCACCGCATCGACGACGAGGCCGGTTTTCTGGCCGGCATCCACCAGGCCCACCACGTCGCGCGGGGCAGGGATCTTGGGGCCACCCCCGACGGCCGCCACGCCGGCGATCCGCTGAGCGTGACGCTGGCGCCGGCCAACGGCACGGCCCATAAAGGCCCGACGGCCGTCATGCGGTCGGTGACGAAGATCGATTCGATGTGGTGCCAATGGAACGCGTCGCTGACGATGACATTCGACCCGGCCTCGCTGGCGGGCGAGGCGGGGCTGGAGAAGTTCGCCATGTTGATTACGACCTACCTGGCGATGGGTGGGCTGCAATTGCAGGTCAACTGCATCGGAGCGGACACGCTGCGGGCAGCCCGGAAGGACCCCGAGGCCTACGACGATCTGATCGTTCGCGTCTGGGGTTTCTGCGACCGGTTCGTCGCGCTATCGCCCGAGTACCAGCAGGAATTGATTGACCGGACGGCCTACGCCGTCTAAACGGAGTGAAGAATCGGAGTTGTTTACTTATGTCGGTGACTGGACAGATTTTTGACATTCAGCGTTTCTCGATCCACGACGGGCCGGGCATTCGCACGACGGTCTTTCTGAAGGGCTGTCCGCTGCGGTGCCTGTGGTGTCACAACCCCGAGGGGATGGACTCGCGCGAGCAGCTTTCGTTCCTGCCGGACAAGTGTATCGGGTGCGGGTGGTGCTTTCGCGCGTGCGGCAACGACGCCCACAAGATGGTCGACGGCGGGCACGTTATGGACCGCGACGCGTGTGTCGTGTGCGGCAAGTGCGCCGAGGAGTGCTACGCGCGGGCGCTGGAGATCGTCGGGCGGACGGTGACGGCCGAGCACTGCCTGGCCGAGGTCGTTCGAGATCGACCGTTCTACGAGACCTCCGGCGGCGGGATGACGCTCTCCGGCGGCGAGCCGATGATGCAGCCCGATTTCACCGACGCCCTGCTGACCAGCGCCAAGCGAGAGAGGCTCCACTGCGCCGTCGAGACCTGCGGCCACGCGCCGTGGCGGCAGTACGAGCGCATCACCCCGCATGTCGATCTGTTCCTCTACGACATCAAGGAGACCGATCCGGCCCGCCACGTGGAGGTCACCGGCGTCGGCAACGAGCTGATCCTGGCCAACCTTCGCAAGCTCCACGATAGCGGGGCCGCCATTCTGATGCGGCTGCCGATTGCACCGGGGATCAATGATCGCAGCGAGCATTTCCGCGCGGTCGCCGAGCTGGCGGCGTCGCTGCCCGACCTGCAGGGGGTGGAAATCATGCCCTATCATCGGCTGGGGCTGTCGAAGCGCGATCGCTTCGGCCTGGGCGAGGTCGACAAGTGCCTCCTGGACGTCGAATCCCCCGACAGCGACACCGTCGGCGGATGGATCGAGCAATTGCAGCAATTCGGCACGTCCGTGATCAACGAGTTCTAGCCGCCGCCCGCGCGGCGGGTGCTTGACGGGTCCGCGGGCCAGGGGACAATGGCGGGATGGACGCCATTTCTCAGACCGATCGTCAGGTCGTGAGCGATCTGGCTAAGCAGGTCGCCGCCGTCGCGGCCGACCCCATCCAGCAGGCTCGTCTCGATCTGTGGCGCCGTCACAACAGGATGCAGCGCTGCAAGCCGCCCGTGCTGGTCTACGTCGAAGACGCCTGGGATGAGTTCATCCCGCCGGAAACATATCAGTGCACGCACGAGCTGGCCCGCGGCTTGGAGGTCGACCTGCGGCGGCGGCTGTATGCGTTCGAGCACATCCGCGACGACCGGCCCGTGACGGCCAACGTGGACACGTATCTGGTGATCGACGACCCGGGGCTGTGCACGGCCGTTGGCGAGACCATCCACACCGAATCGCCCACGCATCAGCGGACGGGCGTTCTGTACGCCCAGGTCCTGTGCGACGATGCCGATCCCGAGGCAGTCTTTCCCAAGCGGACGATCTCCGGCGACTGGGAGACCACGCGAAAGAACCAGGAGCAACTGGCTGATTTGGTCGGGGATTGGTTGGACGTTCGGATCGTCGGCGCCAACGGCTGGTGCGCGTGTGCGCTGGACTATCTGGTCTTCCTTCGCGGGGCCGGGCAGATATTGATGGACCTGGTCGATAGGCCGCAGTGGATCCAGGCGCTGGTCAAGGCCATGATCGACAGCGAACTCGACGTCGCCCGCCAGTGCGAGGCCCAGGGCCTGCTCGGGCTGAACAATGGCAACAACCACGTTGGCTCCGGGGGCATCGGCGCGACCGACGAGTTGCCGGCTGACGGCTTCGACGGCGAGCGGGTTCGGTTCAAGGACCAATGGGGCTTCGGCACCGAGCAGATCCTCTCGGAGGTCTCGCCCGAGATGCACTGGGAGCTCGCCCTGCAGCACGAGATGCCGCTGCTGAAGCTGTTCGGGCTGAACTGCTACGGCTGCTGCGAGCCGCTGCATAAGAAGATGGACATGGTCCGCCGTATTCCGCGGCTGCGGCGGGTGTCGATGAGCCCGTTCGTCGATTGGGCCGAAGGGGCCGAGGCTATCGGCGGCGATTTCATCTATTCAGCCAAGCCGAACCCGTCCTACCTGACCACGGGCGTGTGGGATATCGAGCCCTGCCGGCGCGAGATCGAGACGATCCTGGCCGCCGCCAAAGCCAACGGCTGTGTGGTCGAGTTCGTCCTCAACGGCACACTCACCAGCCGCAACGAACCCCACCGCTACCAGCAGTGGACCGACATGGTCCAGCAATTCGCCGAAGCCCACGTCTGACCCGCCGTGTTCTCAATCGGGGCCTCGGGCGGGACGTTCGGGCCCGGCCTCTACCACGCGCACCCACGCCTCGACCAGGTCGGTGACATGGCCCCAGCCGAGGGCGGCCGCGGCTAGGATGGCGGCCCAAGGCTGGTCGGCTCGTCGCAGGTGGTGGCTACGACCGGACAGCCGACGGCGCGGGACTTGATCTGCCGCCACAGCGCGCTTCGGGCTGCCCTGCCGGCCGAGCGGATCTCAGCGGGGGCGTCGTTTCCGCACAGCGTCCGCACCTGGATCGGCCAGCCGGGCCCGGGCCGGGCGCGGTTGATCATCTCTGGGCCGAGGCCGTTCATCAGAGGAATGTTTTGATAGATTCTGGCAGTGTCCGGGGTTTTCGTGTATTATCCGCCAACAATTTCTTGGCTGACGGCCAAGACTTGAGGAATTGCCAAATATCCCCCCCATTGGAATAATCGTCTATGGAACTGCCTCCACGTGCTGACGGCGATATGCTGCTGAAATCGGGCGAGTTGACGGATATCCGGCGACGCCTGCGCGCTATCTCGTCGAGACACGACTTGAGAAGCGTCATTGCCTGCTCTTTCGATCACCGCACCCGTATGCTGCCGTTTGTCTTTGCGGACAAGCAGATGTCGCCAGCCGGCGTGCGGGCGATCGGGTCGGCGATGGTCGACATCGGCTTCGACAAGACCCGCATTGTCCTGCAGCAGTGGAACAAGCACTTTCGCCCCTCGCAGATGCGGTTGGAAGGGGCCATGCCCGATATCTTCATGGTCTCGAGCATGCTGATTCACTACTCCGAGTGTCGCGCCATGATCCAGGATGCCTGCACGATCGATCCGGCCGATCGGCCGCTGATCATCGCCGGCGGGCCCAAGATAATCTACCAGCCTTGGGATGCCTTCAGCACGGACCCGGCCAACCCCTGGGGCGCCGACGTGGCCGTCACCGGCGAGGAGTACGTCCTGCTTCACCTGCTGGAGGTGCTGCTGTCGATCCGCGGGGACCGGGAGTCGATGCGGGCGACCTTTATCCGTGCGCGCGATGGCGGCCTGCTGGACGAGGTGCCGGGGCTGGTCTACGCCCGGGGGGAGACCGACGGCGTGGCCGAGGAACTGATCGACACCGGCATTCAGAGGCTGGTGGGCGATCTGGACGAACTGCCGCACCCGGTGCTGGGGTACCGATTGCTCGAGCCTCCAAGCCGCCGAGGTACCCTAAGCTCCCTCGCCGTTGCCGACGAGCGGGTTCGGCGGCTCAGTTCGGTGGGGTCGGTGGTGTTGACGCTGGGCTGTCGGTTCGTGTGTCCGTACTGTCCGATCCCGGCCTACAACCAGCGCAACTATCGCCTCAAGAGCGGCGAGCGGATCGCCGACGAGATGGCGCGGCTGCATATCGAATACGGCATAAAGTATTTCTTCGGGGCGGACGATAATTTCTTCAACGATCCTCAGCGGACGATCGAGATCGCCGAGCAAATGGTGAACAAGGAGGTCAGCGGCATCCGAGTGGGCAAGAAGGCCCGATGGGGCACCGAGGCCACCGTGTTCGACACGATACGCATGAAGGACCACCTGCGTCTGATGCGCAAGGCTGGCATGCGGGGTCTGTGGATGGGCGTCGAGGATATGACCGGCTCGCTGATCAAGAAAGGCCAGACCGTCGGCAAGACCATCGAGGCGTTTCGGCTGTTGCGCGAGCGGGGCATCTGCCCGATGTCGATGCTGATGCACCACGATTCGCAGCCGTTGGTGACCTTCGGCCGCCCGGAGGGACTGCTCAACCAGATCCGGCTGCTGCGGAAGGCCGGCTCGATCGACATGCAGGTGCTGATGATCACGCCGGCGACCGGCGCGAAGGTGTACGAAGAAGCCCACACCTCCGGGTTGGCGATCGAAAGCGCCGGCGGAAGGAAGGTCGAGTCGCACATGATGGACGGCAACTACGTCATCGCCTCGACCCATCGGCGGCCCTGGCGCAAGCAGTTCAACCTTGTCATCGCCTACATGTACTTCTACCACCCGCTGCGATTCCTGTGGGCATTAGTCCGGCCCAAGAGCAGTTTGTACCTGGCCGACTGCGGGATCCAGGCGATCGGGATGATAGGCCTGGTGAAGACCATTCGGCGCACGACCGGGTGGGGGCTGAGGCTGATGTTTTCCAAGATCAAACGCCACACCCGGGCGCCCGCCAGTGGCGTGCCGATGCGAAATCCCACCGGCGGCCCGGCGGCCCACGCCGTGCCCGGGACCCCGCAGCCGCTAGGCGCCTACGTCGCCTCGCCGGCCGAAGCGCCCGCCGAAGCGCCCGTCGAAGCCGAAGCCGATTCGGTCCACTCGGCCTGACCGCAGCGCTACCGCTGTCTCGCCGGCGCGAACGAAATTTGCCGTGCAATCTCTCCGCGCGCGGGCACAAGGGTCGCTGAAGATGAAAGAACTGGACAAAGCGTTGGCCTCGGCCGTGACGGGAAAGCTTCGCGACGAGGCGCTGGCGGAGTTCAATAAGCAGATCGACGCGTGGGGGTTGGTCATGCCTCCGGCCGAGGCGCTGGTATCGGACTTCGGCCTCGGCGAGTTCCGCGCGACGGGCCTGATCGAATGCTGGGTCGCCAACGAGTTGGAGGCCGGCTACTGTGGCAAGTTCCTGTTTGTCTTCGACGGTCAGAGCTGCCCCATCCACCACCATCTCATGAAGATCGAGACGTTCTTCATCGTTCGCGGCACGGTCGAGATGGTCTGCGACGGCCGGCAGCGCCGGATGCAGGCCGGCGACGTGTTGCGTGTCGACGTGGGGAACAAGCACACCTTCACCGGCGTCGGGCCCGGGATGCTGCTGGAAGTCTCCAAGCCGTGCCTGGTTACCGACAGCATCTTCGAAGACCCCCGCATCCAGATCGGCGGCTGAGACAGCTGAACACGCGGCCGGCCCGCCATAGGTCCGGCCTCTGGACTCACCTTCGTGGGGGCTGGAGGGCTTTCTTTTTTTCGAAGTGTTAGGGCTTTTAGGCTTTACAAGTCTAGGTTTTTTTCTTATAATGGGGCTACGTGTGAGGGCACGGAGGTTCACGTCTATGGAACACAAGACAGTGTGTCAGTGCCAGTTTCGCGCACACTGCGCGACGTACGGTGACTCCTTGATCGACACATCGCGCAAGGGCCCGGCCGGGCTGGGCTGTTCCAACCAGACTGACGAGTACCGCAGCAGGCACTGCAAGGCGTTCGCCTGCTCGTACCTGTCGATGGTGGTCGCTGACGGCTTTAGGCAACTGGCCTGGCAGCAGCAACACGCCAGCGTGTAAAACACCAGTCTATCTTCCTCCTTTGGCCGGTGACGGCCGGGCTCCGGGTGTCTTTGTGCGCCGACACGGCGGCCCCGAGGGCGATCTCCGCCTGCTCTTGGTCGTATGCCGCTTCCGCTGGTCTTGCAATTGGCCTAATCGATGCCGAAGATGTCGGCCTGTTCGGATTCGAAGGAGGCCGACTTGGCTCATAAGACGACGTTGACGTTGTATTCGCCGCGGCCGTGGCAGGTGTTCCAGCGGCAGAGCATGCGGACGGGGAAGGTGCTGATCGATGGACGTCTGGCCGATCGGGCCGACGTGGTCGAGGTGAAGTTCACCGGCCGATCGGCCGGGGGCGCGCTGGATGGGCGGTGGCGGCGAGCGAAACTGGACCGGGCCAGCCGGGCGTTTCGCCTGTCGGCGCAGTTGCCGGCGGGAGGGTGGTATTCGCTGGAGGTCCGCGCCCGCGTCGGCGGGGAGACTGTCGCTTCGGCCAGAGCTGAGAAGTTTGGCGTTGGCGAGGTGTTCGTCACGGCCGGCCAGTCGAACTCGACCAGTTGCGGACAGTTCCCCACCAAGCAGCGCAGCGGGATGGTGTCGGCCTTCAACGGGACCCAATGGAAGACTGCGACAGACCCGATGTGGGGCGCGTACGATCTGATCGGCGTGTCCCCGACGGAGTTGATCGTCTACGCCGGCGGCAGCCCGTGGCTGAGCTTCGGCGACGCGATGTATAAGCGCTACGGCGTTCCCATTGGCGTGGCTGTCACAGGTCAGGGCGGATCGAGTGTCCTCCAATGGCAACCGGGCGAGGACGTGTTCGCGTGGATGATGACGCGGATCTGGCAGCTCGGCGCGGGCGGGTTCCGCGCGGTGCTGTGGCACCAGGGCGAATCGGACTGCGAGATGCCGCCCGGCCAGTATTGCGAGAAGCTCGCGCGGGTCATCGAGGCCTCGCGGGCCGAGGGCGGCTGGGCGATTCCGTGGTCTGTGGCGAAGGTGTCGTATCGCGGCCCCGACCTGCCGCGGCTGGACAGCATGCGGGTGGAGTTCGACGCAATCTGGGAAAGCGGCATCGCCCTGGCCGGCCCCGACACCGACACGCTGGGCGGCGACAACCGCGATGACGACGGCAAGGGCGTGCACTTCAGCCCCAAAGGCCTGCGCGCCCACGGCCGGATGTGGGCCAACGTTATCGCCAAGTGGTTGGGCAAGCCATGAAACAAATCGCACGAGCGCGGTATGTTCGACGGCGGTTCGACAATCCCGAAATACGAAATACGAAACAAATCCGAAGCACGAATGATCGAAACATACAACACCCGATGTCAGGCTGTTTGGGGCATTGGAAATTCACATTTCGGATTTTAGATCTCGTGCTTGCCCACAAAGGCTGCACGGGCCGGCAAGATGTGACAGAATAGCAGGACCAATCATGGGCGATCGAAACCTACCGGATGTCATCGTGGCCGGGCACGTGTGCCTGGACATCATTCCTACCTTCACCCAAAGCGCAGGATCGCTCGAGGAGGTGCTGGTCCCCGGCAAGCTGATCGACATGGGCGCGGCCGTCGTGTCCACGGGCGGGACGGTCTCCAACGCGGGGCTGGCCCTGCATCGCCTTGGCATAGCGACCGGGCTGATGGGCAAGGTGGGCGACGATATTTTCGGCCGGGCGATATTGGAGTTGTTCGAGCGACAGGATGCGGCGCTGACGGCGAACATGATCGTCGCCGCCGGCGAGCAGACCAGCTACACCGTCGTTCTCAGCCCGCCGGGCGTGGACCGGATGTTCCTGCATTGCACCGGCGCCAACGATACGTACTGCGCAGCCGATCTGGATGTGGCCAAGCTCGCCGGCGCCCGGCTGCTGCACTTCGGCTATCCGCCGCTGATGGCGCGGATGTACTCCGACGGCGGGGCCGAGTTGGCGGCGCTGCTGGCGGCGGCGCGAGAGCAAGGATTGACGGTCTCGCTGGACCTCGCGCGGCCGGACCCGGCCTCGCCGGCCGGGCGGGCCGACTGGCGGACGATCCTGGCGATGGCCCTGCCGCACGTGGACATCTTCGCGCCCAGCATCGATGAGATAGTCTTCATGCTCGATCGCGAGCGGTTCGACGAACTGGATGCCGCTGGCGACCTGGTCGCCCACGTCGACGGGCCGCTGCTGGCGGATGTGGCCGGTCAGTTGCTGGCGATGGGGGCAGCCGTGGTCGCGCTGAAGCTTGGCGACCGCGGCCTGTACCTGCGCACAACCGACGACGCCGCGCGCCTGGCCGCCACCGGCGCGTGCGCGCTGGACAAGCTGGACGGCTGGCTGGGCCGCGAGCTGTACGGGCCGTGCTTCCGGGCGAATGTCGTGGGTACGACGGGCTCGGGCGACTGCACGGTGGCTGGGCTGCTGGCGGGCGTGCTGAAGGGCTTCGGGGCCGAGCAGACACTGACGGCCGGCCTAGCCGTCGGCGCCTGCAGCGTCGAAGCCGCCGACGCCACCACCGGCGTCATCCCCTGGACCGACATCGAGAAACGCCTCGCTAACGGCTGGGACCGATTAGACGTGACCATCTCCCTCGACTGAGCTCGGGACAGCGCGGGCGAGTTTGGCGGCGGCGGAAGACGTAGCGCGGGTGGATGTTTCACGGCTGCCGTCGCACTCTGACATGTGGACTCCGTCGGCAGGGGCGCTGCTCTCGAGCGATTGATGGGGACGAGTATTCTTGGTTTGTTGCGGGGCCGGCGCTGGTAGAATGCAGCTAACGGCCGCGCACGTGTGAGCTGCACAGTGCGAGTTTGGATTCATCTCTGCGTGTGGCCTGTCTCAACGGTCGAAGCTCGTTGAGACGCAAGAGTTCACGAAAGGATCGTGATCGGCTATGACACCCGCGTCCGGTCAATCTCCTGGCAAGCCGTCCCGCCCGTCCGCCGCCACTTCGGCGCCGGCCGAAGCATCCGTCGGCGCGCCCGGCGGGGCGCAGCCGCCCACAGTTGCAGCGCCGGCGGAGCGGGGGGCCTATGGCGGCCGATACCCGCAGGGGGTGCGAGTGCCCGGCTTTTGGGCCCTTCGTGTGGCGGCGTTTTGTCATTTCGTTTTCGGGACCGTCTGCTTCGTCGCCGGGCTTGCCCGGCTGCTGCTGCTGCTGGAGAGGCGTTGGCTGGGCGATGGCGCCTTCTACGCCCGCGGCCCCCGGATCATCCGCACCTTCACTGTGACGGCCGTCGGGCTATTCCTGTTCGGCGTCGGCACAGCCCTGCACGCCTTGCGCGACTTTCTCCGCAGCCGCTACCGCCAGCGCGGCTAGGGCCCTGCGGCCATTTTGTCTCGGCAGAGGATAATCGGTTGGCTTGGTGAGGAGATGGGGGTATAATACCACCGTAGGCCGAGGGCTGCTGTCAGTCTCTCGCGGCGCAGCAGTACCCGGCGGGAAAGAGTGTGGGCTGACAAGGACTTTCCTATGGGTCAAAGGGGCACGAAAATGGGACCTGCACGTTCGACCCGGTCGACGGTGCATCCTGTCTTCGAACACCTCGAACAGCGTCTGTTACTCAGCGGCACGATCGAGGGGACGGTGTGGGAGGACCTCAACGCCAACGGCCTTCGCGAACTCGGCGACGCAGGCATGAACGGCTGGACGGTCGAACTCGTCGATTACGACACAGAGACAACCGTCGCAACGGCCGTGACCGTCGGCGACGACCGCGACGGCGACGGCGCGATCGACCCGATGACCGAGGCGGGTCGGTACCGTTTCGACGGACTGGCGCCCGGGACCTATTCGACGCGTCTTGTTATCCAGCCGGACTGGACACAGACCGCGCCGCTATTCGACCCACTCTCGGATCACCCGGGCATACAGATCCACACTGCGCTGTATGGGACTGATTTCTACACGGATTTGCAGAACCTTGAGCCTGTCTGGGACACACAGGCCTGGCTCGACGTCAATCCGTCGCCGTGGGTCTGGAAGATGAATGACGATTACTACAACGATGTGTGGGTCGATATGCGGGGGAGGATCGGGGGCTTCAATGCCGCGGCCCTCATCCCCTATACGCCCGGCGGCGACCCGAACACCTATTGGTACATTGTGGGCGACTCTTTTCCGGGCGGTATGGCGATCGAGGATGACTTCTATGATCTGGACGTCAAGATCGTCGAAGACCCGTCAGCTCTCACGTGGACCGTCACTGCCATCCCGAGATACACAATCGCCGACTACTATGTCGTCGGCCTGGACGGGACCGAATATCTAGTAGACGACAACTGGGGCCCGAGTCACGGGCCCGACGACATCCTGACGGTTACCCTCGATATGCCGCACGTCTACGTCGTTACGAGCGACGAGGTCTTCAGCGATGTTGATTTCGGTGCGGCGGGACAGGGCTCGCTGTCCGGGCAGGTCTTCGAGGACATCAACGGCAACGGTATTCGCGACGGCGTGGAGGCGGGGCTGGACGGCTGGGCCGTCGACCTGCAGAACGTCGACACCGGCGAGCCGATCCAAACGACCACAACGGCCAGTGTCGATCTGAACGGCAACGGGGCGATCGACCCCCAGACCGAATCCGGCCTGTACTTTTTTGACGGTTTGTTTCCCGGCACGTACCGTGTTCGCGAGGTCGTCCCGGCGGGCTGGCGACAGACCACGCCGTTCGAGGCCGCCGCCGGCCGCGTGTTCATGTATGGCGAGGGTGACTACCTCGGCGACGGCGAGTACGGGCCCACGAAAATCTATGAGCTCGATCCGGAAACCGGGGTGATCATGAGCACCGTTTTCGGTCCTGAGCTTGCGGCTGGTGAACACTTCGTCGACACATTGGCCGTTGGGCAGACCAGCCTGTTCCATCTCCGGACCGACATGGGCCAGAGCATCCTGTACGAACTGGATCTCAACACAGGCGCTGTCCTCGATTCGGATGTCCTGGGCGATCAGTACGCCTATTTGGCCTACCTCGACGGCCTGCTCTATGCCTATGGCGGCATAGGCACCCGGAGGATCGACGTGTTCGATCCGGACACGGATACGTTGGTGGACACGCTGGAACTGGCGGCGCTGGGATTGTCGCCGCTGGGTGATATGGCCGCTGCGGGTGATCTTGGCATGCTGGTGCTGTCGGAGAGTGACGTGAGTGACGGTATCTTCGCCGTTGTCGACCCGGCGACCGGCGCCGTCGTGCGCACCACCGTGCACCTGGACAACAAGTGGATGTATCGCAACGGTGAGGTCATCTCCTATGAGTGGGAGAGAGACAGTGATACTGCTGCCATGAAGCATTTCGATCCTTTCACGGGCGTGGAACTCGGCGAGACAACCTGGGACCGGGTGGGTATCGCCCAAGGTCGAGCCATTGCCGCCCAGCCCTCACCGGGCGCGCGGCGCGTGGCCGTACTATCCAGCGTAGCCCTCGACGATGTATCGTTCGGGAACAACCAGCCTTCCCCGGCTGTTATCGGCGGGCGGGTCATCAACGACCTTAACGGCAACGGCGTGCAGGACGTCGGCGAGATCGGCATGGATGGGCAGCCGGTCGAGCTTCAGGACCTCCTCGGCGTGACGGGCCAGTCGACCGTCACCGCAAGCGTCGACCTTGACGGCAACGGCGTGATCGACCCGGCAAGTGAGAGCGGCTGGTACAGCTTCACCGTCGCCCAGGCCAACTACCTCGTCCATCAGGTCGTCCCGGACGGATGGCAGCAGACCCACCCCATCGGCGATCACCTGGTCAGGCCGCTCGCCGGGGAGGATATCTCCGGCATCGATTTCACCCGCACCCAGAGCGCCGTCATTACCGGCCGGGCGTTCGATGACCTCGACCGCGACGGCCGCGAGGACCTTGCCGAGCCGGGCGTTGCCGGATGGGAGGTCCAACTTGTCGACTCCGCCAGCGGCGCCGTCGTGGCGACGCAACTGACGGCCGATGTCGATACGAATGGCGATGGCGTCATCGATCCGGCGACCGAGGCGGGACGCTTCGAGTTCGCCGGCCTGCTGCCGGGGGACTACGAATTGCGGGTGACGGGGCAGGACGGCTGGCTCGTCACGGTGGGTGACGGCTGGTCGGCCGTTCTCTCGGCGGGTCAAAGCGCCCGCGTCGGTGTCGGCATCGCCGACAGTTGGCAGACGTTCGATCCCATCAACGACATCATCGTCGACAACGAGGATGACGGCGTCACGCAGTATGCTCACATCGATCCATTCGGGTGGTATGAGGGCAATTTCTGGTTGTTCACACAGGCGGCCCCGACTCACGAGATGAGCTACCTGCGCACGGATGCCAGCGCGACTGCACGATTTGCCGTTCAGTTCAGGCCCGATCTCCCCCAGGCGGGCAACTACGCTGTCTATGCGTGGTGGCCGACGGATAGCCGTTATCCCGCCACCGACACTGTGCCCATGAGGGTCGTTCATGATGACGGCTCGGACGAGTTCGTTGTCGACCAGACCGTCGATCTCGGCGGCGACAGCGCGATCGCCGAGGATTGGCACTCTCTGGGTATTTTCTATTTCTCCACGGAAACGGATGCCTACGTTATGGTTGAGTCGACGGGGGAAGTGGGCGTGATGGCCGACGCCGTCAAGTTCGTCCTCGTGCCGTCGCCGACGGCGCCCATCACCGGACGGGTCTTCGAGGACCTCAACGGCAATGGCGTGCAGGATGCCGGCGAACGCGGCCTGAACGGTCGAACGGTTGAACTGGTCGATGCCGCCACCGGACAGGTGCTGGTGGCGCAGATCACCCAAATCGCCGATCTCAATGGCGATGGGGTGATTGACCCAACGGCCGAAAGCGGGCTGTACGACTTCCTGTTCCTGACCCCCGGTGACTACGACGTTCGCCTGGTATCTGCGACCAACTGGAATGCGACCGACCCGGCCGACGCGGCCCATTCCGTGAGCATCGGGTACACCGTTGGTCAGAGTTTCCCAGGCCGTGACTTCGGCAGCCGCCTGATTGTCGACGAATGGTTCTCCAACGTCGGCCCGGTCGGCGCGATCGACCCGGCCTACGACCTCGACGACGACGGCGACGTCGATGCCGAGGACGTGGCCATCCTCATCCACGACGTGCTGAACACCGAACTGGGCGACACGAACCTCGATGGCATCGTCGACGGCATCGACCTGGCTGTGATGCGGACCGACTTTGGCCGCTCGCCCGTTGGCTGGAGCGGGGGCGACCTCAACGGTGACCGCCTGGTCGACAGCACGGACCTGGCGATCCTTCGCCAGACCTTCGGCTTCGTGGCGCCCATCGCGCCCATCGCGCCTGCCGCTCCGTTCGCCCCGGCCGCTGCGAGCCAGCCGCAGATCGATTCGACCGAGGCGTCCAGCGTCGTCAGCTATGTTCGCTTGAGCGCGCCGGCCCCGGTCCCGGCCTCGCCGCCTGCCAGGACGCAGCGCGATGAGCTGGTCAGTCCCAGGCCTGTACAGTTGCCAAGCCAGCCCCAGCCCAGCGCCTCGCTGTCAGGGACGAAGCCGTCCGAACTGAAATCGCCGCCAGCTGCGCGACCAGCACCGCCGAGCGGCCGCGCGTCCCTGGGACCCGCCCGGTTGACCGCGCCGACGCTGCCGAGCCAAGCCATTCGCCCGTCTCTGGCCGGCGGACGCGCCATTGAGCATCGGTGGCTCCTGGCGGACAGCGACCTGAATGTTCTGCTAGAGGCCACGCCTCTCGTTCCCTTGTCGATTTGAGCCACCTCCCCGTCGGTCTCAGATTATCCCTCCGCTGTGGCAGACGCCCTTGGACTGGGATGTAACAGGGTTGTATACAGCATGTTACACCGATAGCCAACTCCATTGCTGCGATCGCCGCCCTCAAGTGCCCTCGGGGCCGCTCTTAGGATATTTCCGCCCACTTTCTGCCCCTTCACGGCCGCATGAGGGAGCTATGTTTCCTAGCTTACCTATGATTCCCATCTTACCTGGGATGAGCGGTTCTAGGAGACGTGGCTATGAGAGGGCATCTGAACAAGGCGGCTGGCGCGGCTGTACTGATGGCGGTCGTGATGACATCAGGAGGGTGCGGGTCGCTGGTGACGTTCAACGCAGAACATATCGACGATGGGATCGTCTTTGTGCTGCCCGGTATCGATGGGCCGGGGTTGGGCCCGCTGGGTGTGATGGTAGCGGTTGCCGAAAACACCGACCTGGCCGTGCGGCAGTTCGACTGGACTATCCCGTTCGCCTTGGTGCTCAACCAGACGGCCGAGTGGCGTAACCGTGATATGGGTAAGCTGTTAGCGTCGCAGATCGTCGAGTATGCCCAGAAGCATCCGGGGGCCCCGGTGTACCTGATCGGCCATAGCGGCGGGACGGCCGTTGCGGTCTGGGCGGCTGAGGCCTTACCCGCCGACGTCCGCATCGAGGGGATCGTGCTGCTGGCCTCGTCGCTGTCGCCGGGCTACGACCTGTCGAAGGCGCTGACCCGGATCAACGGCGGGATCGTGAACGTGTTCTCGCGGAGCGATTCGGGCCTGCTGGGGGCGGGCACAACGATGTTCGGCACGATGGACGGCGTGTACGGGCAGTCGGCCGGCATGGCGGGATTCTATCAGCGGGGCGCGTGGGGCTACGGCGGGCGGCTGGTGCAGATGGAGTGGACGGGCGGGATGTCGCGCGTGGGCTATCACGGCGACCATTTCAGCGTCTGTTCGTCGAGCTTTATCGCCGCTTACATCGCGCCGATGATGGCCGACGGCTCATGGCAGCCTATCAGCCCAATTTCATCAGCGGACACCGTAACTCTAAATGTTGTTTCGCGATAGAGTTATGGTTTTCGGATCATCCGGGAGACCCGGCTGAGCGCCGAAGGGGGTAGCCAACGAGGCGCCGTGGACAACAAAAAAAACGACGCCGCGTCGGGCGTCGCGGCGTCGAAAAACGGAAGAGAGAGAAGGAAACAAGGTATTGGAAGACGTCTTTTTTGTTTTCTCATAACACTATAGGCACCGTAAAGGGCGGAAGACGGAATTTTCCGGTCTTTTTTTCGACCCATTTGTAGGATGGCTGCGGGATGACCAACGGCGACGATCAACGACGGATAATGTTGTTTTGCAATAGAGTTATGGTTTTCGGATCATCCGGGAGACCCGGCTAAGCGCCGAAGGGGGTGCCAACGAGGCGACGTGGACAACAAAAAAACGACGCCGCGTCGGGCGTCGCGGCGTCGAAAAACGGAAGAGAGAGAAAGGAGCAACGTTTTGAAGAAGGTTCTTTTTCGTTTGCTCACTACACTCTAGGCAGCCCTGGGGGCGAAAGACGGAATTTTCCGGTCTTTTTTTTCGACCCATTTGTAGGATGGTTACGGGATGACCAACGGCAACGATCAGCGATGGATGGCGACGGCCCTGGTCCAGGCGGCCGCAGCGGCTGAGGCCGGCGATGTGCCCGTTGGTGCGGTGATCGTGCGCGATGGCGTCGCCATCGCGGCCGCCCACAACCGCCGGATCATCGATTCGGACCCGACGGGCCATGCGGAGATGCTGGCGATCCGCGCAGCGGCCGAGGCGATCGGCGACTGGCGGCTGAGCGGGTGCGAGTTGTTCGTGACGCTCGAGCCGTGCTGCATGTGCGCCGGCGCGATCGTGCTGGCCCGCCTCGACAGGTTGGTCTACGGCGCCGACGACCCCAAAGCCGGGGCCGTCCGGACGCTGCATCAGCTCTGCAGCGACGACCGTCTTAACCACGTCGTCGAGGTCACCGCCGGGGTCCGGGCCGACGAGTGCGGCCGGTTGCTGTCGGAGTTCTTCCAGGCGCGCCGCGCCGAGGGCAAGAAGTAGCTCCCCCCCGGCCGGCGGCAGTGACGGCCACCAGCCCCCCTGAACGAGAGGCCCTCGTAACCGGCCAACTGCGGGGGCCACTTCGTTGCATAACGTTCGGCCTGGGGAGCAGCGTGCGTATATGGTACGAATACCTTACTAATCGCATTGGGGACTCCGTGATAGAAAAAATATAACATTCTTCTATAAAAGGAGTTGGCGCGGCATATGTGGGGGAGGTAAAAGACCATGATCTGACTGTGGTTTTGCTGTGGAGAAACTCCCACGGAAGAAACCGAGCGGCCCAGAGACGCCGAGTAGTGAGGTGTTTTTTTTGGGCCCGGCTTTGTGAATGCATTCACACAGTATGGAGCGGACGTGATGCACATGGTTCAAGCACGCTCGCGCAAGGCTGGCCGCACGCGGCCGGGCCTTGAATGAAAGGGCAGGGCGGATTGCGAATCGGCCTCGCCGGTGAAGAAAGGAATTGAATATGACGAGTCATTCGGTGACTGCGAAGTGGCGCCATGTTGTGGGCGTCTGGATTGTGGCCCTGGCCGTGCTGGCCGGGCCGGCGCTGGCGGGCAGCGATGCCGCGGCGCGGCTGAAGAGCTGGCTCGACCTTGGCGCGTCGCTGGCCGCCACCGATGAGTCCGACGCGTCGGTCGACGAGCCTGCCGTCAAGGGCCCGCCGCTGCCGCTGCACTGCATCGAGGGTTACGGCGGCGGCGCGATCACGCCGATTGCCTATGTCGTCAACCCGGGCGCCAAGGGAAACATCCTTTCGGTGCCGACGACGGCCTACACCTTCATCAACATGGGCAGCAAGAAGCTGCAGGTGTTCTCGGTGACGCAGGTGTTCTTCAATCGCCTGGAGTTCGGCTACGCGCTGAATCATCTGGAGGTCGGCTCGCTCTACGACGATCTCCGCAAGGCCGGGCTGAACATGGGTCGCGACCATGTCAACCTGCACCACTTCAACCTGCGCTTGAACTTCCTCGACGAGAACGCGTTCGATCTGCCGCTGCCGGCGATGACGGCTGGTATTCACTTCAAGTACAACGACAGCATCAATCGGATCGACAAGAGCCTCGGCGGGGCGTTCAGTGGAATCGGTTACGAGCATCCCTACGGCATCGACTACACCATGACGGCTACCAAAATGCTCCCGAAGCTCGCGTTCGGCCGGCCCGTGATTCTTACCGGCGGCCTGCGACTGAGCAACGCGTCGCAGTTGGGTTACTTCGGCTTCGGCAACGAGCACAACCTCACGTTCGAGGGCAGCATTCTCTACATGCCGATCGATCAGGTGCTCGTGGGCTACGAGTTCCGCCAGAAGAGAAACCCCTACCATAGGATCCGCAAGCTGGTCGATGAGGAAGACAACTGGCACATGTTCTCGCTCAGTTGGATCGTCAACGACCGCCTGACCATCAGCGGGCTGTGGGGCGTATTCGGTCAGATCGCCAACACCAAGGCGGACTGCTCGCTCGGCCTTCAGATCAAGTACGAGTTCTGAGGCCCACCTCCCCCCCGGCGCAGCAAGAACCCCCCAGCCGCCTGCCAACCAGCCTTGCAGGCGGCTGTTCTATGCGCGCGATGGAGAGCGGGATTAGCGGGATTGATGGGATTAGAGGATTGTTGTTCTGCTCCCGGTTCCAGATTCCCGGTTCCCGGCTCCCTTAGGGGAAGGGGATGATTTTCGATCGTCTATTTGCGGTTAGGCTGTGTCCTGGTGGCCGTGCGAGGGGGACGTTGGTACAATCTCGCCCTTGATCTGAACGCGACATAGCTGCGAAAGGACTTCCGCCATGACCGATAGCGTGACGTCTCCCGATGTTAGCAAGCTCTTTACTCCCAAAGCGGTGCGGGCGACCAACGCCGCCTGGCGGGAATTGCTGGGTGCCGGAAACATCCCGGCCGAGCAGGCGGATTTCGGCCTGCTGGCCAAGCAGGATATTCTGGCCGCACTCGCCGATGACAATACGGCCGTGATCGCGGGCTTCTTCTACCGCGACAACGACGGCGACGGCGCCTACACCCCCGGCGAGGCAGCCACAGCCACCGTGCTCGGCCTGCCGACACTCGCCGGCCCAGGCGCCGGTGAAGCGACCGGTTACTGCACCAGCTATTGCTTCGGCCCGCTCAAAGCCGGCGAGACCTACTCCGTCAGCTACGACGTCGAAGGCGTCGAGAGCTTCTCGGCCGAACTGACGGCCCAGCCCGGGCTCAACCTTGTCCATTTGCCGATTGTGCCCACCAAGCCGCTGGTCTACGTCGTGCCGCACTCGCACTTCGACCCCGAATGGCGAGACACCTACGACGGCTACATTCTCCGCGAGGTCCCGCAACTGCTCGACCGCATTAAACTGCTCCGCGAGCAGCCCGAGCATTGCTTCGTGATGGATGAGGAATGTGTTCTCCGCCCGCTGGTCGATCGCCACCCGGAGATCGTCGACGAACTCCGCCAGCGCGTGCTGGAAGGCGCTATCGAACTGAAGGGCGTGATCACGGCCGGCGAGCTGCTGATGCCGCTTGGCGAGTCGATGATCCGCCAGATGACCGACGGCGACCTGCTGGCCTCGAGCCTGCTGGGCATCACGGTGCGGCCGAAGATATTCTGGAACATCGATAACTACGGCTACGGCTTCCAGACGCCGCAACTGCTGCTCAAGGCGGGCCGGCCCTACTTCGTCATCGGCGAATACGTGAAGGTCCAGCCGCGGCCGCACGAGGGTCGCGAAAGGCAGATGACGGAAGTCCGCCACAGCAACTCCGAGGCGTGGGATCACCCGGACTTCTGGCTTCAGGGGTTGGACGGCTCGAAGGTGCTGGTCCACCGCTCCAACTACGGCACGCAGTCGCCGGGCACGCACCTGCCGATCGACGAAATGCTCTCGCACAACAGCGCGTTCAATTTCCGCGGCGGCGACTTCATGCCGGCGGAGGAGACGCTGCCGGTGTTCCTCCGCGAGGCCAACGATCCCGAGGTGGCAGCCAAGTTCGAAGGGGCCAAGACCCCGTGGAACTGGGACGTCCTCAAGTCGCCTGCCGGCTCGTGCCAGCACATCATCGCCACCAGCGAGCAGTTCTACCGGGCGATCGAGAACGACCCCGATCTGCCGACGATCCAGTCCGAATCGTGGCTGGGCTTCTGGGACGGATGCTACGAAACCCGCGCCCGCAGCCGGCAGATCAGCCGGCGGGTCGAGTGTCAGTTGCTGACGGCAGAGGCGATCTCTTCGGGGGCGACGCTGGCCGGCCTGCCGAGCGCCTTGGAAGATATTCGCGAGGCGTGGTACGGGTTGCTGATCAGCCATCACCACGACCCGCAACTGGCGGTGATGGGTCCCTACGAGATCTTCGAGGTTATGCAGCGCAACATGGACTCCGGCCGATGGGCGAAGCGAATCATCGACCGGTCGACGAAGTTCCTCACCGATCGGATCGCCACCGACGCCCAGCCGGGCACGCCGGTGGTTGTGTTCAACCCCGTCGCATGGCAGGCGTCGTCGGTCGTCGAGATCGACGCCGACGCAACCGGCGACGTGCGCGTGGTCGACCCGGCCGGCAATGAGGCCCCGCTGCAAATCGTCAGCGACGCCGACGGAAACACGTCGCTGGCCTTCCTGGCGGGCGAGATGCCCGGGGCCGGCTGGCGGACGTATTACGTGCAGGCTGGGCAGGCTAGCGGCGCCGCCATGGGCGTGAGTGTCAGCGAGGAGTGCATCGAGAACGAGCACGTCCGCGTGGAGCTGGCCGACGGGCTCGTGCAGAAGATCATCGAAACTACGACAGGCAAGTGCCTGTTCGCCGCCAACGACACCGCAGCCGTCAACGAGCTGTTCGTCTGGGACGATGAGGGCTGTCCGGCCCAGATTCGCCCGTACGACTTCATGAACACCGCCAAGCTGCTGACCCGCTCCTCGCAGGTCGATCGGGACGTGTGCGTGTCTGAGGCCGGTCCGGCTCGGGCGGCTGTGGACGTGTCGTTCGCGATGGAGTGGGGCACGTTCCGCCAGCGGATCATTCTGCAGGCCGGCGCGCCGTGGGTGGATTTCGAGACGCACGTCGAGTGGTTCCCGGAGGCCGAGGGCGGGCGACGCATTCGGGCCGCATTCCCGTGGGCTGCGGGCGATGCGAAGGTCCGTCGCGATATCCCCTTCGGCGTGATCGACTGGGAGCCGACCGACACGATCATCCCCACCAACAGTTGGCTCGGCCTGGCCGACGAGCAGGAAACGGTCGGGGCGGCGATGATCCACGACGGCACGTGCAGCCAGCAGGTGCGTGACAATCTGATGTGGCAGACGCTGTTCCGCTCGACCCGAGTGCCCGGCGACATCAAGGACGACAAACCCGATCCGCCGTGCGGTTGGGATGTCTCGGGCGACACCGCCCTGGAGGAAGGCGCCGGCATCTACCGCCAGCGGCTGGTTGTTCACACCGGCACGTGGCAGCAAGCGGCTGTGCCGCAGAGGGCGTTGGAGTTCACCATGCCCATGTCGACCGTGGCCGCCGACCGCCACGGCGGCGAGCTGGCCGGTGAGAAGTCCGACCTCGCCGTCGAAGGCGACGGCCTGGTCGTGTGCGCCTGGAAGCAGTCGGACTTCACCGACGGGACGGTCGTCCGCGTGTACAACACGACCGGCCAGGCCGTCAGCGGCGCCCTGACGCTGGGCTTCGACGTCAGCGAAGCCGACGAGACGAACTTCCGCGAGGAGCACACTGGCGCACTGACCATCCAGGACGGCCGAATCGCACTGGAGTTCGGCCCCTACGAGATCAAGACAGTCCGTTTGGCCGCTCGCTAACGCCCCCAACGATGATGATCCCGCCAATGCCCTGCCCGCGTGAACGTTGGCAGGGCATTGGCGGGTGTGCAAGTCCGTTGCCGGGCGCCACGTCCTGGAAGTGTAAGTGCCTGAGGCTGTGTATGCCGAGCCATCGGCGGAGGATGTGTCGGAGTGCTTCGGTCTCTACGATCCGTCGATGTTGCTGGCTCGGCTGGAGTTGAAGCGGCTGGCGGAGGAGGCACTGCAGCCTGAAGTGATCCGGGATGCGGGGCCATCACCAGCGCCTTGATCCGGCGCGTACGCTGAGGGGATGCCCACGCCGCCCGGTAGGCTCAACAATTCGCATTCCGAAATCTCTTTGTGTCCATCGTGTCCTTCATGGTAAGTGTGGTCCTTCTTGAGAGCCCGAGGATCTCGTTGGAGGACCCATGACCTCACGCGAACGTGTAAAGGCGGCGATCCGGCACGAGCAGGCCGATCGGTGCCCGTACCTGATTACGATGTGCGGCGATGCTGCCGAGCAGCTCGCCCCGCACACCGGCGGCAAGAGCTTCGCCGAGTTTATCGACAACGACGTGATCATGGTCTTTCCGCCGTGGTGGCAGTGGCACGAGCTGGGTGAGGATTGGATCGGGATGGACGTGCCGACCTCGCCGCAGAAGGTGCGCGGCACGGGCAGCTACGGGGAGTTCTTCGACAACCTCAAGGAGCTGGCCGAGACGACGGACAAATACCTGTTGGTCGGCATCTACGGCAGCCATTTCGAGAAGGCCTATTTCTCCCGCGGGCTCGAGAACTTCATGGCCGACATGGCCGGTGCGCCGCAGTTCGCCCATGACCTGATGCGGCGGATCGTCGACCGCAACTTGGTCATGCTGGAAAACATCCTGACAGCCGACGAGATCGACGGCGTCCTGCTGGGCAGCGACTGGGGCACGCAGAGAGGGCTGTTGATGAGCCCGGAGGTGTGGGACGACATGATCCGCCCCGGCGAGCAGCGCGAATACGACCTGATCCACACGTTCGGCAAGGATGTGTGGGTGCATTCGTGCGGCAAGATCGACCCGCTGATCCCGCGCCTCGTCGAGATGGGCCTGGACGTGCTCAACCCGGTCCAGCCGGAGTGCATGGACCTGGAGACGTTGAAACGCGATTTCGGCGACAAGCTGGCCTTCTACGGCGGCATCACTACGCAGACGGTCCTGCCGTTCGGCACGCCGGAGGAGGTCCGCGCCGAGGCCCGCCGCGTCCGCGACCTGATGGGCGCCGGCGGCGGGTACATCTTCTCGCCCTCCCAAGACCTCCAGGCCGACGTGCCGGCGGAGAACGTGCTGGCCCTGCTGGACGTGGCCCGGGAGACTCAGTAGTGCGGATTTCGGAGTGTGGAATGCGGAGTGATGATGTTTCTTGATTGAAACATTCGTGCTTCGAATTTACGGCCCCATCCCACACAAGTGGGCAAGGACAACATGATGTCTGACAACGGGATTCCGCAGAAAGACGTCGATGTCCTCCGCCGGCTAGTGGGGCGGAAGCTCGAAATTGTTGACGATCCGGTCAATGTCGAGCGGCGCGAGGCGTGGTATGCGTTCGACGCCTGCGATGCCGGCGCGCGGCCGATGGTGTTAGCGGAAGTCTGCGGTGTGATGGGCGAGGTGTTCGCCACCGACGACGACCTGGAATGCGAGCACCCCGAGGCCCGGGGCATGGAGCGCGGGTTGCGGATCGAGATCTGGCAGTTCGCGCAGCTCGGCGACGATCATGTTGTCGAGCCGCAGCTCCACGTGCAGTGGCATATCGGCGGCAGCGGCTACGGTGTGGAGGCGGTGACGCACAGCGCCGACACGGCCGACGGGCGGATGGGCGCACGCAACTGGGATGCGCCGATCACCGACATCGACAAGGACTTCGACAAGCTGCACATTCGCACCTGGACCGTCGACCGCGAGAAGACGGCCGCCGACGTCGACCGCATGACGTCACTGTTCGGCGGCCTGATCGACATTCGCCTTCAAGGTGGTGTCGGCTGGACGCAGGGGCTGACGTGGCGGGCGATCGATCTGATCGGCCTGGAAAATCTGATGATGTTCATGTACGACGATCCCGACGGCCTGGGTCGGCTGATGGCGCTGCTGCGGGACGATCACATCGCCTACCACGATTGGATGCAGGCGGAGGGGCTGCTGACGGTCAACAACCTCAACGACTACATCGGCTCGGGCTCGCTGGGCTACACCCACGACCTGCCGGCGAAGGACTACCGCCAGGGCGATCCGGTGCGGATCAAGGACATGTGGTGTCTCAACGAATCGCAGGAGACCGTCGGCGTCGGGCCGGACCAGTTCGCCGAGTTCATCTTCCCCTATCAGCGGGCGGTGGCCGAGCGGTTCGGCAAGTGCTACTACGGCTGCTGCGAGCCGGTCCACAATCGCTGGCACGTGATCAAGCAACAGGCCAACATCGCCCGCGTATCCGTCTCGCCGTGGTGCGATCAAGCCTTCATGGCCGCCGAGATGGGCGGCCGCTACGGCTTCTCGCGCAAGCCCAACCCGTCGCTGATCTCGACGCAGATCTTCGACGAGGCCGTCATCCGCGACGACCTGGCCAACACGCTGCGAATCACCAAGCAGCACGGTTGCCCCGTCGAGATCGTCATGAAAGACGTCCACACCCTAAACCGCGAACCGGGCCGCCTGGCCCACTGGGTGCGGTTGGCCCGCGAAGAGATCGACAAGGCCTATTGATTTTCGATTTGTTCAACATGGTTTGAGCGGTTGGCTTCAACAGATCGGGCCGCCGCCAGGGCGACGAACCTGCCGGCCGAGATCATGACCGCGGTGATCCACGAACACCCTAAGCAGAACATCGGCACGGGGCCAAAGCTTCTGGCCGGCAAGCCCGGCGACACTGAGCCTGGTTGCCCTCGGTGTATTGGCGCTGCTCCGTGGCGAGTCGAAGGCGACTGTCCACGGCTGTCAATTCGTGTATAATGGCGTTGGACTGCACGCCATATCGCAAGAGCACGAAAGACGTCGGCCAATGGACAAATGGACACAACTCACCCGCAGGCGATTCTCCACCGCCCACGCAGATGCGAGCACGACGGACAGGCACACCGGGCGTTTCCTCTACGAGAGCTGGAAGAATGCATCCCAGTCCCTTAGAGACGAACACTTCGACATCTATTTCGGCAAGATATTCCGCTGCAAGGACATGAGTTGGGGCAACACGATGGGGATCGAGGCTTCAGATGAAGCCACGGATTGGCTGTTTCGAATACAAGACGATTTCGAAATACCCATCTCTCTCACAATGAATCAAATGAGCGTTCCATTCGAACTGCTGTCCGGCAACAAGGAGGTGTGGAACGC
The DNA here is from genome assembly GCA_011050235.1 of Phycisphaerae bacterium. Taxonomy (GTDB): domain Bacteria; phylum Planctomycetota; class Phycisphaerae; order SM23-33; family SM23-33; genus HyVt-337. Next base: position 24,189 of record DRGC01000055.1, on the reverse strand, counting down.
CTTTGTGGATTGGCTGGGCGGGTTCTATGGGCGTGGGCTAAGGAGTTGCACGATTTGCAGCCCCCATATGATGAGGTCTGGCCTGCTCCAGCGCGCCTTTCCGGACATGACGTGGAAGAACACCGTAAACCAGATACTCGACAACACGCAGAAGGTGGCCAATTACATAGCGCTTGGCTACAACTTCATCCAGCTTGACCGGTCGTTGAACAGGAACGTAGACGAACTGAGGAACGTAAGGAAGTATGTTGATGCGTATAACAGGGCAAACAATGCGCACGTCTTGACGTGTCTGCTTGTGACAGAGGGTTGCCTTCCGTTTTGTCCCTACAAGCGGGAACACGACGACATTCAGGCATGTCCTTCCGCAGAGCCCTACTGGGGCTCTGCGCGCCTCGGCCGGATGACCTGTGCCACATGGCGCCGCCATCCGCAATATAGCGCCCTGCCGAGACAGGGCACAAACTGTTTCTGGAACAGGCGAGAGACCTTCGAGACGTATGCCAATCTTGTCGATGTCTTCAAGTCCTCCGGACGACTGGCCACTTCGCGCCCCGATGATAGCGATCTTGAAGAGACGACTCCCAAGAACTGTTACTGTGTGATCCCCGAAAAAATCAAGGGCGGAAAAGTAACGACCCACGAGGAATTCCTGGCCTCATGGACAAAAGGATGCTGGATCATTGCCAGAGATTCCTTCGCTGAGATCCTCAGAGAAGACCTGGCCCCATTGATGACCTGGAATTTCGCATTTCGCGACATCAAGCATCCCATCAACAGGCCCCCGGGTTATGATGAGATGGAGGCTTTTCGTCGATTCACCGCAGATCATTTCTGGAATACCGAAGAATACTATGACCTCGAGAAGGTGTTGATGAACTGTAGGAATCAGTGCTGGAGATGTCACAAGTGTGAAGATGTGTACGGTGTTCCCCACATGGATTCGGCGGTGGCTCTGCCCATGGCTGTGCCGGGCAAGCGGCCCGGCCCCTCAGACCCCACACTCATCTGGTCCTCCATCAGAGACGACACCTCCGGACAGTAGCTTCATCGCGCACGATCACGTATGACATGGCTTGTTGGGCGGTTAGCTTCAACAGTGGGGGCCGGTCCAAATCGAAAATCGCAATTCGAAAATCAAAAATAAGCGCCAGCCCTGCCCCTCCTGTGGTAAATATCTCTATCTCAACCTGCTGACATGGAGACACCGTATGCTCGACAAGAATCCCGTTGAACCGCGGAGCGAAATTGACAGCCGTCATTACAAGACGTTCATGTATCAGCCGACCGATCGTGTGCCGGACATTGAGTTCAGCTACTGGTCCCAGACGCTCCGCCGCTGGGTCGGGGAGGGCATGGACGTTGGCGTAGCGATCGACGACCCCACGTTCCACGAGAAGGTCCACGAGTATTTCGGCTACGACAACCTAAACCATCACCACATCGGCTGTCGGGTGCAGATGGACCCGCTCTTCGAGGAGGCCGTTATCGAGCGGAAGGAGCGTTCGGTGATCTCGCGCAACAGCGGCGGCGTGACGGCGGAGTATTTCGAGGATTCTCGGCAAGAGTCCTCGATCCCGCACTACCTGGAGTTCCCCGTCAAGAGCCCGGCCGACTGGCCGGATATGAAGCGCCGATTCAACTCCGGCGATGCCGACCGGGCCCGCCCGGCGGAGGAGATCGACGCCCTCCGCGAGGCCTGCGGCGCCGGCAAGATGATCTTCATGTTCATCTACGGCCCATACGGCGCGCTGCGCGACTGGATGGGGTTTGAGAATCTCTCGACGACGTTCTACGACTATCCCGAGATGGTCCACGACATGGTCGATACCTGGACGCAGCTGCTGGTCAGCCAGATCGAGCAGATCCCCGAGGACCTGTTCGTGGATGAGGTCATGATCTGGGAGGACATGGCCTGCAAGAACGGGCCCTTCGTCTCGCCGAGCATGTTCCGCGAGTTCATCCAGCCGTGCTATCACGCGTTTATGACGGCCCTGAAGAAACGCGGCTGTGTGCTGGCGACGGTCGATTGCGACGGCGACCCGCACGACCTGGTCGCCAACTGGCTGGAAGAGGGCGTGAACATCATGTTCCCGCTGGAGATCGCCGCCGGCGTCGACGTCTACGCCTGGCGCGAGGAGTTCGGCCTGGAGATGCGCCTTCGCGGCGGCGTCGACAAGCGCGCCCTGATCGAAGGCGGCAAAGCCATCGACGCCGAACTCGAGCGCCTCAAGCCCCTGCTCGAGCAGGGCGGTTTCGTCCCGCACCTCGACCACCTGGTGCCGCCGGATGTGAGCTTCAAGAACTACCTGTCCTACCTCAAGAAGAAGCGCAAGCTGATCGGCAAGAAGTAGGGCGGTCAGAATCGGGCGCCCGCAGTCGGGTTACGGTAGGCCGTCTTTCATGAAGTCGTAGCACGTTGTCATCGCCGCCAGGATGTCAGCGCCGCTTTCTTCGTCGGTCGACACCCATCCGTCATAGCCGACCTCGCGGATGGCCCGGAAGATCGGCCCAAAGTCGATGGCCCCTTCGCCCAGCACGCGCCACTGGCCGTCGGCGAAGTCCTTCAGGTGGAAGTTATCGATCGCCCCGGCGAAATCGCGGATCACGCCGGCGATATCAGCCACGCCGGACTTGACCAGATGCGCGGTGTCCACCGTCAGGCCGATCGCGTCGGTGTCGGCGGCGCCGAAGAACACCTCGATATCCTCGCGCGTCATCACGGGGTTGTTGAAATGGTTGTGCAGCGACAGCTTCGCCCCGGCCTGCAGCGCTTCCTTGCCGATCTCCGAGAACGCCCGGGCGTGGGCCTTCAGATCGTCGCGCGTCATGCCCTCGCGGCTGGCCCCGTGACAATAGATAACCAGCTCGGTCCCGACGGCCGTAGCGAACGAGAAGACTTGTCGCAAGGAGGCCAGGCCCTCCTCGTCGAGCCGGCCGCCCGTGATCAGTCCGGTAGCCACGCCGGGCCGATCGCCCCAGGCGTCCTTGAACCGCTGCGGGTCGTCCAGGTCGTCGGCGAACTGCTCGCCCTTGAGCTCCAACCCGTCGTAGCCGATCCGTTGATAGTTGTCGAACAGCACGCATCGCTGGGCCTCGTCGGCCGTGGGGGTCGAATAAGCGAACTTCATGGCAGAAGGCTCCTTTCAAGAGGCGTCAGAGTACCCGACCTCGCCCTGGTTGTGAAGCCGCGACGGATCTGACGACAGGGCCGGCAGGTCTGTGCCGCCAGCGTAAAGCGGTGGCTCATCTGGATTTGTCGCCAAGTTGCGGCAAAAGTTCCATCGCGTCCAGTCCGATTTAACGGATAGCCTAAGTTGCTGGAAAAGAGCTTATGGTGGGCGCCGGCGAGATTGACGGCGATTCTTAATTTCATATATCACAAGGACCTAGCAAGCATGACGGGTCCCTGGCAATAGAGACGACTTACTGACAAGAGATGAGGAGACATCGCCCATGTTCCATTCGGATGACTACGACGTTGAAGGAACCAGATCGGCCCGCACAGGCTGTCACCTGTTCCGATTCTTTTTGGCCGTGTCGCTGGTGACGGTGGTGACGATTCTGTCGGTGGCAGGGGTCGGGTTGAATCGGGTCTTCCGGGCCAACGTGATCGGCGAGGCCGAGAAGGATGCCATTCGCATTTCAACGGCCCTTCGGGATGGGCTGAACGATTACGTCCAGCCCTCCTCGGATATCGACGGGGAATGGACGATTTCCGATGATCGGTTGGTCGAGTTGGACGCGGAGATGCGGTCCTTTTTGGGGCCCTTCCACATCGTCAAAATCAAGGTCTTCAACACGAACACACGGATTGTCTATAGCACCGACCCGAAGATCATCGGCAAGATCGACCCGGACAACGCCAAGCTGGCGGCAGCCCTGAGCGGCCGGCCCGTCTCGAAGTACGAGACCAAGGAGCATGTCTGGGACCTGACCGATGAGCAGCAGTTCGACGTTGGAATTGTCGAGACCTACGTTCCCGCTTTCTCGGCGGACGGTACGATCATAGGCAGCTTCGAAATCTACAAGGACGTCACTCCCGATTTGGCCCAGGCGAACCGCACGCTGACCCGCGCGATGGTGGTATTGTCCGCCATCGTCCTGGTGGTCTTCAGCATCCTTGTATTGATCATGCACCGCGCGGCTCGCACCATTCATCGCCAAACGGCCAAACTGGCCCTCAGTGAGGAGAAGTACCGGCGCCTGTTCTCCACAGTGACCGACGCCATCCTCATATTCGATCCCCAAACGAGCCAGGTCATCGACGCGAACGGAGCCGCCTCGTTGCTCTACGGGTATTCCAAAGCCGATCTTCTGGCAAGATCCATCGAGGAGATGGGCATTGATGCCGATCACCTGTCGCAAGCCCTGCTGGACCCATCGGGTCTGGGCGTCGATCAGGTCGTCCAATGTGAGCACACCAAGGCTGATGGGACTGTGTTCCCTGCTGAGATGTCTGGCGGGTGCTTCATGACCGGCGACCGAGAAATCATGTTCGTGGTTGTGCGTGACATTACCGAACGCAAGCAAGCAGAGGCCGAACAGGCCGGAGCAATGCGCGAGATTGAACGGTTCAATTCCCTCGCTGTCGGCAGGGAGAGCCGCATGCTTGAATTGAAGCGAGAGGTCAACGAGCTGGCTCGCAAGGCCGGCGTTGCCCCGCCCTACGACCTGGCGTTTGCCGAGCCCGGGGGAGAGGCCGAGCATGGCGCGTAGGCTTTTTCTATCTGAAAAAGGAGGGCCGGTCAGATTCCTGGCGGGTGTCCTCTTTCTGACTATGGCGGGTCTGCTATGGATGGGTTGGTCCTCATACGACAGCGTCCACAGCACAGGGGCCGCACATCACCGGGCAGCGAGAATGGCGGAGTTGAACGGGGTCATCGTCCAACTGGACGAAGTCCTGACGATGTCGGCCTGTATGGCGGCAGCGACAGACGACCCGAAATGGGAACAACGATACCGCAGCTTCGAACCCAAGCTGGACGCGGCCATCAAGGAGGCCATGAAGCTTGTCCCTGCGGCCGGCTTGGGAGATATGGCCGCCAAGACCGATGCGGCCAATATCGCGCTCGTTGGGATGGAGCATCGGGCTTTCGAGATGGTCCGTCAGGGCCGCGCCGACGAAGCGACGTCCATTCTTTTCGGCGATGAGTATGCCAGGCAGAAGGTCACCTACGCCGAAGGGATGAAGGAGTTCTCTGCCGTCATCGATGGAGAGATCGCCAACACGCTTGCGGAAGATCGGCATGACGCATTCGTCCATGTTGGGATTACCGGCGTCATTGCCGCGCTGTTGGCCCTCATCTGGGGCGTCTTGCTGTCTGTCACACGAAGATGGCGCGCCGCCCTGGCGACGAACGAAGACCGTCTCATTCGTCAAAGCGAAGACCTGGCCAAGTTGAATCGCTCTCTTGACGCCAAGGTGGCCAAACGGACAGTGGCCTTGGAGACAGCCAACGAGAAAACCAATCGCACCAACGCCGAGCTGGCCCAACGGGCCCGGCAGCTGGACGCCGCCCGGGCGGCCTCGCTGAACCTGGCCGATGACCTGCAGCACGCACGCGCAGCAGCCGAGTCGGCTAGTCAGGCCAAGAGCGCATTCTTGGCCAACATGAGCCACGAGATCCGAACGCCGATGAACGGCATCATCGGGATGAGCGGTCTGCTGCTGGACACCGACCTCGATGAGGACCAGCGGATGTATGCCGAGACGGTCCAGACATGCAGCAACCAGTTGCTGAGCTTAATCAACGACATCCTGGACTTCTCGAAGATCGAGGCCGGCAAGCTCGACCTGGAGACGCTGGATTTTGACCTTCGTGTCACGGTCGAGGACACAGTCGACATCGTAGCGGCCAAGGCCGACCAGCGAGGCCTGGAGTTCTCCTGCTTCGTCGCCCCGGACATCCCGTCATTTCTCCGGGGCGATCCCGGGCGATTGCGGCAGGTGCTTGTCAACCTGACCAACAACGCCATCAAGTTCACCCCCAGCGGCGAGGTGGCCGTCAGCGCGACGCTGGAGGCCGAGACGGACGCCAACGTGACCGTTCGGTTCACCGTCCGGGATACCGGCATCGGCATCCCGCCCGATCGCATGGACCGGCTGTTTGGGTCCTTCTCTCAGGTCGACAGCTCCACGACCCGCAAGTACGGCGGCTCGGGGCTGGGACTGGTCATCTGCAAGCAACTGGTGAATCTGATGGGCGGGTGGATCGGCGCTGAAAGCGAAGAGGGCATAGGGACCACCTTCTCGTTCACGGCCATTCTGGAAAAGCAGTCCGCAGACCAACCGCATCCACACATGGACACCAAGGGAGTCAAGGACCTGCGAGTGCTGGTCGTGGATGACAACGAGACCAATCGAGTCATCCTCGACAAGTACCTTGCGAACTGGGGATGTCGAGCGGAACAGGCCGCCACGGCCGAGCAGGCCCTCACGATGCTTCGCTCGGCAGCGGCCCAGGGCGACCCGTTTAGAGTTGCGCTGCTGGACCTGCTGATGCCCGACGTGGGCGGAGAGACCCTGGGTCGCACTATCAGGGAAGACGACGATCTGCAGGAGACGGCCCTGGTGATGTTGACCTCTCTCGCCGCGCGAGGCGACGCCGAACGCCTCCGATCGCTGGACTTTTCCGGGTACCTGCTCAAGCCGATCAAGCAATCGCAGTTGCTCGATTGTCTCAAGATGATCATTGCCGGCCCGAGCGAGACCTCCCACGTCGCCCCCAAGCCGCTCATCACCCGGCACACCATTGCCGAATACCACAAACGGAACGTTCGCATCCTGCTGGTTGAGGACAACATCATGAACCAGGCGGTGGCCCTGCGCATTCTGGAACGGAAGCTGGGCTACCACGCCGACGCCGTCGCCGACGGCAAGGAAGCCCTCGAAGCGCTGCAGCGGTCGGACTACGACCTGGTGCTCATGGACTGTCAGATGCCCGAGATGGACGGCTACGAAACGACCCGCATCATCCGAGATAGCCGTTCACCCGTGCGCAACCACGACATCTGTATCATCGCGATAACGGCCAATGCCATGAAGGGCGACCGCCAGGCGTGCCTGGACGCCGGTATGGACGACTATGTCAGCAAGCCCATCACGCCGGCGCAACTGGCCGACGTGATCCGGCGGAACACCGTCGGCGTCGACGAACGGCCGGCCCAGAGGGCCGGCCTGGCAGCGCCGTCGCCGGAGAGGATCGTTTCGACATTCGCCGATGATCCGGATCTCACAGACATCATCGAGACGTTCGTCGCAGGCCTGCCCGGCCAGGTCAAGGCGATGGCCCAGGCGCTGGCCTACGGCGACCACCAGGGGCTGGCCGGTCTGGCCCACCAACTCAAGGGTTCTGGCGGCAGCTACGGCTACCCCGCGTTGACCGATGCGGCCCGGGTCCTGGAGCAGGCCGCCAAGACCCAGGACGTCGAAGCCGCTCACCTGGCGCTAAACGAGTTGGAGAAACTCGTACAAGCCATCGCCGCCGGACGCTCCACGAACGCCCCCTCCAAGACACCGGAGTCCTAAGCACTTCGGCAGTCGGATGATTGCAGTAAGTCATCCCCCCGACAGCCGGCGACGATGAGCCTGCTGGGTATCGGAGCAGCCGCCTTCTTGAGACGACGTCGTAGATCCGCCGTGGTGGAAAGCCGCAGGCCCGCCGGGGAGGGTCGTAGACGCGCCGGGGTGGGCCGTTAGGCGGAGACGCTTGCTGCGGCGGCGCAGAAGCTAACCGGGCGCGGATGCCGGTTGGGCCGTTTGCCCGCGGCGTTTGTCGATCATCGCGGCCAGGCGCGTGCCGGCGTCGAAGGCGGCCTGGAGGAAGGCGATCTCGTCGTCGAAGCCATCTCCGACGGATGATTCCATGGAGACACACTTGGTGTAGGACGATTCGGCCAGGATGCCGACCAGGCGATCCCAATCGACCGTGCCGGTGAACGGCACCTTGTGCTGATCGCCCGAACCGTCGTTGTCGTGCAGGTGTACGGAGATCAGCCGGTCCTTGAGCGGCTCGAGTTCATCCAGTCCGCCCTCGGTATTGAGATGCCCCATGTTGCCGTGGCCGCAGTCGTAGCACATCCCAAACGCCTCCGGCGGGTACCGGTCGCAGATGTTGGCGATGTGGCGGATCGGGCCGTTCTCGATGGCGATGCGCACGCCCGTCGACCGAATGACCGGGGCCAACTCGTCGAAGCTCCGCCAGAGCTGCTCCCAGACGTCGGGCGCGTTGTCGAGTTTGTCATGCATGCCGGGTAGGTGCAGGATGGCCACGTCGGCTCCGAGCTCGGCCGTCATCTCCAGGCGGTTTTTCACCAGTTCGACGCCAGCCTGCCGCTCGTACTCGCGCAGCGAGCCATAGTTCTTCTCCGGGCCGACCGAGGCGTGCAGGTCCAGCAGCTTCAGGCCCAGCTCGCCCAGCCAGGCCTTGATTTGCCGAATCTCCGGAGCGCCGTAGAGAAAATCGCCCGTCCACTGATGGCCCCAGTGCACGTGCGAGAAGCCCGCCTCGGCGATGCGGCGCAGGTACGGCTCGGGGCAGCCGGTATCGGCTGCGTAGTCGGTGGTGATCGACAGCATGGTCGCTCCCATCACTTGGCCCGTCGCCGGCGAGCGGGTTTGGTGGTCGCGTCGCGGCGGAGGCGCCGCTTCTTGCCCGCGTTGAGATCGAAGGGCACGGGCTTGAGATGTTTGACGTTAATGGCGGCGACCTTGCCATCCTTTAGCCGAAACGCACCCGTCAGTTCGAGATCGACATAGTCGCCCTTCAATCGTAGCGTCGGCCGGTCGTCCCTGTAGGTCAGCGTCAATTTCATGTCGCCGTAGCTGCTTCTGATCTGCCGGATGTACCAGAAGCACTCGACCATCAACGATGGCGGAAGCCACTGGTCGTCGCCGATGGGCGCCAGGTCGAGTGTGCGGCCCCGCGCGGCGGCAAGGAAGGCCTCGGCCGATTTGAACCGCTGCCCGCGCGCATGGGCCCGGGCGAGGTGGCTGGTCAAGATGGCGACGACGGCCTCGTAGAACTTCTCGTGCGTCAGCGTGGGCGTGATGGCCTTGACCCATTTCTGGTATTGCGGGTCCATCTCCCTGATGGCGGCCGCCGAGGCCGTCGGACGGCGCCCCGAGCACAGGTCGTCCATGTAGGCCTGTAGCCGCGGGCGGTACTTGCCCTCCTCGGCCGTGGTCAGAAACTCCACCAGCGACCACGACTGCATGTAGCCGCGCCATCCCTCATCCGTGCCCGCCGTCCCCAGCCACTGCCCGCCGGAGGTGGGCATGAGTTTTCTCAGCGGGATGATTCGCCCGGCGTCGGCATAGCCCTTGATGCTGTGGTAGGCCTCCGGGCGGATCGTGCCGTAGATCACGCCGTCGCCGGTCCAGATGCCGTAGCCGATGTACTCGGCGAAACCCTCTTCCAGCCACGTCGGAAAGCGGCCCGTTACGTTGGTGGAATTGAAGTGGTGCCACACCTCGTGCCGCATCAGGTGGTCGACGGGGACCTCCACACGGTCGCTGTGGACCATCAGCATCAGGCGCGAGCCGGGCCACCGGCCGGTCCTCATGCTGATGCCGGGCATAAGCGGATGCCCGCCGGCGGCGACGAACCGTTGGCTGTCGGAAAACAGGAACACCTTGAACCGCTTGTTGTTGGGCCGAAGGTACTTGGCCATCAGCGTGCTGTACTCGGCGTGCATCGCCTCCAGCCGCACCGCGAAATCGTTGATCATCTCCTGCGACTTGTCGCAGTAGATCGAGAAGTGCTCGGTGTGATAAGGCGGCATGCCGAAGATCGGCGCATCCTCACCCGAGGCCGCCGGCTCGGTAGCTGCCGGCTTGGTTGCCGGCTTCGTAGATGCCGACTCGGCAACAGCCGGCGCGGTGGTGGGCGCCTCGACGGGGGCCGGCTTGACATCCGCCGGCGGCGGGGGCGTCGGCACATCACCGGCCAGACACACCGGTCCAACAATCGCCAGCCAGGCTGCCAGGACACATACCACCCGTCTGCCAGGGGTCGGCATCACTCTATTGGGGCCTGGTTTCACCAATCGCCTCCTGAAGTCGCCGAGCAGCTCGACGCGCCAAACCCCTATGCTACACGAATCCCCCGGCGCACTTCCACCCTCTCAGACGGATCGGCCGCCCGCGCAGGACAACGGGCGGCGGCCTGTGAAGGGCCGTCGCCCGTTGTGTTGATACTCTCTTGTGCGAGGGGCTATTTTCCGCCCCAGGCGGAGCTACTTCTTGCGACGACGCAGCAGGGCCAAACCACCGAGACTCAGCAGGCCCATTGTCGCCGGTTCGGGGATCGAAATCGTGTCGACCACGACCTGATCAATAGACCCGCCGACCGGTACCTCCAGGAAGAAGGTCTCGATGTCGGGGTTGGGAAACAGGGAGTACTCGAACAGAATGTGCCCTGGGGAATGGAGCGTCGTCCCTGTGGGCACGATGATGACGGACCCAACCGAAGGGTCGAAGGCGCTGATGGCGGCGATGAACGGGGTCGGCCCGGCAAACGTGACCTGGATCCTCAAGAACTTCACCAGCTCGGTGTCGATCCAGTTCGGTATATCGAAGTCGATGAACATCGCGACCGTGCCGGCGGCGAACCATTCGCCATCGCCGTCACCCGGGCCCCACGTGGGAAAGCTTCCGGCGCCGCCGCCGAAGATCGACGCCGTCGGGATGCCGCCGGCATCGCCCACGATCGTCGCAACGGTACCACCGTCCGGCGCGTGGGGGCCTAAGCCCGCCGAGGTGAACTCCCATTCGGCGGCGGTGGTCAGCGGATCTCCTCGGACCCACGCCGGCGGGGCAAAATCATCCGCTCGCAACGCCGGTGTCGCCGACAGCACCATCACACAAACGATACAGATTGCCCAGAAATGTTTCTTTGCCATAATCCATCTCCTCTCAGTAGTGACCACAGACCTCTCTCTTGCCTTCCGATGGTTGAGAGATCATCGAACTCTACAGATGTGTTGCACGTCCTGCCTCAAGGACAGATAAATATTGTACGACCTTTGCCGATTCAGTCAATAGAAAAACCTGTCCTACTTATCGATCTTTTTAGGAAGGGGCCATTAGAATGCAAATCATGTGATGGCAGGTAGTTGTCGCCGTTCTTAACGTGAAACGATCGGCGACCCGACAGGGGCTGTCGCCCGCTTGTTCGTGCATCTAATCAGTTTTGCACCCACAAGGCCGGATGTTAGCAGTGCAAGTCTCTGTCACGCAACCTCGAAAGACAGGGAAGTGTACCCGCCAAGTAGAACGCGGTGGACTAGGTCGAAGATCCGCCGGGGCGGGAAATCCGCCGCGCTGCGGGCAGTGGACCCCAAGCCCCAGGCCTCACCCCTCCCTACGCTTCCTTCATCGCCGCAACGAGGTCGGTGAGCATGGCTTTGCCGTCGCCGAAGAGCATGAGGGTCTTGGCGTTGTAGAACAGGTCGTTGTCGATGCCGGCGAAGCCCGGGGAAAGGCTGCGTTTGATGATCATCACCGTGCGGGCCTTGTCGACGTCGAGGATCGGCATGCCGTAGATCGGGCTGTCCCGGTCGCTGCGGGCGGCGGGGTTGATCACGTCGTTGGCGCCGATGGTCACCACGGCGTCGGTGTTCTCGAACTCCGGGTTGATGGTCTCGAGGTCGCACAGTTGCTCGTAGGGCACGTCGGCCTCGGCGAGCAGGACGTTCATGTGGCCCGGCATTCGTCCGGCGACCGGATGAATGCCGTACTTAACCGTCGTCCCGCGCGATTCGAGCAGGTCGGCGAGTTCCTTGAGGATGTGCTGCGCCTGGGCGACGGCCAGGCCGTAGCCGGGCACGAAGATCACGCTGTCGGCGTTGGCCAGGATCATCGCCCCGTCCTGGCCGGTGTAGCGCTTGACGGATTTCTGACGCTCGGTGTCGATGTCGGCGACCTTCGAGCCGACGGCGGCGAACAGGACGTTGGCCAGCGAGCGGTTCATGGCGTGGCACATCAGCCGCGTCAGCACGATGCCCGACGCCCCGACAAGCGACCCGGCGATGATCAGGCCGGGGTTATTCAGCACAAACCCCGTCGCGCAGGCCGCCAGCCCCGAATAGCTGTTCAACAGGCTGATCACCACCGGCATGTCGGCCCCGCCGATGGGGATCACGAACATCACGCCGAACGCCGACGCCAGCAGCGCCAGCGGGATGATGATCCATCGCATCTCGGGGGCAAAGCCCCACACCACGATCGCCCCGACGCAGGCGAGCAGGACGAGGAAGTTGGCGATCTTCTGCAAGGGGAAGGTCACCGGCTTGCCCGAGAACACGACCCCCTGCAGCTTGGCGAACGCGATCACCGAGCCGGTAAACGTCACCCAGCCGATCAGCGTGCTGACCCCGACGGTGACGGCCAGTGTTTGCCCCGCTTCGGTTGCCATGTCGGCTGCGCTGCGGCGGAAGACCACTGCAAAGACCACCAGACCCGACGCCAACCCGCCGAAGCCGTTGAACATGGCCACCATCTGCGGCATGCCCGTCATCTTCACCGTCAGCGCCAGAAACGCGCCGATCAGCGAACCGGCGACTATGCCGATGATCACGAAGACCCATCCCGTCGACGTTATGGCCGGGACGGTCAGCCCGGTCGGAATCCAATTTCCGTGAACGATATCCCTGATCATCTCAGGGCGCTGGGCCAGTAGCGTCACGCCGATGGCGATCAGCATCCCGACTGCGCCGATCAGATTGCCGCGTCGGGCCGTCTTCGGCGAGGCCATCGCCTTCAGCGCGAACACGAACAGCACCGCCGCCAGCACGTACGCATAGATTGCGATCTGTTCACTCATCGACCGTTACCTTTTCGTCTTGAACATCCGCAGCATCCGGTCGGTGACCAGATACCCGCCCACGACGTTGACCATGGCGGCTGTGACGGCGAGCACGCCGAACGACCCGCCCAGCCAGCCGCCCGCCCCCGCGGCCAGCAGCGCCCCGATGATGGTGATCCCGCTGATGGCGTTGGACCCGCTCATCAGCGGCGTGTGGAGCTGCGTGGGCACCTTCGTGATGATCTCCAGCCCCAACAGCATGGCCAGCACAAGAATCGTGATCGCCAGAACAAGTGGGAGAACCATGGTCTATTCCTCACTCCGGCCCAAGGCCTTCAACGCCGCCGGGTGTACGACTTTTCCGTCGTGGGTCACCAGTGTGGCGGTGATGATTTCGTTTTCCAGATCGACGTTCAGTTGCCCCTCGACCAGCAGTTCGCCCAGGAACGACGCCACGTTCCGCGAGAACATCTCCGATGCATTGATCGGCGCCTGGGCGGGCAGGTTGGTGGGCCCCAGGATCGTCACGCCGCCATGCGTGACCGTCTGGTCGGGCTGCGACAGCGTGCAGTTGCCGCCGGCCGTCGCGGCCAGGTCCACGATGACCGACCCGCCTCGCATCGACTCGACCATCGCGTCGGTGATCAGGATCGGCGCCGGTCGGCCTGGGATCAGGGCCGTGCAGATAATCAGGTCCGCCTTGGCCACGTGCGGGGCGAGGATGTCCTGCTCCTGCTTGTAGAACGATTCGCCCAGATCGGTCGCGTAGCCGCCGGTATCCTGGGCGTCGTGGGTGGTCTCCAGCGAGATGAAACTCGCGCCGAGACTTTCGACTTGCTCGGCCACGGCCGGCCGCGTGTCGACGGCCGCCACGCGAGCACCCAGACGCTTGGCCGTTGCGACCGCCTGCAGGCCGGCCACGCCCGCGCCGATTACCAGCGCGGCTGCGGGCTTGATCGTGCCTGCCGCCGTCATCAGCATCGGCATCATCCGTCCCAGGGCGGCGGCCGCCAGCAGCACGGCCTTGTAGCCGGCCACCGTCGCCATGCTGGAAAGCACATCCATCGACTGGGCACGCGTGATGCGGGGCATCGCGTCCATCGCGAAGCTCGTCACGCCTTGCCGCGCCAGCGCCTCGGCCAGCGGCCCGCCGGTCGCCGGATGCAACAGCGACACCAGCGCGGCGCCCGAATGAAGCATCGCCAACTCGTCTCGCTCGCCCGTCGCGTCGGCGGGGGGGTTGATCTTCACGATCAATTCCGCCTGGCGGCAAAGCTCGCCCGCGTCGGCGCAGACCGTCGCGCCGGCGGATTGGTAGGCCTCGTCGTCGAAGAACGCCCCCGCCCCCGCCCCGGCCTCGACAAGCACCTCGTGCTCGTCGCGCACCAGGCAGCGGACCGTTTCGGGGACGATGGCCACGCGGGTCTCGCCCGCCGCGATCTCTCGCAGAACACCGATCTTCATCGCTGCGTCACTCCCATAGCCCGCAAGGCCCCGATGGCCGCCGCGGAGCGGCTAATCTAACCACGAGCGCGCAATCGGACAAGGCAAAAGCCCCGCCTGCCGGTGATAGGGGCTAACGCAACACGCTCTAACTCGACGGAGCGTCGAGCCCGAGCAGTTTCATCACCTGTTGGAGGTCGGCCCAGACGTTTCGGCGGTTGTCGGGCGTGTATTGTCGCAGCAGGTAGGCCGGGTGGAATGTCGGCATCACGGGCGTGCCGGCCAGGCCCTCGCCGATGTCGGGCAACTGCTGGAAGCGGCCCCGCAGCTTCGTGATCCCCACCCGCGTATCGAGCAGCCCCCGCGTCGACGGGTTGCCGAGCGTGACGATCACCCGCGGCTGGATGATCTGCAGTTGTCGCACCAGGTAGCCCCAGCAGGCCGAGACCTCCTCGGGCATCGGGGCGCGGTTGCCGGGCGGGCGACACTTGACCATGTTGCAGATGAACACCCGCTCGCGTGAGAGCCCCATGGCTGTGATCATCTTGGCGAGCAGCTCGCCGGCCCGGCCCACGAACGGCCGGCCGGTGGCATCCTCATCGGCCCCGGGGCCTTCGCCCACAAACACCAGATCGGCGTCGGCATCGCCTTCGCCAAAGACGGTGTTCGTGCGGTTTTGGCACAGCGCGCACTTGGTGCAGCCGGTCACTTCGTTGGCGTCCATCTCCGCCAGCGCGTCGGCCTTTTCCTGCGCGGACATGCCGTTGCCGACAGCCGCCCGCACAACCGCGCCGCCGCCGGCAGCCCCGCCTCCCGTAGCCGCAGCAGGGCCGACCTCCGGCAACTCCACCGCCCGAGCAGGAACGAACGGCCCGCCCAAGAACTCCTCAATCGCCAGCAGTTGTCCCGCCGCCCGCGTCAGCTCATCCCGCACATTGTCAGCCGTCTCACTCATCCCGCGCGATTGTACGCCCCCCAGCCAACCCGAACAAGCGCCCGGCCCCGGCTTCCCACGTGATCCCGATTAGTTCTCGATTCGCCCTGCTTGTACGCTCTACGGGCTGCTCTCGAGCATGTCGAGGATGGCTCTGTAGTCCTCTTGTCCGTTGGTCAGGACGATGCGCCTCAGGTCGGGGTCCCTCCGGAGCTGTTGGACGTACTCTTTAGCCTGTCGGTAATCGATCCCTTTGGTCATTGTGTAGCTGGTCGAATCGTCCGGGGTAATGGTCTTGCCAGGACTGGCAACCATGCCGAACTCCTCCGGATGCGAGTGAATGTGGCTGCTTGGCGTCAGTAACCATGGTGTGGCCCTGATGCACCACAGCTTGTCATGGTTGCTGGCCAGATACTCCAGCGTCTCGTCGGCTTCGGCGGGCGTCTCGGTCGGAAAGCCGAACATGACGAAGTATTGCACGCGCACGCCATGGCGGACACATTCGTCAAGCAGTTCCTTGGCAACATCCAGCTTGTACCCCTTGTTCATCATGGCGGCGACCCGCTCGCAGGCGGACTCCAGGCCGAAGGCTACGAACTTCAGGCCTCCCTTGGCGGCAGATCCGATGACAGGCAAATGACCCTTTTCGATATGGAGCATTGTGAAGAAGGGCAGGGAGAGGTCCTTCTGCGCCAACCTGTCGGTCAAGTCGCGCAGTCTTGGCGGGCCCATCATCTCGTCGCAGAAGAACGCCAATTCGACGCCGAACTCATTGACGTAGGATTCCGCCGTCGCCAGGACAGTGTCTATCGGCAGCACGCGATATCGGCTGTCGAGTGTGTGGGGAAGGTTGCAGAACGTGCACTTGTTCCAGTAGCACCCGCGAGACGCTATGATCGGCGCCATGGGAATAGGCGAGAGGTACTTCTTGCCGATGCCCAGACCAGCAAGATCCATCTTGGGTATTTCATCGCCGGGAAGAGCCGCACACCTATCGTTGAAGATCACCGCACGCTTGTCTGGATCGATATAGACGAGGCTCGGCACGTCAAGAAAGGGCTCCCCTTGTGCCAGACGGCGGCATATCTCCCCAAGGGGGCCCTCGCCTTCGCCTTGGACGCCTACGGTGATGACCTCGGAGGAGCTCATCTTCCCGCCGGCAAGCGGGTCCAACGTGCCCAGCATGCTGCTGACGGCGATGATTCGGTACCCACTGTCGACGGGAATTGTCGGCTCCACGTCCGAACCGGCCGCCTTGCATATCGTGGTGAAACCCGATCCACCGATAACGACCGGCGTAGTGAGACCAGCGGCTCTGAGCGTCCTGACCAGGGACACGACGTAGAAGAACTGGTCCATGTAGCTAAAGGATATCCCGATGAGGTCCGGTGAAAGCTCTATCAGAGAAGGGACAAGATCCTCCTGATAGTACTGGAGATAGGGATTGTACCTTTGGCTGCGAAAGAGGTCCGTCGAGGCAGGGACTCCTCCCCACACCGTGATGTTGTGGGGGTACATGCGAAGTGAAGCCATAATGAGAGCATCGTTCAAGATGGCCAACTCGGACTTGAAGCCGTCTTTGGTCATTGCGAAACCGTCCTCCCGCCAGATGCTCTCGAGCTGGTCCAGGACGACTTGAGCGCGCGCCGAATCGAGCCGGGGGGGGGGCTCACCGGGAACGATAGTACGTCTTGCTGTGATCTTGGGCTCTCCTCGACCCGTCAATCCGTTCGTCAGCGACGCTAAGGCGAACTCGCCAAACTGCAGCCGCTTTTCCGGACTGAGGGTGTAGTGAATCGCATCGATATTGGCGTCTATCGGGACGACCGTAACGTCGCGCTCCTGCGCGTACGACTTGAGCGCTATGATCGACATTGGCGGACCAAACGGAGGAGTCTCTGGAGGCGAAATAAGAGCCAGTTTCATACGCGTCACCCGGCCAGGTGAAGCCCTGACCATTTTCCTTTCAATCTCTTAGAGTCCGTGCTTCGTGGCCATGATCGGGGGGGCCACATCATTTCTGAGTCGAAATTTCCCGGATGACCTTGCCGGGCCCCGCTGCCAGCCGCCCTCATCTGGATTCTACTGCCCCCCCCCCCCGCTTGCGCCTACCAAAATCCCAAGTTTTCTCACTTCGGGCTCGGAGGATGAGTCCGCCAACGGATTTCGTCGCTCCAGAACGGCAGAAAAGGCACCGTCCGGAAGGGCATTGTCGCAGTGCGAATTGACCTTGTCCGTTCCATCCCCGGCTTTCCTGAGATATGGCCATTTGGCGTCAGATCACGGCGCTTGGCTCGCCTCCAATGCCGCCCGCGCCAGCGCGAATGGAACGGCCGCGACGGGGTAAGGGGAGGTGTTCAGGGATATGCGATCGGGCCTCCGGTGAGGCCTTGGTTGCAGAGGATGTCGATTTGGAATGTGGCGAGTTGGCCGGTTAGGGCGGCTGGCGGGGGGGAGAAGAAGATTGTCAGGTAGCGGTCGGTCATGGCTTGGCGGGCGGTGGCGTCGGGCGGGCGCCGATCGCGCCAGGCGTGGGCGGCTGTGCCCTCGATCGCGCTGAAGGGAAAGGCTAGCCGTCAAATGTGATCAGGGGAATCTAATGTCGGTTCCCGGAAGTGCTTTTCGCAGTTCGCGAAGCCCCCCATCCGTGATATTTGTGCGGTTGAGGTAGAGCCGCTTCAAGCCCGTCAGCTCCTTCAGGTGGGCCAGGCCCGCATCCGTGATGTCTGTCTCGCTGAGGTAGAGCCGCTGCGAACCGGTCAGGCCCTTCAGGTGGGCCAGGTCCGCATCTGTCGCAACAAGCAACGCCAGCCCGGTGACGCGTTTTGAGTGGATTTCCCGGCTAAGCTTGGCCATGTCCACAGGGCCGCGTGGCTCGACCCACCAATACGGGCATTCCGGAATCTCAAGGAGCGTCTCAGATGGCGTGGCGCCGACCAGTTCCGTACCACCATCCAACGTCCACGTGTAGACCTTCAGCGACAACTGCGAGTTGAAGGTCCGGTTGCCGGTATCCGTATCTGCCGTATTTGCTGCGCTCGCGAGCGACTGAAGCTTGCCCCGCTGCGTGAGCAATTTCGATACCCGGTTAGCGGGCACCGCAAAATTCAAGTTCTGCGCCGAGGCTTCGTGGTAACTGGCGGATGTGACACCGACAACCTTGCCGTCTTCCGTCAAGAGGGGCCCGCCGCTTGAACCACGGCTTATAGGGGTACTAATTTGGAGGAAATACATGCTCTCATCGTAGTGGGAGCCGAGACGCGACGCCTTGCGATGGCCGCTGACAATGCCTTTGGTGAAGGAGTTCTCGAGCCCCTCTGGACTGCCGATGGCGAACACCTCGGTACCAACTTCAGGCAGAGGCCCACCCGCAAGCTCCAAGAATGTTACGCGTAGGCCTCCTGTGTCCACGCGTAGTAACGCCAAGTCGCCGGCCATATCCAGCGCAACGACCCCCTTTACGACCATCTCCTGACGCCCACTCCCACCCGTCATATGGATCACAGCCCGTTGGCAGCCTTTGATGACATGATAACTCGTCACGACAAGACCATCTGTACTCACAAGAAACCCGGACCCCTGGCCTAAGAGCCTGCCTTGCCTATTGGTGCTGACAATCTTCACCACGGCTGGGGAGCATTGGCGGAAAAGCTCCTTCGTCGACAATCCTCCCTGCTCGGCTCCGGCTTGGTTGGGTCCTGCCATCTCCCCGGCCCGTCCAAGGGGGCTTGGGCGAGAGTCCGGCGGCATCTCCGGGCCTGGCCGACGGTCGGGAGCTTCGTCGCTGGATAAGGGAACTGCCGCACCGACCGCAAACAGCACTACCAACGCGCCGGCTATGGCAATCCCGAATGGGCGCAAATTGCGTGCCGACGGGACCACCGACACTTGCCGACACAGCGGGCATTTGTCCTGCTTGCCCGCCATAGCGCTCTCGGCCTCAAGCACACTCCTGCACCTGGGACAGCGATATCGGATCATTGGAAGACCCCTCTCGTGGTGCGATTATCAGAAAGATAACATAACCACCACTGTAATATAAGGCAATCCGTTTTCTCGGCGGGTGGCGTGGTTTGCGGCGACACCGGCAACCATGTTTCGGCTCCATCATCCATTGATAGAACGACCGCAATGGGGTAGGGGGAGGTGTTCAGGGATGGGCGATCAGGTGTCCGGTGAGGCCTTGGTCGCAAAGGCTGTCAATTTGGAATGTGGCGAGTTGGCCGGTTAGGGCGGCTGGCGGGGTGGCGTCGGGGGTGAAGAAGATTGTCAGGTAGCGGTCGGTCATGGCTTGGCGGGCGGTGGTGGTGGGGCGGGGGGATTCGATCAGGCCTTGGAGGGTTTGGCCGACGAACTGTTGGCGGTAGTCGGTGGCGAGGGTGCGTTCGAGGTCGGCCAGGGAGGCGAGGCGGCGCTTGACGGTAGCGTCGGGCGGGCGCCGATCGCGCCAGGCGTGGGCGGCTGTGCCCTCGATCGCGCTGAAGGGGAAGGCGTGAATCTTGGCGAACTGCGCGGCCCGGGCCATCGCGAGCGTGGCGTCGAAGTCGGCGTCGCTCTCGCCGGGAAAGCCCACGATCACGTCGGTGGTCACCGCGGGCCGATCGAAGGCGGCCCGCAGCCGCTCGACCGAGCGGCGAAAGTCGTCGGCTGAGTACTGGCGGTTCATGCGGGTCAGGATGGCGTCGCTGCCGGACTGTAGCGGCAGGTGAAAGTGGGGGGCGACGGCAGGGGAAGCGGCGCAGACGGCGACCAATTCGTCGGTCAGATCGGCCGGTTCGAGGCTGGAGAGTCTCACCCGCCACAGCCCGTCCAGCGAGGCGACGGCCTCCACCAGCGCGGGCAGGGCGGACAGTTGGTCTTCGGCGCGGTTTCTCACAGTCGTGTCGCGACCGTAAGCCCCTAGACATACGCCACATAGGACGATTTCCCTATGCCCGGCCGCCACCAATTGTCGGGCCTCGGCGACGACCCGATCGACCGGCCTCCACGAGACCCGCGGGCGGGTGAACGGTACAATACAATAGGTGCAGAAGGCGTCGCAGCCGTCCTGGACCTTCACGAACGCCCGCTGGCGGCCATCGAAGCGGTCGATGGGGCCGAGTTCCCTCGCGGGGGGATTGCGTTTGACGGCCTGCTGGCGGCGCGTTCTAATGGTCGCCGGTGACCGTATGCTCGACGGGCGGCCACCGTCTGAAGGATCTTGGCCGGCTTCGGGGCGGCTTCCATCGCCGCTGACCGGCGAAATCCGCCGGAGGAAATCATCGAGCGATTTGGCTAAGTCATTATGATGGCCTATGATAGCAGTTTTCTCTGCCGGAATCCCCATCTCGGCCAGCATCGCGGCGAGGCGATCTGCGTCGTAGTCGCCGTAGCATCCGACGATCAGGACGGCCGGGTCGTCAGCGGCTCGGACGCTACGGCGGATGGCCTGGCGACTCTTGGCCATAGCGGTGGCCGTCACGCAGCAGGTGTTGATCACCACCACGTCGGCGCAGGCCGATTCTTCAACCGACCGCAACCCCGCGCCGCGCAGCGCGGTAGCGATGGCGCAGCCGTCGTATTGGTTGACCTTGCAGCCCAGCGTTGTCAGCGTAAATCGCATGGCGTTGGCATCTGGTTGGGTGGGCAAAAACCGCTCAAGAGACAAAAACAGTGCAGCGCGTTGTATCTCGTGACCGAAAAGCCCATTATACCGTCTGGGCCGCCGCTGTGTGTGGAGCGGCCCGATGGCGAGTGCAGTCGGACTGTGCAATGAACGGCCGGACGCGTCGCCGGTCAAGCGGCTGACGGCGCGGGCGCCGAGGACAGGGCATGGCGAAAGTCAGAACGGTTTGGGGTATCGACATCGGGCAGTGTGCGCTGAAGGCGCTGAAGGTGGTCGACTTCGAGGGCATCCTTCAGGTGGTGGATTTTGACATCATCGAACACCCCGAGATTCTCTCTCAGCCCGACGTTGACAAGGGCGAGTTGATCCGTCAGTCGTTGGAGCAGTTTCTCTCACGGCACAGTACCCAGGGCGCGACGATCGCGCTGGCCGTGCCGGGTCAGAGCAGCTTCACGCGATTCTTCAAACCACCGCCGGTGGATATCAAGGAGCTGCCGCGGATCGTCCAGTACGAGGCCGCCCAGCAGATCCCATTCGCCATCGAGGAAGTTGTCTGGGAGTGGCAGGCCTTCACCAGCGAGGACTCGCCGGACATCGAGGTCGGCATCTTCGCGATGAAGCGTCAGGATATCGCCGAGGCGTTGGCGCATCTGTCGGATGTCGGCTTGCACGCCGACGTGGTGCAGGTGGCGCCGCTGGCGGTGTATAACTTTGTGACCTTCGACGAGCAGGCCGCCGCCGAGGGCGCGACGCTGGTCGCCGATGTCGGGGCCGACAAGACCGACCTGATCGTCGTCGACGGATCGAAGCTGTGGACCCGCACGATCCAGATCGGCGGCAACAACTTTACCGAGGCGCTGGCGCGGGCGTTCAAGCTGTCGTTCGCCAAGGCCGAGAAACTCAAGCGCACCGCTGCGACCAGCAAATACGCCCGCCAGGTTTTCCAGGCGATGCGGCCTGTGTTTGCCGACCTGGTCCAGGAAATCCAGCGGTCGGTGGGGTACTACATTTCGCTGCATCGCGAGAGTACCTTCACCAAGCTGCTGGGCCTGGGCAACGGGTTTCGCCTGCCGGGTCTGCAGAAGTTCCTCGAGCAGAACCTTCAATTTCCGGTGACGCGGCTGGACAGCTTCAAGCAGATCTCCCCGGCCGAGGGCGTCAACGTGCCCGGGTTCGGCGAGGGCGTCCTGTCGTTCGCGGTGGCCTACGGGCTGGCGGCGCAGGTGCTGCGCCCGACACGGGTGACGACGAACCTTCTGCCGGAAGAAATCGCCCGCCGTCGTCTGTGGGTGCGCAAGATTCCGTGGTTTGCCGCCACGGCGGCGGCGCTGCTGCTGTCGCTTGGGGTTCCGACGTATCGGGCGTTTGCCGACAGCCGGTCGCTGCCGAGCGTCAAGAAGAACCCCGCGGTCCTGAGCGAAGCGAAATCGACCGTGCGGCGGCTGGAGAACCTCCGAAAAGAATACAACAAGGTCAAAGACGCCGGGCGGGCCGAACAGCAGCAGATCGACGACTACTTCGCGATGCTGGCCTATCGGGAGGTCTGGCCGGCGATTCACGCGATGATCGGCGATTCGATTCGCAGCATCACCGCCGGCGATGACGGGCGCGACGTCCAGGCGCTGCTGGCCGCCTACGCCCGCGCCGCCGACGACGGCGGCCGAAAACGCGCGCTGGAGGCGATCGGAAAGATCAAACGGTCTGCCCGGCGGGCGATCATCGTTCAGACGATTACGGCCTCGTACGCCGCCCAGGTGGGCAAACGAATCCCACGGGAGTTGCTGGACAACGCCACGGCGCCCACCGGACGAGGGTTCGTGGTGACGATGGTCGGACGGACGCCGATGCCCATCGACGAGACAATCCTGCGCCTGGAGCGCATGCGTCATCGCAGCAAGCAGATTGCCGGCGCCCTGCCGGCGATCTCGGTGCTGGCGTGCAATATTCAGACGTCGGCCGGCCGGCCGCCGGTGGAGAGCGCCGACGGCGAGGCGCTGCCCATCAGCCAGCCGGACCCGCTGCTTCCCGACGAGGATATGGCTGGCGACAGCCTCGTGATGGTCACGTGGTACATCGCGATCGACACAGACGGTCAGCCCGGCGGCGGCGAGGGGCCCTAACGCCCGGAGAGCGACAAGATGGAATTCATCCGACAGCATCTGGTTCTCATCATCGTGGGTGTGGCGGTGGTCGTCATCGGCGGGTTGCTGCTAACGGCCAACATGTCGCTGGACGACAATATTCAGGCCGCCGTCAAAGAGCGAGAGAACCTGGGCAATAAGCTGCGTAACCTTTACCGCCGTCCGATCAATCAGGAGATCGTCGATGCCGAGGAGCAGCGCGTCGAATCGGTCAAGGCCGGATTGGAGCAGGTCATCAACGACAGCACCAAGTGGAACAGCCGCAATCTTGAGGTGCTGGCGGCCACAGTCGTCGACGAAACCGGTGAGCAAGAAACCATCCACGCCTTTCCCATCGACCGTGCCGTCTATACCCAGTGGGGCATGCACCTGAAGTACAATCTCACGACCAGCTACATCGAGCGCCTCAAGGCGATGCTCGAGCCGCTCAAGGCCGCCACCCCCGCCACCGAGGAGGATGTCGACGACGCCGTGCCCGTGTGGATCAACAACCTCCGGGCGACAGACGAGTGGCGCGCCGCCAAGCCGGACGATCCGGCCCTTGTCAAGCAGGCCCGAATGGCCGCGCGCGACGCCGTCCGCCAGGAGAGCGTGCGGGACAAGTTGATCTACGCCGACGCGTCGGCGCTGGATTTCGTTTTCACACAGCCGACCACCGACGCCACGGAGAAGCAGTTGTGGCAGGCCCAGCTGAACCTGTGGGTCACCCGCGACGTCCTGGCGGCGATCGGCAAGACCAACGACGCCGCAATCACCGCCCTGCAGCAGGGGGATCCCGACAAGACCATCACACCCAGCGTGGCGCAGTCGGCCGTGCGGCGCCTTTGGAAGTTGAGCGTTTTCGGCTACACCTCGTCCGCCGTCGCCGCTGCGGCGCCGGCTGCGGGCGTGATCACCGCCGGTGCGGAAGAGGGCCCGCCAAAGCGGGCAACGTTGACCGAGCGATCGGCCAGCAAGCTGTATGACGTTGTGTACTACCAGTTCATCGTCACCCTACCCTTGAGGCATGTGGGCGAGTTGGAGCGGACACTGACGTCCATCAACTACCATACCATCCTGAGCGTCGACATGCAGGAAGAGGTCCAGATGCCCCAGGATCTTTATTACTACGGGCCGGACCCCGTCCTGCGGGTGACGTTCAAGTGCGAGTTGCTGCTGCTGGCATCGTGGGAGCGCGGTTCGTGGGACGCCCAGGCCAAGGCCTGGTCGGCCGACCGGCCCCCGCTGATGCCGGTGTCGGTGCTGCGGACGCTGCCG